>JAJEIY010000015.1 GCA_022828085.1 Acidobacteriota bacterium | reverse complement strand
CGGCGCGCCGCGGCCAGATCGCGCATCATCGCGAACGGGGCGTAGAGCTTGCCGGTCGACATGGCCGGGATCGGGTAGCCGACCCTCAGGTCCGCGGTCCGTCCCGACTTCTCCCAACGGACCCTCATCACGGTGCCCTCGGCGTTCGGGGTCATCGACCCGATCTCGACCACCTCGTCGCGGTCGTTCAGCTGCCACAGCTCCCAGACGCCGGCACCCTTGCTGACCCCGACGAACCGCCCGCCTCCGGACCGCTCGCGGATCATTCCGTGAGAGCGCCGCTCCTCCTCCGCGACCTCCTCGATCGTCATCGTCGGCTTGCCCTTCGAATCCCCGAGCCCGGTCGCGCCGGGATAGGAAAATTCGGACCCCGGAAAACGAACCACGGGCGTCGCGTTGAGCTTCATCTGCTCGAAATCGATCGAGTCCTGCTCCGAAACCGTCGCCAGGTCCCAGGGGAGGACGAGGTTGTGGCATGCGTTCCGGAACGCGGCCGGCCAGCCCTCCTGGATCCAGCCATCGCGCGAGACGTACCAGCTCCGGGTCTTGCGCCTGAATCTCTCGCCGTGCAGGCGGCCCGTCTCGCGATCGTAAATCAGCACGACCCGCCAGGTTCTCAGCCCCTCGCCGGTACCCCAGTTGATCTCCAGGTTCGACCGCCCGTTCGGGGTCCCGATCTTCCAGCGCAGCTCCCCGCGGTTGAAGACGTAGGCCTTCCGCCGGTTCGACCAGTAACAGCGCTTCACGAAGCCGTCTTCCCCGAAATACGCGGCCGAGGCCCGCCCCGACGGGTTGGCCACCCATACGCGTCCGCCCAACAGTTCGCGGAAGAAGTCCGGCAAGTGAGACGACAGGTTCTGCGGCCTCGGCAGCGGCGCCCCTTCCTGCGCCGACGCTTCGGGCGCCGCCCCGATCACCGCGATTCCAAGGGCCAGTGTCGCCAAACGCCGCCCCATCGCTCTTCCTGACCGCATCCTCGATGCTCCTTCCATGCAGTTGGTCGGCCGGCTAACAGTCGCCGCCACCACCATCGCCGTCGCCGCCCTCATCGCCGAACGACCCCTTTCCGTCATCGCTCTCATCCGCCGTCTCGCTCCCGAGTCCGTCGCCCCCGAAGGCGCTGTCTTCTCCATCCCCAAGACCGCCCTCGCCCTCACCGTCGCCTTCGCCTTCGCCATCGTCGGCATCGCCGCCGTCGCCACAGCCGCCCGACTCGCAATCGTCCGGCTCCGGTTTCTCCTGTTCCTTCTTCTGCTCGTCTTCTTCCTGTTGCCGCTCTTCGTCCTGCTGCTCTTCGTCCTGCTCGTCGCCGCCGGTATCGTCATTGCCGCCGTCATTGTCCGGTGGAGGGGGCGGGTCCGGGATCCGCGTGCATCCGCCGCCGATCGTGCTCCAGGTGGTGGCGGAGACGCCGCTGCTGACCGACACCGTGCCGCCGCAGGGGCGCGTGTGACGGTCGGTCACGCTGCGCTGCTGGGTCACGCTGCCGGTATAGCCCGACCCGCAGGAAACCGTCCGGGTCTCGGTCCGCACCGTCGTCCACACCGTGTCCGGGATCGGGCTGCAGCCCGAATAATCCCGCACCCACTGGGTGATCTGGACGTCCTTCTGGATCGTCGGCGTCGCGTCCCACGGGAACTTCACATGCCGGTCGGTGTGGATGCGCGAGCGCGACGCGCTCCCCTGCGTGCAGGTCCGGCAGGTGATCGACTCGGTCTCCGTCCACGTCGGAAACGTGATCGTCGGCTGGGGCATCGTCTCCGGCGTTCCGCTCGGCGTCGGCGCCTGCGCGACCGGGCCGGTCTGGCAGGTCGTGAACATCATCGACCAGACGCCCGATTCCCCGCCCGCCGTCACCGACTTGGTGCGCCGCCAGATCTCGTAGCCCGACACCGTCTCGCCGGCGACCGTGTAGGTGCAGGGCCGGTGCTCGGTCTCGGTCACCGCGTAATCGGCCTCGCAGAGATCGACCGCGATCGTCCAGGCGCCGTATTGCGGCGAACCCACCTGCGTCCCGCGCCCGTTGATCTGCGTCGTCACCTGGCGGCGCTCGATCCGCGCCGGATCGCTCGCCCCGAGACCGGGCGGTCGGTGCGTTCCCGCCGGGCAGGCCAGCAGCTCGCGGCGCTCCCAGGCGGTCCGCGAGCGGGTCGCCGTCCACGGATCCTGGACGCTGCCGGCGAGCGCCGCGCGCTCGGAAGGAACCAGGTTCGCCATGCAGGAGGGCAGCGCGATGTCCGGGCGGCCGTCGCCGCCGAGGGCGACCCCGTTCTCCAGCCAGTGCAGGTTGCGGCGCTCGCCGCCGAACAGGCGCGGGCCGGAACGGACGCTCCGCTGGTCGTCTCCCACCCCCATCAGGGTGGAGACGCCCATATAGACCAGCAGCGTGCCGGGCTGGCCGGCATCGGCGCAGTAGCGCGCCCTGAGGCCGCGCTCGGTCCAGGCGTCCAGCCAGCCTGTGCCCGCGGGCGGCGTCGCGCCCGACCACGACGTCGCCGCGGTCGAGCGCCTCAGGATGAAATCCTCGAGCCGGTAATACGCCGTCTTCAGCGCATGGGCGTGCGCCCGCGCGTTGACCGCGAAACTCTCGTCGGAAACCTGCGCCGCGGCCGGGGACGACAACCCCCAGACCGCGGCGGCCAGCGCCAGTGAAGTCCATCTCATTGCAGAAAGCTCCTCAGCTTCTGGAAGCGCGAAATCCTCATCCGCACCGGCTTCGCGCGCCGGCCCTCGATCGTCCACCGGCCGTCGTCCTCGGCCAGCTTCGTCACCTCGAAACCCCGCACGCCCTCGATCAGCGCGCCGATCCGCGACAGCGGCTCGCTCATCACGATCCGCGTATCGCCGCCCTTCCGGCCGTGCTCGACGCGGGACGCCCTCAGCCCGAACCGCCGGTCGAGGCTCGCCCGGAGCGCCAGCCGCGACGGGATGCGCCCGGGTCCGGCCTCCACGACCACCGGCGGCAGGACCACCGCGACCCACGCCTCGCGGCCGATCGCCAGGCCCTCGACCTCGCCCTTCCGGGCGCCCGACTTCCATTCCGTCAGATGCCGCTCGGCGACCCGGCGGCGGAGCGATTCCCCGCTTCCCCGGCCCATCCGCCAGCGCGCGACCAGGACCGGCTTGCCCTTGAGCGCCGGGCGCACCGCCACCAGCTTGCTGTCGGAAAACCGCGCCGTGCAGCTCAGCCCGGTGAGCCGCCAGCCCGGTATCCCGGGCGTGTAGCGCCGGACCGCCTCGCGGCACGCCGCGACCAGCGCGCCCGAGTCGATCGTCACCGCGATCCGGGGCTCTTCCTGCTTCTCGGCCTTCTTCTCCGGAGCGCCCACGATCAGGAGCAGGATCCGGTCCTTGTTGAGCCAGACCCCGCCCAGCACCCCGATAGCGGCCAGCACGGCCCCCGCCTGCGCGACCCTGCCCCGGGTGACCCCGGAGAGCGGCGCCGGACGAAGCACCGCCTCCGTCGTCAGCCCGGACACGTCGATCTCGGCCGCGTCATCGATCAGCCCGGGCGTCGCGTGAAACGCCCAGCCCTTCACATCGGCGTTCGCCAGCGCGCGGAGAGCGTCGTCGACGCTCCCGAATACCCGATCCCCATCCGCCAGGATCATCCCCTCGGCGAACTGGACCAGCGCGCAGCGCCCGTCATCCGCCCCCACGAGCGCCATCCAGCGCTCGCCCCCGATCGCGTCGGCCACCGCCGCCGCCAGCGCCGGCATGCCGGCCTCGTGGTCCTCGGACGCGCCCGCGTAGCCGGTCTCCCGGTCGCGGTAGACGCACCACGCCGAGGCCTGCTTGCGCGCCTCGTTCGCGGTCTGCGCGACATTGCCCTTCGGCAGCCAGTCGAGACCCGCCGCGAAACGCCGGCCGGCTATCACCAGCGCCGTCACAGCTCGGTCTCCCGCACCTCGGAGATCCCGAGCGGCGCGCCGATTTCCGCGGTGAGAAGCAGCACCTGTCCCTGCCGGAAACTCGACGACCGGCGGGCGCCCTCCGGAAGCGGCACCGATTCATGGAGCGAGCCCTCCCGGTCGGACGAGGACGCCCGGTCGCTGAAACCCGAGACGATCAGCGTCTCGCCGCGGCGCAGCCGCTGCGTCGCCTGAACCCCCCGGTCGGCATAGACCGGAAGCTGGATGCGCGCGAACTCGGTGCCGAACACCGCGAAGGTCGGCCGGTCCCTGAGCGAGGCCACCAGCCGCACCAGGACCTCGTCCGGAGCGGTGATCCTTGCCGTGTAGCTCAGCGAGAAGCCCGAGCTGATCTCGCCCGGGCGGAGCGTCGTCCGCGTGCCGCTGTCGGTGCTGGTCGTGGTGATCTCGCGCAGATAGGCCGTCTTCAGGAGCTCGTAGAACTGCGCCGGCTTGCCGTTGAGCGAGGGAACGTCGGCCGACAGCACCCGCGAGGCGGTGCCCAGGCTCCGGAGCGCGCGGAGCGTCGCCCTGAACGTATCCGTCCCGCCCGGCAGATCCGCGCCCGGGCGCACCACCGCGATCCGGCCGCTGCCGATGTCGAGCCTGAGCCGCTGGTCGAAGATGCGGTCGATCAGCGCCACGATACCGACCTGGAAATCCGCGTCGCGCTCGAAGCGGACCGCGTACATGTGCGCGGAGATCGTCACCGGCCGCAGGACCGAACGGTTGAGATGGCGCAGATAGCCGCGCACCCGGCCGAGCGTCGCCGGCGTCCCCGAAACCGTCACAGTCGCATTGCCCGGGGACACCGCGAGATCGGCGTCCGCCCCGGCCAGGCGCTCGAGCTCGACCTCGATCTCCGGCCACGGATCGAACCGCGCGCGCGTCGAGATCGACTGCCTCGCGCTCCCCGACGATCCTTCCCCGCTCCCCCGGTCCTGCGTGGTCGTCCGCGCCGAATAGTCCTGCCGCCCGGCCAGCGCGTTGATCCCGAAGGTCACCGTCTTGCGGCGGATCACCTCGATGCGGCCGTCCTCGAACCGCCACTCGTAACCGCCCACCGCGCTCCATGCGTCCAGCAGGCGCGGCAGCGGACCCGTCCAGATGCCCGCCGCCGGCGTCCAGCCGTCGCCCAGCGCCCGCGCGAAACCCTCCACCGGCGCCGTCCCCGAGGACGGCCCCACCAGGCGGACCGCGAGATCCGTCGCGGCCTCGATCCGCGACGCCAGCACGTTGTCGCTGTCGATGTCCGCGAGGGGGAGGGTGACCGCGTCCGCCGCGCTCAGCTCGGGCGGCAAACCCCGCTCATCGTCCGGCGCGATCGGCTCGATCGCGAGCCACGGACGCTTCGAGACCCGGATCGAGGACCAGCGAGGACCGGCATCCTCGTGCAGCTCGCCCAGCCGCTCGCGGACCGTTTCCGCATCGCTCCGCGCGTCGCGCTCGCTCCGCCCAAGCTCGCCACAGCCGGTCGCAACCGCTAAAAGAAGCGCCCACGAAACAGCAGAAAACGCT
>JAJEIY010000071.1 GCA_022828085.1 Acidobacteriota bacterium | reverse complement strand
TATGGGTCCCCGATGGGCGATCCGAACATCCACAACCACAAGCGCGTCCCGTTCTTCGTGGCGGGCGGCGCGAACGGCGCCCTGGAGCACAACCTGCACCTGCGGGCCGAGCCGGGGACCCCGTTGGCGAACGTGATGCTGACGCTGCTTCACAAGCTGGGGATGGATGATCTGGAGAGCTTCGGGAACAGCACCGGCGCGTTCTCCCTTTCGCAGGCGGTCTAGCGAACGGAATCCACGGAAACGCCTCCGACCGGGAGAGAGGGACAGGGCATGAAGATCGGGAAGCGATGGATTGGCCTGGCGGCGCTGGTTACGGTGCTGGGAGTGCTGGCGGGAGCCGGAACGGCGGCGTTGCTGTCGCCGGTGCTGGACGCGGCGAAGCGCGGTGACGTCGAGTCGCTGAAGGCGGAGCTCCGTGCCGGCGCGGACGTGAACGCGGCGCAGGGTGACGGGTTCACCGCGCTCCACTGGGCGGCGAAGACGGGCAATCGCGAGGTTGCCGGGGTGCTGATCGCGGCGGGTGCGGACGTCGAGGCGACCACGCGTCTCGGAAGCCACACACCGCTGCACGTGGCGGCGGCGGCCGGTGAGGCCGGAGTCGCCGAGGCCCTCCTTCAGGCTGGCGCCCCTGCCGACGCCCTGACCTCTACCGGAGCCGAACCGATCCATTTCGCGGCGGCGGCCGGAGTGCCGGAAGTGCTGAACGCGCTGATCGCTCACGGGGCCTCCGTGGACGCCCGCGAAACCGAGTGGGGCCTGACGCCGCTCATGTTCGCCTCCGTCCGCGGCCGCGTGGCGGCCGTCAAGGCGCTGATGGAAGCGGGCGCGGACGCCTCCAGGACCGCGAACGTGCTGGACGTCGTCGAACGGGCGCGGCTCGACATGCAGGAACGCCGCGAGCGCGAGGCGCGTCTCGCGGAAGCGCGGGGCGGCAGCGGCGTCCTTCAGGCCGAGCGGCCGCTCCCCGCCAACGGCGTGGACCGCCGTCCGGGCGCGGGGACCGGGGGTGCCGGAAGCGGAGCTCCGCCGCCCGACCCGCTCGATCCCTACAGCGACCTCGACCCCAACGAACCCCGGCCGAAGACCTACGAGGACCGGGTCGGGACCCACGGCGGTCTGACCGCCCTTCTGCTCGCCGCCCGCGAAGGCCAGATCGAGACGTCGATGGAGCTGCTCGACGCCGGCGCCGGGATCAACCAGCGCGCCGACGGGAGCGGAACGACTCCGCTGCTGATGGCGACCATCAACGGTCACTTCGACCTCGCGATGCGACTGCTCGAGCGCGGCGCCGACCCGACCATGGCCGATTCGCAGAACGCCACAGCACTATACGGAGCGGTCAACACCCAGTGGATTCCGAAGGCCCGGCACCCGCAGCCCGCCGACTACCTGCAGCAGGAGACCTCGCACCTCGAGCTCATGCAGGCGCTGATCGACGCGGGCGCCGACGTGAACGCCCGGATCGACAGCTCGCTCTGGTACACCGTCTACAACGTGGACCAGCTCGGGGTGGACCGCAGCGGGGCCACAGCGTTCTGGCGCGCCGCCTACTCGCTGGACATCCCGGCGATGAAGCTGCTGGTGGCGAACGGGGCGGACCCGCATATCCCGACGGTCAAGGTGCCGGAGCGGCGGCGTCTCCCCATGCTCATCGAAGAGGGAGATCCGGATCCTTCGGGTCTGCCGCCCGCGGAGTTCGGAGATCCGGCCGTCTATCCGATCCACGCCGCTTCCGGCGTGGGATACGGGCTGGGACTTGCGGCCAACTCCCACCGACACGCGCCCGACGCCTGGCATGACGCGGTGCGGTACCTCGTGGAGGAGTGCGGCGCGGACGCGAGCGTGCGCGATCACAACGGCTACTCGACGATCCACCACGCGGCGTCGCGCGGCGACACCTGGCTCGTGCAGTACCTGATCGACCACGGCGCCGATCCGCTCGCCGTGGCCAGGACCGGCCAGACGACCATCGACCTCGCGAACGGGCCGGTGCAGCGCATCAACCCGTTCCCGGAGACGATCGCGCTCCTCGCCAGCTACGGCGCCAGGAACAACAACGCCTGCGTCGGCTGCTGACCAAGCGGCGTTCGCTCCCTTGTCCGGCCACGGGCACCCGTGTCGCCGCCATCCTTCCTTGCTGGAGTTCGTACCGTCATGTTCCTGACTGATTCATCCGTTCGCCGCCCGCGGCGGCTCCTCCTCGCTGCGACCGCTCTTTGCCTCGTCGCGTTCCCGGCCCTCGCCCAGGATCCGGACTGGGACGCCGTCTCCATCACCAGCGAGGATCTGGGCGGCGGCATCCACGTTCTCTTCGGGCGCGGGGGCAACATCGGGCTCTCGACGGGCGATGACGGGGCCCTCCTGGTGGACGATCAGTACGCGCCGCTCACCGACAAGATCCTCGCCGCGGTGCGCTCGATCACGACGGAGCCGGTCCGATTCGTGGTCAACACCCATTGGCACGGGGACCACACCGGCGGCAACGAGAACCTCGGCAAGGCGGGCAGCCTCATCGTGGCCCACGAGAACGTACGCCGGCGGATGAATCCGGCCGAGTTCGCGGACCTGGTCGGCCGCAGCGACCAGGCGGCCCCCGAAGCCCTGCCGGTGGTGACCTTCGACCACGGTGTCACCCTTCACTGGAACGGCCTGGCGATCGAAGCGCGGCACCAGCCGCACGCCCACACCGACGGCGACTCGGCGATCTTCTTCCAGGGCGCCAACGTGGTCCACATGGGGGATCTGTTCTTCAACGGCGCCTTCCCGTTCATCGACGTGGACTCGGGCGGCGGGATCGACGGGTTGATCGCGGCCGCGGGGCGGGTCGCGGAAGCGACCGACGATCAGACGAAGATCATTCCCGGCCACGGTCCGGTCACCGACCGCGCGACGCTGATGAAGTACGCGGAAGCGCTCAGGATGGCCCGCGAGCGGATCAGCGAGCGGGTCGCGGCGGGCCAGAGCGAAGACGACGCCGCGGCCGACTACGTGGCTCTCGTGACCGGGATCGGCACGGACATCGGCTGGGCGCCCGACGCGGGCGGTTTCGTGAACGCGGAGCGTTTCGTCCGCCTCGTCCATCGCAGCCTGTCGTCGCAGTAGGGGTACCGTCTATCCGCCGGTCCGCCAGGGGCGGGTGAGCCGCAGCCAGGCCAGCGAGAGCCCCTGAAGGCCGGCGGCGATCAGGAACGCTGCCGCGAACCCGGCCCCGGCGAAGGTTGCCTCGGGGCCGTCCCCGCGGAACCGGTCGATCACCGCGCCGAAGCCGGTCTGCACGGAGAACGCCGCCGCGAAGACCAGCAGGTTCAGCGCCGAGGTCACCCTTCCCGCGAGTCCGGGCGGATAGTGGGCGACCAGAATCGCGAAGCTCAGCATCCCTGAAGCCCCGAAGAACCCGAACGCGGCCCAAAGGGCGGCTGGCGCTCCGGTGAAGCCGGAGGCCAGCACCACGAGCGTCGCGGTGAACGCCAGGTTGACGCCGCCCAGCAGTGACAGTGCGGAAATTCCCCGGTGCGCGAGGACTCCCGCAAGCGCCCCGGTGATCAGGAAACCGAGCACCATGGCGACGGCGAGCACCAGCAGATGGTTGGCGACCGCGTCCCGGTCCATCGCCGCGATCTCGACCAGCCACGGGCCCGCCCAGAGGCTCTGAATTCCCAGGAAAGTGCCCTGGTGGACCACCCCCAGCGGGGCGATGCTCCAGAACACCCGCCGCCGCAAGACGTCGCGGACCCCCACGGTGGCCGCGAGGAGACCGGAAGACTCGCCCTCACCGGCCGCTCTCGGGTCGCGAGGGACCAGCAGGAACAGGACCACCGCGCTCAGGAGCAGCGAGACCGCGAGCAGGAGGAACAGCTCGCGCCAGGTCACCACCCCGAGCATCCACGCGGTGGGAGTGGTGGCCGCCAGCGCTCCGATGGACCCGACCGCCATCACGAACCCGTTCAGGAACGGGAGGCGCGCGGGTGGGGCCCAGAGCACGAATGCCTTGAACGAGGCCATCAGGCATGCCGCCACCCCAAGACCCGCGAGGAAGCGCCCCAGAAGCAGAAGCGGGAACGAGTCCGCGACTCCGAACAGGATGCAACCCACGGCGGCGACCAGCAGCAGCGCTCCGTTGGTCCGCCTTGGTCCGAGGTGGTCCAACGCGCCGCCGATCGGCAACTGGGACAGGGCGAACGCGAGCAGGTAGGTGCTTCCCAGCAGGCCGACCCCGAACGCGGACAGCCCGAGATCCCGGACCAGATCCGGAGCGATGATCGCGGTGACCGAGCGAAGCAGCCACGAGATGAAGTACCCGAAGGCGAAGGGAACGAAGACCCGAACCCAGAACCCGATCCGCGGGACGGACCCAGTCGTTGAATCGCTCGTTTCGCGCTACCCCGGAGTCTTCGTCCGCCGCATCGCCGGGGCGCGCGAGGATCGGACCGGCACGGCTTACCGCATTCCCAGTCGCTCACCCCGCCGAAGCAGCGCAAGGCTCTCCGTCAGGCGGCGGATCCGGGTCTCATCCCGTTTGGCCATGCCGATCCAGACCTCGTAGCGGCGCTGTTGCGCGCGGGTCAGGGTCGCCCAGCCGGCGCGGGCTTCCGTGTCGGATTCCAGAGCCGCGAGCAACTCCGCGGGGGCCTCGACGGGCGCGGCCCTCGCCGGCCTGTCCCAGGCGCCGGAACGGATTGAGGCCTCGACCGCCGCCTCGCCGGGGGGCGCCATCAGACCCTGCGATCTCATCCGGGCGAGCCGCTCGCGGTTGCTCTCCGACCACCGGCTGTCGGGCTTGCGGGGGGTGAACCGGTGGGTGTAGCGCTCGTCGTCGATCCGCCGCTTGAGTCCGTCGATCCAGCCAAAGCAGATCGCCTGCTCGACCGCCGGCCCGTAGGTGAGGGTGGGACGGCCGGGGCGTTGGGCGGGCTTCTTGTAGAAGACGACCCAAGTCTCGGAGGCGACCGCGTGGTTGGTCTCGAGCCACCGGCGCCAGGCGCGCTGGTTGCGGGGTGTCAGGTGAGGACCGGGGAGGTTGGCCGGGTGGGTCACTGAGGGGGACCGACCCTCGCCGCTAGCCTCGGACCTGGCGGCCGTTCTCGTCCACCAGGTTGTAGCGGCGGGCGTCGGCGCGCCACCGGTCCACCTGGATCAGCTTCTGGTAGGCGTCGCCCGGCAACGCGCGGTCCGCGTACCCCGGCCAGGTTGCGCCGTCGTGGATGTCCTGGAGTCCCTGCCGCATGGCGCCGAGGGCGAGCCGGAGCATCTGTCCCGCGTAGAGGACGAGCGGCACGTTGTTCTCACTCAGGGTTTCCATGGGAGTGTCGTGGACGCTCGCGATCACCGGCCGGCCGCACGCCTCCGCGACCCGGCCCATGCTCTCCGGAGGGAGCCCCGCGAAGAAGAGGAGGTCGGCGCCGGCCTCGACGTAGGCGGCGCCCCGCTCCGTCGCTTCCGCCTCGCTCTGCCCGATGGAGACCGAGTCGCAGCGGGCGACGATCATCATCCCGCCCTCCCGCGCGTCCACCGCCGCCCGCAGCTTGTCCTGCATGTAGCCGGTCTCGACGAGGACACCCCCTTCGCCGAGGTGCTTCGCCTGCACGTGGTCCTCGATCATCACCGCCGCGAGCCGCGCGCGTTCGTAGCCCCGGATCGCCCGGGCTACCGCGAGCGGGCTGCCGCCCCCGTCGTCGGCGTCGGCGAAGACGGGAACCGGCACGCTGTCGGCGATCCGGGCGGCCATCTCGATCAGCTCGGTGATCGAAGCGAGGCCGTAGTCGGGGACGCCATGGTTCGCGGCCGAACCGGCGCTTCCACCGAGCAGCAGCGTCTGGAACCCCATGTCCACGATGAGCCGCGCCGAGATCACGTCGAAGGCTCCCGGGCAGATCACCGGCTCGCCGCCGGCGAGCATCGAGCGGAACTGCTGGCCCGGATCCGACGCCGTGTCGGAGCCCGCGGGAGCGCAGGCCGCGCCCGCCGTACCGGCCCCGAAGGCCGCGCCCCCGGTAGCGCCGAGGGCCGCCCCGCCGGTTCCGGCCGAGATGCGCCGGAGCGCCTCGCGGCGTCCCATTCCGTTCTTCGGGGTTGTGGTCATTCTGTTTCTCCGTCTTGAGGGTGATCGAGCGCGCACCGGAAGCCGATGCTGTGAATCCTGGTGTCGGGTCTCGTGAAGTTCCGGTAGAACACGCTGGCGATCCGTTCGTCGGTGTCCGCCCAGCTCCCGCCCCGGAAGATCCGGTAGGGAGCGTCCTTCGGCCCCCGCGGCTCCGTGAGCGGGCTCACCGCGTAGTAGCCGAGGTCGTAGCCGTCCGCCACCCACTCGGCGATGTTGCCGACCATGTCGTAGAGGCCGTAGCCGTTCGGCGGGAAGGACGCCACGTCGGTGGGCGATCCGGGATGCGCGAGCCGCGCCGGCGGCGGGACGCGGGTTCCCTCGGGCGCGCCCTCTTCCGGGTCGGGCCGGTACTGGCCGCCCCACGGCCACGGCGCTCCCACCAGCCCGCCCCGCGCGGCCTTCTCCCATTCGGCCTCGGTCGGCAGCCGTTTTTGCCGGAACGCGCAGTACTCGCTTGCGTCGCTCCAGTCGACGTTGTAGACCGGGAAACGTCCCTTCGCCTCCGGAAAACCCTGACGCCAATGGAACGGCTCCGGCCGTCCGGTGGAGCGGGTGAACTCCCGATAGGCCTCCTGGGTGACTTCCTGCTGGTCGATCCAGAAGCCGGGGAGGGTCACCCGGTGGACGGGCCGCGCGTCCACCCGATCGCGCGTCTGCCAGTGGATCTCGTCGATCAGCCAGAGCCGGGTCCGGCCCATCCAGAAATCGCCCGGAGGCACCCAGCAGATGTTCTCGGCGCGGTCGTCGCTGCAGTGCGGCTCCGGCGGATCGTCCCCCGCCGCCGCGAGGACGGGCAGCAGAGCGCACGCGACGGCCAGCAAACCCGCGAGCACCGGGTAGCGTGGTTTACCCACCACCGGTCAGTGGTTTTCCGATCGAATCAGAGCTATCGCCTCAGGCGAAGACCTCGGCGATCTCGTCGGCGAACATCATCTCCGACCCGCCGAGCGACACGGAATCCACGTACACGTACTCGCGACCCGACGGGGTGTTGTGCACCACCTTCTTCCAGTCGATTCCCAGCGCCGAGTAGATGGTCGCCACCGTGTTGTCCATGAACGGCTGCCCGTCATGTTTCCAGCCGGGATCAATGACTTCCGAGCCGTCCTCGTTGGTCTTGCCGACCACCCGTCCGCCCTGGACGCCTCCGCCCGCAAACATGCTGGTGTAAGCGAAGCGGTAGTGGTCGCGGCCGGCCACCGGGTTCATCTCCGGGGTGCGGCCGAACTCGCTGGTGACCACGATGAGCGTCTCGTCGAGCAGGGTCGTGCCGGGTTCACTGCCCGGGCGGGCGCCGAGGTCGGTGAGCAGGGAGGTGAACCCCTTGTCCAGCCTTGGGCAGGTCGTGTAGTGGTTCCACTGGCGCGAGCGGTCGAAGATGCCGGAGTGGTGGTCCCACTTGTCCCCGTCGTAGATGTAGATGAAGCGGGTCCCGGCGTCGGCTTCGATCAGGTTGCGCGCCAGGATGCAGCCCAGGCCGAACTCGAACTCGCCGTAGCGCGCCTTGTCTTGGTCGCTGGCGACGAAGAGCTTCGGCCAGCGTTCGTCGGTGAGCAACCCGTAGGCGGACTTGTAGTAGTCCCGGTAGTCGTTTTCCTTGTCCCCGAGCGAGGCGCGTTCCGGGATGGAGACCTCCGCGAGCCGGTTCAGCAGGCGGAAGCGCTCCTCGAGCACGCGGCGGCTGCCTTCCACGTTGCCTCCGAAGGAGTCGAACACCGTGGTCGGATCCAGGTCGAGCCCGGAGAAGCGGGTCGGCAGGAAGCCGGCGCCGATGGACCCGGCGCGGGCCCGGGTGAGGTAGGTGCTGACGTAGGTGGGGAAGCTGTCCGTCTCCCGACGCTCCTTGTCGAGCTCGGCGGCGATGATGCTGCCGAACGCGGGGACCTCGCGGGCGAGCGCCACGTTCAGCACCCGGCCGGTCTGGGTGTGGTACTGCCCGTTGAAGTGGATCAGTTCCGGCGCGCGCATCGAGCGTACGAAGGCGACCTCGTCCACCCGGTCCACGAGTGCCGGGAAAAGGGTCCGGGACAGCGAGACCTCATCGTTGATCTGGACCATGTCCAGATCCTTCGGGGTCCAGCGGGTCTGTTTGAAGTCCCAGGTGTCCATCGGGCTGATGGCGCCGCCCATCTCGATGAAGATGCAGTAGCGGGCGGTACGCCGCGGGTTCGCGTTGCCGGCCGCGTGCGCCTGGAGCGGCCAGACGACCTGATTCACGAAGGACCCGGCGAGCGCCACCCCCCCCATCTTGAGAATCTCCCGGCGGGCCGGGATCAGATCGGCGACGCGGGGTTCACAGCTGCACATGTTCGGCCCCTCAGTGGTTCAGGAGGAACTCGGGAGAGTTGAGAAGCGCCCACTGCAGGTCCTGGGTGCCCTGCTGGCGGTCCGCGGCGATCCGCTCGGCGCCGAGTTCCGCTTCGGCCGCCGTGGGCAGGCGCCCGAGCGTTCCCAGGAACAGCTCGTTGACCAGGTCGCTCTCGCCCTTCTCCGAGGCGAGGAGGTCGGCCACGCGTCCTCCGGACTCGCTGGAAACGCGCCGGTTCACGACCCCCGACTGCATCATGAGGAGCGCCTGCAGGATGGAGCCCCGGTTCCCCACCGGCGCCGGGGTCATCCGGTTGCTCTGGAAGAAGCTCTGCATGAGCGCGTCCACTTCCGCGCCCTCACCGCGTCCGCGCCGCCCGCCGAGGTCGGACGGAGTGGTCAGTTCCTTGACGCGCTCAACGGTCGTGCCGGCGAAGGAGAACTCCGTGGGCACTTCGGTGGCGCGCGCCAGCGAATCCACCAGTTCCGGCCCGGTCAGCACCCGGACGTAGCGGCGCGGGTAGTAGCCGGTCCAGGCATCGTCCCAGTCTCCGTCCACGTGCGGGGAAAGCCCGTAGGTCTCGGACTTCATGATGGTCTTGACCAGGTGCCAGAAACTGAACCCACTGTCCTGGAAGTCCTCGGCCAGCGCCTCCATCAACTCGGGATTGAGGGGCCGGGAGGGGAGGGGGTCGTCTTCGCCGGCCGCGAGCCGTCCCATCCGGTCCAGGTCGAACGAGTTGTACGGCTCCACGAAGGCGACCGTCATGAGCTTTCCCCAGACCAGGTTCACGGTGGCGCGCGCGAACTGCGGGTGCTCGGTCAGCATGCGCCCCAGCGCGTCCCGGGGGTTCTCCCCGGGCTCCGGCGTTTCGCCGGTCAGGAGGAAGGCGGGTTCGTAGGCCAGCCCCTCGAGCCGCGGGAAGCGGCCCTCCGAGAGGGTGTGGTACGGGGCGTCGTCGCCCGTGTCGTAACCCTTGGCGAGGTCATCGACGAGGAGGTCCACCACCACGTTCTTGGAACGGTCGTCCCAGGTGGTGATCTGACGGGCGTTCCCCATGAACGCCGATTGCCGGTAGAACTCCTCGCGGGTCCGCTTCGAGAGCCACTCGTTCAGGGGCTCGAGGTGCGCCGCCCCGTCGTGACAGGAAATGCAGGAGGTGTTGATTCCCAGGAAGACCCGGGAGACGTCCACGTTGAACTGGTCGATCGCGTCCAGCCGGTTGTGGATGGAGTAGTCGTCCGGGCCCATCACGATCCGGCTCTTGGCCTGATGCGAGCGAGCCAGGAAGGCCAGCGAGGGGACGCTGCCGTGCGCCTTGGCGACGCCGGTGAGCAGGTCGCGCACCACCTCGTCGTAGGGCCGGTCGGTCGTCAGCCACTCCTTGATCCAGCTCTGGAACGGGTTCCGGACCGGACCCACCTGGTGAGCGAGCCGGAACAGGTCGCCGAAGAACCAGGCCCACTGTTCGGCGAACTCCTGGCTGCCTACCAGTTCGTCCACCAGGCGGGCGCGCTTGTCGGGCGCGTCGTCGGCGAGGAAGGCGCGTACCGCTTCGGGGGAGGGGATGAGTCCGGTGGCGTCGAGCGTCGCCCGCCGCAGGAACGCGGCGTCCGAGGACGGTGGCGCGTGGGGAATCCCGAGCGCTTCCTGCTGCTCCCCGAGCACCTCGTCCACCAGGGTGCGGCGGACGAGACGCCCGACCGGGACCGCCGCCTCGTCCCGCGGCAGCCGGCCGGCGGCGGCGATGGCGCGGCGCGCCTTCTCACCGGCGGTCTCGCCCTCGGCGGCGATGCGGTGCGCGCGATCGGCCAGCCGATCCTGGATTTCCTGCTGGCTTTCCTGCTGGTCTGGCGCAGGTTGAGCGGGGGGCGGTTGGCCGAACGCGGCGGTCCCGACTCCAGCGGCGAGAAGTGCCGGGAGGGTCACGCGAAACGGGCTGGGCATACGCGGGCTACGTCTCCGAATAGGCCATTCTATGGGGGCTCTCGGAGACTGGCAAACGGCCGCCGAAACCGCCATGGCGCGGGCCTTGCGGACCACGATGCATCATGCGCCGACCCCTCGATAGACTGACCCCGATGACGATCTCGACGACCCCCCGCGGGTCTTCTCCGAACGCGTTCGCCGGTGTCCTGGCGTCCGTGCTGGCGGGCGCCTTTTCCTTCGCTTTCATTGCGGCGCCGGCTGCGTCCGCCCAGAGCCCCGCCGACCTTGCCGGACTCTGGGAACTCGACCCCGAGGCGAGCGACGACCCGGCCGACGTCATGCAGCGCGCGGCGGCGGAAGACGAGGACCGGCGCGGCGCCCGCGGGGGCAGAGGTTTCGGGCCGCCCGGCGGCCGGGGCGGGATGGGAAGAGGCGGCATGGGCCGGGGCGGCGGGCGCGGCGGCCCGGGCGGGGGTGGAGTTCCTCTCCTGAGTCTGCCGGACCTGCTGGAGATCGAAGCCGATGCGGGCGAACTGCGGCTGGTTCTCGACGAGCGGGTCCAGATCCTCTATCTGGACGGCGAGGAGCACGCCCGCGAGGATGGCCGCGGGGGGCGCATCACCAGCGTGGCGGAGTTCCGCGGCGGCATCGCGCGCGTCCGGGAGGAACGGGAGCTCCCCTTCGGGAAGCTCGAACTGTTCCGGACGCTTCAGGCCACGGATGACGTGCTGGTCGTGCGGACGGAACTCAAGATGCCGCGGAGAGGGGATCCGCTACTGCTCCGGAGCGTGTACCGGCGCCTCGACTGAACGGCCGGCGAGAGCCGCGAATCGTCCGCCAGGCCGCCGGGAGAAACGGCGCGCTGAGCGCCGCGTTCAGGAGCAGGAAGGTCAGGTGGGCGGACAGGCTGTAGGCGAGAAGGGCCGCTTCTCCCCCGGGTGACGAGGCCGCGGCTCCCGCGTGGAAGTAGATCCAGGCGGCCTGGCTCGTTCCGACGCGCGCCACCGCGATCGGGAGGGCGCCCGCGAGAAAGATGATCGGGAGGGTGGCCAGGAGCGTTCCCACGGGAATCTGGATGCCGAAGGCCTTGAGGGCGAAGTGGTGTCCCACGGCGGCGGCGACGATCAGGGGCGCCTTCAGGGCGAACACCGCGGCGTAGTGCCGGGGGGCGGCTCTTCGGAGGGACTGGAGGAGCCTCCAGCGGGGCGGCCCGAGTCCGGCGCCTCGCAGACGGCCCCGCAGGAAGGCGACGAGCAGGCAGAGACCGGCGAAACCGAGGGCGGCGGCCACCGGCACGCGATCCGGCGCGGCGCTGCCGAGGACGATGGCCCCGCCCGCCGCCCAGAAAAGGAGATGGCCCCGCTGGCAGAGGTCGAGGAAGAGGATCGTCCCGGCGCATTCCCAGTAGCCCGAATCCGGATGGGTCTCACCACCGCCCCCCGCGGCTCCGAAGCGCCGTCCGAGGGTGCCCACCATGGCGGCCTGTGACGCTCGTCCGTTCCAGAGCGAAACCAGGTAGTCCACCGCCCGGACCGCGAACGATTCCCGGAAAGTGATCCCGGGAGGGTGGAACCAGCGCAGCACCAGGGCCAGCAGGACGCCGTCGAGGAGGACGTAGAGGACGGAGACCGGAAGGAGCGCCGCGAAGAACAGAACCGGATCGGCACCTCGAAGCGCCTCCAGCATGCGCTCGGGCGGGATGCGGCGGAAGAGCAGCGCGAGGATGAGCGCCGCTCCGGCGAATGGGAGAGCCCCCAGCAGGAGCCGTTTCGGTACGAAACGGGAGTTCATGCGGACGGCGAATTCAGTCCGGTCACCTTCAGTCCGGCGTGCCGCGCCGCACCCCGGTTGAGATCGAGGAGCATTCCGAGCGCGGCCTCGGCCGCCCGGGACTTGCGGAGCGGTCCGACCGGCACCGCGCGGAGTCCCGTGAGTGCCGCGGCGCGGGCCGTCGCTTCGCGGTCGGAGACTGCGTCGGCGAAGATCAGGACATCGGGTGCGGACGCTTCCGGCGCCGGGTCGGGCGCGCGCCGCAGGAGATCGGCGGCGATCGTCTGGAATGCGGCAGCGACGCGAACCCACTCCCCGCCCGCTTGCCTGAGAACCCGTTCCGCTTCCTCCGCCGCGGAGGTTTCCGGACGGGATCCCGGCGGCCAGATGACGCCGCAGGAGATCACCAGCTTTCCGTCGAGCTCGGAGCCGACTTCCTGCAGGAGGGGCGCCTGTCCGGCGAAGGGAACGGAGACGAACACCACGTTCGCGCTCGCAGCGGCCGCCCGGTTCGTCACGCCGGACACCGCGAGTGTCCCCGCCGCCATCGACCCCGCCGGACCGAACCCCTTCCGTACCCGGGCCGCGGCCTCGGCGGCCCGTTTCTCATCGCGGGAGCCGATCACCACCTCGGCTCCACCCAGCCCGAGCCGCCAGGCGAGCCCCAGCCCGAACTGTCCGGTCCCGCCGAGCACCGCGAGGCGGGGAGGGGTCACCGAAAGATGTCTTCCCCGCGGCCTCGCAGGAGCGCGACTCCCGTTCCCGGTTCCGCCCCCGGGTGCGACGGGACGCCCTGCGCCAGCACCGCCGGAATCCGCCGGAGTTTCCCCATGACGAGACCCGCGGCGCCCGCCAGTTCGTCGGCGATCGCCATCGTCGAGGACTGGAGGGTCCGGCCGGTGAAGTCCGGCTGGCCGCGATAGTCGTGGAGCGCCGGTACGCCGGCGATCCCGATGGCCACGTTGACCGCCCCGAGCCGGAAGGGCCGTCCCCAGGTGTCGGTGATGACGACCCCCAACCGGGTCTCGGTCGCCTCCGAGAGCCGGTCGGCAAGCTCGCGCGCGGAGCCGTCGGGGTCTTCGGGCAGCAGGCATACGTGGCCTTCGGGCACGTTCGAACGGTCCACCCCCGAGTTGGCGCAGACGAACCCGTGGCGGGTCTCGGTGACGAGCACCCCGCGCTGCACGCGGACCATGTCCCGGGCCTCGCCGAGGACCGCCTGGACTTCCCGGGGATCGCGTCCGTACTCCGCGGCCCACGCCCGGGCGATCTTCGTCGGCCGCAGCCGTTTGAGTTCCACCAGCCTGCCTTCGGCCTTGGAGACGACCTTGTGGCACACCACGACGACATCGCCGTCGGCCGGTTCGGCCCCCGAGTGGAGCATCCCGTCGAGCAGGAGCCGCGCCAGGTCGTCGCCGGACTGAACCTCGGGAAGGCCTTCCAGCCCGCGCAGCGTCAGCATGAATGGCGAAGCCTATCTGTCCAGGGACGCAGGGAGCGAGCGAAAGTCCAGAAAGTCGTAGTGGACCCGCCGGCGAATCCGCCGGATGAAGAACATCCGGGCGTCCACGGTCATGGTCACCCGCTTGGGGAGCCAGAGTTCACCGTCGAACTCGCTCTCCACGTCGGCGCTCGTCCCGCGGTGGAGCCGGCCGAAGAGCCCGGCCACGAAGTTCTCCGCCTCGGTGAGGACCGTTTGAACGCGGGCGATCTGCCGGCTCTCCGCGTCCACCCAGAGTTCTCCCTCGCACTTGGAGACCACCGACATCATCCGGTTGGGGGCGCCGTCGAATCCCGGGCGGGGCCAGAAACGGACCACCTGGACGGGACGGCCGCGCCAGGTATCGCGCCGCAGCAGCTCTCCCTCGAACATCTCGAGTTCGACCGCATCCCTGACGATCTTGTAGAAGAGATCCATCCCGTTCTTCGGGAGGATCTCGTAGTCGGGATCCCGGCGTTCCAGCGCCAGGCGGTCCTTGTCCGCCTCCTCCTTCGCGGCTTCGATCGCCCGCCGGTAGCGGCGCTCCTCGCGGCGGAAACGCCGCCCCGCGATTGGCTCGCCGTCGAGTTCCAGGAGCTTCCACAGGTGACGTCCGAACTCCGGCCGGTACTCGTAGAGCGCGTTGGCGCTCGCGACGACCTCCCGCTCCTCGTCGAGCCGCTCGGTGGTGATCAACTGGCGGAAGACGAGACCGCCTTCCAGCGGCCGCACCGTCTCGCGGTGATCGAGTACCCGGGCAAGCAGCGCTTCGGCGGCGTCCTGGTCTCCGATCGGGACGTCCTGCGCGGAAACCGCGCCGGCCGCCAGCGCCAGGGAGCCCCAGACAACGGCCGCGACGCGCATCGGAGGCGAGAGTTTAGGACGGCCCGCGGGAGGTGGCCGGTGTGTTCGGTTACGGTGTACCGCCGATGGCATTCGGCGGCCTCGACTGGATCGTCTTCGGGCTCTACGTGGGCGCTGCGCTCGCCATCGGGCTCTGGGCGGTCCGCTTCGCGGCGAAGGACAGCGACTCCTTCTTTCTCGCCGGCCGGCGGCTTCCCTGGTGGCTCCTCGGGACCTCGATGGTCGCGACCACCTTCTCCACCGATACCCCGAATCTGGTCGCCGAACTGGTACGCCAGAACGGGGTCGCCGCCAACTGGGCCTGGTGGGCGTTCTGCATCACCGGGATGCTCACCGTGTTCGTCTTCGCGCCGCTCTGGCGCCGGAGCCGCCTGACGACGGACCTCGGGTTCTACGAGATCCGCTACGCGGGGAGACCGGCCGCCTTCCTGCGGGGCTTTCGCGCCGTCTATCTCGGGGTCTTCTTCAACTGCGTGGTCATTGCCACCGTCACCCTCGCGGGCGCCAAGATCGGGGGCGTCCTCTTCGGACTCGAGAAGTCCACCGCGGTGCTCATCGCCGGAGGCCTCGCCGCCGCCTACGCGGTGGTCGCCGGATTCTGGGGGGTGGTGGTTACCGATCTCCTGCAGTTCGTGCTGTCCATGGTGGGCGCGGTGGTGGCGGCGGTGTGGGCGCTCGGACACCCGGCGGTGGGTGGACTCCCGGGCCTCGTGGAGCAGTTCGGGGACCGTCTCGCCATCGTCCCGCCCACCGGGACCGAGGCGTTCGCCGTCCTCTTCGTGGTGCCGGTGGCGCTCCAGTGGTGGAGCGTCTGGTATCCGGGAGCCGAGCCCGGAGGCGGCGGTTACATTGCCCAGCGGATGCTCGCCGCCCGCAGCGAGAAGGACGCGCTCCGGGGGACGCTCTGGTTCAACGTCGCCCACTACACGCTGCGGCCGTGGCCGTGGATCCTGGTGGCCCTGGCCTCGCTGGCCGTCTATCCCGATCTCGCGTCGCTTCGGAATGCGCTGCCGGGCCTCGACCCGGCGCTCGTCGGCGACGACCTCGCCTATCCGCTCATGCTCCGGCTGCTGCCGCCGGGTCTCCTCGGCCTGGCGGCCGCGTCGCTTGCCGGGGCCTACATGTCCACCGTGGACACGCACCTCAACTGGGGGGCGTCCTACGTGGTGGAGGACGTCTACCGCCGCTTCTTCCGGCCCGCGGCCGGGGCTTCGGAATCCGTGGCGGTGGCGCGCATCGCGACGGTCCTCCTGATGGCGGCGGCGGGGCTGCTCACCCTCTTCATCGACACCGCCCGGGGAGGCTTCGGCTTGCTGCTCCAGATCGGAGCCGGGACCGGGCCGCTCTTCATCGCCCGCTGGCTGTGGTGGCGGATCAGTGCCTGGAGCGAGATCGCCGCCATGGCGGGATCGCTCGCGGTGGCGGCCTCCCTCCCGCTGCTCGGGATCGAACCGGGATCGATCCCGGGACTCGTGGCCGGTCTCGCCGCCACCACCGTGATCTGGCTGGGCGTCACCTTCCTGACGCCGGCCGAGTCGCGTGAGACGCTCGATCGCTTCGTCGAGCGCACCCGGCCGCCGCAAGCCGGCTGGAGCGCCGCCTACGCGCGCACCCGGACGCGTCCCGAACCGTCCGGCCGCGCGTTCCTGGCTTGGCCGATGGCGTGCGTGATGGTCTATTCGGTGCTCTTCGGCGCCGGCGCCGTGCTCTTCGGCCGCGGCCTCGCGGTCACCCTGTCGTGGGCGTTGCTGGCGGTCGTTTCCGGGTTCGCGGTCTCGCGCCTGATGGCTGCCCGTACTTGAGCAGCCGGTGAACAACGTGACGCGGCGTTCAAGCGGCGATCCATCCCGGCTGAACCGCTTCGCTCTGCGTTCCGATTTGGTCGGAATACGTCCGTATGCCTCCCAAATCGCGCCTTGTCAGCCGGGCGCCTCGCCGCTTTCGGCGCTCACGCCACGTTGTCCACAGGCTGCCAGTTAGCGGCGCCGGCGACGCATGACCGTGTCGCGGTCGATGAGCTGCACCCGGACGTCGAGTTCGCGCTCGTCCCGCCAGATCCGCAGGCTCACCTCGTCCCCCACCCGGTAGTTCGTCTCCAACAGCAGCAGCAGTTCGCGCTCCGTAGCGACGTCCTGTCCGTCCACCGCCAGCAGGTAGTCCCCGCCGTAGCGGAACCGGATGTTGCCGATCCGGCCCATGCTGCCGGCGCCCCTGAGACCCGCACGGTCGGCCGGACCGCCGCGGGCGATCGCCCGGATCATCAAGCCTCCCCCCGACGGAGCGGGAACTCCGGACCGCCGGAAGGCGCGGGCGAACCGTTCGGGGATCTCCTGCACCGAGATGGCCAGATGGGGATGGGGATACCTGCCGCTCTCGATGAGTTCCGGCACCACCCGCGCGAGCGTGGTGGCGGGAATGGCGTAGCCGATGCCGGCCGAGGTTCCGGTGGGGCTCACGATGGCGCTGTTCACGCCCACCACCCGGCCGTCGAGATCGAGCAGCGGACCTCCCGAGTTGCCCTGGTTGATGGCCGCGTCGGTCTGGATGATCTCCCCGATGAATCCCTGGTCGGGGCTCTCGATGACGCGCCCCAGACCGCTCACCACGCCGGTGGTGAGCGTCTGGTCGAGGCCGAAGGGGTGTCCGATCGCCACCACGAAGCGTCCCACTTCGAGCGCGTCCGAGTCTCCGAGCGTCAACGGCTTCGGATCGCCGGCGCCGGAAGCCACCTCTAGCACCGCGAGATCGTTCGTGGGATCGGCGCCGACGAGCCGGGCGTCCCGCACTTCCCCGTCGGCGAAGGTGACCTGAAGTTGATCGGCGGCCTCCACCACGTGGTAGTTCGTCACGATGCGGCCTTCGCCGTCGTAGACGAATCCGGAGCCGGTGCCCTGTTGGGTGACCTGTCCGCGGAACCAGTCGTAGCTCTGGATCTGGGCGGTGATGTTCACGACCGCGGGGCTGGCGGTTCGATACACCTCGGAAACCCGCCGTTCGAGTTCGATCTGCGCCCCGCGCGCCGTCAGGGGCAGGGCGACGAGCGCAGCGACGAGCGAGGTGGCGAGGCGGGGTGCCGGGAGAGACATGGAGGGCAAGCACCGGCGCAGCAAGACCCGCGCCACGAGGGCTGGTCTGCTAGAGTTATCAACTATGAAACCCATTTTCAATATCGAAAAGCGGCTTTCGACACCCCGTTCCGGGAGGTTCGCGGCCGCTGCAATTCTTCTCATCGCGGCGGTCGGTTGCACGGGGACTCCCGAACCCGAGACGCTGACCATCTACTGCGGGCGGGGCGAATCGCTGGTGGGCCCGGTGGTCGAGGCGTTTCAGGCGGAGACCGGAATCCAGGTGGAGATCCGCTACGGCGGCACCGCCGACCTCGCTGCGCAGATTCTGGAAGAGGGTGATCAGAGTCCGGCGGACGTGTACTACGGCCAGGACGCCGGCGCGCTCGGCCAGCTCGCCAGCGAGGGCCGCCTGAGCCCGCTCCCGGATTCCATCCTCGACCGGGTGCCGGCCCGGTTCCGGGATCCGGACGGCCGCTGGGTGGGAACCACCGGACGCGCCCGGGTCTTCGTCTACAACACCGAACTCCTGACCTCCGAGGACCTGCCGGACACCATCCAGGGCTTCACCGACCCGCGCTGGAAGGGCCGGATCGGCTGGGCGCCCACCAACGGGTCCTTCCAGGCGTTCGTGACCGCGGTCCGGCTGCTCGACGGGGAGGAAGCCGCCCGCGCCTGGCTCGAGGGAGTGCTCGCGAACGAGCCGGTCGCGTACCCGAACAACTCGGCCATCTACCAGGCGGTGGCGGACGGCGAGGTGGAACTCGCGCTCTCGAACCACTACTACCTCTTCCGGTTCCTCGTGCAGCACGGAGACGAGTTTGCGGCCCGGACGGTGAGTCCCCGGGGAGGTGGCGCCGGCGGCCTCATCAACATTTCCGGAGGTGGCGTGGTCAACACCGCGGCCAACCCCGAGGCCGCCGAGCGTTTCCTGGCGTACCTGCTCACCGAGGCGGTGCAGGAGCGCTTCGCCGGTGAGACCTACGAGTACCCGCTGGTGCCGGGGATCGCGACCGATCCGGCCGTCACCCCGCTCTCCGAAATCAGTCCTCCGGACCTCGAGCTCGGGGATCTCGACGACCTGCGGGGAACGCTCGATCTTCTCCGCGAAGTCGGAGCGATCTAACCGGTCGCTGGACCGGCACCGCTGGCAGTGCGCCGGCGAAACCCGCGGGATGGGCACCGTTCGGGCACCATGAGCGTTCCGGTCCCCAGCATCCGCCTGCCGTCGCGGCGGCTCCGGGCGGCGGGCATCGTGGTCGCGGCCATGTGCCTGTTGCCGCTTGTCTATCTCGCGGGACGGGCGGTTGCCGGCGGCGGGTTGTTCGACGTGCTGCTGCGCGAGCGCAGTTTCGGGATCGCCGGAAGGACGCTGCTCCTGACCGCGGCCGTCGCCCTTGGATCCGCGGGACTGGGACTGCCGCTCGCCTGGCTCACCGCGAGAACCGATCTTCCGGGCCGGCGCATCCTGACCGGGCTGCTGGCGCTGCCGCTCGCGGTGCCGTCCTATGTGGCGGCCTTCACCGTGGCGACCGCGCTGGGGCCGCGCGGACTCCTCCAGCGCGCGCTCGAACCCTTCACCGGATGGGAGCGGCTTCCCGAGATCTACGGCTTCCCGGGAGCCTTCCTGGTGCTCGTGCTGCTCAACTACCCGTACGTGTACCTGGCGGCCCGCGCCCGGTTCGCGGTCATGGACGCTTCGCTCGAGGACGCCGCCCGAGTTCTGGGAGCCGGCCGCTGGCGGCGGTTCCGGCGGGTGACCCTGCCGCTCCTCTCCACCGCGCTCCTCTCCGGCGGGTTGCTGGCGGCGCTCTACACCCTGAGCGACTTCGGCGCCGTCTCGCTGCTGCGCTACGAGACCTTCACCTGGGCCATCTACAACCAGGTCCGCGGGTCGCTGGACCGCCACACCGCGGCGGGACTCGCCCTTCTCCTGGTGTTCGCGACCCTGCTGGTGCTCGCCGCGGCGAGTCGTTTCGAGGGCGCTTCGCGGCCCGCGCCCGGGGCGGTGCAGGCCCGGCCGCCGCGCCTCCACCGGCTCGGCGGCTGGAAGTGGGCGGGACTGGCGCTCGCCTCCGGGGTGCTCCTGCCGGCGCTGGTCCTGCCGGTCGGCGTCTGCCTCTACTGGCTGATCCAGGCGCCCGCCGGAGCGGGGACCGGGCTCTTCGCGGCGCTGGGACGAACCGGACTCGTATCGCTGCTCGCCGCGGTCGCGACGACGGCGCTCGCCATCCCGGTTGCCTTTCTGACCGTCCGCTTTCCGTCGAAGCGCAGCTCCGCGCTGCGCGCCATCTCGCACATCGGCTTCGGGTTGCCGGGACTGGTCGTCGGGCTGTCCCTCGTGTTCTTCGCGGTGAACGTCGCGCCGTTCCTCTACCAGACGCTCGCGCTGCTGGTCTTCGCCTACGCGGTCCACATGCTGCCGCAGGCGATCGCGCCGGTGGAGGCGACTCTCGGACCGCTGAGCCCGCGGCTCGATGACGCGGCGCGGTCCCTGGGCGCCCGCTGGCTGCGCCGCCACTGGCGCATCACGCTGCCGCTGCTGGGTCCCGGCCTCGCTTCCGGCCTCGCGCTCGTGTTCCTGACCAGCGTCAAGGAGCTGCCCGCCACCCTCATGCTGGCGCCCACCGGCTACTCCACCCTCGCGACCACGGTCTGGAGCGCGGCGGAGAACGTCGAACTCGGCCGGGCGGCGGCCGCCTCGCTGGTCCTGCTGCTCTTCTGCGCGGCGACGCTGCTCGTCGTCCTGCGTCCCGGGCGGCCGCTCCGTCCGGCGGTCCGCTGATGTCCGGGGCGGAGGCCGGGGCCGTCGGGGAGGCGGCGCTTCGCTGCCGCGCCATCGAGAAGCGCTTTCTCAGCAACGGGAGGCTTGACCCGGACCGCCCCGTGCTGGCCGGAGTGGATCTGGACGTCCCCCCCGGGAGTCTGACGGCGGTGCTCGGGCCCAGTGGGGGCGGGAAAACGACCCTCCTGCGGATCGTGGCCGGCCTGGAGACGGCGGATGCCGGAGAGGTCCGGGTGCTCGGACGGACCGTGACCGGAACGGGGGTGTTCGTTCCTCCGGAATCGCGGCGGGTGGGCCTCGTGTTCCAGGAATACGCGCTCTTCCCCCATCTTTCGGCTCTCGAGAACGTGGCCTTCGGCGTACCCGGCCCGGCGGGCCTGACCAAGGCCTGGGGAGCGCTCCAGATGGTGGGGCTCTCGGAGGTCGCCGGTCACCGCCCCCACGAGCTCTCGGGCGGAGAACAACAGCGGGTGGCCCTCGCCCGGGCCCTCGCCCCCGAGCCGGCGGTGGTGCTGCTCGACGAGCCCTTCTCCAACCTCGACGCGCCCCGCCGGGCCGGCGTGCGGGAGGAGGTGGCCCAGCTCCTCCGGCGTCTCGACGCCACCGCGGTCCTCGTGACCCACGACCGGGAGGAAGCGTTCCTGCTCGCCGACCAGGTAGTCCTGCTGCTCGACGGCAGGGTGGTCCGGTCCGGCCGGCCGGAGGAACTCGCCCGGCATCCCGGAAGCCGCGCCGGCGCCGAGTTCCTGGGGGAGACCAACTTCCTCCCCGGCGAGAGCGACGGGAAGTCGGCGCTCTGCGAGATCGGCCGGGTGGAGATCCTGCCCCCGGCGTCCGGCGGGGAGCCCCCCCGGGGCCCCGTCGAGGTGCTGCTGCCGCTCGACGGGTTGCTCGTGGAGCCTTTCGCGGAAGAAGACCGCGCCGGCTCCGCCGTCGCGGTACTGACCCGGGCGGCGTTCCACGGAGCCTTTCAGCTCATCGAGGCGCGTCTTCCGTCGGGCCGCTCGATCGCAGCCCGGTCCCCGGCCCGCGAGATCTGGCAGGGGCTCCTTCGGCCCGGTCAGCGCGTCGGTCTCCGCCCCGCCGGCCCGGTCCCGGTGTTTCCCGCGTAGCCGAATCCGATTCGGCGACGCGGTTGCGTCCCGGATCACCCCCGCTGACAATGGCCCCGATGTCTTTACGGTACTTCCTGGCCCTCTCCCTGTCGGTAGCGGCCCTCGGCTGTGGCGGGGGGGACCATCCCTGGAACGCGCTCGACGCCGAGCGGCCCATCGCCGCCTTCGACAGCGTCTTCATCGAGGAGCTGACCTGGATGGAGGTTCGCGACCGCATCGCGGACGGCGCCACGACCGCGATCGTCGCGACCGGGGGGATCGAACAGAACGGTCCCTACGTGGTCACCGGAAAGCACAACGTGGTGCTGCGGGCCACGACCGAGGCCATTGCGCGCCGGCTCGGCAACGCGCTGGTCGCTCCCATCGTCAAGCTGGTGCCGGAGGGCGATCACGACCCGCCGACCGGCCACATGCGTTTCCCCGGGACCTTCAGCCTCACGCGGGAGACCTTCGAGATGGTGCTCACCGACGTGGCGCGGAGCCTCGCCACCAGCGGGTTCACCGACATCCTGATGATCGGCGACAGCGGCGGGAACCAGCGCGGGATGGCCGCCGTCGCGGAGCGCTGGAACGCCGAACCGCCGCATTCCGGCGTCCGGCTCCACCACATTCCCGAGTACTACACCGAGGACATCTGGAGTTTCGAGCAGCTCAAGGAACTGGGAATCCACCAGGAGCCCGACGTGCAGTCCGCCTCCCGCGCGGGAATCCACGACGACTACCACTACGACGCGATCATGGCGACCGTGGATCCGGGATCGATCCGCACGCGCGAGCGCCGGGATGCGGGGCTGTTCGAGATCAACGGCGTTCCGCTCGACCCGCTCGACCAGACGATCTCGAACGGGCAGGCGCTGGTCGCCCGCCGCGCCGAGATCACGATCGCGGCGTTCCGGCGGTCCCTGGCCGAGTAGGAAGCGGCGTCCGCAGGACCCGCCGCAGCCGCTCGTCCTTCGAGACCTGCCAGATCTTCGCGTCGAGGTAGTAGTGCTGCATGGCCCAGCCGAGGAGTGACGCCCCCACCACTTCGGCTCCGAGGCTCCCGCCGCCGCTCCCCGGCGCCCCGGCCACGAGACCCGCGAAAGGCAGCAGGAACCCGTCGAGGAAACCCGCGAGGAGGCCGCTCACCGAAGCCACCAGCGGGCCCCGGTAGCAAATGAGGGTGAACGCGAGCCCGAGTGCGAAATAGAGCACCGGGTTCGAGAAGGAGAAAGCGGCCGGACTCCGTTCCGATTGGTAGCGGCGCCGCCCGTAGTCCCAGACGAAGCGCTGGTACTGGAGGTTGTGCCCGGCGGTGACCAGGGGCACCACGAAGAGCACCAGCAGCGGCCCCGAAAAGGCCGCGGCGTGCAGCGGCACCGTGGCCGCCAGGAGCAGCAGCTTGGGGAGGTTCCGGGGGACGCCCTGCCGGGAGCGACGCCTCTGGAAAGCCGCGTAGGCGAACACGGTGAGCAGCCAGAGCGATCCCAACGGCGCATGCAGCCAGCCGCCGAGGGTCCGGCCGCCGACCTCGGTGGCGAACCCGAGTTCGGGCATGCCGCTCGCCGCATACCAGGGTGCGGTCACAAACCAGCCGATCGGCAGGTAGAAGAGGATCGGGAAGACGACGCGGTCCAGCCGGGCCTCCCGTTCGTCCTCCGCCGCCGGGTTCCGGCGGGCGTAGAGGCGGAGGAACCCCCAGTGCTGGCGCACCACGTGGTAGTAGGCCCAGAGGCGGAAGAAGACCAGGAAGACCACGCTGCCGAGCGTGGCGGCGGCTGCCGGAAGCACGCCCGCCGATGAGAGCCACCGGGGAGCCAGGATCAGGGCCGGACCCAGCAGGAAGAAGCCGAAGGACGCGAGCAGCACCCCGCCGCGCACGCGCCACTCCTCCGGATCAAGGACGGTGCGGGCCAGGGTGGCGAACAGGTGCGGGGCGTCGAGCACGATTGCCCAGCTCGCCACCACCACCAGCCCGAGGCTCAGCGGCAGCGCGAAATCGCCGATCCGCAGGGTGGCGAAACTGTCCCGGATGGGGTTCTCGAGTCCGGAACCGACCCCCAGGATGAGCGCCAGGTAGGCCCAGCCGACGGCGGCCGAGAGGATGATCCAGACGAGGTCGGTGCGGAACCCCATCAGCCAGTTCCGCGAGAGGGAACCGGCCGGATGAGGAGTCATCGCCCCGGGGGTGCGCTGGTCAGGCCTTGCCGCCCGACCTTCCGCCGGAAAGGCGCGGCCAGAGCGGTTCTCCCGTCCGGGTCTCGAGGGTCCGGCCTCCCTGGAACCCGGCGTCGTCGTCGAACCGGATCGGATCGCCGCCCGTACCGCCCAGCCGCCCGAGGATCCGGAGCGTGGACTGCGGCATCACCGGATGGAGGAGCACCGTTGCGATCCGCGTCGCCTCCGCGGCCTCGTAGAGGGTCTCGTCGAGGGCGCCGCCCGAATCCGGATCCTTGGCGAGCGTCCAGGGCGCCCGTTCGGTCAGGAACTCGTTGACCGCGCTCACGATGCGGAAGGCGGCGGCGGCGCCGTCGTGGAGCCGCAGCTCCTCCATCGCGGCCCGGTAGTCGGAAACCGCCCGCGCCGCGACCGCGGGAAGTCCCGAGCGGGCCGAAGCGGGCAGCCGGCCCTCGCGGTAGCGGCCCGCCATCGAGGTGATGCGGCTCACCAGATTGCCGAGCGAGTTGGCGAGATCGGCGTCGTAGCGCGCCTCGAAGCGGTCCCAGGAGAAGTCGCCGTCCTGGCCGTACTGGATCTCCCGCACCAGGAAGAGGCGCAGCGGGTCGGGTCCGAAGTGGTCGGCCGCTTCGAGCGGGTCCACCGCGGTGCCGAGCGACTTGCTCATCTTCTCGCCCTGGAAGTTCACGAAGCCGTGCCCGAAGACCTGGCGGGGGATGGCGACCCCGGCCGCCATCAGCATCGCCGGCCAGATGACGGCGTGGAAGCGGGTGATGTCCTTCCCGACGATGTGGAGGTCGGCGGGCCAGCGCTCGTCCCAACCCTCCTCGCCGGTCCCGTACCCGGTCGCCGACAGGTAGTTCATGAGCGCGTCGAACCAGACGTAGACCACGCTCGCCTCGTCGAAGGGGACCGGGATGCCCCAGCCGGATCCCGGCCGGCTGACCGAGAGATCGAGCAGTCCGGCTTCCAGGACGTTCGTCAGCTCGTTCCGGCGCGTCTCGGGCTCGATGAAACTCGGCTGTTCGCGGTAGAGCGCGAGCAGGCGATCGCGGTACTCCGAGAGGCGAAAGAAGTGGTTCTTCTCGGAGATCCAGTCCGGCTTGGCCTTGTGGACCGGACAATTCCCGTCCTCGAGGTCCTTCTCCTGCTTGAACGCCTCGCAGGAGACGCAGTACCAGCCTTCGTAGGTCCCCTCGTAGATGCCGCCCCGGGCGCGGATGGCCTCGAGGAGCTTCTGCACCCCCAGGCGGTGGCGTTCCTCCGTGGTCCGGATGAAGTCGTCGAAGGAGATGTCGAGCTTCGCCCAGACGGCCCGGAAGACGTCCTCCATCTTCGCGCAGTAGTCGAGCGGATCGAGTTCCTGTCGTGCGGCCTGCCGCCGGACGTTCAGCGAGTGCTCGTCGTTCCCCATCAGGAACCGGGTCTCGTAGCCGGCGCCCCGCTTGAAGCGCGCGATCACGTCGGCGGTGATCTTCTCGTAGGCCGTCCCGAGGTGCGGCGGCGAGTTGACGTAGTCGATGGCGGTCGTCAGGTAGAAGCGGGGCACGGGCGGCCGGAATCTTACGCGGGGGAGAAGGGTGGGGACCGCCGGTCTCCAGACCGGCGCCGCCAGTCGGAGACTCGCGAGAATCGCGGGGTTTGCTGTGAAAATGCAGTCCGGTGGGCCGGTCAAGCGCCGTGATGGCGCCGCCGG
>JAJEIY010000045.1 GCA_022828085.1 Acidobacteriota bacterium | reverse complement strand
TATGGGTCCCCGATGGGCGATCCGAACATCCACAACCACAAGCGCGTCCCGTTCTTCGTGGCGGGCGGCGCGAACGGCGCCCTGGAGCACAACCTGCACCTGCGGGCCGAGCCGGGGACCCCGTTGGCGAACGTGATGCTGTCGCTGCTGCACAAGCTGGGGATGGATGACGTGGAGAGCTTCGGGAACAGCACGGGCGGGTTCTCCCTGTCCCAGGCGGTCTAGCCGGCCCGGGAACTCCAGCCCCAGGACTTTCAGAAGACTTTCGAGAAGAGAAGAGGAACGAGCCATGAAGATCCAGAAGCGATGGGTTGGCCTCGTAGCGCTGCTTGCTGCGCTTGGTCTGCTGGTGGGGGCCGGCTATGCGGCCCGCCTGGCGCCGGTGCTGGACGCGGCGAAGCGCGGTGACATCGAGTCCCTGAAGGCGGAGCTGCGCTCCGGCGCCGACGTGAACGCGGCGCAGGGTGACGGGTTCACCGCGCTCCACTGGGCGGCGAAGCTCGGGAACCGCGGCGTCGCCGAGGTGTTGATCGCGGCGGGTGCGGACATCAAGGCGACGACGCGGATCGGGAGCCACATGCCGCTCCACGTCGCGGCGGCGGCCGGTCAGGCGGAGGTCGCCGCAGCCCTGCTGCAGGCCGGGGCTCCGGTGGCGGTGCCGACGAACACCGGCGCCCGTTCCATCCACTTTGCCGCGGCCTCCGGGGATCCGGAGACGGTCCGGGTTCTCGCCTCCCACGGCGCCGACGTGAACGCTGCCGAGCCCCAGTGGGGCCAGACGCCGCTCATGTTCGCGGCGGCCACCGGCCGGACCGCGGCCGCCGAGACGCTGATGGAAGCGGGAGCCGACCCGGCGGTCACTGCGGCCGTGCTGGACGTTGCGGCGCGCGCCGAGCAGGACCTCGCGGCGCGGCGGGCCCGGCAGGCCCGGATGGCCCGCGAGCGGGGCGGCGGCACGGCCGGCGTCATCTACGACGAGCGGGAGCGGGACAAGCGGGCGAAGGAAGCCCAGCGGCGGGCCCGCGCCGCCGCCGCCAAGGCGGCCGCGGAAAAGGGCCGGACGGATGAAGGCCCGGCCACCGCGTCCACCGCCGGTTCCGGCAAGACCGGATCCGCCGACCTCGCCGATCTGAAGAAGCCCACGGCCGAAGAAACCGCCGCCGAGAAGGACGAGCACGCCGCCGCCCACGGCCATCCCGAAGACGAACTGGCCCGGGCCAAGGCCATCGAGGAAGCGCAGAAGCGCCGGGACGCCCGGCGGCGGAACCGGGACCGGCCCCAGCCGCTCCGCTACGCGGAACTCGTGGGTACCCACGGCGGGCTGACCGCGCTGCTGCTGGCGGCGCGTGACGGCCACCTGGAGACGGCCCTCGCCCTCGCGGACGCCGGCGCCGACGTCAACCAGCGGGCGGAGGGACACCTCACCTCACCCCTGCTGATGGCGTCGCTCAACGGCCACTACGACCTCGGCATGGGCCTGCTGGAGCGGGGCGCGGATCCGAACCTGACGAACGTCTCGGGCGGGGCGCCGCTCTACGCGGCCATCAACTCCCGCTGGATCGCCCAGCCGTTCCATCCCCAGCCGGCGGACCACCTGCGGCAGGCGACCTCGCACATCGAGTTCATGGAGGCGCTCCTCGACGCCGGAGCCCACATCGATGCCCGCCTCGAGCGAAAGCAGTGGTACACCACCTACAACACGGACCAGCTCGGCGTGAACCGCGCCGGCGCGACGGCCTTCTGGCGCGCCGCCTACGCGCTCGACATTCCGGCGATGAAGATGCTGGTCGCCCGCGGCGCGGACCCGCACATTCCGACCATGAAGGTGCCGGAGCGGGTCCTCCGCCGGCTGACCGACCTGACGGCGGAAGAACCCGAGGAAGATCCCTCGGGCCTCCCCGAGGTGCCCTACGGGGGCCCGGGGGTCTATCCGATCCACGCGGCCGCCGGCGTCGGCTACGGGCTCGGCCTGGCCGCGAACTCGCACCGCCACGCCCCCGATGCCTGGATGCCCGCGATGAAGTACCTCGTGGAAGAACTGGGCGCCGACCCGGCCGCCCGGGACCACAACGGCTACAGCGTGATCCACCACGCCGCCTCCCGGGGTGACAACGAGATGATCCTCTACCTCATCTCCAAGGGCGCCGATCCGCTGGTGATCGCCCGCTCCGGGCAGACCACGGTGGATCTCGCGAACGGACCCGCCCAGCGGATCAACCCGTTCCCGGAGACCATCGCCCTCCTGGAAAGCTACGGGGCGAAGAACAACAACCGCTGCGTGGGTTGCTGAGGGATGACCATGGGGAGTTCCCGAATGGAAGCGGGGAAAGTCAGTCGGCTTTCCCTGATGCTGTTCCTGGTCGCGGGTCTGCTGGCGGCGTCGGCCGCGGCGTCCGCGGAGTCACCGACCCTTGCCACCGCGAGATCGTGGGAACCCGGGTCATCCGCCGAGACGGCCCCACCAGGCGAAGCCGCTCCACTGGTCTCCCCGGAGAACGCGGCCGCCCACAACCGGATGCTGCGGACCTACTGCATGGTCTGCCACAACGACCGGATGAAGACCGGCAACATGACGCTCTCCGCCTTCGACGCGGGCAACGCGCCCGCCAGTCCCGAGCTCGCGGAGAAGATGGTCTCGAAGCTCCGGCTCGGGATGATGCCGCCGCCGGGTTCCCGACGTCCCGCCGAGGAGGTGCTGACGGAGGTCGCGGGGTCGCTCGAGGCCCAGCTTGACGAGAGCGCCAGGGCCGAGCCGAATCCGGGACGCCGTTCGTTCCAGCGGCTGAACCGGGCGGAGTACACCGCCGCGATCCGGGATCTGCTGGCGCTCGAACTCGACGCTGCGGAGTACCTCCCGCAGGACACGATCAGCGCCAACTTCGACAACATCGCGGACGTGCAGTTGCTGTCGGCGACGCTCATGGACTCCTACCTGCGGGCGGCGAGCGAGATCAGCCGGCTCGCGGTGGGCGATCCCGACGCCGCCCCGGCGGAGACCAGCTACTTCGTCTCCCGCTGGGCCTCGCAGCGGCGCCAGGTCGAGGGAGCCCCCTACGGCACCCGGGGCGGGCTCGCCGCGGACCACACCTTCCCGGCGGACGGGAACTACGTCTTCCGCGTCTCCCTCCACCATGAGGTGTGCGGCCCCGTCGTTGGTACCGCGGTGGGCGCGCTGAACTCCGAGGAGAACCCCGAGCGGCTCGAGATCTCCATTGACGGCGAGCGGGTCGCCCTGCTCTCGATCGATCCGTGGATGCACACCTCCGATCCGGACGGCGCCACGATGATCACCGAACCGATCTTCGTGAAGGCCGGTCCCCGGAAGGTGGCGGCGGCGTTCCTGCGGCAGTTCGACGGCCCGACGCTGGATCTCGTCTCCCCGCACGAGTGGTCGCTCGCGAGCACGAACATCGCGCTCACCTACGGGATCCACAGCCTCCCGCACCTTCGTGACGTCCTGATTCGCGGCCCCTTCGATACGACCGGCGTTTCGGAAACGCCGAGCCGGCAGGCGGTCTTCAGTTGCCGTCCGTTGTCGCCGGATGAGGCCCGCCCCTGCGCCGAACAGATCCTGGGGCGCCTGGGCAGGCTCGCCTACCGGGGCAACCTCAGCGATGAAGGCCTGGCGGCGCTCATGGAGCTCTACGATGCGGGCGCCGAAACCGTCGGCTTCGAGGAAGGGATCCGGATGGGGGTCGAGGGGGTTCTCGCGAGCCCCAACTTCGTGTTCCGGATCGAGGAGCCGCTCGACCCGCGGGAGGCGGAGTTCGGCTATCGGCTGACCGACACCGACCTGGCTTCCCGGCTGTCCTTCTTCCTCTGGGGGACGATCCCGGATGACGAGCTGCTCGACGTCGCCGAGACGGGGGAGTTGTCGGACCCCTCCGTCTTCGACGGGCAGGTGCGCCGGATGCTCGAGGATCCGCGCTCGGAGGCGCTCGCGAAGCGGTTCGCGTATCAGTGGTTCCGGCTACAGGACCTCAAGAAGATCAACCCCAACGTTCGCCTCTATCCGGACTTCCACCAGCAGCTGAAGACCGCGATGGTGGAGGAGACGGAGCGGTTCTTCCACCACCTGGTGTCGGAGGACAAGAGCATCTTCGACCTGTTCACGGCCGACTACACGTTCGTGAACGAGCGCCTTGCCAAGCACTACGGGATGGTGGGGGTCACCGGACCGGAGCACCGGCTGGTCCAGTACCAGGACCCGAGCCGGCGCGGCATCTTCGCTCACGGCAGCATGCTGACGCTGACTTCGCATCCCTATCGGACGTCGGCGGTACTGCGCGGGAAGTGGGTGATGGAGGTGCTGCTCGGAAGTCCGCCACCGCCCCCGCCGCCGGACGTTCCCGACCTTGATGCGACTGCGGCGGCGGCCGACGGCCGCGAGTTGACCGCGCGCGAACGCCTGGAGATCCACCGCGACAACCCCGCGTGCCGTTCCTGCCACCGGATGATGGATCCCATCGGCGTGGCGCTCGAGGCGTTCGATGTCACCGGCCGGGTGCGGGTGAAGGACGCGGGCCAGCCGATCGACGCTTCCGGCGAGTTCTACGACGGCACCCTGATCCAGAACATCGGAGACCTGCGCAACGCGCTCCTCAAGCGTCCGACGCCGTTGTTGCGGACGTTCACCGAGAACCTGATGGCCTACGCGCTGGGCCGGCGGGTGGAGTACTTCGACCAGCCGCGGATCCGGGAGATCGTCCGGGAAGCGGAGGACGCCGACTTCCGGACGTCGGCGTTCATTCTGGGCGTCGTGCGCAGCCCGGCCTTCCAGATGAAGGGCGAGGTCCTCGAGGAGATCGAAACCACGGTCGCGGCTGAGCACTGACCCCCGTTCGGGTGGGCGTTACCCGGGTTGGTGCCGGGGTGCCGCGCGTCGCCCCGGTGGGCGCCGTGCCGCTTGCGTCAGGCCGCTTGATTTCCTATCCTTGCCCGGTTATGGGAAACGGATCATCCCGTACCTTGCGGGGGTCGTTTACCCACAGCAAAACTCCAGCCCCATCGGATACGGAGACGGCCGGTGGGGCACCCTGACAGGAGACCAAGATGAACTACCTGACCGGCAAGAGCCTTCCGCGGCGGACGTTCCTCCGTGGAGCGGGAGCGACGATCGCGTTGCCGTTCCTGGACGCCATGGTTCCGGCGAGCGTCCTCGCAAAACCGACGGCGGACGACCCGACGCGCCTCGTCGCGATCGAGATCGTTCACGGCGCCGCGGGCAGCAACAAGTACGGCCGCTCGCAGTACCTGTGGACCCCGGAGAAGGAAGGCACGGACTTCGATCTCTCGAGGGGCGCCCTCAGCTCCCTGGAGCCGGTCCGCGACTACGTCACCATCGTGAGCGATTGCGACGTGGAGCCGGCCGAGGCGCGCACCGCGCGCGAGATCGGCGGCGACCACTTCCGCTCGAGCGCGGCATTCCTGACCCAGTCGTATCCCAAGCAGACCGAGAGTTCGGATGTGTTTGCGGGAACTTCGTTCGATCAGATGTACGCCCAGCGCTTCGGCCAGGACACGCCGATTCCCTCGATGCAGCTTTGCATCGAGACGGTGGATCAGGCGGGCGGCTGCGCCTACGGCTACGCGTGCGTCTACACGGACACCATCAGCTGGGCGTCGCCGACCGAGCCGCTGCCGATGACGCGCGATCCGCGCATCGTGTTCGACCAGTTGTTCGGCGCCGGCGGCACCCCGGAGGGCCGGGTGGCCCGTCAGAAGGCGCGCCAGAGCGTTCTGGACTTCATCGGATCGGAAGTCAGCCGGCTCAAGACGTCCCTTGACGCCGAGGACGTGCGGCGGATGGACCGCTACATGACCGACATCCGCGAGATGGAGCGGCGGATCGAGCGCATCGTGGAGCGGAACACCAGCGGGGAGCTCCGGGAGCTTCCCGACGCCCCGTCAGGGGTGCCGGACTCGTTCGACGAGCACGTGAAGATCATGTTCGACCTGCAGGCGCTCGCCTTCCAGTCGGACATGACCCGGGTGTTCAGCTTCAAGCTGGGCCGGGACGCTTCCAGCCGGGTGTATCCGGACAGCGGCGAGGCCACGGCCTTCCACCCGGCGTCGCACCACGGCAACGATCCCGAGCGGGTCGAGATCCTGGGACGGATCAACCGGTACCACGTGAGCCTGGTCCCGTACTTCATGGAGAAACTGCGGAGCATCCAGGAGGACGACCGGACGCTGCTCGACAAGACCATGATCCTGTATGGGTCCCCGATGGGCGATCCGAACATCCACAACCACAAGCGCGTCCCGTTCTTCGTGGCGGGCGGCGCGAACGGCGCCCTGGAG
>JAJEIY010000049.1 GCA_022828085.1 Acidobacteriota bacterium | reverse complement strand
GTGGTCATCGGGCTGGTTGGCGTGACGTGGGCCATCGAGCGGGCCTTGAGTCCGTGACCGGCCCGATGCCTCGGTGGCCAGTTGCTGTGAAAAGGCAGTCCGGCGGGTCGGCCAAGCGCCGTGATGGCACCGTCGGCTTGGAACGCCGGTCTCCGACCGGCACGCGCGGTGCTCGGCACCGCGCACGTCGTGACGCCGATCTGCGAGTTGGTTCGCACCTTCGGAGCCAACCGGAACAGAGGGGACGTGCTTGTCCCGGCGTCCCGCGGGGGCAAACAGCGGCACGTCGCCTGCGGCCCTTCGGGCCGCGTGCCGGTCGGAGACCGGCGTTCCAAGCCGTTTCCGCCATTTTCATGACGGGCGGGGTGCGTAGGAGGACGCGCGCATGGGCGATTCTCCCGGTGGGGACCTCGGCGCTCATGCGGGCTGACCACGGGCTGCTAAAATGCCCGGTTGACGCACGGCCGACACCCCATCTCAGATTGCGAATGACCAGGGCGACTCACGGCGCCGCCGCGTGCGTGACGCTTCTTGTTTCGTTCCTCGCGCTGCCGGCCGCGAGCGCGGCGGCGCAGGACTGGCCTAGCTGGCGCGGCCGGATGCAGAACGGCGTATCGGACCAGACCGGCCTCGTTTCGAACTGGTCGGTGGACGGCGAGAACCTCGTCTGGTTCCAGGAATACATCGGCCGCTCGACCCCCGCCGTGTTCGACGGGCGCGTCTGCGCCAACGGCCGCACCGGGGACGGGGTGGCCAAGAAGGAGATCGTCACCTGCTGGAACGCGGAGGACGGCGCGAAGCTCTGGGAACACACGTTCAGCGTCTTCAACACAACCGTCCCGTACAACCGGGTCGGCTGGGGCAGCGTCACCGGCGATCCGGAGACCGGCCACCTCTACGCCCTGAATGTGGACGGCCACCTGCACGCCTTCGATCGTGACGGGGCCGTCGTCTGGAGCTGGCGGCTCGGCGAGGACCTCGGCCGCGCGTCCGGATACGGAGGGCGGACGTCGACGCCGATCATCGACGAGGATCGGCTCGTGCTCAGCGTCATCGGCTCGGCGTGGGGGGATCTGGGCGGGCCGCCGCGCCACCGCTACGTGGCGCTCGACAAGGCGACCGGACACGTTCGCTGGGTCGCGACGCCGGGCGGCACGCCGGCCGACCTCAACACGCAGTCGGTACCCATCGTCGCTGTCGTGGGCGGCCAGCGGCTTCTCATCGACGGCAACGCTGACGGCCGCGTCTACGCGATGCAGGCCCGCACCGGCAAGAAGGTCTGGGAGTTCCACCTCAGCAAGCGCGGCATCAACGTCTCGCCCGTGATCGACGGCGACATCGTCTACATCGCGCACAGCGAAGAGAACCTCGACGCCGGAGCGTTGGGACGGGTTGTGGCCATCGACGCGACCGGGAGCGGCGACATCACCGCCACCGGCGAGAAGTGGCGCATCGACGAGCTCGCGGTCGGGTTCTCCTCGCCGCTCATCAAGGACGGCCGGCTCTACGTCATCGACAACTCCGCGAACCTGGTGGCCATCGACGCCGCCAGCGGAGCCGTCGTCTGGGAGTACAGCGTCGGGACTGTCGGCAAGTCCTCGCCGGTCTGGGCCGACGGCAAGCTCTACGTCACCGAGGTCAACGGCAACGTTCACATCCTGGAGCCCGGCGCCGACGGCGTCACCGAGTTCGACAGCGACGACATCGAGGTGGCCGACGGCCGCGAGGCGGAGATCTACGGTTCGTTCGCCCCGGCGTACGGGCGCCTCTACGTCACGGCCGAGTCCGGCATCTACTGCATCGGCGATCCCGACGCCCCCTTCGACCCGGCGCCGGCCGCGAGCCCAGTCCTCGGGCCCGAGACCGCGCCGACGGGAACGGTCGCCAGCCTGCAGGTGGTTCCCGCGGAGGTGATCGCGTCCGCGGGCCAGGCGATCGACTTCCGGCTCCTGGCATTCGACGCGAACGGACAACCGGCCGGGGACCAGGCCGCGACCTGGACGCTCGATGGCCTGACCGGCTCGCAGCTCGGTGAAGACGGCGAGTTCCAGGCGAGTTCCGGGGCCGCCAACCAGGCGGGACGGGTCATCGCGACGGTGGGCGACGTGTCGGCCGCCGCCCGGGTGCGCATCTTCTCGCCGCTGCCCTGGACCGAGGACTTCGCGAACGGCCGCCCGCCGCACTGGATCGGCGGGGGCGGCAGTCTGGCCGCCGTGGACGAAGGGGGCGAGCAGCTCTTCCGGAAAGGCGCGTCGCGTACCGGCATCCACCGGCACGCCATCTACATCGGCCCGTCAACCCTGTCGGACTACTCCGTGCAGGCCGACGTGATGTCGACCGAGCGGGGCCGGCGGCGTCCCGATATCGGGCTCATCAACAGCGGCTACACGATGGATCTCCAGGGAAACCACCAGCGGATCGAGGTCCGCTCGTGGGCCGCCGAGCTGCGGATGGCCGAGCGGTTTCCCTTCGCGTGGGATCCCGACGTCTGGTACACGCTGAAGCTTCGGGTGGACGTTGACGACGACCGGGCGCTCATCCGCGGCAAGGTCTGGCGGCGCGGCGAGGCCGAGCCCGACGACTGGACCGTGACCGTGGAGGACCCGGAGCCGGTGCGCCAGGGAAGCCCGGGCCTGATCGGCTACTCGCCCATCGACATCTACTACGACAACGTGCAGGTGATGGAGAACCCCAGGTGATGGAAATACGACAGGCGCTGATTCTCGGAGTCCTGGCGGCACTGGCGGCGCCTGGCGCGGCTTCGTCCCAGGAAATCGCGATGTTCGGCAACACGCCGTCCCGGAACATGGTGTCCGACGAGACGGGCGTCGTCGGCGACTGGGACGTGGACACCGGCCGGAACGTCCTCTGGTCCCAGCCGGTCGGTTCGCAGGCCTATGGCGGCCCGGTGGTGGCGAACAACCGGGTCTACGTCGGCACCAACAACGAGGGGCTTCGCGACCCTTCCATCGAGGGCGACCGGGGCGTCGTCATGGCGTTCGCGGCGGACACCGGCGTCTTCCTCTGGCAGATGGTGCATCCGAAGCTCCCGGCCGGCAGGGTCAACGACTGGCCGCGGCAGGGAGTCTGCTCGACCGCGTACATGGAGGGGGACCGCATCTACTACGTCTCCAACGAGGCGCACATCGTCTGTCTGGACGCGAACGGCTTCGCCAACGGCAACGACGGCCCCTTCACCGACGAGGAAGACACCGGTGAGATTGCCGGAGACATCATCTGGTCCTACGACATGATCGGGGAGCTGGACGTCTTCCCGCACAACCTCGCCACCGGATCGCCGCTCATCATCGGCGACGTGCTCTATACGGTCACGAGCAATGGCGTCGACGAGGGACATGTCAACGTCCCCTCGCCCTTCTCGCCCGACTTCATCGCCCTCGACAAGAACACCGGCGAACTGCTGTGGGAGAGCACCCCGGTCGGCGAGAACGTCCTGCACGGCGCGTGGACCAACCCGGCCTACGGGGTGATCAACGGACGGGCGCAGGTCATCTTCCCCGGCGGCGACGGCGTGATCTACAGCCTCGATGCCGCGACGGGCGAGCTCATCTGGCAGTTCGACTGCAACCCGAAGGACTCGGAGTGGATCCTCGGCGGTCGCGGGACGCGCAACAACATCCTCTCGACGCCGGTCGTCTTCAACGACAAGGTGTACATCGGCGTCGGCCAGGACCCGGAGCACGGCGAGGCGCCGGGCCACTTCTGGGTGATCGACGCGACCGGGACCGGCGACGTCACCGACACGCACGCGGTGTGGCACCGCGGCGGCGAGGACTTCTACCGCACCATGTCCACCGCGGCCATCGCTGACGGCGTGCTCTACATCTCCAGCCTGTCGGGCTTCCTCCACGCGCTCGACCCCGAGACCGGCGAGGAGTTCTGGACCTACGACACCTTCGCCGCGGTGTGGGGCTCCCCCTTCGTCGTCGACGGCAAGGTCTTCCTGGGCGACGAGGACGGGGACGTCGTGGTTCTGCGCGCGGGCAAGGAGCTGGAGGTGCTCGGGGAGTACAACCTCGGCGCCTCCGTCTACTGCACCCCGGTCGTCAAGGACGGCGTCCTCTACATCCTCACGCGCAACCGGATCTGGGCATTCCAGGAAGGCGCCCAGTCCGACCCCCTCTGAAACACCGCCGGCTTGGAACGCCGGTCTCCGACCGGCACGCGCGGCGCTCCGCGCCGCGCACGGCGTAACGCTGACCTGTCCGATGGGGCTGTTCTCTTGGTGCAACGCAACTGACTGGACGTTCCGGACCTCTGTCCCGCAAGGCGGGTAGCGGCACGCCGTGCGCGGGCCTCCGGCCCGCTGTGCCGACCAGAGGTCGGCGTTCCAGGCTCGTGTGCGCCAACGCGCCTTTCGGCGTCCGCGGTTTAGCGAGGTCCCGCTTCCAGCCGCCCGTCCACGAACACCCACTGCGGCAGGACCCGGTAGTCGAACGGATGGCCCTCCAGGATCACGAAGTCGGCGTCTTTTCCCGGTTCGATGCTTCCGATCCGGTCGCCCATTTCCACGAGTTCGGCGGCGTTCAGCGTCGCCATCCGGAGCGCATCCACCTCCGGCACGCCGTTGCGGAAGGCCCACGCGGAGTTGAGGATGGGCTCGCCGCCCAGCCGCCCGATGGGGGAGGCGCGCCGGGAGGCGCCCGGGCCGTAGAACGCCACCTTGACCCCGGCCCGGTTCAGGATGGCGGGCCCCTCGACGCTCCAACCCTCACCTCCCCCGCGGATATCCGACGCGTAGCTTCCGGAGTTCCCCAGAATGACGCCCGCACCGGCCGCCGCCAGCCGGCCAGCCAACCGGTGCGCCTCGACCCCGCCAGTGATCACGAGCCGCAGGCCGTAGTCCTCCGCGAGGCTGAGCGCCGCTTCGATCTCCGCCACGCGGTCCGCGTGGACCATCGCCGGCACCTCGCGCCGGAGTAACGGCAGGAGCGCCTCGAGGCGCGCGTCGTACTCCCGGGATTCATCCGACTCTGCATAGCGCCGCGCGGCATCCAGCGCCGCCCGGATCATTGCCGAAGCGCTCTCGAGCGTCAGCTCCGCTCCCGCCTCGTCCGTCCATTCCCGGAGCGCCGAAGCCGTGAGGGCGAACACCAGGCTGGCGGGCTCGCGGCGCACCATCTTCTCGAAGTCGAGACCGGGGGTCTTCACCAGGACGCCGTTCCCGCCCACCAGGTTGCGGGTGCCGGGGGTGACGTGGATCGCGGTCACCCCGATCGTGGTGTTCACCCGATACGAGGGGAACCAGGGGTCCACGGCATAGAGGGCGTTCATCTCCGGGACCACCGGCGCGGTGATCTCATCGTTCTGCACCTGCCACTTGAGGTCGCCGATCCAGTCGTTGGGAAAGGCGCGGGCGATCACGCTTCCCGGCATGACCACCCTGCCCCCGGCGTCCATGACCGCCATCCCCGCGGGCGGCGCCGCGTCCGCCTCCACCCGGGTGAAGCGGCCGTCCTCGACCACCAGGGTGGCGTTCGGGATCGCGCCGCTGCTCACGGTGAACACGTGGGCGCCGGTGATGGCGAAGCTTGCGTCCTCCGCGGTGACCCGACCGGTCACCGGAGTGAACGGCCCCACGGCGCGGGGCCGCGCGGACTGAAACACGCGGTCCCGCTCGTACTCGAGCCGCCCGTCCACGAGCACCCGCTCCACCCGGTCGGCGGCGAGATCGAGGAAGTGCCCGTCGAGCAGCACCAGATCGGCGTCCTTCCCGACCTCGATGCTGCCGATCCGGTCCTGGAGCATCATGGCGCGCGCTCCGTTGATCGTCATGATTTCGAGGGCCTGGTCGTCGGTGAGCCCGTGCCGCGCCAGGAAGGCCCCGTACTCCCGGAAGTCCTTGAAGTGCTGGTTCGACATGTCGGTCTGGATGCTGGCGTGTACGCCCGCGTCCAGGAGGTCCTTCAGCAGGTTCAGGGGCTCCGGATCACCCCAGTACTGGACGATCATCATCGGGCCGATGACCGGGACGATTTCGGTTCCCGCGAGCAGCTCGGTGAGCGGAAAGATCTCCTCCGCATGGGCGAGGGCCAGCCGGTCGAAGAAGCCGTACCTGCGCGCGAGGCGCAGCACCATCATCACCTCGCTCGGATAGTGCGCGTGGGCGTGCACCATGACCTCGCCCCGGATCACGGCCGCGAAGGCCTCGAGGCGCTCGTCGCGCTCGGGCGCCGCTCCCTCTCCGGCGGCGTGCGCTTCCTGCTCCCGCACGTAGGCCGCGGCGCGGCGGAAGTAGTCGTCAGCGGTGGCGTACCACCCCATCACCGTCTGCGGCGTCTCGCCGGGCCGCAGGTTGATCAGCGGCCGCACCGCCATCTTCAGGTCCACGTAGGGCTTGAGGATCATCTCCTCGCCGGGCGCGCGCTTCGTTTTGAGCGCTACCGCCTGTCCGCTCGAAATGATGCCGCTGCCCGAGCGCGTCACCAGCGACGTCACACCTCCCGAAAGCGCCACCTGGAGCATGGGATCCGACAGGTCCAGGTGTTCCACGGCCTTCCATTCGGCGGTCACCGGGCCGGGAATGCGCGAGCGGCTGGAACGGTCAAGGGCGACGTGCGCGTGCGCATCGATCAGGCCCGGGATCACCACCTCGGCTTCGTAAACCGCGGCCCCGGCGGGAACGTCCAGGGACTGGCCGACCGCTTCGATGATCCCGTCCCGGATCAGAATCTCGCCGTTCTGGAGAGTCCCGCCCGTGACGGTGTGGATCGTCCGCCCGCGAACGAGGACGGTCTCGGATTGGGCGCTCGCCGCGGCGGCAACGGCGACCGCAACCGCCAGGATCGCCGTGAGCCGTCTGCACCCGGCCGTTCGGCCCGACGTCCTCCAGGTCATCTGCCCTGCCGAACGGGACGTCAGTAGACCCCCACGGTGGTCCCGCCGGCGAGCTGACCGAACGGACGGACGCCGCTGACGCCGTCCCAGGCGTAGGGGCCCCACGGCGGTTCCCGTTCGCCTTCGTCGCGTTCGAGGAAGCCCGGGACGAAGAACTCCCTCGTCAGGGTCGTGAGACGCACGCGCCCGGTCTGCCCGTAATCCACCACGTCCCCGCTGTCGGGGTCCACGACCTCCAGGACCGCGCGGGGCATCGGCGGGTAGTAGGCGATCTTGTAGCCGTCCTCGGGAGTCGGCGGCCGCGCCGGGGCGAGCCCCATGAGCGTGTTGCCGTAGGTGGGTTGCAGGAACACCCCGTCGAGCAGTTCCTCCATCGCGAAGCGCGTCCACTGCGGGGTGAACTCGGTGCCTCCCGAGAAGATGCCCCGGATTCCCGTCTCCGCCAGGGTCCTCCCTTCGTCCTCGAGCCGCAGACAGAGCGCCTCGAGCAGCTTCGGGGTCGTGAAGAGGCACCGGATGTCGTGGCCGGCCGACAGCACGGTCAGCGCCTGGTCGATGACGTGCGCCTGGTACGCGAGTAGGTGCTCGGTCCAGCCCTTCTTGATCAGCTTGATGACCCACCGGGGGTCGAGATCCACGCAGAACGCGATCCCCCCCCGGAACTGGGCGAGATGTTCCACGGCAAGCCGCAGCCGGCGCGGTCCCGACGGCCCCAGCATCAGCCAGTTGGAACCCGACGGAAAGTGCTCCTCGGACAGCACCGCGCTGAACAGCTCGTAGTCGATCCGGAAATCGTCCACCGAAGTGCGGCTCTTCGGAATTCCGGTGGTCCCGCCGGTCTCGAAGACGTAGAGCGGCCGGTCCTGGTACGGCGCCGGAATGAAGCGGCGCACCGGCCCGCCCCGGAGCCACTCGTCCTCGAACGGCGGAAAGCGCTTCAGGTCGTCAAAGCCCTTGACCCCGGTCAGCGGATCGAAGTCGAGCCGCTTCCGGAAATCCAGCCAGAAGGGGCATCCGGTCTCCTCGGAAAAGTGCCAGCGCACGATGTCCCGGACATGCTCGTCGAGGTCATGGCGCGCCGCCGCGGCGGCCTCCGAGTTCGGCGATTGCGTTTCCATTGTCTGGTTTCCTGAACTGGTTCAGGCGGCGATCACGCGGGCGAACGCCGCCTCGGCCTCTTCGGCCATCCGTTCGAGGGAGTGCTCCTCCCTCACGCGCTGGAACCCGCGCGCCCCAACGTTTCTCCTCCGCTCCGGGTGCAGCACGAGCTGCGAGAGCGCCGCCGCGAAGTCCGCGGGCTCGCTGCTCTTCGCGAGGACGCCGCCCTCGACCCGGTCCAGCAGGGCCGGATAGGCCCCTTGCTGCGGAACCACGACGGGCGTGCCCGCCATCATCGCCTCGATCGCCGGGATTCCCTTCGCTTCGGGGAACGTCGCGGGGACGCCGATCACGTCGGCATCCCGCAGGAAGCGGATCTTCGCGGCATGATCCAGCTCGCCGAGGTACTCGAAGGAAACACCGGAGCCGTCGGCCGCGAACAGGCGGCGCACCTCGTCCAGGTACCCCTTGCTCCCGCGGCCCATCCAACCGGCCGCCCGCACCCGGAGTGGCGGCGCGTCGGGTTGCGCGGCCAGTTCGAGCGCGGCGCGCCCCAGCCGATCGAGCCCCTTCTCGGGAGCGATTCGGGAAAAGAAACCGATCGTCACGGGCCGGCCCTCGCCGCCGCCCGGGCCGTCCTTCGGCGCCGCCGGGTATCCGTCGGGGTCCACCCCCAACCGCACGAAGGACACCCGGTCACCCGGAATGCCCAGCGTTTCCGCCATATCGCGGGTGTGATGCTCGGTGACGCCGACGAAATGATCCGCGGCCCCCGCGGCGTCCCGCATGAGGCCGAGCGCCCGCTCGCGGTCGCCGGAGGGGAGCCCGGCAAGGAACAGGTCCTCACCGGAGAAGGTCACCACGACCGGGGCTCCGGTGGCCGCGGCCAGGGGCTCGGCGAGCCCGAGGAGCAGCGAGTTGGGGAGCACCACCACGTCGGGGGCGGCATCGCGGACGGACTTCGCGAGGGCCTCCACCGCGCGCCGTGCGGGTCCCCGGACCCCCTGCAGCGTGGTGACGGTGAGCGGTCCGAGCCGGGTCGGGTCGGTGGACGAGGAAAACCGCTCGACGAGGCCGAGCAGCGCCGCTGAATCCAGAATCCGGTCGAGTCCGGGAAGCGCCCCGAAGAGCGGAGCCGCGTGCTGCACGAACACCGAGATTCCGCCGAAGCGCACCCGGCCTTCCGAAACGCTCGTTTCGTCGGTGCGGCTGCGCTGGTAGAGCGGAACGAGATGGACATCGTGTCCGCGGCCGGCGAGCGATCGGGCCAGGGCGTTGTCCCGGATACAGCTCCCGCAGAGCATTTCGCCCGCTCCGGCGGTGAAGCTCAGGATCCGCACGAGTTCGGGAGGTTCGGTTTTGCTGGAGCCGGACTCAGAACTCCGGCCGCCCGGTGACGGGGTCGCGCCAGATGCTGTAGTTCATGCCGCCGGCGTAGAGACGAGGCGGCCAGTCCTCGGCGCCGGTCTGCTGCGTGGGATAAAGGTGGTAGCGCATTCCGAGGGGGCCCCAGATCCGCCGCCAGCGGTCCTCGAGCTTTCGGGCCGGAGAGTGCAGGTCGGTGGGATCCCTCACTTCGTGGTCGATGAAGTCGAAGATGTTCGGTGGAGGAGGCCGTTCGTTCGCGTCGTCCCCGTCCTGCGCGTGCGCCGCGGCCGAAGCGGCCAGGGAGAGCGCGACGGCGCGGAGCACGGCGAACAACGGCCTGCGCGCGCCGCGGTGACGAATCCGACGCACCGAGTCAGTCCGAGGCACTCCCCTCCAGGAAGGGCTCCATCGGCTCGGAGCGGGGACCGTTCTCGTCGCACACGGCGTAGCTGGAGCGGGCGCTCGTATACATGGAGACACCGGCGTGCACGCCCGCCTTGTTCACCACGTAGAAGGAAAGCCCGAACGCGGGCAGGCCCCGGCTGTTGAGGAGGCGCTTCTCGACGGTGTTTTCCTTGACGCGCGCGAGCGCGGTCATCGCCGCGTCCTTGGGATGGGCGCCGCGCCGCATCTCCTCCACGATGAGGAAGGAGCACAGCCCGTAGAGGTTGGCCTCGCCACGGCCGGTGGAGCCCGCCGCGCCGACGGCGTTGTCCACGTAGAGCCCCGCGCCCAGGATCGGCGAATCGCCGACGCGCCCGGGGATCTTCCAGGCCAGGCCGCTCGTAGTGGTGACGCCGGCGAGGTCGCCGTTCGCGTTCAGGCCGTCGCAGTTGATCGTCCCGTAGTACTCCTCCTCGTCCATCAGGCCGTCGCGGACCATGGAGAGGCCGGCCTCATGTCCGGCGGCCGCCCGTTTCTTGGGATCGAGGTAATGCCCCGGATCGATGCGCCGCTTCCACTCGAGCCACATCTCGCGGGACCGGGGGGTGTTCAGGTCGTCCTCGACCTTGAAACCCATGTTGCGGGCGAAGTGCTGGGCGCCCTTCCCGACCAGCAGGTGGTGGTCGGTGACCTGGAGGACCTGGTAGGCCACGGACGCCGGGGTCCGGACGCCCTCGATCCCGGCCACCGCGCCGGCGCGCCGGTTGGGGCCGTGCATGCAGCACGAATCGAGCTGGACCACGCCGTCGGCGTTGGGGCGGCCTCCGAATCCGACGCTCGCGTCCTCGGGGTCGAGTTCGGTGATCTTCACGCCCTCGATCAGGCTCTCGAGGATGTCCTTCCCCTCGGTCATCATGCGGAAGGCGCGTTCCACGACCACCTCGTCGCCGCCGTTCTTGTAGCGGTTGCCGTTCCCGGAGGCGATCACCACGGGCCTCGGGCCGGACGACTGGACGGCCGGTGCTCCCGACGCCGCCGCGCCGAGGGCGGCCGCGCCCGCGGCGCCGGTCCGGACGAACTGCCGGCGGCTGATGTTGCGGCCGGTCCAGGGTGTTTTGGTCTTCATCGGTCTTCCCTCACCCGCCTCTTGCATGCCCGGCCTTCCGGCGGCACGGGACGGTTCTTCCAGACGGGAGCCGAAGTGTATTCGACGGTCGTTGTCGCGATCCGCGCCTTACCATCCCCGCCGTGCCGTCCGAACCGACCCCGCAGGGAATCGAAGCCGCCCTCGCCGCCATCCCCCGGGAGTTCCGGGATACGCCGCTGTTCGCATCGGATCCGCTCGGCGCCGCTACCGGCTGCCGGGTCACCGTGAAGGTGGAGTGCGTGAACCCGATCCGCAGCTTCAAGGCCCGGGGCGCCTGCTGGTTCGGCGCCCGGCGGGGCCCGGAGGCCGAAGAGCGGCTTCGCGGCCTTCCTCCCGGAACCCCGGGCTGGGTGACCGGATCGGCCGGGAACTTCGGCCAGGGACTCGCCTGGGCTGCTCGGCGGTCCGGGATTCCGCTCACGGTGTTCTCTTCCCTCCGCGCCAATCCCGACAAGGTCCGCGCCATGCGGGACCTCGGCGCCGAGGTCCGCCTCGTCGGGGAGGACTTCGACGCCGCCAAGGAGGCCGCCCTCGCCTATGCCGGGGAGTGTGGCGCCGAGTTCGTCGAGGACGGCCGCGAGCCCGAGATCACCGAGGGCGCCGGAACGATCGCGCTCGAGTGCGTGGAGGCCGTTTTTCGTGCCGACACCGCCCTGATTCCGGTCGGGAACGGTGCGCTCATCGGGGGCATGGGGCTCTGGCTTCGCCACGCTGCTCCGGAGGTGTCGGTGGTGGGCGTGGTGGCGCGCGAAGCGCCGGTTATGCGCCGCGCCTTCGAGTCGGGGGATCCATCTCCCGCCGAAGCCGCCCCGGCCACGATCGCCGACGGCATCGCCGTCCGGGTTCCGGTGCCCGAGGCCATTCCCCTCATGCAGCGGGTCGTGCACGAAGTGGTGGAAGTTGGCGAGGGATCCCTTCGCGAGGCGGTGCGCCTCCTTCACCGGACGCTCGGAGTCGTGGTGGAACCGGCGGGGGCCGCCGGGATCGCAGCGCTCCTCGAGCATCCCGACCGTTTTCGTGGCCGCGAGATCCTCACCCCCCTTTGCGGCGGCAACGCCGATCCCGCGCTCCTCGCTGCGCACGACGGATGAGCGCTTCGCTACGCGAGCAGGTCCCCCTTCCCGGCCGCTCGCACGTTGCCGGAAACGGCGGGGCTGTGACGGCGATGACCTCGGGTGCCGCGCGCGCCGGGGCCGGGATCCTGGCGGGTGGGGGGAACGCGGCCGACGCGGCGGTGGCCGCGGTCCTGGCCGCGGGGGTGGTGGAGCCTTCCATGAACGGGCTGGGCGGCACCGCCTACGCCGTGGTGTTCGAACCGGAGACCCGCCGGGTCACCGCGCTCGACGGCAGCGCGCGGTGTCCGGCGCGGACCCGGGAGGAGATGTTCGAGCCCCTCGAAGGGGTTGGCGGAGGCCTCTACGGTTTTCCTCCGACCAAGGGCGACCGCGCCGAAACCGGGCCGCTCAGCGTGCTGGTTCCCACCGCACCGGCAACCCTGGTGGAACTCCACCAGCGCTTCGGCCGGCTTCCGTTCGCCGCCGTGGTCGAACCCGCGGTGCGGCTGGCGGAGGAGGGGTTCGTTCCCGACTGGGTCTTCGCGGTGCACGCAGCGGCCGGTTACCGCCGGCTCCGGCTCTCGCCGGCGGCGTTCGCGCTCTACACGCGGGGGGACGGGATTCCCTTTGTCCCCCTGGGTGAGGAGGACCGCCTCCGCAACCCCGAACTCGCCGGGTCGCTGCGGGTGCTCGCCGACGAGGGCCCGGAACCCTTCTATCGGGGCCCCATCGCCCGCCGGCTGCTCCAAGCGGTGAACGAGGCGGGGGGCATCCTCTCGGAATCCGACTTCGAAGCCGCCGCCGTCCGCGAAGTTCCGCCGCTCGCCTTCGGGTTCCGGGACCACACGGTGGCGACCCTGCCCGGCAACTCCGGCGGCCCCACCCTGGCCGCGGCGCTCTCCCACCTGGACGCTTTTCCTCCGGTGGGGCCGCCTTCCGGATCGCCCGAGGGGGAAGTCCGTTTCCTCCACCTCGCGGCGGAGTCGCTGCGGCTCGCGTTCGGGGACCGCTTCCGGCATCTGGGCGATCCCGATAGCGTGCCGGTGCCGCTTCCCGGTCTGCTTGATCCCGACTACCTCCGCGAGCGGCGACAGGGGGTAGCTCCGGATGGCCGTCGTCTCGACACCCCCAGCGAACCCCCACCGCCCGGGACCGGGGAAAGCGCGGGCGTTCCGCCGTCCGGTGCACCCACGGCGGACTGCACGACCCAGGTCAACGCGATGGACGCGGAGGGTATGGCCGTCTCGCTGACCGGGACGCTCGGCGGCCGCTTCGGATCCGCCTTCGCGGTTCCCGGGCTCGGGTATCCCCTGAACAACGGCATGATGTGGTTCGATCCCAGGCCGGGCCGCCGGATTTCACCGGCCCCCGGCCGCCGGGCGCTGCACGCCGCGGCGCCCGCCATCCTGCTTCGGGACGGGATTCCCTGGGCGGTGGTGGGATCGCCGGGGGGACGCCGCCTCATCTCGGCGGTGGTGGTGGGGGTCGCGCGCCTGGTGGACCGCGGGACCTCCATCCAGGACGCGGTGGGCGGCCCGGGATTCCATGCCGACGTGGGTCCCCTGACCCTCGACGAGCGGACGCCGGAGTGCGGAAGGGTCGCCCGCGGCCTCGAAGAACGGGGCCACCAGGTGCTCGTGCGCCGGGAGACGGCCCTGACCGGGCATTTCGGGCGGGCGAGCGGCATCCGGGTCTCGGCCACTCCCGACCGGGTTCGGTTCGAGCCGGGTGTGGATCCGGTGCGCGCCGGCACGGGCGTGGCGGTGGCGACGGCTTGAAGTTGAAACTCGGTTTCAGAATATAGACTTCCGCGCGCCGGGCGCCCCGCCCGGTTTTGTTTCTTCCCCGGCTGGGTCTCTCCGGCCCCACCCCACGGAGTTTCGTGTTGCAGTTCCCCGTCCGCCCGTCCACCACCCTGCCCCTTCTCGCCGGCTTGCTGCTCGCTGCCGGCGTCGCGATCACGGCCTGTGACGATGGCGATTCCACACCGGTAGCGCCGGCTCCCGCACCGGCGCCGGCCCCGGCGCCCACGCCTCCCCCACCGCCACCGGAACCCCAGACCGCCACCTACACCTTCGACCAGCCCGTGGCCCAGTTGGGCCCACGGGTCCCGGGTTCGCTCCCCGAGGGAGTGGACTTCGCGTTCCCGCTCGCGATGATCGCCCACCCGCGGGACACCGCCCCGTGGACGCTGGGCGAGTCTGCCTCCGATGGTCTGAAGCTGCTTGCGGAGACGGGAGCGTCGGCGGCGCTCGTTGCCGAGGCGGAGGCCGCCGGAATGGAGGTGATCGCCACCAACCTCGGAGAGTTCCTGCAGATCTTCCTCAGCCCCGATCCCTCGATCGAGATGCACCTGGAGCGGCCCTGCCTCACCTACGCGCAGGCCATCGCTCCGAGTCCGGACTGGTTCATCGGCCTCAGCAACGCCTGCGCCACGGACGAGGACGGCCGCTGGCTCGACGGCATGAGCGTCGACGTGATCGCCCATGACGCGGGCACCGCCGAGGGCGAGGGCTTCATGGTCAAGTCGGCCGACACCGAACCTCGCGCGCCGATCACCGTCCTCGACGCCCCGCCTTACCTCGCGGCGCCCGCCGTCGCGTATCCGCTCACCGCGACGCGCAAGGCGGAGTAGGTTAGGTGACGGAGAGGGCTAACCCACTCCGCATACGAGCCCTTCCGAATCGCAACGCAGTACGGTACATTTCGACCGCGGTGGAAGCGTTACGGGAATTGAACCGTTCGCAAACCAAAGGAGGATCCGCCATGAAGACACGAAACATCGGGATGGGAATCGCGCTGGTCGGCGCGCTCGTCTTGGGAGGGTGCGGAGGTGATTCCGGGACCGCCCCGGCGCCCGCCCCGGCTCCGCCGCCTGCACCCGCGCCGGCGCCCGCCCCGGCCCCGGCTCCGGAACCCGATGAGCCCACGATGGCGACCTACAGTTTCCCACTGGGCTCGGTGAAGGCGAACTATGGGAGCGCTGATGGAATTTTTGTGCAGATTCTCGGAGCCACGCCCTATCCCGAGGGCGCGCGATCCGAAGAGGAACTCGCGTTCGTGGCCCATCCCCTGGGCGAAATGCTTTGGGCAGAAGGCGGCATGGCTACCGAGGGTCTTGAGCACCTGGCCTGGGACGGCCATGGGCACGACCTGGCGGAGGAGGCCGAGGAGATGGGCTGGATGGTCCTTGCGGAGGACTTCAGCGCGGTTCAGGGAATTCTGCAGGCCGGGCAATTCACCCTGAGTTCGGAGTTTCCCTGCCTCAGCTATGCCCAGAAACTCACGCCGAGCCCGGACTGGTTCATCGGTTTCAACGTCTGCGCCATGGACGAGGACGGCAACTGGCTGGAGACGCTCACGGTCCGGGCCGAGATGTACGACGCCGGAGTCGTTGACGGCGAGCCCTACATGGCGGTCGGCGGAACCGAGGGAACCGGTCCCGACACTCCGACGGACCCCCAGGAGCCCATCACCAGGGTGATGCTGCCGCCCTGGGACACCGACGCAGTGCTGGAAATCACGGCAACGCTCGCACAGTAGGCTTCCCTTCCGCGTTCGCCTGAGGCCGGGCCGGGGCTCCCGCTCCGGTCCGCCCCCTCGGACAACCGCCTCCGGGGCCTGAGTCCGCCCGGGTTTCGGCCTCTCCGTCTCCATGCCTGAACGCCGCCCGGAACCCGTCGCGGAGAGCGACGCGGCGACGCCGCACGACCTCCCCCGGGTCGTCATCGTCGGCGCCGGGCAGACCGGCCGGGAGCTTGCCCGCCAGCTCGCCGGCGAGCGGCGGGTGGTGGTGCTGGACACCGACCCGAACAAGCTGGAACGGCTCCGCGAGGATGCGCCGCACCAGACCTTCGAGGCCCTGCTGCGCGACGGCACGAGCGCGCTCGCGCTCCGCGAGGCCGCCGGCGACGGCGCCGAGTGGGTGATCGCCGCCACCGACCAGGACACCGTCAACATCGAGGTCTGCCGGGTGGCGGCCGAACTCACCCCCCGTCCCTCCACGATCGGCACGCTCCGCGAATCGCACCGGGCCGGACGCCTCCGCGCCACCGGCGCCGAGAGCATCGCGCGCCCGGGGGTGATCGCGAGCCAGATCCGCAACCGGGTCGAGCGCTCCCACCAGGTGGCGACTTCGCTCGGCCTCGGCCGCGGCGAGATCAGGGAGATCCAGGTGTTGCCGACCTCACCCGCGGTGAACGTGAAGCTCCGGGACCTCGGCGCCCGCAAGTGGCTCGTGGCCGGGATCTACCGGGGGGACCGCTTCGTTGTTCCCGACGGCGACGCGGTGATCGAGGCGGGGGACCGGCTCCTCATCACCGGCGAGCCCGAGGTGGCGCCCGGCGCCGCCGAGTTCCTGCGGGAGGGAAAGTCGCTGTTTCCCCTTCAGTTCGGGAGCCACATCGTGGTCTTCGCCGAACGTGCCCTTCCCGAAATCGCCTGGCGGGAAGCCGAGTACCTGTTCCGCACCTCCCGGGCGCGGCGTCTGAGGATCGTGGCCCCGGAGGGGGTCGAGCCTCCGGCCGATTTCGACGTGCCGGCGGAACGGCTCTCCCGGGTAGCGCCCGGCGACGACCCGTTCGCCGCCGCGCGCCCGGACGCCGGCTGCGTCCTGATCGACCATGGGGAACCCTCTTTCCTGGCGCGCATGGGCCTGAATGCGGCGCGCTTCCTTTCGACCATGGCCCGCTTTTCCTGCCCCGTGCTCATTCCCGGCGGCAGCTTCCCCTGGGAACGGCTTGTCGTCCCGGTCACCGATGTGGAGGGCACCGTGCGCGCCGCGGACACCGCCATCGGGCTGTCGCGCCAGTTCGGCGTTCCCCTCGCCGCCGTCGTGGTGACGCCCCCTCCCTTCATCGGCCGCGGTCTCGAAGAGGGCGCCGACATGGCCTCGGTCCTCTCCGCCATCGAGCGGATGGCCGACCTTTATCGCGTGCGTGTCCCCATCATCCGCGCGGAGGGGAATCCCCCGCGGGAACTGGCCCGCCTGACCGGTTCCCGCGACCTCCTCGTCCTGGGGTACGACCAGGGCCACGCCGGCTCCTTCTTCCGCCCGGACCCCGCGGTCCACATGATGATCCGGGCCCGGGCGTCGGTGCTGGCGCTACCGATCCCGGCGCACCACTGATCCGAGCGCCGCGCGGAATGGCGCGACGGCTTGGAACGCCGGTCTTCGACCGGCACGCGCGGTGCTCCGCACCGCCCACGTCGTGACGCCGGCCTGCGGGATGGTTCTCTCCCTCGGTGCCGACCGGAAGCGAGGGGACGTGCTTGTCCCGGCATCCCGTGGGGACAAACAGCGACGCGTCGCCTGCGGCCCTTCGGGCCGCGTGCCGGTCGGAGACCGGCGTTCCAAGCCGTACGCGCCACCTCGGGTGAGCAGCGTCACGAGATGCGCTGCGCTCTCGCGTCAGCGCCGCGGTATCCGGCGCTCTCCCGAAGCGTTCGCACCTCCGATCGGCGAACCCGGCGGGCGCTCCGGCCGGCTGGCGTTCGGGTCGAGGCTTTCGTCCCGATCGGCGAAACGGCGGATGTCGGCCACGGCGAGGGTGTCATGGGGCGTCGCGTCGCTCATGTCCGCGAGCGTCCGTCCGAGCGCCATGAGCCGATCCTCGATGATCGCCCGCACTCGCGCCGGGTTGTCCGGGTTCATGGCCTCCCGCATCATGCCGTTCAGGACGCTGCGCTCGGCCGCGTCCTGGACCATGCGGCGGTAACTGTCATCCGGCTCCCCGTTGCCCCAGGTCTTCTCCACCATCCGGTCCAGCACCTCACCGAGCCCGGGCTGCTCCCCATCCATGGCGTGGTTGTTCACGAGCCGCGCCATCCGCTCCGGGTGGAGCAGGAGCTCCACGGTGTAGTCGGCCGAGGTGTCCGCCGCAGCCAGCGGATCGAAGACGAGCCCGGTGTGCCCGTCGAACCCTTCTCCGCCCGCTTCGCGGTAGGCCGGAGGGGGAATCAGCTCCACGATCCGTTCCGGCAGCGCCAGGAAGTCCGTCTCCAGCGTGCGGAGGACGGTCTCCAGCGCCTCCCGCTGGCGCTCGCCCGGAATGGGCGCGACGGGCCGCTGCCCGTCACCCCGGACCGCGTAGTAGTACTCCTGGCCGCCGACGGTGTTCAGCGCCGCCTTCATCTGGAACCGGTGGTGCAGGTAGAGCGGCACCAGCACCGGCTCCAGCAGCGACATGGCCTCGCCGGGCCGGATCACGTTCTCGCCGAAGGCGTCGAGCCCGGCCTGCCGGATCTCGATCTCGCGCCCCAGGTGCCGGACCAGGTCCTGGCCGTTGTCCCACACCGAGGCCAGCGGATGCGCGCCGGCCCCGATGTAGTTGTCGGTGTGGGCCATGAACCGCGTCTCCGACATCAGCCCCTCCTGCATGATGGCGTCGAGCGCGGCGGCGGTCTCCTCGGGGGGAAAGTGGCCGTAGGCCCAGCGAACCGAAAGGATGTCGTAGGACCCGACCCCCACCCCGTAGGCTTCATCCAGCTTCACCACCCCGTCCTCGAGCACCGCGAGCGGCGCCGGGTAGTCCATGACGCTGGCCCGGCCGCCATAGGTGGACGCCATGTAGTTGTGCGGAAACCCGAGGGTGTGTCCCACTTCGTGGGCCGAGAGCTGCGCCACCCGGGCGAGCGCCATGTCCAGCGGGGTGGCGCCCTCCCCCACCTGGGCGAGGTAGGAAAAGCCCGGCGCCGCCGAGAGTCCGCAGGAGTGCGGGCCGTCCGGGTCCGGCGGCAGCCCGATGGGGACCGCACCGGACGCGCCGCCATACGGGGTCACCATGCCGACCCCGAGCAGGTGGTCCTGCCGGAGCCGCAGGCTCCCCAGGTTCACGTTCCCCTTGATGATCTCCCCGGTGCGGGGATCCTGGACCCCGCCCCCGTAGGACCAGCCGCGGGTGCGCCGATGGGTCCAGTGGATCATGTTGTAGCGGATGTCCTGGGCGTCGGCGCCCTCGGGGAGAACCTCGACGCGATAGGCATCGATGAAGCCGGCCGCCTCGAACGCCTCGGCCCACCAGCGCGCGCCTTCAAGGAGGGCCGTCCGCACCGGCTCGGGGACGCCGCGGTCGAGGTAGTAGACGATGGGTTCCACGACCTCCGACCGCTCCGCGGAGGGATCCGTCTTCTGGAGGCGGTGGCGGGCCGCCAGCCGCACCGTCATCGGCTGGTCGATCGGGGTGGCGTAGTCCATGTAGGTCGGACCGTTGACGCCGATCCGTGGGTCCGCGACCCGGATCTCGAATCCGGGCCCCGGGAGGCGTACGAGCGAGTGGTGGTGCCGGAGGGTCACGGCGTCCCCACTGGCCGCGACGCCGGAGACCAGCCGACCCGGGTTGTCGCTCGTGAAGGTCAGCATGGTCTCGACTTCGGTGTTGTCGGGGAAGCCCTTGGTGTTCTCCAGGTAGAAGACGCTGCGGTCCCGGTCGAGCCGGAACGTCCCCTGCCCGGCCCGCGCGATCCGCGCCGCCGAGCCGTGGGCGTCCCGCAGGAAGAAATCGGTCATGTCCACGAGCACGCGGCCCTCGGTTTCGGCCTCGACCTCGAACCCCCAGTGCACCGAGGGGGCGAAGGCGTCGCGGACCGCCCGGATCTCGTCGGGGTTGTCGCTGACCGCCCGGTAGCGGTAGTTCGGCTCCATGAGCAGGATGCGCGGGCCGACGCGGATGGGCATCAGCACCGCCCGCCGGCTGATCTGCCCGCGGTCGAGGCCGATCGGGTTGCTGCCGAGGCCGGAGGCCGCGGAGACCGAGTACATGAACTCCTCCTCCATCTCGGCGAACTCCGCGAACAGGTGTCCGGTGCGCTCGTCCCAGTAGAGGGGCACAAACCCGGAGATCGCGGTCATTCCCGCAGTCTTTTCCTCGATGGTGGGAGGCGCGTCCTGGGCGAAAGCCGGCGCGCTCAGGAGCGCGGCGGCCAACAGCAAGAGGCCCGCCCTGAGCAGGAGGCGGGACGGAAGCATCATTGTCGTCATGGGGCTCAACCTTTGCGGAGAAAGAAGGCGTGGCCCGGAATCATGCCGGAAACTCCCGGAGCGCGGCAATGAGGCACGCGCCGGCGGACTTCCCGCGTCGCACTCCGGGTCCGGAAACCCGGAGTGGACGGGCCGGAACTCAGCGCGACCGGCGCAGGAAGTCGAGGAACTCGCTGTCGCTCCCGATGACCAGGGTCACCCCCTCATCGAGGGCGGTGCGATAGGTCTCGAGCGACTTCATGAAGCGGTAGAAGTCGGCGTCCCGCTGGTAGGCGCGGGCGTAGATCGCCGAGGCTTCGGCGTCGGCCCGGCCGCGGATCTCCTCGGCCTGGCGGAACGCCTCCGATTCGATGGACTTCAGCTCGCGTTCGCGCTGTCCCCGGACCTCGGCGGCGCGCCCCTGCCCTTCGGAGCGGCTCCGCTCCGCGATCCGCTGGCGTTCCGAGATCATCCGCTCGTACACCTTGGCGCGGACTTCCTCGACGTAGTTGACCCGCTTGATGCGGACGTCCACCAGTTCGATCCCGAAGTTCGGAGTGACCTCCGAGGCCTTCTCGAGGATGCTGCGGGTGATGGCGTTCCGGCCGAACTCGATCTCGCTCGGCACTTCCTCGGTCGCGAACGAGACGAGGTCCTCCGTGATCTCGAAATCGCGGTTCGTGATCCGCACGATCTCGATCAGGTCGTAGGTGGCCACCGCGTTGCGGGTCTCGCCGTCGATGATGTCGTCGAGGCGGCTCTGGGCGCCGCGTTCGTCGCGCACCGACTGGAAGAACAGCAGCGGGTCGGCGATGCGCCAGCGCGCGTAGGTGTCCACCCAGATGAACTTCTTGTCGCGGGTGGTGATCTGGTTGGCGTCCCCGTCCCAGGGGAGCCACCGCTGATCGAAACGCGTCACCCGCTGGATGAACGGCACCTTGAAATGCAGCCCCGGTTCGGTGACCGCGCCGCCCACCGGCTCGCCAAACTGGGTGATGATCGCCTGTTCGGTCTCCCGAATGGTGTAGGTCGAGGCAAAGAGGAGGACGATTCCGGCCAGCGTCCCGAGGACCGGCAGCGCGCGCTTCACTTCGATTTCTCCTCTTCAGACTCTGGCCTCTCGGGCTGCTGGCCCGAGCCCGGCTCTCCGGGGTTGGGGGGTTGCCGCCTTTCGCCGTTCAGATTCAGGAGCGGCAGGATGTTGGCGCCGCTCTCGTCGAGGATGACCTTCTGGCCGAGCTTCGGCATGACCTCGGACAGCGTCTCCAGATACATCCGGGCCCTGGTCACCCGGGGCGCGTTCCGGTACTCGGCATACACGGCTTCGAACCGCGCCGCCTCGCCGCGGGCGCGGTTCACCCGCTCCGCCGCGTACCCCTCGGACTCCTGGATGAGCCGCTCGGCGTCGCCGCGGGCGCGCGGGATCGCCTGGTTGTATTCGGCAAGCGCTTCGTTGGTGAGGCGCTCCTTCTCCTGGATCGCCTCGTTCACCTCGTTGAAGGAAGGCTTCACCGAGTCCGGCGGGTTCACGTCCTGGAGGACGAGTTGCTGGACGCTGATGCCGGTTTCGTAGCGATCGTTCATTTCCTGGAGGAGGTCCTTCGCCCGGGCTGCGATCTGTTCGCGGCCGACGGTCAACACCTCATCCACGCTGTGGTCGCCGACGACGTCCCGCATGGCGGCCTCGCTCATGTCCCGGAACGTCGAGCGGATGTCGCGGACGTTGAAGAGATACGCCCGCGGATCCTGCACCTTGTACTGCACGATCCACTCGACCACGGCGACGTTCAGATCGCCGGTGAGCATGAGCGACTCCTCGAGGAACTGGCGCTCGTCGTACATGGTGCGCACGCCGGCCTCGACCGTCCGGAAGCCGAACTCTTCCTTGAGCTGGCGCTCCACCGGCACCTTGGTCACCGTCTCGAGGAACGGCACGATGAAGTGGAGCCCCGGATCCGTCACCCGCGAGTAGCGGCCGAACCGGGTGACGACCCCCGCCTCGTCAGGCTGGACCTGATAGACGGACATGAAAAAGAGGGCCACCGCCGCGACCCCCACCGCGATCCGCAGGGCCGTCCGTCGGGCATTCCCGCCGAAACGCCTCAGGAGCCCCTCCAGATCCGGCATTGCGGGGCCTTCCCCGCCGAGCCCCGTCCAGGGACCGTTGCCCCCGGGGCTGTCGTATAACGCCATTCGCGCTCGCCTCCTGCCTCTCAGCTGATGGCCCGCATCGTAGCGCGGCCCGGCCGCTACCATGCTCCGGATGCGGAACCAGGTGATCTCCCTCGGACTCTTGATCCTCCTCAGCGGCGCGTGTGGAGGCCCCTCGGGTCCCGACGGGTCCGGCAGCACGGCTCCGGAGGAGCGTCGCGCGGTGACGCCGGAGGAAGCGGAGCGCATCGAGTCGGACATCCGCGCGCTTCTGGAGCAGCAGGCGGGCGCCTGGAACGAGGGGGATCTCGTCGCGTTCGTGGCGGACTACCTGGACTCTCCGCGGATGCGGTTCGTCTCGGGGGGGAGCGTGCGCTACGGCGCGGAGGACGTGCTCGACCGCTACCGGCGGAACTATCCGGACCGGGCGGCGATGGGGGTGCTGTCCTTCACGGATCTCGACGTGCGGGTGTTGTCCGAGGAGTACGTGTTCGTCTTCGGCCGTTACAACCTCGAGCGGGAAAACGACGCCCCCACCGGGCTCTTCACGTTGCTCTTCGAGCGCACCGGGGACGGCTGGAAGATCTCCCACGATCACACGTCGTCGGGCTGAGGGTCCCGGCCGGCGCACCCGCCGGTGATACAACCCGCCGGCATGCGGACGCCCCTCCTCCCCCTGACTCTCCTGATCGTTTCGCTGACCTCTCCGGCGGCGGGGCGGGCCCAGTCCGGCGAACCTCCGGGACGGGATCCGCGGATGTACGACCTCCTCGAGGCGGTCTCCTCCGAGCGCATCGAGTCGGACATCCGCACCATGGTGGGGTTCGGCACGCGGCATACGCTCTCCGAGACCGAGAGCGAGACCCGGGGGATCGGTGCCGCGCGGCGCTGGATCCATGCGGAGTTCACCCTGATCTCGGATGCCTGTGGAGGCTGTCTCGAGGTCTCCTACCAGCGAACCGTGGTTCCGGGCCGGGAGGGAAGCCGCATTCCCGTGGACACCGAGGTCGTGAACGTTCTCGCGACCCTGCGGGGGACCGGCGAGCCGAACCGGATCGTCATCATGTCGGGCGACATCGACAGCCGGGTCTCCGACGCGAACAACTTCACGGACGACTCGCCGGGCGCCAACGACAACGCGAGCGGCATGGCGGGCGCCATCGAGGCTGCCCGGGTGCTGAGCCGGCACGCGGGTTCCTTTCCCGCCACGATCATCCTGGCCGGGCTCTCCGGGGAAGAACAGGGGCTTTACGGCGGCCGGCACATGGCGAGCGTCGCCCTCGACGAGGGCTGGGACATCGAGGCGGTCCTGAACAACGACATGATCGGGAACATCGAAGGGGTGGACGGCGTCATCCGCAACGACGTGTTCCGGGTGTTCTCCGAACCGACTCCGGTGACGGAGACAGAGGAAGCGCGGCGGCGGCGGCGCGTCACCGGCGGCGAGGTGGACGGCGTCTCCCGGCAGCTCGCACGCTACGTGGCGCGGATGACCGACCTCTACCTCCCGAATCTCGAGGCAAAGATGATCTACCGCCTCGACCGCTTCGGGCGCGGCGGGCACCACCGGCCGTTCAACGACGCAGGTTTCCCGGGCGTCCGCATCATGGAGACCCACGAGAACTACCGGCGGCAGCACCAGGACATCCGGGTGGAGGACGGGATCGAGTACGGCGACGTGATCGAGGGAGTGAACTTCGACTACGCCGCAAAGCTGACCGGGGTGAACGTGATCACCCTCGCCGGGCTCGCCTGGGCCCCGGCCCCACCGGGCGGAGTCGGTATCGCCGGAGCGGTCCGGGCGTCCGCAGTCCTGTCGTGGGATCCGGTCGCCTCCGACAACCTCGCGGGCTACCACGTCTACTGGCGGGACACCACCGCGCCCCAGTGGGAGCACTCGCGTTTCGTGGGGAACGTCACCGAGTACACCTTCGAGAACCTGGTGATCGACAACTACCTGTTCGGCGTGGCGTCGGTCGGGAGGGACGGCAACGAGAGCGTCGTGGTGTTCCCGACGGCGCGCCGGTAGCGGGGCAAACTTGTAGCCCGCTAGGGCGCAACCGCGTTACGACGCGCGCGGCGCGGAGCGCCGCGCGTGCCGGTCCGGAGACCGGCGTTCCAAGCCGGGCGCGCCATTCGCCAGAGCGGCGCTACGCGGTTCCGCTGCGCTCCGCGCAGCGGGTGCCGGTCCGGAGACCGGCGTTCCCCTAAGTCGGGCGGCGGGATAGCGCGCGGAAGTACTCCTCGACCATGTCGCGGTAGGCCTCGGGGGCGCGGTCGTCCGAGCCGGTGAGGACATCCGCTCCGGAACCTCCGGCAAGCGCGCGCCGCAGTTCGAACTCGAGTTGACGCAGGGTGTCGAGCACTTCGGCTTCCAGGATCTCCATGCCGCGCGGATCTCCGGTCAGGCGCTCGGGAGTCAGACCGCGGAGGGCGTCCACCACCGCTCCCAATCGGTCGCTCCCGCGGTCTCCGCTCGCCCCGATGCCGGTGAGTTCGCGGCGGAGCGCCTCCGCATCCTGGACCCGCCGGTCGAGTTCGCGCCGGAGTTGACGGGCTTCCCGCCCCTCGGCGCCCCCACCGCCGCCTCCCTGCCCCTCAGCGGACTCCTGCCCCGCAGAACCCTCCGACTGCGAACCGGATTGGGAGTCCGACTGCTCGGCGCGGTCGGCGAGACGGTTCCGCAGGCCTTCGAGCCCCCGCACCAGACTCGCCGCCCGGTCGAGGACATCGTCGCGGCCGGCGCGGTCCGAACCCTCCACCACCTCCCGGGCCGCGTTGAGATCCTGCTCCAGCGCTTCGAGGTCGTTCGCGATCATCCCCTCGAACTGGTCGGCGTATTCCGGTGACCGCTGCGCGGCGACCCCCCGCGAGTAGTGAATCTTCTCCTTCAGCTTCCGGTCGCGGATTCCGTCGGCGGCTTCGCCGACCGCTTCGGCGGCTTCCGGTTCATCCCGGCTCCAATCGCGGCTGACCTCGTCGAGTTGCTGCTCGAGCCGCTGGACGCGCTCGGCGAGGTCCTGCTTCTGGCCGGAAACGCGGGCGATCGCCTCGCGGGTGCGCTCCGCTTCGAGATCCCCGACGGCGGAACGGATCCGGTCCTGGGCGGCCCGGAGGCGCTTCGTCTCGTCCAGAGCGTTCTGGACGTCGCGCCCGAGGCGTTCCCGCCGCTGCCCATCCAGATCGCGGCGTGCGTTCCGCAGGGCGTTCGCGGCGGACAGGCCGCTTTCGAGCCCCTCGGAACTGTTGCTTGCCGACCGCATCTCCTGCGCCGCGTCACGTAGCCTCCGGGAGACCGCCGCGAGGTCCGGGCGCGAACGCTCGCGGGCCAGGCGTTCGAGCCGCCGGGCCACGTCCTCGGTTTCCGCGGCGAGCTGGTTCTGGGGCGAGCCGGCGCCGCCCCCGGACTGCCGCACGCCGCGGCGAATCCGCTCGTTCTCCTGCTCCTGGCGACGGGCGAGTTCCGCAAGCCGCTGGAGGAGTTCGTCCACTTCGTTGTCCGCGGACGAGCGGCGCTGCTGTTCCACCGTCTCGTACTGGTTGCGGAGCTTGTCCATCTCGAGTTCGAACAGACTCGCGAGGTCCTCCGCCTGGGCCCGCGGGCCGCCACCGCCGCCTCCGCCGCCGCCCTGCCCGAAGGCGACCTGGACGTCGCGGAACACCGCATCGGCGCGTTGCAGGTGGGTCAGCGCCTTCTGCTCCCGCGGCAGGGCGTCGTCCGGATTCCCGGCAATGAGCAGCTCTTCCGCAACCGTCATCTCCACGAGCCCGGCATCGAGGTGCTCCACGATCTCGGAGAACTCCGGGGTCGCTCCGATGCCCCGGTTGCGGAGACGGCGGTTCAGGGTCGCCACCTGCTCCCGGAGCCGCCCCTGGGCGAGACCGATGGTGGCGACCGTCTCCGTGACCGCGCTCGCCGGCATGCCGTCCCGATCGCGGAGGATCTTGAAGGTTGCGACGACGATCTGCTTCTGGCGAAGGCTCAGCGTGCCGTCGAGGCCGTCGCCGCCCCCGGCGCCCGCTCCCGGCATGGTGTCGCCCTGCCGGTAGGTCCGGTCGAACGGCCGCACCGCAATGAAGAAGATGTCGGTCGCGGCTTCGGCTCCGGACCCGTCCCGCGCCACCGCGTAGTAGGAAACGAGATCCCCAGGGACGAGATCGTGTTCCTCGAGGAACAGCGTGTGCCCGGACTGGATCTCGTCGCGGGCTCCTCCCGAGGCCAGCACCTCCCGGGTCTCCTCACCGCCGTTGACGGAAACCAGCATCTCGACCCGCCGCACCGCGTAGTCGTCCTCGGCGAGGACCTCGGTGAAGACCTCCTCCACCGGGTTGGCCTGCGTGTCCCTGCCGGGGCGCACGAACCGGACGATGGGGGGCAGGTCCTCGAGGACCTCGATCAGGTAGTCGCGGGAGGCCGTGCGCAGATTCCCGTCCGGCCCGGCGAGCGCCACCCGGTAGGCGCCGCTCTCCGAAAGCCGCACCGTGGCCGTCATCACCTCGGCGCCCGCGCCGGTGGGCGAGTCTTCGGGCGGCTCGCGGGCTTCGAGAGGGATCTCGATCGGCCCCGGCTCCACGCGCAGCACGCCGGTCGTCGCCGGCACCGTGGGGATCACCGTCAGTTCCACGACCGTGCCGGCCACCGCGGCGATGTCCCCCCCGTCCTCGACCTCGCGGGGGCTGAGTCCGGTGTGCTCGGGATAGCGGTACACGAGGCCGATCCGCCCCACGTAGGGGACGTCCTCCACCTCGATCCGAAAGGTCGGCGAAAGCACTCCGTCGGCATCCACGTAGTAGTCCGTCGCTTCCGGAATCCCGAGCAGCAGGTGCCGGAACGCGCCGTCCTCCGGGTCCGGCAGCATCGGGACCGTTTCCCAGAGCGCGCTGCCCTCGACACGGGTGCGGAGGTCCACCCGCTCCGCGGTGAACCCTTCCAGCCGCGCCGCGATCCAACGGTCCGAGTCGCGCGCCACGGCCGCGTCGCCCGGGTCCACCAGCACCCGGTAGGGATTCGCGTCACTGATATCCCCCCACGGAGAAAGGAGGAGGGCGGCCCCGCGAAGCAACGCGGGCGGGGCAAGCAGGGAAGCCACGACGGCGACGCCCCCGACGGTGGCGAGCAAGCCCCCGGCCCGCCGGAGCGCCGAACTCTCGATCAGCCGGCCCTCGTTCAGCGTCTCCAGGCGCCGGATGGCCTCCTCCACCACCAGCCGCGTGAGGTCGGCGGAAATACCGCTGCCCCCGGCGTCGTCCTGCGCATCGCGGTCACCCAGTTCGACTCCGCTGCTGACCGATTCCCGCAGCGTGGGATCGTGCTCCTCGACGTAGCGCGCCACCTGCTCGTCCGTAACCCGGGAGCGGAGGGGACGGACGACGAAACGCCAGACGGCGGCGCCGAAGGCGAGCCACGCCGCCGCCTGCAGGCCGCGCACCACCCACGGGGCGTAGCGGAGCGCGTCCATCGCCGCCGAAGACACCCCGACGACCAGCACGGCCGCCGCCCCGACCATCGTGAAGCCGAGGATGAGCCGCCGCGTGCGCCAGCGGTTCCGCACCCGGCGGATCACCCGGAGAAGCTCGTCGTAGGAGGACCGTGGCGACGAATGCAACCCGAGTGTCGTCATGGGCGGGAGGTTGTCGGAGTATAGGCACCGGGGCCCCGGACCGCCGGGCGGAAGCTCATTCCGACAAGACTCATCCCGGCAAGCGACCCGGGGCCGCACTCCGGTTCGCCGCCCAGGCTTCGCTCACCAGGAGCAACAGCAACCCGGCGAGCAGCAGCCACCCCACGGCCCGCCCCGGCCGGTCCGGAGCCACGGGGTTCGCCGCCGCCGGAGCTTCCCCCTCCACGGACGCCACCGCCGCCATCCGGACTTCGGCGGCGTCCAGGGTGCGAAGGTCCGATTCGGCAAGGGGCGGATTCACTCCGATCTGGCGAAACTCCGCCGCCCCCGGCCGCCGGGCGCGGTAGAAACCGGGTTCGGCCAGGCGAAGCGCGTCCATGCCGCCGAGGACGGTGCGTTCCCCCGAGGGCGAGTCGGCCAACACCTCGTCCCCTTCTCCTGTCGACCCGCTCGGCAACCGGAACGCGGCGCCGGGATCCACGCTCTCTCCGACCCGATAGGCGATCGGAATCCGCTCGTGACCCGCGGCAACCTCCACCATCCGGTGCAGCAACGGGACGAACGCGGCGCGCCGCGGGAGGTCTGTCCACTCGGCGTCGAGCGAAGAAGCAAACAGGAGCGTCCTTCCTTCCCCCCACTCCGACTCCACGATGGCCGGCTTGCCGTCGTCGAAGCGCGCCAGCACCGCGGCATCGCTCCGGACCCCGGCGAGTTCCCGGTAGCGGAAGAAGGCGAGCGCACTCAGTACCGCCGAACCCTCCCCCCCGAAAGGCTCGAAGAGCGGATGCCGGGCCGCCAGGTCTCCGAGGCGTCCGGCCGGATCGCGGTCCACGAACCCTTCCGGGACCGCCGGCGCGAACGCTGCCAGCTCTTCGCTCGCCGCCCGCGAGAGGCGGCGCGGTCCGGTGGCCATCACCAGACCTCCGCCGCCCTCGACGAAGTCCCCGAGCGCGCGCGTGGCGCCCGCGTCGAGGCGGCCCGGGTCCCGGACGAGGGCCACCTGGACCGCTTCGAGCGCGCCGCGCACCGGGCCTGCCCCCCTGGCCGGAGCTCGGTCCAGCAGGAAGCCGGGGGCTACGCCCACCCCGAGGGCCTCGCTGACGTAAACCGAGGGCGGATTACCGTCCAGGTCGGCGACCCGGATCGCCGCCTCCGGGTGGATCACCAGGTGGAAGCTGTTGTCACCCGGGAAACCGTCTTCAGGAAGCCGCACTTCGGCGGCGAGCGGTTCGCTCGGCCGCAGGATCGGAGGGAACCGGGCCGTCGTCATCCGGTCGGCGGCGGCCGTCACGTTCGTCCGGTCCACGCTGCGGCCGGAAAGAAGGAGCTCGATCTCGCCACTCCATTCGGGGGCCGCCGGAGAAGGCGCAAAGCCCACGTCAGCGCTCACGACGAGTTGCTCCCGGCCCTCGGACACCACCGTCGCGTCCGCAATCCAGGCATTGGCCGGGGGGCTTGCGTTCACCGCCCGCACCCGGAGCTCGACTCCGGGCGGCAGGCTGGGTTGCGGCCTGCCCTCTTCGAAACCGCTCCGCTGGAGGTCGGAGATCAGCACCACCTCCCGGCGCCTTCCCGGGGACGCGGGCAGCAGGCGGCCGGCAAGGCCGAGCGCGGGGGTGTAGCTCGTGCCGCCTCCCCCCGCCGTGAGGTTGGCCACCGCCGGCGCCAGGGTTCCCAGGTCCCCGGTCAGTTCGGTGAGCGCCGCCGCCCGTCCGTCGAAGGCGACCAAGATGGCCCGATCGTCCCGGCCCAGCCCGCTCAGTTCCTCTTGCGCCGCCTCCCGGGCGGCCGCCATCCGGTTCCCCACCGTCATGCTGAGGGATCGATCCACGAGCACCGCTCGATCGAGCGCCGCTCCTTCTCCGCCGGCGAGCGCGGCTCCGCGCAGCACCGGCTCGGCGAACGCGGCGGCGAGCAGCAGCAGCGCCAGGCAGCGAAGGATCAGCAGGGGAATGTTCCGAAAGCGGCGCCGCTTGAAGCGCGCCGTCGCGCTCGTCAACTGGAGCAGCAGGAACGAGGGGAACGGGACGGGCTCGCGTCGCCGGCGGGTGAGATGCAGGACGATGGGAACGGCGACGAGGAGGCTGCCGAGGAGGAACAGCGGGGCCAGGAAACTCATCGCCGGCGCCGGCGGCCTTCCCGCTCGCTCAGATAGCGGAACAGCGCGAAATCGAGCGGGGTGCTCGTGTCGGTCAGGACGTAGTCCACTTCGCGGCGGACCAATCCCGCGCGGAGCGCCCGGGTGTGCTCCGCCATCGCCTCGCGGTAGCGCTCCCGGGCCCGGGTGGGGGAGAGGTCGAGCAGGGCGCCCGACTCCAGGTCACGGAACCGTGTGCCCGTTTCCTCGAAGCCGGGAACGCCTCCGAGATCGAGGTCCACCTCCGCCGGGTCGAGGACGTGGAACGCCATGATGTCGTGTCCGGTCACCCGCAGTCGGTCGAACGCCGCCAGAACCTGCTCGGGCGGCTCGTAGAAGTCCGACACCACCGCGACGAGTCCGCGCCGTCCGAGCGCCGCCCCGAGTTGGGCGAGCGGCGGTCCCAGGTCGGAGGCCGCGGCGGTCCTTCGGCGCGTGTCCGGCTCCGGCCGCGGGTTGGCCCGGGCCAGGTGCTGGAGCACGGTCTCCAGGTGCCTGGCCGACGGCGGGACGAACTCCCGCAGTTCGTGGTCGAAGATGCCGAGCCCCACGCGGTCCCGCTGGGAGCGGGAGAAGGCGGCCAGGCTGCCGGCCAGGAAACGCGCGTAGTCCAGCTTCCGGATGCCCCGCCAGCCGAAGTCCATGGAGCGGGAGACATCGACGGCGACCACGAAATTGGCGTTCGTGTCGGCCTCGAATTCCTTCACGTGAAAGCGGTCGGAGCGCGCGAAGAGCCGCCAGTCGAGTCTCCGGATGTCGTCTCCGGGCATGTAGGGCCGGTGTTCCGCGAAATCGATGGAACGCCCCAGGAAGGTCGAACGGTGCAATCCGCTGATGAACCCCTGCACGACCATCTTCGCCACGAGCGACAGGTTCGAGACCCGGGCGAGCGCCACGGGATCGATGAATCTCGTCTGCGCAGCCGGCATCGATCAGGTCCGGAAGGCTCTTCTACATCCGCGAGGCGGGCACGGGGACTTCCTCGATCAGCCGCCGCACGATGGCCTCGGAGTCCACCTTTTCCGACTGCGCCTGGAAGTTGGGCAGCACCCGGTGCCGGAAGATGGGCAGCGCCAGCGCCTTCACGTCCTCGATCGCCACGTGATGGCGGCCGTGCATCAGAGCCCGGGCCTTTCCACCGAGCACCGAGAACTGTGCGGCGCGCACGCTGGCCCCGTACTGCACCTGCTCGTTCACGAAGTCCGGCGCGCCGGCTTCGCCGGGACGGCTGCGCCGCGCCAGCTCGACGGCGTAGGCCAGCACCGGCTCGGAGACCGGCACCCGGCGGACCAGCCGCTGGAACTCGAGGAGTTCTTCGCCGGAGAGGACGTTCTCCAGTTGCGGGTCGCGGTCCGAGGTCGTCGAGCGAACGACCTCGCGCTCCTGGTCCACCGGCAGATAGTCGATGATGATGTTGAACAGGAAGCGGTCGAGCTGCGCCTCCGGAAGCGGGTAGGTGCCCTCGAGCTCGATCGGATTCTGGGTGGCGAAGACGAAGTATGGCTCGGGCAGCGGATAGGTCCGGCCCTGGACGGTCACCTGGTGCTCCTGCATCGCCTCCAGCAGGGCCGACTGGGTCTTCGGCGGGGTGCGGTTGATCTCGTCAGCCAGGACGATGTTGGCGAACACCGGGCCGGGGACGAACACCAGGTTGCGCTTCCCGGTCTCCGGGTTCTCCTGGATGATGTCCGTCCCGGTAATGTCCGAGGGCATCAGGTCCGGGGTGAACTGGATCCGCTGGAAGCGCAGCGCGAGGACCTCCGACAGGGTCTGGACGATCATCGTCTTGGCGAGGCCGGGAACGCCGGTGATGATGCTGTTGCCGCCGACGAAGAGGCTGATCAACACCTCCTCCACCGCCGCCTCCTGGCCGATGATCCGCTTGTGGATCTCGCCGGTGATGCGCTCGGCGGCCTCCCGCATCCGCCCGGCGAGATCGCCGTCGGAAAGCTCGGGCGGTTCGGCGACCGCGGCTGCGTCTCCGCCTGGGTTCAGGTCCTGATCTGACAAAGAGTCCTCCGATCCGGGCTTCGCCCGTCAGTAGGTTGCGCGGGATGCGCACGGGCGACGCGCAGCGTCGCCGGGGAGGGGTGCGGGGAGGGGTTTACCCACCCCCCGGAAGAAACTGTTTGGGATCGCGGAGCGATTCCCGACAGCAGTCTGCGGAGAGAGCGCCCCCTCGCGGGACGAACGAGTTGGCGAGTTCTGCACTCGAGCATCGACGTCATGAGGGGGCGCTCTTTCCGCGGACTAGTGGATCATTCCGTAAATCACGTAGTTCACGCCGAGCTTGAACGCCTCGTTGGTGAGGTCCACCGGCCAGTAGGCGTTGCCCGACCACTCCCAGTAGTCGCCGATGTCGTGGTTGTAGTTGGCGATGACCATCAGGCGCTGGCCGGGATCGTTGTTTTCGAAGAATCCGTAGTACACGGGTACGAGGTCCGGACGAACGGCATGCTCGAAGTCGAGCGTCTCGATGTGGAAGAAGGAATCGAAGACCGGGTGCGAAACGTCGAGTTCCACCGCCGTGTAGCCGGGAAGGACGCGCTCCATCTGGAAGAGGAAGTTGTCGAGCGCGCGGGACTGCACGAAGTCGTCCACCACCAGGAACCCGCCCTTGAGGAGCCAGGCCCGCAGGTTCTCGGCTTCCTGGTCGCTCGGGTCCCAGAACCCGACCTCGCACAGGTAGGCGAAGGGCCGCTTGAAGAGGGCCGCCTCGTTGAGTGAGTAGATGTCGCCGCCGCCTTCGTTGAGGGTGAGCGAGGTGTATTCCCCCAGGATGCGGGTGAAGTTCTCCTCGCCCCAGGGATAGTCGTGATTCCACTTCAGGTCGAGTCCCCAGTAGAACGGCCCCCGGCGGTACCGCGGGGGCTCGAACCGGATCCGGGCGAACGTGAAGCGGTCGCTGTAGGCGTAGTTGTCGTAGTCGAGGGGGAGCTCCACGGCGTTCGGGTCGGGGCGGAAGGTCGCGGTGAGTTCGAACCGGTCCCGGGTCCCCGGGGGATCGGCCGACCCGCTCTCCAGCCGCCCGGCCGCGAACAGGCCCGCTCCCAGCGCGCTCAGCAGGGCACCGGCGGCGCTGATCCGCGCCACCGTCTTCCAGCCTCGCGGCGACCGCGACACTTAGCCCTCTCTCCGGAGATCCAGCAGCAGCCGGAGGGCGGGATCGAAGGTGGGGACGATTTCGAGCGCCTCGAGCACGCGGCGCCGCGCCGCGGCCCGGTCCCCGGCCCGGAAGTGGGCGAGGGCCAGCGAATAGAGGGCGCCGGCGCGGTCGGGCGCTCCGCTGGCCAGCACCGCCTGCCGCTCCCGCACCTCCAGTTCGGTGAATCCCTGCGCCGCCGCGGCCTCGGCGAGACGTTCGTGCGGCTCGGGAAGCATGGGATACGCCTCGATGGCGGACGTCAACGCGGCTCCCGCTTCCCGGGGCTTCCCGTTCTCGGCATAGATGGCGGCCAGTCGGAGCCACTCATCGTATGCCGCCGGGAATCGCTTCAGATGGTCGTGGAGGGAAAGCCGCGCCAGATCGGGTTCGTCCGCCTCGGCGTACAGGCGGGAAAGATAGCCGTAGGGCCCATCGGCGCCACCGTACTCCGGGGCGGCCCCGGCCGCGCGCTCGAAACGTTCGATGGCGTCGGCGTTCCGCCCGGCTTCGTGGAGTGCGATCCCGGCCCGGATCTGGAGCACGAAGTTCGCCGGCGCCGCATCGGCCCGGGCGACGAGGGTTTCGATGCCCCGATCGGGCTCCGGTGGCGGCGGAACCGGCATCCCCTGCCCTCCGGGGCCGGATTCCGCGAGCCCGCGCGCCGTCTCCCCGAAACGGGCCTCCAGCACGGCGTCCACCGCTTCGTCCAGCGCTTCCGGGGTGATCCCCAGGACCTCTTCGATGACCCGCGGGGTGTCCAGGCCCTGCCGGTAGCCCTCCAGCATCTCGAGGATCGCGGCGAACCCGTACTCCCGTTCCAGGTGTTCCAGGACGAGCGAGGCGTGAAAGTAGGAAACACCCACCTGGCCCGGCCAGGCCGGCCGCACGAACCCGTCGTCCAGATGGGGAATGTCGAGAAGCCGCTCGTCGCGCAGCGCCATGTAGAACGGCAGGCCGGCCCCGTCCCCGAAGCGCCAGCGCTCTTCGAGCAGACTGAGCCCTTCCGTGAACCAGCGCGGGACGCGGTTGTCGGTAAGGGCCATGGCCGCCGCGTGCGCCAGTTCGTGCCAGAGGGTGGAGGCCCAGTGGTACGTCCCGATCTCCCGCGCCGAAGGGGACTCCAGGGCGATCACGTCCCCGAAGCAGACCCCGTGGGCGCCGATCCCCGGGATGCCCACCGTCCGGACCGAGAAGTCGGCGGAGCGGTCGTAGATCTCGATGCGGAGGGTCTCCGGGGCCTCGTATCCGTACCGCGTCCGGAAAGAGTCCACCGCTTCGCGCGAGAGTGCTTCCACATAGGGGCGGAGGACGTCCGCTTCGGCGGCCGGGAGAACGAACTCGAAGGGAGGCGCGCTGACCCTCGCAAACCCGTCCAGTTCGTCCAGCAGATCGAGCGTGTTCTTCACCAGGGCGTCGAACGGATCGCGGCTGAAGGCGTCTTCCAGCACCCTCCGGCCCTCGTCGATGTCTCCGAGCCGGAGCAGATTGAGGCCCAGCATCCGAAAGGCCGCGGCCGAGTCCGGGCTCCGCCGGAGCGCCTCCCGGCTCCGCGCGGCGGCCTCCCGGTACCAGCGGCGCCGCTCGGCAGCGGAGGCAAGCGCCAGCTCGAGGAGCGGGTCCCCCGCCCAGTTGTGCAGGTAGGCGGCCTCCAACTCGAAGAGCTCCGGCTCGTCTCCACCGAGCAGACGGACCGCCGCCAGGGCCGCGAGGGTCTCGGGGGCGTCCGGCAGCGCCTCCACCGCGGCGACCGCGCGGCGCTCCGCCTCCTCGTGGCGGTCCTGCTCCAGCAGCCGCTGGATTTCGAGCGCCCGCGCCGGTGGAAAACTCGGATTGACGGCCAGAGCCTGGGCCAGCGCGTCGACCGGCTCGCCTCCGTCAGCCAGGGCGGCGGCCGGACGGTCCTGGAGCCGGGCGGTCAGGAAGAGGCCCCGGGGGTGCCTGGGGTTGTTCCGGAGCACGGCCGTGATGCTCTCCGCGGCCTCGGCGGTATTGAACTTGTCGAGCAGGAGTTCCGCCGCCAGCAGCGAGGGCAGCGGATCGCCCGGGTCCAGCAGCGCCGCCTCGTCGAAGACCCGCAGGGCGTCGCGGAACAGTCCCGGGCTCTGAAACCCGAGCGCGGCGGCGGCCCTCCCCACCGCGGCGAGTTCCCGGGCGCGGAGCACCCCTCCCGGGAGGGTGTTGTAGGCGTCGATGACCCCGTCCAGCCGGGTGATGCCCGCCTCTCGTTTCCCGCGGCGAAGCTCGAGGAGGCCGAGAAGCGTTTCCGCCTCGAGGGAACTCCCGTCGGACGCCGAACCCACCCGTTCGAGGTGCTGGCGCAGCAGCTTTTCCGCCGCTTCCGCTTCCCCGATCTCGAGATGGATCTCGGCCCGCGCCAGGAGTTCCGGCGGCGGTCCCTCCTCGGCTCCTCGCTCCAGAGCGTCGAGAGCCTCGCGGTAGCGGCCGGTCAGCCGCAGCGTCTCGGCAAGTCCCAGCCGGGCTCCTGGTTCGGCAAGCGCCGCCCGATAGGCGTCCTCGGCCTCCTCGTAGCTGCCCCCGCGCAGCGCGGCCGCGGCGATGTCGGGCCCCCCCGGCCACCCGTTCGAGCCGGAGTCCTCGACCTGTTGTCGAGATCCGGCTGGCGACAGCGACCACGCTGCGGCCGGAAGGCTCACGAGGAGCGGCGTCAGCACTGCAACTGCCGCCGCCACCCGCGCGGGGCCGCGCCGCCTGCCGCTCATTCGATCTTCTCCCGGAGCGCGGCGATCCGTTCCGCGAGTTCGGCGATCTGCAGGAGGAGCGTCTCCAGTTCAGCCAGGTAGGTTTCCTCCTCCATGCCTTCCCGCGCCTCCCGGAGGGCATCCACGCGGGAGGCGAGCGCGTCCCGTTCGGCGACCAGGCGGAGGATCTCCGGCGTATCCGCCGACGCATCCGCGACGGCTTCCGGCGTCCGGACGAGGAGCGTCCGCCGGCCGGCCAGCACTCCGTCCCTCCCCGCCGCCATCTCCGGTTCGAGGCTGCCGACCCCGTCACCGTTGTCGTCGAGCAGCGCGTGCTCGGTCCGCAGGAGACCCTCCTGCTCGTATTCGCGTTCCACCCCGCGCCGGGCGAAATCGAAGGCCTCCAGAGCCGAGACGCGCCCGTCCTTGTTCCGGTCGCCTTCGTCACCGGCCAGCGCCGCGATGAAATGCCGCGGGAAGCGCGTCTCGTTGGTCTCACCCGCGCGCGTCGCCGCGAGCACCACCCGTCCGGGTCCGGCGAGCGCCGGCACGAAGGCGCCGGCGGCGCTTCCGAGGTGTGCGACGGTGACCGGGCCCGACCCGAAGCCGTTCAACATCTCGCCAAGCCGCTCCGGGGACAGATCGGGTCCAGGAAGCTGGAACCGCGGGCTCCCGCCCGCGCTCCCGTGGCCGATCAGCACGAGGACGAGGCCGTCCCCGGTTCCTCCCGCGCCCCGAGCGGCCTCGATCTCGCGGGCGAGTTCCTCCTGGGTGCTCCGGGCGACGGGAGCACACGGTTCATCCGGCCCGCCCCCCTCCGGCAGGCGCTCCACGAGCACGCGCACCCGGCTCGGAGCCGGCGTCCGCAGCGCGGCGGCGCAGAGGTCCCGCGCCCATCCCGAGAAACGTTCCCGGTGCTCGGGGGTGCCGCCGACGCCCGCGACGATGACCAGCGCGGGGACCTGTCCTCCGCCGCTCTGCATCGCTCCGGCGGGGACGGGCCCGAAGGCGAGAGCGCAGAGGAGAGCGGCTCCGACGCGGCGGGGACGCTCCTCGCTCACGGAAGACCCCGCGCGTGCCGGACGCCCCAGTCGGCAGCCAGCAACCCGAACAGCAACAGGAACACCGCCGGTACGTTCCAGAGCTCCCGCCGCTCGACGACGGTGGTCCCCGATTCCGCCAGGCTCAGATCGGTCAGCAGCGCCTCGGCCTCGTCCGGCTCGAACAGCCGGCCGCCGGTGGCCTCCGCGATGCGGCCGAGCAAACCGGGATCCGCTTCGGCGTCGAAGAACTCGTCGTCCACGACCCCGGCCTCGAAGAGGGTTGCCGCCCGGGGAGCTTCCGAGCCCTCCTGGAGTCCGGCCCCGGCAGCGCGGATTTCCACTTGATGGGTGCCCGGCCCCCCGGGGACGTAAACGCCCGAGTACTCACCGTCGCCCTGTCCCGTCCAGCGCAGCGGAACCCCGGAGATGACGCCGTCGGGCCCGGTCACCTCGGCTTCGACAAGAGCGTCGTTCACGGCGAGGAACCGTTCATCCTCAACCCGGGCCCGCAGCGTTACCCGTTCGCCGACCAGGGACTTGGCCGGCGAAGCGGAGACTTCGAGCCGCCTGGGCGCGTCGGAGGCAAGCCAGCGGAGGAGCCGCCGCGACAGGACCTCGTGGGTCTCGTCCTCGAGGGGAATGCTCGCGTCCATCTGCCACACCCAGAGGTCCTGAACCGTCAGGCTCGCGGAGCGTCCGCGCCCGAATCGCTGGACCAGCAGCACCGGCTCGGGTTCCTCCGTCGGACCGAGGCCCTCGAGGAGCACCGTCGCTCCTGGTTTCGGTTGACCCGACCGGTTGACGCCCGAGAGCGGGGGCAGGTTGCGGTACCGGTCCTCGTTGGCGAGCGGATCCGGATCGAGCCGCGCCACCGGGTGGAGCGAACCGGCTCGGGTCGGGAGGACCCGCAGCTCCCGGAAGGCGGCCGGGACCGGTGGCTCCCCGGCGCCCGCTGGGGTTGCCGCCACTTCGGGAAGCGTGAGCGGCAGGACTTCCGCCAGCGGGGTATCGCGGTAACCGCCCTCGCTGAAAGCGCTCGTGCCGCCGAGGGTCAGGAGGCCGCCCCCCCGCTGGCTCACGAAGTCCCGGAGCATGTTGAGCTGGCCCTGGCTGAAGAAACTCGCCTCCACGCTGCCGAGGAGCACCCCGTCGTAGGCGAAGAGTTCTTCGCGGGTGTCCGGAAAACCTCCGGCCAGTTCCCCCGCGTCCGCGACGTCCACCCGGTAGAACTTCCCCTCGGCAGTGCGGATCAGGCAGGAAACGTGCAACTCCGGGTCGCCCGCGACGGCCCGCCGCAGGAACTTCAACTCCCAGCGCGGCTGTCCCTCGAAATAGAGCAGCCGGAGCGGCCGGTCATCCACTTCCGTCAGCACACTCTGCTCGTTGTTGCGGGTCAGGACTTCCCCGGAGAACGGGGCGACCCGGAACCGCAGCCGCCGCGCCCCGGGTTCCTCCGCGGGCGCCAGCAGGGTCACCGTGGTCTCGACCGAGTCACCCGACAGACGGACGGTTTCCGTGGCGATGATGCGCCCTTCGTCGAGGACCTCAACGCGCGCCGTTCGCCCTGCGAGTCCCGTGGCGCGGAGCGGCAGCCGGATCTCGAGCAAGGAGCCGCGGAGGACGCGCGCGGGCACGTCCGGGGTGCCGAGCTCGAGGTCGGCCTCGAACTCAGGACGGCCGACCGCCACGGGGTAGACCCGAATCCCGCGGGTCCTCAGCTCAAGGAGCGTCTGGTCAAGGTCGTCCTCCCGTCCTCCGGCCACGGTGTCCGCGCCGTCGCTCACCAGCACGATCCCGGCCACCGGCAGCGACGCGAGTTCGTCGGCCACCCGGGTGAGACCGCCGAGCAGATCCGTGCGCGCTCCGGTAAACCCGAGTTCCGAGGCCCGCTCCACCCGCCGGGTGTCGTCCGAGAAGCGGAAGAGCCGGGTTACGAACTTCTCCCGGAGGAGGTCGCCGAGCGGGGCCTCCCCGCGGCCGGCCGCCGCCTCGTCGGGAAACGCCGCGAGCAGCGTCGCGCTCCGCGGCCGGCCATCCTCCCCATCGGCAATCTGCATGCTCCGTGAGTCATCGAGGAGCACCCCGACGACGTTTTCCTGCGGCACGACCAGCGAGAGCACCAGCTGCGGCCGAAGCAGGCAGAGCAACACGAGGGCGATGGCGGCGAACCGGGCGGCGCCGAGCAGGAGGCGGCCCCTCCTGCCGAGCCGCCTTCCCAGCCGCCGGTAGCCGAGCAGGGCGAAGACCAGCGCCCCGGTCACCGCGGCCGCGATCCAGAAGACACCCCAGGGAACGAGCAGTTCGATCTGTCCCCGCTCGAACGCGACCGGAGGACTGCCCAGCAGCCATTCGAACGCGGACAGGAACACGAGGAAGAAAAGGGACGGGAATCAGTGCGCCATCGCGTAGATGATGAAGTTGATTCCCATCGCGTAGGCGTAGTTGGAGAAGTGGAGCGGGTAGTACGGGTTTTCGGCCCACTCCCAGGCGTCGCCCAGGTCGGTGTTCCAGTTCACGAGGACCATCAGGCGCCCCTCGTCGTCGAGGATCCCGCGCACCACCGGGTGGTAGCCGTCGCGCTCCCATGTCGGCCCGCCGCGCATCCCCTGGCCCACGTTGGGCACCTGGACGATCTCGTCCACCTCGAAGAAGGCGCGAAACACGGGGTGGTCCAGCGGGATGTCCTCGATCGGCCGGCCGGGGAGGACCCTGCCCATTTCGTGCGCGAAGTTCACCCACTCGGCGGTTCCCCAGAAGTCGTCCACGACCAGGAAACCTCCCTGATGGAGGTAACGCCTGAGGGCGAGAACCTCTTCTTCGGTCATGGCCATGTGTCCGACCTCGACGGTGTAGAGGAAGGGGTACCTCCCGAGGTCGGGATCCGTGAGCAGGACGCTGTTCTCGTTCGCGTAGGAGTTGAGGTTCGTGATCCGCCGCAGCCCGATCAGGAACTGCACGTCCGCCTTGGGGTAGTCCACGCTCCAGCCGCGCCAGCCATAGCTCGTGTACGCGGCCCGCGTGAAATAGAAGTCATGGGCGGGCGGCCGTCCGAAGCGCGGGCCTCCGAGGTCCTCCCGCATCGCCTCGGCCAGCATCTCGCGGATCTGCCGCGGGGTGGCCTGCAGCGCAGGGGGCAGATGGCGGACGAGCAGCGTTCCCCCGAACAGGACCGAGGCGGCGAGGACGAAGGCGGCGGCCAGAATTCCTCGGCGGGACACGTCGCCGGAGCCTATCGCGTCCCACGGGCGGATGATCCTTCTCGCCCGCCGTCCACCGCCGGATCCGTCCGTCCCGCCGGTGGCAAAACGATCGGGGAACCACGCTGACCGGCTGGTACCATCGGGCCTCCCAGTTCTGGCGTTTCCGAAGCGGGGTACAGCCATGCGGGTCTTCTCACTTCTCCTTGCTTTCGCTACCTTCGCCGCCGCGCTCGCCTGCGCCCCGGCGGCCGAAGAGCCTGCTGAAAACATGCCTCCGCCGGCCTTCGTGCCCGGGCCACCCGCGGACTTCGAGAGCCCCGTCATTCCCCCGGACAATCCCCAGACTCCCGAAAAGGTCGCCCTCGGGAAACAGCTCTACTTCGACGCCCGCCTTTCCGCGGACGGCACCCGCTCCTGCTACACCTGTCACCTGGTCGAGAACGGCCTCACCGACGGCAAGCCGGTGGCGGAGGGCGCCCTCGGCCGGGTGCTGACGCGGTCCAGCCCCACGCTGTGGAACATCGCGTACCACACCCAGTTCTACTGGGACGGCCGCAGCGGCTCGCTCGAGGCCCAGGCGCGCGCGGCCTGGACCGGCGGCAACATGGGGGCCGACGCCGATGCGGTGGTGGCCGAGCTGAACGCGATTCCCGGTTATTCGGAGCAGTTCGAAGCGGTCTTCGGGGGACCCGCTACCCCCGACAACGTGGTGCAGGCGATCGCCGCCTTCGAGCGGGACGCGTTCTATTGCGGCGACACCGCCTATGACGACTGGCGGCGCGGCGACGCGAGCGCCATGTCGGAGGAGGCCATGCGCGGAGCGGAGCTGTTCACCGCCGGCGCCGGCTGCGCCACCTGTCACAGCGGCGTGCTCTTCACCGACATGAAGTTCCACAACGTGGGGATCGGGATGGACGCCGACGAGCCGGATCTCGGCCGAGCCCGGGTGACGGAAGAGGACGTCTGCAGCACCACCGAGGACGAACCGTGCCAGGGAGCCTTCAAGACCCCCACCCTCCGCGACATCTCGAAGAGTGCGCCGTACTTTCACGACGGCAGCGTGGCGACGCTGGAGGAAGCCGTCCGGCTGATGGCGAGCGGTGGACTGGCCAACCCCTACCTGGACACCGACGAACTCATGGACCGGCAGTTGTCCGACGAGCAGATCGCCGACCTGGTGGCCTTCCTGCATACCCTCGACTGCAACAGCGGCGCCCAGATCTTCGAACCGCCCACCCTGCCCTAGTTCCGGGACACCACACTAGAATCCCGCGGCATGCAGGTCAGCTTTGAAGGCCGTGGCGCCCGCTGGGAAGGCGCCGCGGAAATCGCCGAACGGGCCGAAACCGACAAGCACCAACCCTGGTCCCTGAGGGTGGTCTCCGGGAGCCAAACGGTCGAGGGCACCATGCTGGTGACCGACCTGGCGTCGAGCGCCGCCGACGAAGCGGCCGCGAGCAGCGGAGAAGACGTGAACGCCATCCTGGGGCGGGCCTTTTCGCGTTCGCTGGTCGCGGAACTCGGCCTCCGCCCGCTGGCGTCCGGTTTCCGCTTCGTCGTGGATCACCGCTGGGTGACCGGGTACTAGCAGCCTGTGGAAAAAGTCACGCGGCATTCGAACGTGGATGCATCCCGCCTGAACCGGGCCGCTGCGCGACCTTCATCGTTGCGTTTCGGCCGGAATACGCTCGGTATTCCTCCCTCACGCGCCTTGTCAGGCGGGCGCCTCCCTGTTCTCGTTGCTCACGTGACTTTCTCCACAGGCTGCTAGGGGCGCCAGGAGCCCGGCGCGGGCGCCCGGACCCGTAGCGGACGACACCGGGATCGCATGCGCCGCTCCGAACTGGCCGCTTTCCTGCGGGAGCGGCCGCGCGTCGGCGACGGGGCTCTCGGCACCGCGCTCTATGCCGGCGGCGTCGCCGCCCGGCGCTCCTTCGAGGATCTGAACCGGTCGGATCCCGGCCGGGTCCGCGCCGTCCACGCCGCCCATCTCGCCGCCGGCGCCGAGGTGATCAGCACCAACACGTTCGGAGCCAACCCGTGGAAGCTGGGCCGGCACGGGCTCGCCTCCGAAGTGGCGAAGATCAACGCGGCCGGCGTCGCAGTGGCCCGGAACGCCGTCCGACCCGGCAACCTGGTGTTCGGATCCGTGGGGCCGAGCGGGGAAGTCGTCGGCCCGCTCGACGAGGAGAAGGCTCCGGAGTTCGCCGCCGGATTCCGGGAACAGATCGTCGCGCTGGTCGAGAGCGGCGCCGACGCGATCCTGATCGAAACCTTCACCAGCCTCGCGGAAGCCCGATTGGCGCTTTTGGCCGCCCGGGAGGTGGCGCCCGACATCGGCGTCGTGGTGCTGATGACGTTCTCCGAGCAGGCCACGACCCTGTTCGGGGTGGCGGCGGACCAGGCGGCGCAGACGCTCGAGCGAGACGGGGCCGACGCGGTCGGCTCGAACTGCGGGGTGGGCCCCGACACCACCCTCACCGCGCTCGAGCGCATGCGGGACGCCGTGAACCTCCCTCTGATCGCCCAACCGAACGCCGGTATTCCCGAGCGGATCGAAGGGCGTTTCCTCTACCCGTCGTCTCCGGACTACGTGGCTCACTACGCCAAGCGGTATCTGCGTCTCGGGGTCTCGCTCATCGGCGGTTGCTGCGGAACCGGCGCCGAGCACATCGGCGCGGTGGCCGGGGTCGTCCGCGCGGCCTCCGCGGGTGCTCGCGCGGACCGGGTGAAGGCCCCTGCGCGGCTGCCCGCCGCCGCTCCGGCGGCGGAGGGGCCGGTCGAAGCCCCGGCTGTGCCGGTCCCCGAACGCTCGGGCCTGGCCCGCTGCCTCGCGGAGGGCCGGTTCGCGGTGTCGGTGGAGATGGATCCGCCGCGCGGCGCCGAGCCGGACAAATTCCTCGCCAGGGTCCGTGACCTGGCGGAGGCGGGCATCCGCTTCGTGAACGTGGCGGACGGGCCTCGGGCCACCGCCCGGATGAGCGCCATCGCGTTCGCGGCGCTGCTCGAGCGGGGCGGCGAAATCGAGACCATCCTCCACTACCAGTGCCGCGACCGGAATCTCATCGGCATCCAGTCGGACCTGCTGGGAGCCCACGCCCTCGGCATCCGCAATCTGCTGGCGGTCACCGGCGACCCGCCGAAGCTCGGCGACTATCCCCACGCGACCCCGGTCTTCGACGTGGACTCGGTCGGCCTCGTACGCATCCTCCGCGGCCTGAACCACGGCCTGGATCTCGCGGGGAATCCGCTCGGGGCAGCCCTTCCGTTCCACATCGGGGTGGGTGCGAACCCGGCGGCTGCCGATCTCGAAGGGGAGATGGGGAAGTTCGAGAAGAAGGCCGAAGCCGGCGCCCAGTACTGCCTCACCCAGCCGGTGTACGAAACCGGCCTGCTCGAGCGCTTCGTGAACGACGTCCGCGGCTACGGCATTCCCGTTCTCGCGGGGGTCCTGCCCCTGGTCAGCTCCCGAAACGCGGAGTTTCTCCACAACGAGGTTCCCGGAATGAGCGTCCCGCAGTCGGTCCGGAACCGCCTGGCGGCGGCGCCCACCCGGCAGCGGGCGCGGGAGGTCGGTGTCTCGGTGGCGCGCGACATGGTCGCCGCGGCGCGGGATCTCGCCGCCGGGGTCTATGTGATGCCGCCCTTCAATCGATTCGACCTGGCCATTCGGAGCGTGACCGGACTGATTTGAACGCGGCAGGGGGAGCAGTGGCAGAATCTCCCGAATGCGCCTGGCCATGACCGGGGCGATCCTGATCGCCTCCACCGCCGCTGCCCAGGAACAGGAGATCTTCCAGTTCGAGGGAGGCGTGGACCTGGTTTCGGTACCGGTGGCGGTCTCCACCGAGGATGGCGAGTTCGTCACCGGTCTCGGCGCCGGGAACTTCCGGGTCCTGGAGGACGGGGTCGAACAGGAGATCCTCGTCTTCGGAGCGGGACTCGAGGAATCCTGGGTGGATCTGCCCCCGGACCAGAAGGAAGAACTCTCCCAGAAACAGGTGATGGGGCTGCTCCTCGATTCGTCGGGCAGCATGGAGGAGGATCTGCCGCTCCTCCACGAAGCGGCGATCAAGTTCCTCACGAACATCCCGCGGACCGAGAACCTGTTCGTCATCAGCTTCGACGAGAACATCTGGCTGTCCGAGTACTCGAGCGACGACCAGCGCATCATCTCCAACCGGATCTACGACATCGAGGCGGAGGGCTGGACGGCGCTCTACGACGCGGTGGCCACCTTTCTGGATCGCGTCTACGACTACGACGGCCGGAAGACGCTCGCGGTGCTCAGCGACGGCGCCGACTCCCGGTCCACCCTGATGTTCTCGGAGGCCCTCGATCTGGTGAAGCTCGGGGACACCACGATCCACTCGATCCAGTTCGGGGACCGCAGCCGGCATGCCCAGGTCTTCGAGCACGGCCGCTTCCTGCGCGCCATTGCCGATGCTACCGGTGGTTCCTACGCCCTGGCTTCGTCCCTCGAGAAGCTCGACGAGCTCTACGACCGCATCCTCGACGAGCTCTACAGTCAGTACACGATCGGCTACGCCTCGTCGAACACGCGGCGCGAGGGACGCTACCGCCGAATCGAGGTGGAGGTGACGGCGCCGGGCCTCGACGACGTGGAAGTACGGGCCCGCCGGGGCTACTACGGGCCCTACGAACCCTCGAGCGAACCGGAAGTCGGCGACTAGACTCCGCGCCGATGTTCGCCGCGCTCGAGGAGGTCATCCGGGAGACCGCCGCCAACGCCGGAGCTCCGGATTTCTCCGTGGTGTCGGAGATTCCTCCGTCGCCGGACCAGGGGGATCTCGCGTTCCCGGCGGCCTTCGGACTGGCGCGCACCCTGCGCCGGCCGCCCCGGGAGATCGCCGAGACGCTCGCCGAGGCGCTCTCCGAGCGTCCGGAAGTGCGGCGGGTGGAAGTGGCCGGCCCCGGGTACGTCAACGTGTTCCTGAACCGGGAAATGTGGATCCGGGAGTCGCTCGCCGGAACGAACGCCGACGTTCCCGACGGCATCCACGTCGTCGAGCACACCAGCATCAACCCCAACAAGGCGGCCCACATCGGGCACCTGCGGAACGCCGCGCTCGGGGATTCCTTCGCCCGCATTCTGCGTTTCCTCGGGCACCGGATCGAGATTCAGACCTACACCGACGACACCGGCGTCCAGGTCGCGGACGTGGTCCTCGGCTTTGTTCGGCTCCGCGGCGCGAACGCGGAGGACGTGCGCCGGCTCGCCGGACAACCGCGCTTCGACTATCTCTGCTGGGATCTCTACACCGAGGTGTCCCGCTGGATCGAAGAGGACCCGGAAGGGCCCCCGGCGCGCCAGCAAGCCCTCCACGGACTCGAGCGCGGCGAGGAACCGTGGGCCGGGATCGGGACCATCGTGGCAAGGGCCGTCGCGCGCCGGCACCTGGAGACCATGGATCGGATCGGGGTCCGCTACGACCTCCTGCCGTGCGAGAAGTCGATCCTTCGCCTCCACTTCTGGGAGCGGGCATTCGAGCTTCTCCGGGACGCCCGCGCCATCCGCCTGAGTGATTCCGGCCGGAACCGCGGCTGCTGGGTCATGGACACCGATCTCGCCCAGGACGGCGAAAAGGTCATCGTGCGTTCGAACGCCACGGTGACCTATGTGGGGAAGGACATCGCCTACCAGATGTGGCAACTGGGTCTGCTGGACCGCGATTTCCGCTGGCGGCGGTTCCACGAGTATCCCGGCGGCAGCCGGGCCTGGATCAGCACCTCCGGGCCGGAAGAGCCCGACACGCCCCGTTTCGGTTCGGCGGCGCTCGTCCATCACGTCATCGACGCCCGGCAGTCCTATACCCAGCAGGTCGTGCAGCAGGCGGTCGCCAGCCTGACTTCCGAAACCGACCGGTCCCGGACCCGGCACCTTTCCTACGAGATGGTGGCCCTGACCCCGGGCACGGTCGCGGCCCTCGGGCTTGGCTCCGCCGCCGGGGATGGTGCGGTGGAGGTTTCCGGCCGGAAGGGCGTCGGCATCAAGGCCGACGATTTCCTCGACGCCCTGCTGGGACGCGCCGCCGAGGAAGTCGCGGCGCGCAATCCGGACCTGCCGGCGCAGGAGCGGCAGGCCGTAGCGCTCGCCATCGCGGTCGGGGCGCTGCGCTACCTGATGGTGCGGGTGACCAAGAACCAGCTCATCGTGTTCGATCTCGAAGAGGCGCTCAGCCTCGAGGGAGCCACCGGGCCGTACCTGCAGTACGCGGCGGTCCGGGCGGCGAAGATCCTGGCCCGCATCGGGCGCCCCCTTCCCGAGGGCCCGCCCCCTCCCCCGCAGGATTTCGACGGCCTCCTCGCGGAACGGGACCCGGAGGAGGCCGCGGACCTCTGGATCCTGCTGCGCGGCGCCCTCGGCCTCCGGGAAGCGGCCGCGGCGGCCGCCGCCAGCGAGGACCCGCAGGTCCTCGCCCGCTGGGCCTACGAAGGAGCGCAGCGCTTCAACGGCTTCTACCACCGCTACCGCATCGCCGGCGAGCGGGACGACGCCGCGCGCGCGCTGCGCACCTACGCGGTGGAGACCTTCCTCGCCCAGCACCGGCAGGGACTCGCCCTCCTCGGAATCCCGGTTCCGGAACGGATGTGATGCCGCCGCGCCTCCTCCACCCGATGCTGCGTTTCACGCGGACCGCGGCCATCGCGGCCGCGGTCGCCTGGGTGGTCATGGCGCATGGGGCTCAGGTCTACCGGATCCAGGGCTCGAGCATGGCGCCGACGCTCCGCTCCGGAGAACGGGTGCTGGTCAACAAGGTGGGAATGCGCCTCGCTTCCATCACCCGCGGCGACGTGGTGCTGTTCCGTGACCCCTCCAACCAGGACACCGTCATGGTGAAGCGCGTCATCGGCGTGCCGGGTGACACGGTCCGTTTTCTGGGCAACGAGGTGCGGGTGCTGCCCGGGTCCGGAACCGGCCGCCCACTCCACGACGTGGTGACACCGGTAGCCAACGCCGCGGGGACGGGCGATCCCGCCACCATCGGCGGACCCGGCTCCGTCGCGATCGCCCTCGCCGCCCGCGAGTACTTCGTGCTCGGCGACAACCGGAGCGGCAGCAGCGACAGCCGTCACTGGGGCGCCGTCTCCCGAGACGCCATCCTTGGGGAGGCCGTGTTCCGGGTGTTTCCGTGGCGCCGGATCGGACTCGTGACCCGATGACCCCTCCAGGAATCCCCAGCGAAACTACCGTCCCCGGCCACGGGCCGGCCGCCGCGCAGACCCCCACCAGTCTCCGCACCCTTCCCTTCCGCCCGGGGACCTTCTTCGACGCCTGGACCCGCAGTCCCGAACGTTTCTCCGACCTGCTTCCCGACCCCTTCGCGGCGACAGCCTACGCGCGCATCGGGATCCCCAGACCTCCCGACGCCGCGCGGGCCGCCGCCGCCGAGGTGATCGGGACGACGAACCGCGCCTGGGGCGCCGACGCGGACGCTCTCGCTTCGACAGAGCGGCTTGGCGATCCGCAAACGCTGGCGGTCGTCACCGGCCAGCAACCCGGACTCTTCGGGGGCCCGCTCTATTCGCTCATCAAGGCGATGTCCACCGCCGCCGCCGCCCGCGAGCTGGAGGCGCGGACGGGCCAGCCCGTGGTCCCGGTCTTCTGGATCGAGGGTGACGATCACGACTTCGAGGAGATTCGAAACGCCTGGCTGCTGGACCGCTCGGGCTCCCCCCACGCGCTTCGCTACGAGCCGGAGGACGAACACGTCGGGCTGCCGGCGTTCCGCCGGGTCCTGGACGACTCGATCCTCGACCTGCACGAGCAGTTGCCGGAGATCCTTCCCGAAACGGAATACACGGGGGATCTGCTGCTCGCCGCCCGGGACTGCTACGCGCCGGGCCGGTCGCTTTCGGAAGCGTTCGGCCGCCTCCTCCTCCACCTCTCGCGCGGTTCGGGTCTCGTGGTGATGGACCCTACCAGTCCGGAGTTGAAGCGGCTCGCCTTTCCGGTGTATGAGACCGCGATCCGGCACGAGGTCGAAGGCCGCCGTCACATCACGGACCGCACCCGGGAGATCGAGGCGATCGGATTCCAGGGACAGGCAGCCCCCGAGGGTTACGGTGTCTTCTGCACCGGGAGTGACGGAGTGCGGGCCCGGGTGCGGACCGATGCCGCCGGAGGCCGGCCGGAGGCCGTCCTCGACGGCTGCGTCGAGCGCCTCAGCGCCGCCGTGCTGCTCAGGCCGCTGGTCCAGGATTTCCTGCTGCCGACCGCGATGTACGTCGGCGGGCCGTCGGAGATCGCTTACCACGCCCAGATGGGGGATCTCTACCGCCTCCACCGGATCCCGCGTCCCCTCGTGATCCCCCGTCATCAGATCGCCGTCCTCACGAACTCCCAGCTTCGCGTGCTGGACGAGGACGGGATCGGATTCGACGAACTCTCGGCCGGCGACGAGGCGGCCCTCAATCGGCGGGCCGCCGATCCCGCCGCCCAGGCGGCCTTCGCCGAGGCCAACGACGTCGTGGACTCCTCGCTTGAAGACGTCGAGCGGGCGGCCGGCGCCGTCGACAGGAGCCTCACGGCGGCGGTCCGGCGCGCCCGCGGCAAGGTGCGCGCGATCCTCGCGGATCTCGAGGCCAAGAGCGTCCGCGCCGCGAAGCGCCGCGACGACGAACGCCGGCAGCGTTTCCTGCGCGCCCGGAACGCGCTCTTCCCCGGCGGCGCGCCGCAGGAACGCCGGCTCAGTCCGCTCGTCTTCGCAAACCGCTACGGGCCGCACTTCGGGGCCTGGCTGCTGGCGGCGCTCGAGGACCCGGCCGCCGACCGGAGGGCCCGGAACCTGCTGGTCCGCTGAGCGGTCAGTGGCCCTGGGGGGGCCGCTCGGGGAAGGAACAGACGATCGGCCCGGCCCGTGTCGGGGCCGCGGCGGCCGTCCCGCCGATCACGAACCCGGGTGGGTCCACGTCCACGTCCTTGTTGCCGGGAGGCCGCGCGTAGATCGCCTGGGCGTGGAAGATGTCCCACTCGGTGAAGTGCGGCGGCTCGAGTTCTCCCGAGTACCACATGTGGGAGGGCCGCAGGCCGCCCAGCGGGTGGTAGAGCCCCATCACGTGCCCGATCTCGTGGTGCACCGCCCAGGTCTCGGGGATATGGCGGAACACCACCACGTTGGCGTCGCCGCCGACCCGGTAGGCGAAGGCGTTCGCCGTCTCCGCGTGCTCGGACACCTCGGCGGTGTTCCAGCGGAGGATCACGGTGCCCGGCGTCATGTCCGCCGGCGGCTCCCGCGTCACCTCGATCCGCTCGCCCCGGTAGCGCCCGGCGCTGAGCAGCGGCACCGTGATCCGGATGGCCTCCCTCACGAAGTCGATGGTCTCGGCGGGGATCTCGGCGCCGGTCGTCGGTTCCGGGCGGGCGTCGATATAGAAGGTCGGCTCGGCTTCCCAGGGGATGAGGGGTTGCAGATCGCCGCCGCCGGCGCCGTTCCGGGCGAGTTCCCGGTAGAAGTCGAGCGTCCAGGGCCCTCCCGTCGGGATCGCGTCGAGCGCCAGGGCCCCGTTCGGCGCCCGGATGCTGGTGGTGCGCTCGACGATTCCGGGGCCGGAAACCGTGATCCGGTGTTCCCCGGCGGGGAGGTCGAGCGCGAAGGATCCATCGGCTGCGGAGCGCGCCGTCACCCCGCCGGCGTTCAGCGTCGCCCCCGCCACCGGGCCGCCTTCCACCGTCCTCGTGAGAACCCCGCGGACGCTGGCGGAGGCGGGGGGCGCCGGCGGCGTGGTGGGCGCGGGCGGCTCTCCCCCGCCGCACGAACCGAGGACCAGGCCGCAGGCTGCGAACCAGCCAGCCTTCATTCGTTCCGCGCCGCTCCCCGCGAGGTCATCTCCCCGGTGGTGGCCCCGGTGAAGATCGCGTTGGAGATCTGACCGATCAGGTTCCCGCTCGTCCGGAGGTGGTCGAGCGGACGCTCGACCGCCAGCACCAGCGCCGACAGCGTGACCGGGAGCCCCAGCGCGCCGAGCAGGATCGTGAGGTTCACGAAGCTGGCGGCGGGCACGCCCGAAACCGCGAGGGAACTCAGGATCGCGGTCACCCAGAGGAGGCCCAGTTCGCTCATGTCCAGCGGACGCCCCACGAGCTGGGCGATCGCGACCACCGACACCACCTGGTAGATCCCGCTGGAGTCGCGGCCGGCCGCCGCGCCGAAGGGCAACACGAATCCGGCGACCTTTTCGGAGATTCCGGTCTCGCGCGGGACCGCCGCCATGGACACCGGCAGCGCCGCCGCCGTCGAAACCGAGGCGAAGGCGATCGGCAGTGGCTCGCGCAGCGCCCGGGCCAGCTTCCGGAGAGGCTGGCGGGCCCATAGCCGGAGCAGCATGGCGTGGACCCCGCCCACGTGCACCACAGTGGCGATCAGGCAGACCGTGGCGTACCAGGCCAGCGTTCCCAGAATGTCCAGGCCGGACTGGCCCACCACCGCGGCCAGAATGGCGAACACCCCGGCCGGCGCCAGCCGCACGACCCAGTGGACGACCCGGTAGAGGACGTCGTTGACCGCCTGCAGGACATCGATGAGCGGCTTTACCCGTTCGCTGCCGAGCGCGTTCACGGCGACGCCGAACAGGATCGCGAGGAACAGGACCTGGAGGACCTCGGCTTCGGCGAACGCCCCCACGACATTCGTGGGCACGATGCTCACCAGGATGTCCATGATGGACCGCGCCTGCCCGGCGGCCGCTCCAGCCGCCTGCTCGGTCCCTCCGAGCGCCGAAATGTCCACCCCCCGCCCGGGCCCGAGCCACACGGCAACCCCGATGCCGAGCGCCAGCGCCACCGACAGGGTGCTGAGGTTGTAGACGATCGCCCGAACTCCGATCCTGCCCGCGCCCTTGCCCCCGGTCCGCGTGAGCGCCAGCGCCAGCGTGACGAAGATCAGGGGAGCGATGATCATGCGGAGCAGCCGCACGAAGAGGTCCGCGATCGGCTGCAGCACGACGGCCGCCTCGCCGAAGAGCATCCCCACGAGCACGCCACCCACCGCTCCCACGACGACCTGAAGGTGAAGCGGCATTGGCGGAGTCCTCCGAAGAACCGCCGATGGTACCCCTGACGCAGGTGGCCGGACACCGCAGCCGGACGCCCCGAAGTTCCGTGCGCTCCTAGACTTCCGCTCGCGGATGAGTGTCACGAGAACCGGCAGGCCCGGATTCCTGAGGGCGATCTCCGAGCGCATCCTGGTCTTCGACGGCGCCATCGGAACGATGCTCCAGGCCGAACGGCTGGACGAGGCCGGCTTTCGGGGCGAGCTGCTCCGGGAACATCCGAAACCCCTCCAGGGGCTCCACGACGTCCTGTCCCTGACCCGCCCGGAGCTGGTGGAGAAGGTGCATCGCCTCTATCTCGACGCCGGCGCCGACGCCCTCACCACCAACACGTTCAACGCGAACGCCGTCTCTCTTTTCGACTACGGCCTCGAAGAGCGGGCGTTCGAAATCAACCGCCGGGGAGCGGAGGCGGCGCGGCGCGCGGCCGACGCCGCGGGCCGCCACTGTTTCGTGCTGGGCTCCATGGGACCCACCAACCGGACCCTGAGCGTGTCGCCCGACGTCTCGGACCCTGCCTTCCGGGCCGTTTCCTGGGACGAGTTGCGCGACGCCTACCGTGAACAGGCGGCGGGGCTCCTGGCGGGAGGGGTGGATCTCCTGCTCGTCGAGACCTGTTTCGACACCCTGAACGCGAAGGCGGCGCTCGAAGCCAGCCGGGACGCCATTTCCGAGGCGCCGGGGGATCCCGGGCTTCTCGTCTCCTTCACGTCGGTGGACCAGGGGGGGCGCAACCTCACCGGGCAGGACTCCGAGGCGTTCTGGGTCTCCGTCGAGCACGCGCGAGTGACGGCCGCCGGTGTGAACTGCTCGATCGGCGCCGAAGCGATGCGCCCCATCGTCGAGCTCCTCTCCCGCCTCGCCCCGGTGCCGGTGGGCGCGGTCCCGAATGCCGGGCTGCCGAACGAGTTCGGCGGCTATGACGAGGCGCCGGAAGTCACCGGCGCGGCGCTGGGCGCCCTGGCGGCGGACGGCCTCGTCAACTTCGTCGGCGGGTGCTGCGGCACCACTCCGGACCACATCCGCGCGGTCCGGAGTGCGGTGAACACAGCGCGGCCGCGCCAGCTTCCCGCGCGTTCCTCGAGGCTCCGCCTGGCCGGCACCGAGCCCCTGGTGCGGCCGGAGTCGGCCTTCCTGGTGGTGGGCGAACGCACCAACGTGACGGGTTCGCGCCGCTTTGCCCGCCTGATCCGGAACGACCAGTTCGAGTCGGCGGTCTCCGTGGCGCGGGACCAGGTCGAGGGCGGCGCCAACCTGCTCGACGTGAACATGGACGAGGGCCTGCTCGACTCCGAAGCCGCCATGGGCCGGTTCCTGCGGCTCATCGCCATGGAACCCGACATCGCCCGGCTCCCCATCATGGTGGACAGCTCGCGCATCGAGGTCATCGAAGCCGGGCTCCGCGTTCTCCCCGGCAAGGGGGTGGTCAACTCGCTGTCTCTCAAGGACGGTGAAGAGGCCTTCCTCGCGGCGGCCCGCCGCATCCGCCGGTTCGGGGCCGCCGTCGTCGTGATGGCGTTCGACGAGGAGGGACAGGCGGTGGATGCGGCGCGCAAGACCGCCATCTGCGGGCGCGCTTACCGGCTGTTGACCGAAAGGGCGGGCTTCCCGCCCGAGGACATCATCTTCGATCCGAACGTCCTGGCCGTCGCCACCGGCATTCCCGAGCACGACCGCTACGCCGTCGAGTTCCTCGACGCCATCCCCGGGATTCGGGCCGCCGCTCCGGGATCCCTGATCTCCGGGGGCATCTCCAACCTGTCCTTCGCGTTTCGCGGCAACGAGGGCGTCCGGCAGGCGATGAACGCGGTCTTCCTCCACCACGCCATCGCCGCCGGACTCGACATGGGGATCGTGAACGCGGGCCGGCTCCCCGTCTACGACGAGATCGAGGAGACGCTCCGGGAGCGCGTCGAAGATGTCGTCCTCGCCCGGCGCGGCGACGCCACGGAACGGCTCCTCGCGGTCGCCGATCGAGCCGGAGCCGGGCGGAAGGCGGCGGCCGCGGACGATTCATGGCGCCGGCGCCCCGTCTCCGAGCGCCTCGCGCACGCCGTGGTGAACGGCATCCTCGAGTTCGTCGAACGGGACGCCGACGAGGCCCGGCGCGGCATGCCCTCCGCGCTCGCGGTGATCGAGGGTCCGCTGATGGACGGCATGCGGGTCGTGGGGGACCGCTTCGGGGACGGGCGGATGTTCCTGCCCCAGGTCGTCAAGAGCGCGCGGGTGATGAAACGGGCCGTGGCCGTCCTCGAGCCGTACATGGAGTCGGACGAGGCCAGCGGACCGCGCGAACGGATCGTCCTCGCGACGGTCAAGGGCGACGTCCACGACATCGGCAAGAGCATCGTGGGCATCGTGCTGGCCTGTAACGGCTACCGGGTGGAAGACCTCGGGGTCATGGTTCCCGCGGATCGGGTCCTCGACACCGCCCGCGAGACGAATGCCGACCTGATCGGCCTCTCCGGCCTCATCACTCCGTCCCTCGACGAGATGGAGCGTTTCGCCGCCGAGATGGAGCGGCGGGGAGTGACCCTGCCACTGCTGATCGGCGGCGCCACCACCTCGTCCCGCCACACCGCGCTCCGGATCGCTCCCCGGCGGTCGGGCCCGGTGGTCTACGTGGCCGACGCCTCGCGCACGTCGGGGGTGGTTCGCGCGCTTCTCGGCGAAGGCTCGGCATCCTTCGTGGCGGAGAACCGCCGCCGGCAGGAGGCGGAACGAGAGCGGGGCCCCCGCCGTGGCGCGCCGCTCCTCGAGCTGGCCGCCGCCCGGCGCCGCGCTCTGGAGCCTTCCGGTTCCGACCCGATCGAACCCGCGTTCTGGGGGCGGAGCGTCCTTCGGAACGTCCCGGTCGCCGACCTGATCCCGTACGTCGACTGGACCCCGTTCTTCCACGCCTGGGAATTCCGCGGCACCTTCCCCGACCTGCTCGAACGGGACGCCACCCGAACCGAGGCGCGCGAGCTGCACGAGAACGCCCGTGCGCGGCTCGGGAGACTTGCGGCGGATCCGCGACTGGAGGCGCACGCGGTCTACGGGTTCTTCCCGGCGGCCAAGGAAGGCGACGACATCCTCGTCTGGCGCGCCGGACGCGTGGACGAGGCGCCCGAGTGGCGGATCCCGACGCTCCGGCAGCAGGAAGATCGACCCGGGCCGCGCCTCGCGGCCGCCGACTTTCTGCGCCCGGCCGAGGCGGGACGGCCGCCGGCGGGCGGAGCCGACGTGATCGGCGCGTTCGCGGTGACCGCCGGCCACGGACTGGCCGACCTTGTCGCCGAGGCGGAATCAGCCGGGGACGACTACGACGCCCTCCTCCTGCGGTCGCTCGGCGACCGCCTCGCCGAGGCCTTCGCCGAGTGGCTCCACGAGCGCGCCCGCCGCGATCTCGGGTACGGCGAGTCCGAGAACCTGACGCGTGAAGACCTGATCCGGGGGCGGTTCCGCGGGATCCGTCCCGCCCCCGGATATCCCGCCACCCCGGACCTCGGCATCCTCAGCGAGATCTTCGGGCTGCTGGACGCCGAGGAAGCCATCGGGGTCGAACTGACCGAGAACTTCGCGATCCGGCCCGCCGCTTCGGTGGCCGGGCTCTACTTCGCGAGCCCCGAGTCGCGCTACTTCTCCGTCGGGACGATCGGCCGGGACCAACTGGAGGACTACGCCCGGCGCCGGGGGATTCCCGTCGCGGCGGCTGAACGCCTCCTCCGCCGCCACCTGGGGTAGTCGGACATGTTCGTCAGGCCCTCGTTCGGCGGGATGGATGCCGACGGGATTACATCATTACATCATGATATCGTTCGCGGATGAAGCGTCTGCAGATCCAGTTGGACGAACCCCTTTACGACGCTCTGCGCCGGCGCGCCTTCGAGGAGCAGGCTTCCATGGCGTCGGTCGTCCGCGACGCTCTCGCCGGATCCTTCAAGAGCGTCCAACCGCCCCAGTCCACCCTCGACGACTTTGGCTTCATCGGCGCCGGAAGCAGCGAACCGCCTGCCGGCGGTCCGGTGTCCGTGCGGCACGATGAGTTTCTGGACGAAGCCATTGCGGCGCGGTTCCCGAAGCCGTGATCTTTCTGGACACGTCGCTCGTCTACGCGCTCGCCGACCAGCGGGACCCGTTCCATCGGGTCGCACGCGGCCGATTCGAGACCGCCCTCCAGAGCCGCCGGGCGCTCGTCACCCACAGCTACGTGCTGGTGGAATCCATGGCGCTGCTGCAACGGCGGCTGGGTCTCCAGGCGGCGCTTCAGTTCTCCCGGGATGCGTCGGCGTTTGAAATCGAGTGGGTCAGCGCCGCGCTTCACCGTGAAGCCGTACGCGCGCTGGCAGCGGGAGCCGGGACCACTCTCGTGGATCAGGTGAGCTTCGCCGTAATGCGCCGCCGAGGGATTGGCGAAGCGCTCACGCTCGACACGGATTTCGTCACGGCCGGATTCCGGCTCTTCGGGGCCGACGCTTCCTGAGCGCCCGCACCCCCACGGGCTTCAACTGTTGGGAATGCGGTACTTCTCGACCGGCGTTCCCCCGATGAGGTGCCCCTGGATGACCTCCTCCAGCGCGCCGGGAGTCATCCCCGAATACCAGACGCCCTCCGGGTAGACCACCGCGATGGGCCCCTCGGCGCAGACCCGCAGGCAGTTCGCCTTGCTGCGGGCGACGTGCCCGCCGGCCGGGCCGTTCGCAAGGCCCAGCTCATCCAGACGCCGTTTCAGGTACAGCCAGCTCTCGCAGCCGACGAGCGGCTCGCAGCATTTGGGCTTGTCGGCGTCCGCACACAGGAAGATGTGGCGCTCGACCCGCGAGAGATCCAGCGACTTCGCCTTCTCGGCGGCGGAACCGGCGGCCTCGGCCAAACTCAGCCCGGGAGGCCCGTCGGACACGTGACGCCGGTGCCCCCGATGCCACAGTAGCCGCCCGGGTTCTTCGCCAGGTACTGCTGGTGGTAGTCCTCGGCGTAGTAGAAGACGGGAGCATCCCGGACTTCGGTGGTGACCGGGCCGTATCCAGCGGTCCGGAGCCGCTCGGCATACGCGTCCGAGCTCCTGAGCGCGGTCTCGCCCTGTTCGCCGCCCACGGTATAGATCGCCGATCGGTACTGCGTCCCGACGTCGTTGCCCTGCCGCATTCCCTGCGTCGGATCATGGTTCTGCCAGAAGACCCGGAGGAGCTCTCCGTAGGCCGCCTGCGCGGGGTCAAAAACCACCCGGACGACTTCGGCGTGTCCGGTGCGGCCGGTGCAGACCTCGCGGTAGTTCGGGTTGGGAGTCAACCCTCCGGCGTACCCCACCGCGGTCGTGTACACCCCAGGCGCGGTCCAGAACAGGCGCTCGGCGCCCCAGAAGCATCCCATCCCGAAGAACGCTTCCTCCAGACCCTCCGGCCAGGGCGGGACCAGCGGGGTCTTGAGGACGAAGTGTTTTTCCGGGACCCGCATGAGTTCCACCCGCCCCGCCAGGGCGCTTTCGGGGGACGGCAACACGGGCTCGAGGAATCGCATGACCAACCGGCCGGAAGTCTACCCGCCGCCCCTTCGACAGCCCTTCGGCTCCGTATACTCGCCGCCCCGGTGACGAACGACCTGCCAGCAGTCCTGGAGCGGGCCCGGCGGCTCGTGGAATCCGGCGAAACCGCCGCCCGGAGCTTCCGAAGCGAGGCGCTCGCGGCGTTGGCGGCGGTCCTGCGAGACCACCGCGAGATCTGGGAAGGGGCGCTCCGGGAGGACCTCGGGGCCCCCGCGTTCGAGACCTGGGCCACCCAGACCGGTCTGCTCCTCGCCGAGATCCGCCACGCAAAACGTCATTTGTGGCGCTGGATGCGCCCCCGCCGGGTCGGCACCCCGCTCGCCGTCATGCCGGCGCGGAGCCGGATCGAGCCGGCCCCGGTCGGTGTCGTCCTGGTCATCGCTCCCTGGAACTATCCGCTGCAACTCAGCCTGGCGCCCGCGGTGGCGGCGATCGCCGCCGGAAACGCCGTGGTCATCAAACCCTCGGAGCACGCGCCCCGAACGGCGGCGAGGCTCGCCGAACGGGTGCCCGCCGCGCTGCCGCCCGGGCTCGTCCAGGTGGTCGAAGGCGGACCGGACACGGCCCACGCCCTGATCGGCCAGGGTTTCGACCACGTCCTGTTCACGGGCAGCCAGCGGGTCGGCGCGCTGGTGGCGGAGGCGGCCGGACGCCGCCTCACTCCCGTCACCCTCGAACTGGGCGGCAAGTGCCCGGCGCTCGTGGACCGGAGCGCCGACCTGCGCCTTGCGGCGCGCCGTGTCGCGTGGGCCAAGTTCCTGAACGCCGGACAGACCTGCGTGGCGCCCGACTTCGTCCTCGTACCCGAGGACCGTTACGACGAATTCTCGGACCGACTTGGCGAGAACCTCGAGCGGTTCTACGGGGGAGCGCCCGCGGAAAGCCCCGACTACGGCCGGATCGTCAACGAGTCCCACTTCCGGCGCCTGGAGCGGTTCCTCACCGGCCTTCCCCTGCGGTGGGGCGGCGAGCGGGATCCGGAGCGGCTCTATTTCGGCCCCACGGTGACCGGGCCATGGCCCGACCGGCACCCGGCGCAGCGTGAGGAGATCTTCGGACCCATCCTGCCGCTACTCCCCTACCGGAACCTCGACGAAGCCCTCACCGAGATCCGCGCACATCCGGATCCGCTGGCGCTCTATGTATTTGCGCGGCGGCGCGAAGCGATTCGGCGCGCCGTGGCCGTGCTCCGTTCCGGGGCGCTCGTCACGAACGACGCCGTCGTTCACTGCGCCAATCCCGCGCTTCCTTTCGGCGGCGTCGGAAGGAGCGGCCATGGTTCTTATCACGGGGTCCACGGCTTCGACCTGCTCTCCCAGAAGCGGGCGGTCCTCAACGCCGCGACCTGGCTCGATCCCCCGGTGCGCTATCCCCCCTACCGCGGCAAGCTGGGGCTGCTGCGGCTGCTGCTGCGTTGATGCCGGACGCCGGGCAGGCCGTGGGGCTCCCGTTCCCCATCGACCCTCTGCGGTACCGGCCGCGGGTCGCCCCTTCGGAGGCGGCGGGCGCCGCCGGCGAACTGTGGGGATTGAAGGCGCGCGCTACTCCGCTTTCCGGCGAACGCGACGCCAATTTCCTTCTGGAAGACCGTTCGGGCGACCGGTTCGTGCTCAAGATCAGCAGCGCCTCCGAGCGCCCCGAGCGGCTCGGCCTGCAGCACGATCTCATCACCCGGATCCGCGAGCGGGACCCGGCGCTGCACCTCCCGGAAGCCGTCGCGACCGAATCCGGGGCGTTGCCGGGACGACGCGATTTCGGCGGACGCGAGCACCAGGTACGCCTGTTCCGCTACCTCGAGGGCCTGCCGCTCTCCGCCTTCCGGCGGCGTCCGCACTCCTTGCTGGCATCGGTCGGCGGGCTCGCCGGGCGGGTACAGCGCGCCCTCGACGGTTTCGATCACCCGGAACTGGACGTCCACGAGATTCCCTGGGCGCCGGCCCACGCTCCCGCCGTCATCGCGGCGGCTTCCGGGATCCTCCGCGGGGAGGACGGCTTCGCGACCTACCAGGGTGTCGCCGACGCCGTGCACGACGGCTTGCCGGACCTCCTGGCTCTGCCCGGCGGCGCCCTTCACAACGACGCCAACGACGACAACCTCCTCCTCGCCGCGGGAACACCCGAAACGGCGAAACCGGAGGACGTTGCGCTCCTGGACTTCGGGGACGCCGTCCGGGGTCCGCTGATCTGCGAAGCGGCGACGGCAGCCCTCTACACCACCGCCACCGCCTTCGAACCGCTTCCGGCAGCCGCGCGGGTGCTCGCCGGATTCGCGGGTGAACGGCCGCTGAGCGAGACCGAGGCGGATCTCTTCAGGGTCGCCCTCGCGACCCGGGCGCTCGTGAGCGCCGGGGTTGCGGCCCTCAGGCGGACGCGGGTTGCCGGAGCGGCGGCGGATGAGTACCTGATGGTGAGCCAGGCCGGAGTGTGGCGTGTCCTCCGGGCCATCGAGGCGGAGGCGGCGGAAGTCACCACCGGACGGTTCCGGATGGCCGCGGGCTTCTCCCCCCTGCCGCGCCTGGCGGAACGGCGCGCCGCCGTCCGGCGCGCCGCCGCGCACGCCACACCTCCGGTCACGCTGCCCGCGGCCCCGGTCGCTGTGGACCTCTCCCCGGAGAGCCCGGCGATCGATCCGGGCGCTGCCGCCGAGACTCTCCGGGCGGCCGTCGCGGCGGCCACCGAGGCGGGGGGCGCCGCAATCGGCCGGTATCTCGAACCACGGGTACCCGAAACGGTGGCGCGGACTGGTCCCCGGGGGCCGCAAGCGGAGCCGGCCACCCATCAACTGGGGATCGAGGTCTTCGCTCCCGCGGGGACGGCGGTTCGGGCGCCCCTTGCCGGGGAGGTGGACTGGATCAGCGATCGCCCCGGCGATTCGGGGAACGGCGTTTCGGCCGGCATCCGCCATGCGTTCGACGGAGAGGTCTTCTGGACCTCCTATCGCCACCTCGACCCCCGATGCCTCGACACACTGGTTCCGGGGCGCGGCCTCGAGGCCGGGGAAGTCCTCGGAACCGTCGCAGAGCCCGACCGGAGCGGCGCTCCGCCGCCCCACCTCCAGTTCCAGGTGCTTCTCGGCGACTCGCGCGGCCATCCGCCACGGCGGACCTCCGCCGCCGACCTGCCGGTCCTTTCGGCACTGAGCGCCGATCCGCTGGGTTTCTTCGGCCTGGGTCCCGAGGCTCGCGTTCGCCCCGCAGCCGGCGAGGAACACGTCGGCCCCCTCCTCGAGGCTCGCCGGCGGCGGTTCAGCAGCGCCCTCAGCATCTCATACGACGTCCCCATCCGGGTGGTGCGCGGCCGGGGCGCCCGCCTCTACGACGACACCGGGCGCGACTACCTCGACATGGTCAACAACGTCGCTCACGTGGGGCACGCTCACCCGCGGGTCGCGGACGCCATCTCCCGCCAGGCCGCCCTCCTCAACACGAACACGCGCTACCTCTATCGCCAGCTCACCGACTATGCCGAACGCCTGGCGGACACCTTGCCCGCCCCGCTGGAAGTGGTCTTTCTCACGAACTCCGGCAGCGAAGCGAACGACCTGGCGCTGCGCATCGCCCGGGCCCACCTGGGGCGGCAGGAGACCCTGGCCTTCGATGGCGGATATCACGGCAACCTGACCTCCCTCATCGAGGTCAGCCCCTACAAGCTGGATGGCCGGGGAGGGCGCCCGGGGCCACCGTGGCTCCACCGGTTGCCCATGCCGGACGGGTACCGCGGCCGCTTCCGGGAGGGTGATGGCAACTTCCCGGCGTCACTGATCGAGGACGCCGAGTCCCGGGTCCGGGGGGCGGGCCCGGCGACCCTGATCGGAGAGGCCATCCTGAGCTGCGGCGGCCAGATCGTGCCGCCTCCGGATTACCTGGAAGCGCTCTACCGAGCCGTACGGAGCGCCGGCGGCGTGATCGTGGCGGACGAGGTCCAGACCGGCTTCGGCCGGACCGGGCCCGCGTTCTGGGCCTTTCTCGCCGTTCAGGACAACAGGGAACCGCTGATTCCGGACATCGTCACGCTCGGAAAACCGGCCGGCAACGGGCATCCGCTCGGAGCCGTGGTGACTTCCCGGGAACTCGCCGGGTCCTTCGAGACCGGGATGGAGTACTTCAACACCTTCGGGGGAAACCCGGTCTCCTGCGCCGCGGGGCTCGCCGTCCTCGACGTGATCGGGGAAGAGCGGCTCGCCGAGCGCGCCGCAGCCGTCGGCGAGACGCTACTTGCCGGACTGACGGGGCTCGGGAGCCGCTACCCTATCCTCGGCCAGGTCCGCGGACGCGGCCTCTTTCTCGGGTTTGAAATGGTCCGGGATCCAGAGAGCCGCGCGCCCGCCACCGAGGAAGCCCGGCGGCTCGTGAACCGGCTTCGGGATTTCGGGATTCTCAACAGCACCGACGGCCCCGACGCCAACGTCATCAAGCTCAAACCGCCCCTGCCCTTCTCCTTCGCCGACGCCGCCTACTACCTGGAAGTCCTCGAAACCGTCCTGGAGGAGCAGTTCTGACCCAGACCCCTGCACCGGACCCCGGGACCCCGTTCGGCCCGGCTCCTCCCACCGCGCCCCCCTGGAGCGTGGTGGAAGTGCCTCCGCCCGGTCCGCATCGCGCCACGGTCATCTGGCTCCATGGACTGGGGGCCGACGGGCACGACTTCGAGCCGATCATTCCGGCGCTACGGCTGCCCGATTCGCTGGGGATCCGATTCCTGTTTCCCGAAGCGCCCGTCCGTCCGGTGACCATCAACGGCGGGATGGAAATGCGCGCCTGGTTCGACATCGAGTCGGTGCAGCGCGATACAGGCGTGAATCGGGAGCACCTCGCGGAGTCGGTCGCCGGCGTGCGCTCCCTGGCGAGTCTGGAGGCCGCGCGGGGAATTCCGTCCGACCGCCTGGTGCTGGCCGGATTCTCCCAGGGTGGGGCCGTCGTCCTCCGCGCGGCCACCGGCGCCGGCCCCGCCGGCGAACCACCCATCCGGCCGGCCGGAGTGGTGGCGCTTTCCACCTACCTCCCGGTCACCGACAGCGTTGCGCCTCCGCCGGAGCCGCCGCCGCCCATCTTTCGGGCGCACGGGTCGTTCGATCCACTGATCCCGGTCCACTTCGCCGGCGCGAGCTGCCGGGCCCTCACGAAGGTGGGGTGGGCCGTGGAATACCACGAGTATCCGATGGCGCACCAGGTCGCGGAGGCCGAGAGCCGGGACATCGGCATCTTCCTGCGGCGCGTGCTGGCAACCTCCCCGGCCGGGGGCGACATCTCCGCATGAGCGGCGGACGGGTGCCGGTCACGCTGATCACCGGCGCCGCGGGCGAGATCGGCCAGGCTCTCCTCCACCGGCTGGCTGGAAGCCGGGGCGACCCCATCGTGACCGTGGATCTTCGTTCGCTGTCCACCGCGGGACCCGGGGACCTGCACCGGGAGCATTTCCAGGGAGACATCCTCGACTCCGCGCTCTGGGAGCAACTCCTTTGCCGGTACCGCCCCACCCTCATCTTCCATCTGGCCGCGATCCTCTCGACCCGGGCTGAATCGGTCCCGGTGCTCGCCCACCGCGTGAACGCCGACGGGGCCGCCCGCCTCCTCGCCATGACCGCGGATCTCGCCACCCCGGACGAACCGGTTCGCTTCGTGTTCCCGAGTTCGATCGCGGTGTACGGCCTCCCGTCGCGGGAGGCCAAGGAGGCGGCGGCGCCCGTCAGCGAGGACGAGCATCTCGATCCGGCAACGCTCTATGGCGCCCAGAAGCTGTACGTCGAACGCCTCGGCGCGACCATCGAGCGGCTGGGCAATGGCCTTGATTTCCGGGCGGTGCGCCTCCCGGGTCTCATTTCCTCGGACACCCTGCCCCAGGGAGGAACGAGCGACTGGGCCCCGGAACTCATCCACGCGGCCGCCCGGGGTGAGCCGTACTGCTGCTTCGTCAACCGGGAAGCCCGCCTCCCCTTCTGCGCCATGCCCGACGCGGTGGAGGGTGTCCTGCGTCTCGCGCTGTGCCAAAAGGCCTCCCTGACCCGGAGCGCCTACAACCTGGGCGGGCCCAGCCTTTCCGCCGCCGAGATCATCGCGCGCGTGGCCAGGGATTTTCCGGACCTCGAAGTCCGATTCCGGCTCGACCGGGCGCGCGACCGGATCGTGGCCGGCTGGCCGGGCGCGGTGGACGACACCGCGGCCCGCCGGGACTTCGGTTTCGCTCCGGAACACGACGAGGAAACGCTCTTTTCCCGGTATCTGATACCGGGCATCCGGCGGCGCTACCTCGGGGACGCGCGGGCGGCCGGGTAGACTGGCGCGATGACCCGCGCGCGCCGCTCTCCCTTCTGGCCCGGTGTGCTTTCTCCCTTCGTGTCTGCGGCGCTGGGCGCCGGCACGTATCTCGTCCTTACCCGGCTGAGTTCGAACCCGGACGCGGACTATGTGTTTCGCCTGGGGACGGTGGCGTTCGTCATGCTGCTCCCTCCCGCGTTCGCGCTGCACCGCGCCTTCCGCGGCTACCGGGACGGCGGCCTCCGGTGGACCGGATGGATGGCCGCGTCGGTGGCGATCCTGTCCCTCGGGCTCGTCACCGTTCCCATCGGAGGCGCCGTGCGGCGAGCCCGTCAGGCTGCCAACCTCGCGCTTTCCGGGGTGGCCGCTCCCGACTTCGTCGCCCGGGATCTCGACGGCGGGGTCCACCGCCTCTCCGATCACCGCGGATCCGTGGTGCTCGTCAACATCTGGGCCACCTGGTGCCCACCCTGCCGCGCCGAGATGCCGGAGTTGGACCGGCTGGCGCGGGAACGCGCCGAGCAGGGTTTCCTCGTCTACGGCATCTCGACCGAGGAGGAGGCCATCCAGCAGGACTTCCGCCGGGATGTCCTGTCCGTGGACTACCCGCTGCTCCTTCCCGGAGCCCTCGAGGACGGCGTCATGCCGGACATCTTCGTCGAGACGGCCCGCTATCCGGCCAACTTCCTCATCGACCGCGAGGGGCTCCTGCATCCGGCCCCGAGCACCGACCAACCCTTCGAGGTGCTCGAAGCCGAGGTGGACCGGGTTCTGGCGCTCCCGGCGGGAACGCCCTGAAACGGCCCGTTTACCGGTCCGCGCCGAAGTTGCCGAGGGCCATGATGGCCGGCACGGCCACTCCGTTGAGCGTTGCCGGGGTGTACCGGCCGCGCACCAGGGACATCATCAACTGGTGGACCCGCCCCGAACTCTCGGGCGCAAAGTGCGCGGACTTGACCCGGCCCCGGTGGTCGATGAGGACCATGATTCCGTCTCGCTCCGAGGAACGCCGCGACCCCCCCGAATCCCGCATGGGTACCGGCGTGCTCCGCAACACCGGAGGCTCGTAGAGGATGTCCGGGTTGCTGGACCGCTCCCGCACCGCCATCAGGAACGGGGCGAGATCGTGCATGAGATAGTCGAAGTCCGTTTCGAACGCGATTTCGAACGCTGCCTCGGCGCCGGTGTCGTCCGAGCGCAGGGCGTGGAGATAGCCGAGCTGCAGGTGAGCTTCGGCATCCCGGGGACGAATGTCGAGCAGCGCCCGATACAGGCTCTCGGTGTCTTGGAGATCGCCGTTCAGTGAATGGGAACGGGCGAGCAACCGGAGCGCCCGGAGATTCGTCGGGTCCTGGAGGAGCACTTCCCCGAGTTCCTCGATGGCGAGGTCCAGGTTCCGCGACCCCAGGTGGGATTCGCCGATCAACAGGCGAACGTCGTTGCGCTGCGCGTCCGAAACCGGCATGAAGGTCGATAGCCAGTTGATCGCCTGGTCGAACTTCCCGTCTTCGATGTAGCGGCGCGCCTGCCGGATCGGATCCTCCATCCCGACGATCATCTCGAGCGGAGGTTCCGGCACGGTCGGACGGAGCATGAAGTGCCGCTGCGGCACCACCGCCCGCTCGTTCAGGCTGGCGGCAAGCAGCGGATACGAAGTGGCGAGCCGCTCCATCGCCACATCGAAGTCATCCAGAACCCGGAGCTTCTGTCCCTCGTAGACCATTCCCTGCCGCTCGGCGCCCGCCCGGATGGTGCCGATGTACACCGGGCGGTCCGCGGGAACGGAGATCAGAGTCTCCCCCCGTTCGTGATCGCGCGGGGCCACGGTGAAGCGCTGCCGGATCGGCCGGAACCGCCGGGTGTTCATGGGGCGGATGTTCGGGAAATAGACGGCCTCGATCGCCTCCACGTCATAGACGCCGGGCGGCACCAGCTCGTTGATCAGGCCGAGCCCGTCATCCACCGAAAGGGTTTCGTTGCGGCCGGTGTCGCGATGGCGCAGGACGATCCGGCGCGACCGGAAGTCGGGGCTCTCGAACTTGCCGACGAACCGGCCGATGACCAGCGACTTGCCGTCGCGCTGGACCTCGGGCCAGACGGACTTCCGGGAGGGGAGCTCAGCCTCGGCGACCGGCAGGAGGAAGCCTGCCCCGCTCATGCCGACAAGCAGGAGGCCGGTCAGGTACGGACGCCGGCAGGATCGGTCCGGCGCCTGGGGGGAAGAGAAACCGCAGCGCACGTTCACGATGGTCTCACCCTTTCCTTCACCATTCAACCCGGCCGCGGCGAAAGCCCGGGAAGGGCGCGTCGCCTACCGGTCCGGGGCGCGGCTATCGAGCCTCGTTTCGGCGGACAAGAACCCGCGCCGCGGCCCGGGCGCGATCCGCAACCTCGCTGTCCGGATCCTCGCCGAGCTCCTGCAGCTTCGGGATCGCCGCCGGGGATCCCAGCCGTTCCAGCAGCCCGATGAGTTCGAGCCGGATCTCCCGGTCCGGGTCGTCCAGATACCGAAGAAACTCGTCCAGGTGATCGGCGGCCAACTCCAGGCCGTACTGCCGGGCCGTGTCCCGCAGGCGGCGGTCGGAGAGCGAAAGCACGACCCGGTCCACGAAGGGCGTCTGCCCCAGCCGCACCAGCGCAAAGCAGAAGGCGAGTTGCACCCGGGCGTCCTCCTCGCGAAGGAAATCCCGGATCAGGCCGTCCACGAGCGTGGGATCCTCCAGCCGCCCGAGGCCCTCGGCGGCATACTCGCGGCGGCCCGCCTCCCGGCTCGAGAGTTCATGGTAGAACGTTCCACGGGCTTCGGCGGCCCCGATCCTGGCGAGTCCCTCCAGCGCGTCCCGCGCGAGGTCGCTATCCGGGTCACTGTCGTAGACGGCAACCAGTGCCGGCGTCGCGGAGGGGAATGCCATGCGTCCCAACGCCCGGACGACGTGCCTCTGAAGCTCGGGATCCTCCACCAGCGACAGCAGGCTGTTTCCGGCTTCCTCGGTCCCGATCGCGCCCAGGGACTCGACGGCCTTCCGCCGCACCTGGCCGTCCGGATCGCCGGCCGCGGCGTTCCCGAGCGATGCCGCACCCGTGGTAGCGCGCAGCGCCCCGAGCGCCTCGGCGGCGAGCCTGCGGTTCTCGGTGTCCTCGTCGTCGAGCCGGCCCGCGAGGGCATCCACGATCCCCGGTTCCACGGGGCGCAGCGGATCCAGGGCGAATTCCTGCTCGCGGCGCAGCAGCCAGTCGACCGCCCGCTCCCTTCGACCGGCGGGAGGTTCACGGCGGTGGATGTCCACCAGCCCCCCGATCGCACCGCGGCGATGAGCCGGGACCTCGTCCCCGAGCAGAACGATCAGGCCCGCCGCGGCATCGGGTCTGCGGACCGCCGCCAGAGCCTCCAACACGGCGCGCCGCACGTCGCGGTCCGCATCACGCGCCGCGGGAAGCAGCGCCGCCACCGCCTCGGTCGAGCCCTCCTCTCCGAGCGCGCGGGCCGCGTCGCGGCGGGTCCGGGCGTCGCTGCTCTCCAGTCGAGCCGCCAACTCCTCGACGTTCGACTGCGCCGGCGCGAGCGTCGCGCCGACGGCGAGAAGAGTGAGGGCCACCCCAATCGCGGAGGAGCGGCCCGGGATCACTCAGCGGTCCTCCCCGCCGTTGGTCCCGGCCAGGTACGCCTCGGGATCGTGAAGCAGCAGCGCCGCCTCGGGCATCGCCTGAAGCGCCGCCGCGACCTGGGGATCGCGGTCCAGCGTCGCGCGCCGGGAGGCCCCCGGTCCCCACAGCAGACTGAAGACCTCGCCTTCGATCCGAAGCGCCACCGCGTCGCTATGCCGCTCCAGTCCCTCCCGGTCGTATGGAATCCGCTCCTCCGACAGGAAGTCGAAGAACTCCGCGAGCGTCGCGGCGTCCGCGCGGAAACTCTGATCCACCGCCCGGATCAGGTCGCCCCGCGCCTGGAGTTCATCCGGCCGGGTACCCGCGCCGTCAACCGCCCCGCGGCCGTCGGCGGGGACGAACCGGGTGGCGAATCGGAAGAAGGCGCCGTGCTGTTCGACGTCCACCAGAACTTCGGGCAGCTCCGGGGCCGGGACCTCAATGTCCGGTGCGACGCCTCCCCCTCCCCGGATCTCCCGGCCGAGCCCGGTCAGGACGATGCTCCCCGCCTCGTCGTTCGATTCGCGCTCGCCCCGATCCTGGAAGTACGCGAGGAAGTCCCCCGAGTCGTAGTCCCGCTGGAGCCGGCGGCCGCTGGGAGTGAAGTACTCCGCGGAGGTGAGGCCGAGCGCGTAGCCGTGCGGCAGTTGAAACACCGACTGGACGAGCCCCTTGCCGTAGGTGTTCTCCCCGAGGATCAGCCCGCGGTCGTGATCCTGGATGGCGCCCGCGACGATCTCGGACGCGGAGGCGCTCTCCCGGGAAACGAGAACGATCACGGGGACATCGCTGTAGGGACCGGGCTTGTCGGCATGGAAGACCTGATCGTTCTCGGAGTGACGTCCGCGGATCGAAACGATTTCCTGATGCTGCTTCAGGAAGACGTTGGAGACGGCCACCGCCTGGTTCAGGAGTCCACCCGGATTGTGGCGAAGATCCACGAGCAGCCGGGCAGCCCCCTCGAGACGAAGTTCCGCAATGGCGTCGCGGAGTTCGCCCTCGGTGTTCTCGTTGAAGTCCGAGACCCGCACGTAACCGGTCTTCTCGGACCCGGCCGGCTCGTCGAGCACGAAGTAGTAGGGAACGCTCTTGAGCGGGATCCGGTCCCGGATCACCGTGAAGTCCAGCGGGGCGTCGTAGCCGGGCCGGGTAATGGTGATGCTGACCGGCGTGCCTCGGGGGCCCCGGAGCAGGTTCACCGCGTCGTCCATCGTGTACTGCGTCGCGTCCTCGCCCTCGATCCGGGAAATCACGTCGCCGGCCCGGATCCCGAGTCGGTACGCAGGAGTCCCCTCGAAGGGCGAAACGACCGTCAGGAGGCCGTTCTGGTGTTGCACCCGGATGCCGAGCCCGACGTAGCCACCCTGCTGCCGCTCCCGCATCTGACGGTAGTTGCGCGGGACGAACAGGTTCGAGTGGGGATCGAGCCGGGCGAGCATCCCGGACACCGTCGCCCGGGTCAGTGTCTCCGGCTCGATCTCCCGCGGGTACGCGGTCTCGATATGAAAGATGACATTGGAGTGCCGTTGCAGCAGTACCTTCAGCCCGTCGGAGGGCGGAAGCCCGCGCGCCGGCTGGACGCCCAGGATCGTCGCCGAGATGGCCGCCCCCACCAGCAGCGGCATCAGCAGGGGGATGACCCGCGCCCGGAGCCTCATGGCGTGATCCTAGCAGCCGCCTGTCCGGATGCCGCCTACTCGTCCTCCCGTCCCTTGCCGCGCATTCGGTTCCCCACCCAGGCAATCCCGATGGACAACGTGTAGAGCAGGATCATCGGTCCCGCGAGGAGGATCTGGGTGGCCGGATCGGGAGGGGTCAGGAGGGCGGCGAACACGAAACACAGCAGGATCGCGTACTTGAAGTAGCGGACGAGGAATCCGGGGGTGATCACCCCGAGCCGCGACAGCAACAGCGCGAGCGTGGGGATCTGGAACATCACCGCGGTCACCAGAACCAACCGGGCGTAGAAGCTGAAGGTCTCCGAGACCCGGTAGCGGATCTCGATGTCCTCGCCGACACCGCCGAACGTGCTCAGGAACTCGGCGCCGATGGGGAAGAGGATGTAGTGACAGAACACCGCCCCGGAGATGAAGAAAACGGAGCCGACGATGACGAACGGGACGGCGAGGTGGCGCTCGTGGCGATAGAGCCCGGGAGCGATGAATCCCCACGCCTGACCCAGCCAGACCGGCGTAGAGACGACGATGGCCACCAGGAAGCTCATCTTGATCCCGAGCACGAAGTTCTCCTGCGGCGCGGTCGCGATGAGACTCCCGCCGTACGGCTCGATCACGTTCCGAAGCGGCTGCATCAGGAAGTTGAAGACCTCGTCGTAGAAAAAGAAGCAGCCCACGAAGGCCACCATGATCGCGATCGCCGCGCGGATGAGACGGCTGCGCAGTTCGTCCAGGTGCTCGAGGAACGTCATCCGGTCGGCCGGCCCGTTCGGGCTGTCCGTCCGTTCAGAGTCGTTCACGGAATGCCGTGGAACAGCGGGAGCTGCCCCGCCCCGTCACTTGCCGGAGTCTCCCCGAGACTCCGATCCCGTGGCCCCGTCATCGCTCGCCGCATCGTCTCCGGCAGGAGCTTCTCCGGCGCCGGCCGGCTCCGCCGCGGGAGCGGCGGCTCCGTCGGTCGCCTCGTCCACTCCCGACGCGTCCGGGGGTGCATCCGCCGCGGACTGCGCTTCCGGCGAGCTCTCCCTCGCTTCACGCCCCGCGCCCGGCGGACCGGATCCGCGGTCCGGGTCGAGTCCCCGCCCCAGATCCGTCACGTCCTTCTTCAACTCGGAAACCTCGCTGCGGGCCGACCGGAACTCCTCCATCTGGACCTCCCGTTCCAGCGTGCTGCGCAGTTCCGTGCTGGTCCGCCGGAACTCGGCGATGCTCTTGCCGAGCGTCTTGCCGATCTGGGGCAGCTTGCGAGGGCCGAACACGATCAGGGCCACGACCAGGATGATCAGCATCTCCTGCATGCCGAGCGGACCGATCATCAGCGGGAACGGGGAGAGGGCGGGCAAGGTTGCGCACATTATCGTCTGCCCGGGTCGAACGGCCGCTAGACTGCATCATGCGCTCGCCGCAGCTCTCCCCGGATGCCCGGCGGCAGGCTCCGGGGGCGATTCGGCGCATGTTCGAGGCCGTCGCGCCGCGCTACGACCGGATGAACCGGATCCTCAGCGTCGGACTCGACCAGGGCTGGAGGCGGGCGGCGCTCCGCGAACTGGACTGTGCGCCGGGTTCCCGAGTCCTGGATCTGTGCTGCGGCACCGGGGATCTCGCCCTCCTGCTGCCGCGCGGTGTGCGGCCCGTGGGCTGCGATCTGACCCCGGCGATGCTGGAAATCGCGGACGCCAAGGCCGCTCGCCGCCGGGTGGCGTTCCCCGGGGTAGCCGGAGACGCGATGCGGTTGCCCTTCGCCGACGACGTCTTCGACGCCGCGGTCGTCGGCTTCGGAATCCGGAATCTCCCGGATCTGGAGCGGGGGCTCGCCGAGATTCGCCGGGTCCTTTCCCCCGGAGCCAAACTCGTAATTCTGGAGTTCTCCCGGCCGGAGAGGCGCGTGGTGCGACTCGGGCACGGGGCCTGGCTCCGGCTCGCGGTGCCCGGCCTCGCCCGTCTCGCTGCTGCGGGCGGGGAGCCTTACGACTACCTGAGGGACTCCATCCTGAGCTTTCCCGATGCCGGGGCGCTCGCCCGCACTCTCGGTGGGGCCGGATTCGGCGCCGTCTCCTACCGGCATCTGGCCCTGGGGACGGTCGCCATCCACTGGGGCTCCCGTGAACGGCGGACCGCTTCCCGCGGGCCGGCGCCACCGGAAGACGGGAATCGGGCTACCAGGGCACCGGAAGGAACCGGAGCGGCCCGATCCTCGGTATCTCGGTCGGCAGCGAGTTCAACTGCATGAGTTCCTCCCAGGCGCGGCGTTCGACGCCGGCCGCAGCCACCCGAACCCCTACCCGGCGCCGGTAGACCCGGGTGACCTGACCGTCTCCTTCTTCCCGAAGCGCGGCGCCGTTCCCGGCGAAGGCTCTGCCCGCCCGGCTTTCGGCGGCACGGACCCGGATCGCAACATCGACCGCGCGCACGATGTGATCCCGTAGCCGCGCCGCCGACGCCATGTCGCCGACGAAGCGGGGCGGGACATCCAGCAGGACGTCGGCGCCCTCACCCGTAACGTACCGGACCTGCAGGTCTTCCACGTACCCGACCGGTTGCGGCGGCTCCTCGTCCACCCGGCGCATCAGGACCCGGCGGGAATCGACGGCATCCGGGCGCGCCTCCCGTACCCAGTAGCGGATGCGGGTCACGGGCACCAGGCCGGGCTGGCCGAGCCCGAAGAGTCCGGTCCCCTCCCCCTGCCGGACCTCCAGCGGCGTTCCCAGCGGCACCCCCCGTTCCCGCGCCCACCGCTCCAGCATCGCACCCACCACCTCCTCGGTCAGGCTCGCGAGCGCGCCACCGCCGATTCCGGGAACGGCGGCCTCGATCACTCCGCCGAGCACGCTCTGCAGCGCGCGCTCCAGGAGGCCGCCACCGCTGCCGGGCTCGAACGTGTCGCCGTCCACGCTCGGGCGGAAATGCCGGTGCCAGGGACTCTCTCCAGGAGCGATCCGCACTGTGGCGCCGGCCGGCCGTGCCTCCCCCGCCCGCACCTCGGCGACGCGGTTCCCCGCCGCACGGATCGCGTTCACCAGTCCCGATTCCCCGCCCCCGCCCGCGCCGCGGACGGAGACCACCTGACCGAAGACCCACCGGGGCGTCATTTCGTCGTCGTTGAAGACCGTTACGAAACGCCGTCTTCGATCTCCCGGCCCGCGGTCGAGGCGAGACCGGGGATGCCCGAGCCGCACCTCCACGCCGTCAAACGCCACCACCGGCTCGAACGACGCCTCCGCCAGGCGCTCGGGAGCCGTCAGAAAGTCGAGTCCATCGGGATTGCGGTCTCCAGCCCGGCCGAGGTCGGTGAAGACCGGGATTTCAGCCGGCAAACCGCCGCCCGAACGCACCAGGTCCGCCGCGATGCGATCGAGGATCGCGTGACCGTCCTGTCGCAGGGTCGCCAACTCCGGCTGGAGGTCCAGGGTCAGCCGGGCCTGGCGGAACAGCAGGCCGAAGCTCCCCGCCACCATCAGCGTGAGGCCGAGCGCCACCAGAGCCTCCGTGATCGTGAAACCCGCCGCAGTGGCGCCGCCGCTCCGCATGTGCCACCGGCGAGACGGACGTCTGGGTTTCGCCACCGTCTCAACCCTCCGGGCGGATCCAGTAGGGAGAACGGCGGAACCCCTCGACGAAGAGGGTCACGTCCTCGAGGGCGCTGTCCCGCACCCGGAACTCGAAGTCTCCGATGATCGTGTCGATCGCCTGACCGCCGACCCTGGTGACGCTCAGGGCCATATTTCCCGAGGAGGAGAGGCTGATCCCCCGAACGCGTCCCGGACCGAACGCCCGCACCGGGGCCCCTTCGGCCACCACCCCGGCCAGTTCCGCTCCTGTCAGGCCGTTGAAGGCGCGCAGCCGGGCGACCCCGTCGGTGGTGGCGGTGGTATCGCAGGAGAGCGCTTCGGTCCGGGACGTGTGGGTGGCGAGCACCACCTCGACCCCCAGACCGTTCACGAGCACCACGGGTTGTCCCTGGGGGGTTTCGCCGTCGGACAGCGTTCTCCTCCAGACCTCGTGGAAACGCGTTCCCTCGTCCCGAAGCAGGACGATCGCGGAGGGCATGTCCCGGACGCGGCGGTCACCACCGGTCACGACGAGCAGATGGGGCTCGGTCCGTCCCGGGAACGGGAAGACCACCGGTGGTGTGAGGACCGGATGCTCCCCGCCCAGCCGGTGGGCAACGCTCCACTGCCGGGCGCCGGCTTCCGGGAGCCGCAGCCGGTGGATCTGGCCGTGGAGATCGGCCAGGTACACCCGGGTGACAAGATCGGTGGCTCCGGGCGCCGACCACGCCGGCCGCCACGGCGCCGCCGGGGTGACGGCGCCGTTCTTCTGAATGCGTGCGCCGGAGGTCCGCTCCAGCCGGTAGCGGCGGCGGACTCGCCCGTCCTCGGGCGACAGGGCCAGGAGCCACTCTCCGGAGTCGCCGCCCGGGTTCCCCTGTCCCGCTGGCAGGAACATCGTCCAGGAGCTTCCCCCGGCGGCCGGCACCTCGACCAGGAGCGGTTCCGGCGTCTCACCGAGTTCGGACAGGGAGACGCCCGGACCGTGCGGACGATGGCCGATGTTGAAGAGCAGGCGCGGCAGCCCGGAGCCGCCGGCCGAGGGAGTCGGGGCGCGATGTCCGCCGGCCCACCCGTCTCCCACCTCCGACACGTCGAGCGTGGTCACGAACCGCCCGCCGAAGGAGCGGCCAAAGGCAAGCAGCGTGCGCCATTCCCGTATTCCCGGCAGGAAGACATCGCGCACCACCGGCGAGCCGGCGAGCGCGAAGCGGCTCACGAGTCCACGGCGGAGGCCGGCCGCGTCCCGGACGCCGGCGAGCGCGAGTTCCCGCAGGAAGACGCGCTCCCCGGCGTCCTGGGCATCCGGGGCGGGCCCGAGAATGTCGTCCGGGATGTACGCAAAGACCTCCTTCCCGCTGTCGGCGGCGAAGGCGTGGAGCAGCCCGCCGCTGGTCGGGAGATAGACCATGGTCCGCCGATTCACATGCCCGGAGAAGAAGCGCTCGTAGCTCTCCCGTTCCCGGAGGACGCGATCCGGACGGCGGGGAGGCTGCGTGACCACGGCCGGAGAGGCCAGGCCCTCGCGGAGTTTCCAGGTGCCCCGGCCCCCGGTGAAGTGGAGACGCCCGTCGGGCCGGTAGATCGTCCCGGTGTCGGGATGCACCTCGAGCGTCTCGCCGCGGACCACGCGCACCACGATGCGGGCGGCGTCCTCGGCGGTGCGGGCTCCGGCCCCGTCCAACCCGGCGAGGTACCCCGCCTCGACGCCGAGGTCTTCCGGGGTGACCTCGCCGACACGAAAAACCCTGAGCGCGCGGCTTCCGGCCCGGTTGAAGAGCACCAGCCGATCCTCCGGATCGCGCTCGGCGAGCTGCCGTCCCGCATCCCAGACGGGCGGCCCCAGCTTCCCTCCGCCTTCGGTTGACGTGGGGAACGCCTGCAACCCACCGCGAAGGGAATGGAGGTCCGCACTCGTCGAGAGGAGGATGTTGTCCGCGTACGAGGCGCGCCGCCGGATCACCTCCTCGAGGCCCTCGCGCCCGTTCACCGGAGCCACCAGGGCATCCGGAGAAAGCGAGGGGTCGCTCCCGGAGAACGCGGGACTCGGAGAACTGGCGACCAGTTCCTTGACGGTGGCGAGCCGCGGCGCCGCAAGCTTCACCGTCCCCGTGGGGAGGGTGATCTCGTCGAGAACCTGGTTGAGCGCTTGCCGGAGGGTCTCGGGCTGGTCGGCGTGGATCGCCGGATGCCGGCCGCCCGAGGCCATCCACGCCAGGTGGTTCGTGTGGCCCCGCGCCGCTTCGTCCGTCATCGCGACGCCGACCACGTGGATGTCCCCCAGGCCCGCATCCGGATCGCCGCCGTTGAGCGCCAGATACGCCGCCTTCGCCTTGAGCCCGGCATTCCAGGCGGCGTACGCCGGCGGAGACGGCGCCTCCCGAACCACCACGTCCGGACTGGTGTGGCTCGTGCGGAGCCATACCCCACCCGGGGGCGCCCGTCCGGCCGACCCGTCGTTGAAGTCGAGCCAGGCGTGGTAGACGCACTCACAGGTGTCGAGGCCGTCGGTGATCAACACGATCACGTTCTGCTGGCCGGGCTCCAGATCGTCCGTGGCGTTCGCCCGGATGTGGCTGGCGAGCTGGTAGAGAGCGATCCCGTTCGGGGTGCGGTCGATGTTGACGCTTTGTGGAAGCTCCCGCAGCAGGGCGGTCCGTCCCCGCTCCGCCTCGCAGCCGGACGGGTTGCTGAGAATCCGGACGCTCCCGCAGCGGACCGATGTCGCCGGCACTCCCGGCGAACCGTGGGGGAGCCCGGCTCCCATGGTGGGGTCTTGACAGACGGCCCTGCGGGAACTCAGATCCTCCAGGAACCGAACCTGCTGGAAGGCCGCGAGTCGCCAGTGCACAAGGGGTTCGCCCGACGCGGACTCCAGATTCCCGGCCACCGACCGGACCACGTCCTGGGCGACCACGAACCGGCTCCGGCTCCCCATCGCGGCGCCCATGGACTCCGAAGTGTCGAACAGGATCCAGACCCGGGGCCGAGTCGTGGTGCGTACGATCCCGAGAGGGTCCCGGTCCTCGTCACGGAAGTCCTGGACTCCGCCCGCCGCCGAACGCGGCAGGACGCTGGCCGCCGCGACGGCGGCGAACAGCACCGCCCGCGTCAGGCACGGACAAACGTGTGGACGGCCGTCGAACCGTTTCATGCGTTTTCTCCTTTCAGCACGCTCGCGCGTTCTCTCATCGCGACTCTCCGCGGTCCCCGGCCGGAAGCCGTGGCCTGACCCAGGTCGTCAGGCCATCGCTGTAGTCGAGGTCTGCCGCTTCAGGCTCCGATGGACGCGGCGCGAGCCGCAGGGTCAGTTCGAGCCGGCTGACCGCGTGCGGGTCCCGCGGCGTTCGGGGGGGCGGATGGCGCGCTTCGGCCGTGAGCACGGCCCGGTCGTGCGGGGCCCCGGCGTCGCGGGCGCCCACCACCGGCCGGCGAATCCAGACGGTCACCCCGGCGACGTCCGGGATCCCGTCTCCATCGAGATCCGGCGCCCAACCGGCCGCCGGAGCGCGCGGATCGAACAGCAGCGGGCGCCCCGCGAGGTCGCGCAACACGCGGCCCACATAGACTCGGGCGTTCCTGCCCGCCATCGGTTCGTCGCGGAACACCTCGTAGTCGCGGCAGCCCGGCGCGCCCGGATCGCCGCAGGCGGCACCGTCTTGAGGAAGGGCCCTGCCCCACGGATCCGCCTCGCGGGCCCTGATCGAGGGGCGAACCGGGGGGAGGGCCCTTTCGAAGCTGCCGTGCTCCTCAACGTGGGCGGCAAGCACGGCCTTCGCCAGTTCGAGCCCGGCCTCGGCCCGGGCCGCCGCCCGCGCCGTCCAGGCCTGGTTTCGCGCGGTCGCGCCGTCCGATCCCACCGAGACCAGCACGACCGCCCCGATACCGGCAAGGGCCAGCACCAGCAGGAGCGCCAGGACGAGCGCCATTCCCCGCTCCGCTGAGCCCTTCGGAGCCCCCAGCGGCGGCGGTCCGGCCCTATTCACGGTTTGCCACCCGGACCGAGTCCAGCCGGACGACGGAACCGCGGCCGCCGGAGACCGGCATCGCCACGACCTCGAGGCGAAGACCGGCGAGCCGGTCTCCACCGCGGGGGGCGAGTTCCCGGATCCGCCAGCGCACTTCGTAGCGTGCGGAGCGACGGTCGGCCGGCTCCCCGTCCTCGCCGAAGTAGGCGAAGTATCCGGGCGCGCCGGCGCCTTCGATTTCCACGGCGCCGCCGGGGGCGACCGCGGCGTGATAGCCCGGCCACGGCCATCCACGCCAGAAGGGGGCCGCCAGCAATTCCTCCATCCGCGCCGCGGCGATTCGGGTCGCGAGATCGGTATCGGCGGCAGCCTGGCGGGCCTGGGACGCCTGGGACAGCGCGCGCACCAGCCCGCCGGCGGCCACGACGAGCAGCAGGACGGCGAAGAGCGTCTCGACGAGCGAGAACCCGCCCTCGACCGGCTTGCGCTCGGCGGGTCGGTGTGCGGCCTGTGGGTGCATGTCCTTGCCCTACACAAGGACAGACGCAAATCGCGTCGATTTTTTCCCACTTCGGAGCCAAATGTGGAAAAGTCGAAGCGAAGCTGCACTTCGCGGGGCTGCCCGTCGCCGCCCCGGCGGGCTATCCCCCCGTCGAGACTACGAAGACCGCGCCCGCGCCCAGGGCGAGCAGGGTGCCGAAGGGCAACGGGGTGTCACGCCGGATTCTGCCCAGCAGCAGCAGCGGCCCGGCCACCAGCACTCCCAGCGCGGCTGCGAGGGCCACCGCGCCCAGCGCGGGCGCCGGGCCCAGAAAGGCTCCGATCAGCAGGAGCAACTTCACGTCGCCGAGGCCAACCGCTTCGACCCCGCGAAACCGCAGCCAGAGCGCCCGCAGCACGAAGAGCAGGGTGGCCCCGAGCAGGGCGCCGGCGGCCGAGGTCACGAAGTCCAGATCGGCACGCGGTCCCGAAAGGAGGAGGCCCAGGGCCGCACCGGGAAGCGTGAGAGCGTCCGGCAGCACCATCCGCTCCCAATCCGTCACCGCCAGCGCGAGCAACAGGCTCAGCAGGAGCAGCCGGGAGACGACGAGCGCGGGATCCCCTCCTTCCGGCGCCCACGCGAAGATCCCGCCGGTCAGCGCTTCGACCAGCGGATAGCGGACCGGGATCCGGGCCCGGCAATCGCGGCAGCGGCCGCCGAGCCGGATCCAGGAGATCACCGGCAGGTTGTCCCGCAGGCGAATGGACGCCGCGCACGCGGGGCATCGGGAGCCCGGAAAGACGATCGACTCGCCGATGGGGAGACGATGGATCAGGACGTTCAGAAAGCTCCCGACCGCAAGTCCGACCAGGAACAGCGCGGGCTGGATCAACGTCCCGGGGAGTCCCGAGTCAGGCCCCACCGGCGGTCAGCGGCGCGGATAGCCGGCCAGCGGCGACTCGGGGGCGATTCCGGGAACGCCGGCCCGGCCGAGAACGAACGGCACTCCGGCCGGATCGACCGGTCGGGCCGCCAGCAACCCGGCGTTGACGAGATCCTCCCAGCCCCGGGGAGGATGTCCCGACCGCCGTTCGTAAACGCGCACCGTGGAGTCGAGTTCGTCCAATCGGTCGAGCGCATCGAGTTGAAGCAGATGCGTACGGGCGTTCGAGCGCGTGCGCCCGTCGTCCGCCCGTTCCAGCAGGACGCGCCAGAGATTCCGGGCCGTGGCGCGGGCGCCGACGCCCGCCAGCGACCGCGCCGCCACGGCCAGCAACCAGGGCGGCGCGTCGTCACGGGCGCTGGCTGCCTCCAGCAGGGCCGCGCCCGTTTCCGGGTCCTGGAGATGCCAGGTGTGCAGCAGGCTGCGGACCAGCGCGGCGTCGTAGTCCCCGGGGCGCCGGCGCACCCAGTCGGCGAGGATCGCGTCGGCGCGCCCGGGTTCCCCCGCGCCCAGCGGGGAGGGCTCCGCGAGCAGCAGCGGCCCCACGAGCGCCGCGGGACGGAGACCCGGATCGAAACGCAGCGCCTGCTCGATCAGGGCGCCCAGATTCGGGAACCCGGGCAATCCGGCAAGCCGCCGGTTCCCGTAGTACTGGACAGCGAGCAACCACGAGGTGTCGGCCAGGACGCGCCGAACCCCGGTCGGGAGCGCCGAGATCCCGGCGTCGCTGAGGCGCGCGCCGGGAGGCCGGGCGGCGAGTTCCGGTCCCGGCCGCGCCGCGGGCGCGATCCGGGCAGCCATCCCGAGACACAGGAGCGACAGTCCGGCGCTGGCGAGACGGCCGGCGCCGGCGCCGCGGATGCCGGCCCGACGAGGTCCCTGCATCCGTCGCCTCAGGATGCCGGCGCGGCGGGCTGGCGGGCGCGCCACGGGAACACGGCGATCGCAGCGGCAAGCATGGCCGCCGCGTACGTCATCGCATAGACGGTCGGGCGCGCGAGCGCCAGCCCCACGTCCGGGAAACCCGCCATCGGCGTATCGAGCGCCCGCAGGTCCGGCAGGACGAACGTCGCGAGCCGCGCCACCGGCTCCAGGGCGCCGGGGCCCGCCGCGGGAAAGCTCGCCGCCAGCCAACCGGCGACCGAAAAGAGCGCGGCGAGCACGAGGGCTACCGCGGGACGGACCAGCGCCAGGAACAGCGTGGACACGGCGAGGATCACGAGGAGCCGCAGCCATAGCAGCCAACCGATGCCGAGCACCCCCGCCGCCGCCCCGCCGTGCGCGACGAGGAGCCACGCCGAGAGCGTCGCCCCCACCGCCGCCACGTAGAGGAGGAGGCCCGCGGCGAGGCCCAGGAAGCGCCCGCCGAGCAGGAGCCCGGCGGAAACCGGCCTCGCCAGCGCGAAGGCGCCCAGAACCCCCCGGCTGCCGACGAGGCCCGCTCCGTGGGTGAGGGCCAACGACCAGCCGAGCACTTCGGCGAGCACCCAGGCGACGTTGGTCTCGAAACGGCCCCCCGGGCCAAGCGACGCGTCGCTCAGGAGCACCCCGGCTCCGAAACACGCGAGAACCAGCGCCAGCGCGGCCAACAGGCTCCGCTCGGCGACGAACCCGCGCAGAGCGACGGCGGCGGTGGCCGTGAGTGGAGCGATCGGCACCGGTGGTTACGGAGTCGCCGGGCTCGCGCCGTTCAGCGCCGCCGCCAGCCAGCCGCCGCCCCCGCCGGCGGACTTGTCCCTCCCGGCCTTCGCCACGAAGTCCGCCACCGGCCCGGCGGCGGCGACGGCTCCATCTGCGAGAACGATCAGCCGGTCCGCGACCGACTCGATCGCGGCGGCCTCGTGAAGGCTGAGGATGACGGCAGCTCCGCCCCGGGCCGCGGCGCGAATGGCCGCCAGGGACCTGGCGCGGGCCTCCGGGTCGAGCCCGGTGAGCGGTTCGTCCAGGACGAGCGCCCGGGGTTCGCCGAGCAGCGCCTGCGCCAGCGAGACCCGCCGCCGGACACCCCGCGAAGCCCCGGCGGCGGGCCGGTTCAACCACTCCGCCAATCCGACCGCCCCCGCCGTTCGCTCCGCCTCGCGACGAGCTTCCGGGCCGCGATACCCGGTAAGCACCGCGGCGTAGCGCAGGACATCCCGTACCTTCAGACCCGCCGGAAACTCGTCTTCTTCCCCCAGGTATCCCAGACCCCGGCGCGCGTCGCTGCGGGTGGCCTCCACCTCCCCCAGCAGGGCGTCGCCTCGGTCGGCGGGAAGGAGGCCGGCCAAGAGGCGCAACGTGGTGGTTTTTCCCGAGCCGTTCTTCCCGGCCAGCGCCACCACCTCACCCGCCGCGACCGCGAAGCTGACCTCCCGGACGACCGTCCGGCGCCGAAGCGCCAGCCCGAAACGTCCGGGCGCCGGATAGGAAGCGCTCAGCTGGCGGGCGCGGATTTCCAAGCGGGCTCGGCCTGTCTTCTACTCGAGAAAAGCGGTTGCCGCAGGCACCGGGCAGGCGATCGGCGTTCCGGAGGGGTCGTTGTAGATGGCTCCGGCGCTGGTGGCCGAAAACGACCGCACTCCGGTGCGTCCCACGTCCGCCGGCTCCGAGTGGTAGCAGTAGTCGAGCAGACTGTCGGGATCGCAGTGAGGCGGCACCGCGGTCGGCGTCCCGTTCGGAGCGAGCGTGCGGTTGTATCCGGATTTCACGTAGGGGCTGTTCCGCCCCAGGTCGGCGCCGATGAACTCGGGAGCGGCGGTCGGGTAATCGGGAATGCCGATCGACCCGCCGCAATCGGCGCCGTTGCGGCACAGGTTCGTCAGATCGGCGAAGAAACCGCAGTTGGAGGCCGCGTAGGTCTGCTGCGCGGCGATCACCGCGCGGGAGTCCCCGATCGCCTGCGCCTCGTTCGCGGACAGACGCGCGCGCAACAACTGGGGAATGGCGATCCCCGCGATCACGCCGATGATCGCGATCACGATCAGAAGCTCGATCAGGGTGAAGCCGGCGGCGGCCGGCGCGCGCCGCCGCGCAGAACCGCCCCACGGCCTGCCGGCCCCTTGGAGTGCGGGGCGGCTCGGTGGCGATTTCATTGGGGAATCCGGGACCGGGCGGAAGGAGTGGCTGTGATTCATAAGGATACGTCCTCCTTGGACAGGGTGTGAGAACGGGTCCGGAGAGCTGGGTGGGCGGGCGCCCCCACCCGCCCGCGGCGTGCGCCCTCCGCCCTGGCGGAGAGGGATCGGACGATCCGCCGAGTCCGAGGCGCCCGGGTGACACGGCGCGCGCGAGCATCCGGGTCCCGTCCGGCTCGGCTCGGGAATGCCGCGCGAGCTGCACCACCGGCTGCCTACGCCAGTCGCCCGACGAGGGTCCATATCGGCAGATACATGGCGATCACGATGGCCCCGATCACGAGGCCCAGCACCAGGATCAAGAGCGGCTCGAGGAGCGGCAGGATGGTCGCGGTCCGGCGGCGCACCTCCTCTTCGTAGAACTCGGCGACCTTCTCGAGGGACACGTCGAGCTCCCCGGTACGTTCCCCTACCCCGACCATCTGCACCACCATCGGCGGAAAGAGTCCCGTCTGCCGTAGCGGGCCGGCGAGCGACGAACCCGCCTCCACGCTCGGACGCACTCCCCGCATGACCCCTTCCAGGTGTCGGTTCCCCACCGCGCGGCGGGCGATCTCGAGCCCCTCCAGCACCGGTACTCCGGCTTCGGTGAGGACGGAGAGCGTCCTGCAGAAACGCGAGATGCCGGCCTGACGCAGCAATCCGCCCACGAGCGGCACGCGGAGCGCGAGGCGGTCACAGAGGGCGCCCCCGGCGTCGGTCCGCCGGAAGCGCGCCACCCCCGCCATTCCACCGGCCAGGACACTCACTGCCGCGAGCGCCCATCCCCAAAGCGACCGCGACGCATCCACCACCACGCGCGTCAGGAGGGGCAACTCGGCATCGAGCCCCTCGTAAAGCTCACTGAACACCGGGACGACGCGCCACAGGATCACCGAAACCACCAGCACCCCGATCGCGCCCACCACCAGCGGATACACAAAGGCTCCGCGCACCTGCTCGCTCACCGCCGCGGCTTTTTCGAGTTCGGTGGCGAGGCGGAGCAGACTCCGGTCGAGCCGCCCGCCGGTCTCGCCGATGGAGGTCATGGCCACCGCCAGCCGGCTGAAGACCCGCGGATGGCGGCTCATGGCCGCCGCCAGCGAACTGCCCGACTCGACCTCCCGGGCAATCCGTTCCACGGTCGTTCGGAGCCTGGGATGCTCCTCCTGACGGTAAAGCACCGCCAGGCTCTCGGCGAGCGGCAGCCCCGCTCCCACCATGACACCCAGCTGGCGCACCAGCACGGCGACCTTCCGCCGGCCGATACGGTTCAGCACCAGCCGGGAGAAGCGGCGGCCACCGGTTCCGGCCGCACGGCGCCGTTCCGGTTCGGGAATCCCGTTCCTCACGTCCGTCGCCGGCCCCGGGAATCAGGGGCGTCCATTCGTGGCGGAACCCAGCGCCGCTCCCAGGGCTGCCGGTTCGTTCGAGGCCGCGAGGGCGTCGTTCCGGGTGATGATCCCCCGGCGCCACAACGAGATGAGCGATTCGTTGAGCGACACGGACGCCCCCCGCCCGGCGCCGGCGTCGAGCACGGCGAAGAGCTGGTGCAACTTGTCTTCCCGGATCAGGTTCCTGGCGGCAGGGGTCGGCGCGAGCTGCTCAACGGCCACCACGCGTCCCCGTCCGTCGGCGCGGGGGACCAGGCGCTGGCAGTAGATCGCCTCCAGGGACACGGAGAGCCGAATCCGGGCCTGACGATGCTGGGAGGCCGGAAACATCTCCACGATCCGGGTCAGCGCGTGAAGCGCCGAGCGGGCGTGGAGGGTGGCCAGCGCCAGGTGTCCGGTCTCGCTGACCCGGAGCGCCGCATCGACGGTGTCCCGGTCGCGAATCTCGCCGATCATCACCACGTCCGGATCGGAACGCAGCACCGAACGAAGCGCGTCATGAAAGGACGCGGTGTCGCTGCCGACCTGCCGCTGGGTGACGAGGGCGCGCCGGTTCCGGTGGATGACCTCGACCGGATCCTCGATGGTGACGACGTGCACCGCGCGGGTGCGGTTGATTCGGTCCACGATCGCCGCCATGGTGGTGGATTTGCCCGAGCCGACCGGACCGGCGGTGAGGATCAGACCGGACGCGAGGGCGGCCAGCGCCGCGGCGCTCGCCGGAAGACCCAGCGCATCGAGCGACGGCACCTCGCCGGGCACCACCCGGTAGACCGCCGCGAGTGTCCCGCGACACCGGAACACGCTGCCGCGAAACCGGGCGACTCCGGTCAGGGTGAACGCGTAGTCGGCCTCCCCGTCCTGCTCGAGCGCCGCCCGTTGGCGTTTCGGCAAGCCGGCGGACACCATCGACTCCACGACTGCCGCGGCCAGCGGTTCGCCTTCCGCCAGGGTGAGCCGGCCGTCGATCCGCAACCGCGGCGCGGCGCCCGGGCTCAGGTGCAGGTCGCTTCCCCCGCGGCCCACCAGTTCCCTAAGCAGGCGCACAAGTTCCTCCCGGGGATCGCGGGCGTTCGCGGGGGGTGAGGCGACCGGTTCTTCAGGCATTCCAATAGGGTCAGACGAGATTTCCGCCCAATCCCGGTCAAAGTTGTTTCCGGCTGAAAAAAGGAAAGCTGGCGGCCCGGAGGTTGCTTCCGGGCGCCGTCGCTCGAATCGGCTTGCGCCGGCTCCATTTCGAGTCGGGCGCCGTCAATCCCGCGCTTCCGGCCCGATCGTCACGCTTCCCGGCACGGCAGTCCCGGCCATCGCGGAAGCGCGGTCGTGCGAGGTGAGCCGGGTCTACTGCCGCAGCCAACAGTGACGGCAGGACACCGTTCGGCGGGTGCGGCTACCGCGCAGCGGAGCAGGCGCCGGAGCCGCGGCGGAACCAACGGACAACTCCAGCTCGATCACCGCGCCACTACGTCCCGGGCACGCTCGGACGCCAGCGCGACCCCGTTCGCCAAGGCGCCCAACGCGTCGAGACACCGGCGCGCGTCCGGCCGTCGACGACCGCGTTCGGTGAGCTTCGCGAAGCAGGTTCGGTCGAACTCGACGTAGTCCTCCGCAACCGGGACGAGCGTCCCCATGTCGAGATAGCGGTCCACGAGGTAACGCCAACCCAGCGCGAGGCCCTCCCCGGCCGCCGCCGCCTCCAGCAGGTACACGTAGTCCTTGATGCCGACATACCGGGGCCGAGGCGACGGGTACCCGACGGATTCGAACCATTCCGGCCAGGTCGCCCAGAACGACGGCCGCGCGAGGCGGAGAAACGGCAGCCCGGCCCACTCCTGGACGGGCCGGGCGAGAACCCGCGCGTGGGTTGCGGCGAATTCGGGCGAGCACACCGGCATGACGGCCTCCTGGAACACCGCCACCCGGTCTTCGGCCGCGCCGGCATCCTGGTGGAAAGCGACAATCAGATCGACCTCGTTGTCGCCCAGGCGGTCCAGAAGCTCAAAGTCCACGGTCAGGATGCGGAGGCAGACGTTGTCGCCGAGCGCCCGGCGCACGGCTCCGAAGCGCGGCATCATGAACAGGTGCGACGTTGCGTGGCCGCACGCGACGATCACCCGCCGGTCCTCCGCGACGCTCGCGGCCGAGAGCGCGCCCGCCGCGATGCGGTGGAGGCCGGAGATGACGGGGTGATAGAGGGCCTCTCCGGCCGGCGAGAGGACTACGGCGCGGTGACTCCGTTCGAACACCCGGACCTTGAGTTCGCGCTCCAGTTCGGCGATGAGACGGCTGACCGCGGGTTGCTGGATTCCCAGCTCTTCGGCGGCGCCGGTGAAGCTCCCGTGGCGCGCCGCGGCTTCGAACGCCCGTAAGGCGCTCATCCGGGGGAGCGGTCCCTTGGGGTTCTCAATCATGACGACGCGGGGCGCTCCGGCGGGTCACCCGAAGGGCCAAGGCGCGGTGCAGGAAGGGTCGCGATCCCGGTGCGGAGCTCGCCAACCATCAAACGACTCCAACTCGATCAGCGCCTCAGCAGGTCTCGCGAGCACGCCCGGACGCCCGCGCGCCCGGGTTCACCAGGGCACCCAACGCGTCGAGGCAGCGGCGGGCGTCCGGCCGCTGACGCCCGCGTTCGGTGAGCCTGGCGAAGCAGCTTCGGTCGAACTCGATGTACCCGTCGGTAACCGCGACCAGCGACCCGTCGTCGAGATAGCGGTCCACGAGGTGGCGCCAGCCAAGCGCGAGCCCCTCCCCGGCAACCGCCGCCTCGATCAGGTACACGTAGTCCTCTATGCCGACGTAGCGGGGTCGAGGCAACGGATACCCGCTGAAATCGAACCACTCATGCCAGGTCGCCCAGGACGAGGACCGCGCGAGCCGTAAAAACGGCAGCGCGCCCCACTCCTCGACGGGCCGGGCCAGGATCTCGGCGTGGGTGCCGGCGAAGTCGGGCGAGCACACCGGCGTGATCGCTTGCGCGAACAGCTCCACCCGGTTTTCGGGCGCGCCGGCGGTCTGGTCGTAACCGAGCACCAGATCGACCTCGTTTTCGCCCAAACGGCCCAGCACGTCGAAGTCGACGGTCAGGATCTGGAGATCGCAGTCGTCGCCGAGCGTCCGGCGCAGGGCCCCGAAGCGCGGCATCAAGAACAGGTGCGAGGTCGCGCGACCGCACGCGACGATCACCTGCCGGTCCTCCGCCGCGCTCGCGGCCGAGACCGCGCCCGTCGCGATGCGATCCAGGCCGCCCTTGACGGCGGGATGGAAAATCTCCCCCGCTGGCGAGAGGATCACGGAGCGGCGGCTGCGTTCGAACAGCCGCACCCTGATCTCGTGCTCCAGTTCCGCGATGAGACGGCTGACCGCGGGCTGCTGGATTCCCAGCTCGTCGGCGGCGGCGGTGAAGCTCTCGTGGCGCGCGGCAGCTTCGAACGCCCGGAGGGCGCTCATCCGCGGAAGCGGTCCCTTGGCGCTCTTACGCATAACGGATTAGCCATTCAACGGCTCGTAATCCTGATATCTCCCGGGCTGGATGATGTGCATTTGTCACAATGTCTACCTATGTAGTCTCGCAAAGTGACACTTCATTATGACATTGCGGCGGTGTTATCAACTCATGGGCGATTGTTTATTTCACACATCGACCGATCTTCTCTAGCATTCCGGTCGGCGGCGCCAGCGCGTGCAGAAAGCAACGGCTGTCAGGACCACATGGAATCCGGGCCGGCCATTCCGTTCCGCCTGTCAACCAATGAAACAGAAACGTGAGACCAGGAACAGCGCCCTCCTGTTGATGGACCAGGCGCCCGTCGACGCCCGTACCAGCAGCGACTCCGGGCAGTCCGTGACGTCGTTCGGACACCGCTATGTCGCGGATCCGCTCCCCGCGACCGACCTCGAACGCATGGCCGCGAAGTTGCATCCCCTCACCGGCGCATACGACTTCAGCGCTCGCGGGGTGGGTGACGCTCCGCCATCACCGGGGATCTACGCCGTCTTCAGGCGGAGCGGAGGTGTTCTCTACATCGGTGAGTCCGAGAACATGCAGCAGGAACTGACGGAGCGTTTTCGGGATCAATCGGAGCAACCGGCACTCGGGGCATGCGACGACCTGTGTTTCTTCTGCCAGTCGGTCGCCGAGCGGGCTAGGCGGCAGCGGCGTGCGAAGGAACTCATCCGCCTCTGGCGTCCGCCCGGCAATCGGTAGATGACTCCCATCGGGGATCGGATTTCTCGCCCCCGGCGTCCTGCCATGGACGGCCGCTTCGAGGTCTCGGATGATCACCGCCCGCAGCTGATCAGCGACTCCCCCGGGAACTCGCCGGAATCGGCGAACGCATCCTCCAACCGGGCCCATCCGGGGGAGCGGTCCCTCGGGGTTCCAGAACATAACGAACTTGGTATTCAATCGCGCCCGGTTCCGGTATCCCACCGGGTGTGCCGTCGGTCATGTTCGTGACGGGTTGCCGAACTTCGGATCGGACAGTGACCATCTCGCGCGCATATCGATAACGGCATCACCTTCCCGCCGCTTCAGATCCTCATCCAGCTCGGCGGAGGGTTGTTGATCCGATCCGAGAGGACGCCGCTTCCGGGCCTGCGGATCGGTCGCTCCGAACATACGCTGCCGACTCGCCGGTCGGCTTGGTCACCCCGCCCATTCCGCGTCTGGTAAACTCATGTCCCGCATGGCGGGCATTCGGGACCGAGGGCTGACCCCTTGAGCCTCCCCTCTCTCCCCGCCGAGACGCGCTTCCTCTTCGTCACGGGCGGGGTGATCTCTTCGCTCGGGAAGGGCATCGCGTCGGCATCCATCGGGCGCCTGCTGAAGTCGCAGGGATACTCGGTCACTTTCCTCAAGTTCGACCCGTATCTGAACGTGGACCCGGGCACCATGAGCCCGTACCAGCACGGCGAGGTCTTCGTGACTCACGACGGCGCCGAGACGGATCTCGACGTGGGGCACTACGAGCGCTTCACCGGCAACGCGTTCTCCGCCCTCTCGAACGTCACCAGCGGCCAGATCTACGAGACCGTGATCGAGCGGGAGCGGCAGGGCGGATACCTGGGAGCGACAGTCCAGGTGATTCCCCACGTGACGGACGAAATCAAGCGCCGGCTGATCGCGGTCGCCGGCGACGCCGACGTGGTCATCGTCGAGATCGGTGGAACCGTCGGTGACATCGAGGGGCAGCCCTTTCTCGAAGCGGCGCGGCAGTTCCGGCTCGACGTGGGCCCGTCACGCGTCTGTTTCCTGCACCTCACGCTCGTTCCGATGATCGCCACCGCGGGCGAGTACAAGACCAAACCCACCCAGCACAGCGTGCGGGAGTTGCGGGCGATCGGTATCCAGCCCGACGTGCTGTTGTGCCGCGCCAAGGAGGGCCTGCCCGCCGAAGTCAAGGCCAAGATCGGACTCCATACGTCGGTTGCTTCGGACGCCGTCTTCACCGCCGTGGACGCGCGATCCGTATATGAGGTTCCGCTCAACCTGGCTGCCGAGGGCGTGGACAGCCGTATCCTCGACCACTTCCAGCTTCCCTCCCGTGAACGGGATCTGGCGGACTGGAAGGACCTGGTCCGGCGTCTGCGGACCGGCTCCCGGGATGTCCGGATCGGGGTGGTCGGCAAGTACGTCGAACTCGAGGACTCCTACAAGAGCCTCAGCGAGGCCCTCGTGCACGGCGGAGTTCCCCATGACGCACGCGTCGAGATTCGCTGGGTGGAAGCCGAGAGTCTCCAGGATGGCGATCTTTCCCAGCTCGACGACTGCGACGGCATCCTGGTGCCCGGCGGATTCGGATCCCGGGGAACCGAAGGGATGGCCCGGGCCGCCGGACGGGCACGCATCGATCGCGTGCCGTTCTTCGGAATCTGCTACGGATTCCAATGGGCGGTGGTGGAGTTCGCGCGCGCCGAATGCGGACTCGACGGGGCGAGCACCCAGGAACTCAACCCGGATGCGGAACACCAGGTCTTCCAGTTGCTGCGCAATCTCGAAGGCGTTGAACCGATGGGCGGAACCATGCGGGTGGGGGCCGTGACCTGCATTCTCCGCGAGGGTTCGCTCGCCGCGCGCACCTACGGCAGGACCAGGATCAGCGAGCGCCACCGGCACCGGTATGAGTTCGAGCGCGGCTACACGGAACTCGTGGAGTCCCGGGGCATGAAGTTCTCCGGTTTCACCGAGGACGGGTTCTACGAGATCGCCGAGATTCCCGATCATCCCTGGTTCCTGGCCGTCCAGTTCCATCCGGAGTTCCAGTCGAACCCGCTCCGCCCGCACCCCCTCTTCAGCGACTTCATCGGAGCCGCCCTCGAGAAACGGGAGCGGCGGCCTCGGCCCGCCCTGCCAGCTTCCGCTGGAGCCGTCTCCGCCGGCTGATCCAGCACCGGGACTGCCGGCACCCTGTGCCCAGCGAGGACCCCGGCGGTTCCGCCGCCGGCCGGCCGGCCGCGGGACGCGGGAGCGATCCGCTCGCCCGGCGGCTCGCCGCCATCGAGGCGATCCTGCTCGACGTGGACGGCGTCCTGACCGACGGCACCTTCGAGCCGGGCGATGAGGAGGCCGGGATTCCCGAGCGAAAGCGCTTCCATTCCCGGGACGGGCTCGGCCTCGTCATGGCTAAGAAGAGCGGCCTGCGCCTGGGTTTCGTGACCGGCCGCCGGTCCGGAGCCGTGAGAGAGCGCGCCGCGGAACTGTCTCTCGACTATCTCCGCGAAGGTTGCTTCGACAAGGGGCCCGCGTTCGACGAGGCCTGCGCTACCTTCGGCCTCCTCCCGGAGCAGGTCGCCTTCGTGGGTGACGACGTGCAGGACCTGCCGGCGCTACGGAAGGCCGGCTTCGCCGCCGCTCCCGCCGACGCCCACCCCGCAGTCCTGGAATCCGTCCACTTCGTCGCCGACGCCCCGGGTGGGCGGGGCGCCGTCCGCCAGATCATCGAACGGATCCTGGAAGCCCGCGGACAGCTCGACGCCGCGCTGTACCGCTTCTGGGGCTGATTCAGGAGCCCGCGCGCGCGAGGAGTCCCTGGGCCACCGCGGCGGCCGCCACCTCCGTCTCCTCCAGAGTTCCCGAGGCATCCACGAGGTCGTCGGCGTGCCGGGCCTTGTCGAGCGGGTCCATCTGGGCGGCGAGCCGCAGGCGCGCCTCCTCGGGACTCATTCCGGACCGTGCGGCGAGGCGCTCGAACTGCTGCTGGGGGCGGCAGACCACGACGACCAGTCGATCGTAGTTGGCGGCGCTCCCGGTCTCCACCATGAGCGCCGCTTCGACTCCGGCAACCCGCCGCCCCTCTTTCTCCCGCTGATCCAGAAACGTCTCGATCCGCTGCCAGATCCGCGGGTGCACGACACCGTTCAGCCATGCGCGCTCCGCCGGGTCCGCGAAGACGAGCGCCCCCAGGGTCTTGCGGTCGATTCCCCCCTCCCGATCGACGACGTCGTCCCCGAAATGAGCGGCGACTTCCTCCACGAGTTCCCCGCCCGGAGCGAAGAACTCGTGGGTCAGGGAATCGGCGTCGAGCATGGGAATCCCGGCGCGCTCGAAGACCCGCCGGACCGTGCTCTTCCCCGACGCAATCCCGCCGGTGAGCCCGATCCGAAGCATCGGCTACCGATCGGACTGGCGCGCCACCGCCAGCGCGACGGTGTTCGCAAGCAGCATCGCGATGGTGAGCGGCCCGACGCCGCCCGGCACCGGGGTGTACGCCGACGACCGCTCCCGCATCGCCACCGGATGGACGTCGCCGACCAGCGTGTAGCCGTTCCTGCGGAACCGCGCCAACCGCTTCTCGTCGTCTCCGAAGAAGTCGCGCACCTCCGCCTCGTCCTCGGCGCGGTTCATCCCCACGTCCACGACGACGGCGCCCTCGCGGATGGCGTCCGCTCGCACCATCGCCGGCCGGCCGATCGCGGTGCAGAGGATGTCGGCCTCGCGGCAGACGGCGGGGAGGTCGCGGGTCCGCGAGTGACAGAGCGTGACCGTGGCGTGCTGATGGAGGAGGAGCAGCGCGAGCGGCTTGCCCACGATGTCGCTTCTCCCGACGACCACCGCGCGGGATCCCTTGACCGGAATCTCCTCACGGCGGAACATCTCCATGATTCCCGCCGGGGTACAGGGGCACGGGCCCGGCAGGCCGGCCACCAGGCGGCCCACGTTCTCGGGATGGAAGCCGTCCACGTCCTTGTCCGGACGAATCCGGGCCAGGAATTCCGACGCGTCGAGCCCGTCCGGGAGCGGGAGCTGCAGCAGGATCGCATCGACCGCTTCGTCCCGGTTCAGCCGCTCCAGCAGACCGGCCAGCTCGGAAGCCGTCGTCGTCGCGGGGAGGCGATGGGTCTCGGAGGCGATCGCGGCCTCCCGCGAGGCCTTGATCTTGCCCCGCACGTAGATCGCCGAGGCGGGGTCGTCGCCCACGAGCACGACCGCCAGTCCCGGCGGCCGTCCCGAGCGCGCGAATTCGCGAGCCGCTTCGGCGGCGTCCGCCCGAATCGCGGCGCCGATCTTCTTTCCGTCCAGAATCCTTCCGGCCATCAATCTCTCCTCGGGTTCTCGTTGTTCACGCAGTCTCTCAGCCTGCCCCCGGCCGGTGCCCGGCCGCGGCCAGGAGCGCCCGCGCCCTGTCCCCGATCTCGCGCGGCGACGCGCCGGACACCGCCGAAATCACCGCGGCCGCATCGGCCCCGGCGGCGAGGACCGAGCGGATCCGCGTCCGGCTGATGCCGCCGATCGCGACCAGCGGTCCCCGGTAAAGCTCTCGCGCCTCCCGGACGCCCGCCAGGGAAACCACCGGTGCGGAGTCGGCCTTGGTCGCGGTATCGAACACGGGTCCCACGGCAAGATAGTCGGCCGGTTCGCGCCTCGCGAGTTCCACCTCCGCCCGGGTGTGGGTCGAAATGCCGATCACCGCCGGGCGTCCGAGCAGGCGGCGGACCGCCCGGGCCGACAGGTCGTCCTGCCCGAGATGCACTCCGTCGGCGCCGGTCAGCAGGGCGACGTCGGCGCGATCATTCACCACCACGCGCACGCCGCTGGCCGCGGCGACGCGGACACCCGCGGAAACCCAGGAAGCGAAGGCCCCCGCCCCGAGGCCCTTTCCCCGAAGCTGGACGACCCGGATGCCGGCAGTCCCGAGCGCGAGGAGCGCCGGGCCGGGGTCCCGGTCGCCGAAGACGCCCGCGTCCAGAATCGGATAGACCGGACTGGCCGCGAAGAAAGCCCGGGAACACCAGGACGCCGCCGTGCGTTCAAAGGCGCTCGAACTCCGATCAGCGGAGACGCCCGATGAACCCGGTGTCGAAGCCACCAGCGAGAAACTCCTCGCTCTCCATGATGCGACGATGGAGGGGAAGGGTCGTGTGGATTCCCTCCACCTCCATTTCGGCGAGCGCCCGCCGCATCCGCGCCACCGCGTGCGCCCGATCCTCGCCGTGCACGATCAGTTTGGCGACCAGCGAGTCGTAGTAGGGCGGAATGACCGCTCCCGCGTGCGCCGCCGTATCCACCCGCACCCCGGGTCCGCCCGGGCTGTGGAAAGCCGTAACGGTTCCCGGGCTCGGGATGAACCGCTCCGGATCCTCGGCATTGATCCGGCACTCGATCGCGGCGCCCGAGACCTGCACCGACTCCTGCGAAAACGAAAGCGGCTCCCCCGCGGCCACGCGGATCTGCTCACGCACCAGGTCCAGTCCGGTCACCATTTCGGTAACCGGGTGCTCCACCTGAATGCGCACGTTCATCTCGCTGAAGAAGAAGTTGCCGTCGGGGTCCATGAGGAACTCGACGGTTCCGGCGTTCCGGTACCCCACCGCCTCGGCGGCCTTCACCGCCGCTTCTCCCAGTTTGGCCCGGGTCGCTTCGGTGAGGCCGGGTCCCGGCGCCTCCTCGACGAGCTTCTGGTGGCGGCGCTGCACCGAACAGTCCCGTTCACCGAGATGGACCGTGCTGCCGTGAGCGTCCGCGAAGACCTGGACCTCGACATGGCGCACGCTCGGCAGGTACCGCTCGACGTAGACCTCGGCATCCCCGAAGGCGGCCTGCGCCTCGGTCGCGGCCGAGTTGAGCGCCGGCGCCAGCTCCGACTCGCTGGTCACGATGCGCATGCCGCGTCCGCCGCCGCCGAAAGAAGCCTTCAGCAGGACCGGGTATCCGACCTCACCCGCGACCCGGGTGGCCTCCTCGACGCCGGACACGCCGGATTCGGTCCCCGGAAGGATCGGCACCCCGGCCTTGTGCATGATGCGTCGCGCGAGCGCCTTGTCCCCCATCCTTCGAATGCTCTCCGGGGGCGGACCGATGAACGTTACCTGGCAGGCCTCGCAGACCTCGGCGAGCGCATGGCTCTCCGCGAGGAATCCGTAGCCGGGATGGATGGCGTCGGCGCCGGAAATCTCCGCGGCGGTCAGGATGCGCGGGACGTCCAGGTAGCTCTCCCTGGGGGCGGCCGGCCCGATGCAGACGTGTTCGTCCGCGAGCCGCACCGGCAGGGCGTCGCGATCCGCATCCGAATAGGCGATCACGGTCCGCAAGCCGAGATCCCGGCAGGCCGCGATGATCCGGACCGCGATTTCGCCGCGGTTCGCGATCAGGACCTTGTTGAACACGTCAGCAGCCTGTGAACGGAGTCAGGCTGCTAGGAAGGCCGGATCGCGAAGAGCCGGTCCCCGAACTGGACCGCGGAGCCGTCCTCGGGGAGGATCTCCACGATCTCCCCGCTGTGCTCGGCCTCGATGTTGTTCATCAGCTTCATCGCCTCGATGATGCAGAGGACCTGCCCCTTGCGGACGCGATCTCCCACGCTGACGAACGGCTCCGCCTCCGGCCGCGGACGGCGGTAGAACGTCCCCACCATCGGCGCGGCCACGGTCTCCAGTCCGGAAGCGGCCCCATCCGCGGATCCATCGTCCACGGGAGCCGCCGGCGCCGGGGGTGCGGCCACCGTGCCCGGAACGGCGGTGGCGACGGCTGCCGCCGGTCCCCGCGCGACGCGCAGACGAGCCCCTCCGATGCGGAGATCGACCTCGTGGAACTCCGTTCCCGCGAGTTGGTCCAGCGCCTCGAGCAGATCGGCGAGAGTGGGCTCTTTGGACGAAGATGCGGGCACGAACGGCAGCGGGGCTCGGCCCGCAACGCCCGGAACGGTACCACAACGGCGCGGGCCCGGCCGGCTGGGGAGACGGCTTCGACGCCTCCGCAACCGGCCCGGTCAGGCGGGCGGGCGCCCTCCGGAATCCGCCGGCCGGGAGCCCCCGGCGGAGCGGACCCGCGGCGTGAGGAAGATGAGCAGTTCCTCGTCGCGGTGGTTCTGCTCCCGCGACCGGAACAGGTGTCCCAGGAGCGGAATCCGATGCAGACCCGGAACCCGGCCCCGGTCCTGCGACTGCTGGCTCGCGAAGACGCCTCCCAGAACCGCCGTGGCCCCGTCCTCGACCCGTACCCGGGTCGTCGCCTGCTGGGTCAGGATGCTCGGAATCCCTCCCACCGCCTGGCCGAAGTCCAGTGCGTCGTTGCTCACGGTCAGATCGAGCAGGACCGTCCCTTCGGGACTGACCTGCGGCGTCACCGTGAGTTCGAGCACCGCGTCCCGGAACTGCACGGTGACCGTGTTGTTGGCCACCACCTGGACCGGGAAGGTCACGCCCTGCTTGATCGTCGCGGGCCGGGCGTTCTGGGCCACGATCCGGGGAGCCGACAGGATCCGCACCTCGCCCCGACGCTCGGCGGCGCTCAGCGCCAGATCGAGATGGGCGGCGCCGTTCAGGGCGCCCAGAGCGAGCCCAAGCGCGCCGGTGGGGGCCCCGCTGATGGGGAGGTTGACCCCGTAGCCCCGGCGCTCGCCATCCTCGTTCGCAGCGGCGGACACCCCGCCGGCAGGCGCTCCCGTGGAGAACGACGAGGTGGCGCCGCCGATTGCGTCCGCCCCGACGCGTACGGACTGCGGCAGCTTCTTGCCCGTGTGTTCGCGCACCAATCCCCCGCCCCACTGGATTCCGAGCCGGCGGGTCAGCGTGCGCGTCGCGAGCACGATGCGTGCTTCGATCTCCACACCCGGCACCGGAATGTCGAGCAGCTCCAGCACCGACTCGATCTCCCGGATCCGGCTTTCGACGTCCGCCACCAGGACGGTTCCGGTCCGTTGATCGGCGATCAGCGAACCCCGCGCGCTCAGGCGGCCTTCGAGCGCCTCCTTCACCTCCTCCGGACGCACGTAGGCCAGGCTGCGGCTGAAGGTCATCAGGTCGCCCGCGAGCTCGCGCGTCTCCCGCTGCCGCCGCCGCTCTTCAAGCTCCCCCGCCAGCTCGGCCGCCGGACCCACCCGCAGCACACCGTCCTCCAGCACCTGTCCCAGTCCCTGGGACCGGAGGACGAGTGCCAGCGCCCGGTCCCAGGGAATCTCGCTCAGCCGCAGCGAGACCCGGCCGGCGACCCCCGGCTGCAGCACGAAGTCGAGCCCGCTCGCTTCGCTCAGCACGCGGAGCACGTCCCTGAGGTCCGCGTCCCGAAAATCGAGGCTGACCCGCGGTTCGGGCGCCTCCCCGGAGAGCGAGGCAGCCGATTCCGTTTCCTCCACGGGCGCCTCCGGCGGGGCCCGGCAAGCGATCTCGAGACCGGCGTCGAACAGCGCGGGGGTGCATGCGGCGCCCGGAGCGGCGAACACCGTGACGCCCTCCGCCTCGTCCGGGGAAACGCGCACCTCGAGGACTTCGGCGGTCCCCACCCCCCAGGAACCCGCTACCGCCGAGAGATCGACCCCCGGCATCAGCACCTGGAAGCGGCCCCCCAGCGGCGCCCCCGCCGGGGCACGCAGTTTCCCGTCCGTAAGGAGCCGGAGACGGGTCGTCCCGGGACCCGGGTCGATTTCCAGTCCGGTCACCGCCGGCCGGGACGCGGTCACCCGGACCTGCGGCGGCCGGGACCCGTAGGCCGCCCCCGGACGGATTGCGGAGGCCGCCAGGGCGAGCAGCGCGCCGCCGCAAGCCAGCTTCTTCAGGTTCTTCATCGCTCCTCCTCGGGGCCCGCCGGCGGCGCCAGGGGCCGATAGACAGGGCGGTCCGGATCGCCCGCCAGCCAGAAGACAACGCCACCCGCCTCGATCCGCCCGAGGACTCCGTCCAGCAGGCCATCGCCCGGCGCCGCGACGAAGCCCTCTCCGGCGAGCGACTCGAGAATCGCCCAGGCGGGCGAGTCGGGCTCGGGCTCGGCTCCCGGCGGGGGCCGAACCCTCACGATTCCACGGATCACGGCTTCGGTCACCCCGACGCCGGCAAGCCCCGGCGGCCGCGGCGCAGCCGATCCGGCGCCCGACGCGCGGAATGGATCGCGCACCGTTTGCGGCTCCTCCCGCGGGACCGGCGGGAGGAACAGGCCCCCGCCCGCCCCCGCCTGCCCCGGCCCGACGCATCCGGCCGCCAGGAACAACAGCAGACCCCGCAGGTTCTCGCGCATCATCTCTCCGAACTTCCGGACGCCGGCGCCGCCGTTTCGGGCCCTCCGACGACGAAGCCCTCGACCGCTCGCACCGTGACCGCGACAAAGCGGCACTGGAGGAGATCGCCGGGCGTCCGCTCCACAAGCACCTCTTCCATCAGAACCAGGTGTGGCGAAAGCGAGACCCTTTCGAAGAAGCGCAGGAAATCGACGAAGGCGCCCTCGGCGACGACCGACACGGCGCTCGCCAGGTATCCGTCCAGCTGGTATCCGGGCTCGGGCGCGAAGCGGAGGAACCGGATTCCCGCCGCCGCGGCAGCCGCCCCCAGGGACTGCAAGACTGCCTCCGATTCGCCGGAGGCGGCCAGGATTCCGGCGAGCGCCGCCACCCGCTCCTCGACGCGGTTCAGTTCCCCCGCAAGTTCGGCAGCTTCGCCGGCGTCCGGACCCGCAGGTCCGGCACTCGCCGTGTTCGCCGGCGTGTTCAACCGCGCGATCTCCTCCTCCACCTGCCGGGTCTCCAGAACCATCCCGGGCCGCACTCCAAATCGAAAGACGGCGTAAGCAACGGCGGCCGCCGCCAGGAACGACCCGGCGCTCATCGACCGGAATCCCGGGCCTCTCAACGGGACCGCTCCCCGGTGCGGGTCACCGCTTCGACCCACTCGAACGGCTCCGGCTCCCTGGACGCATAGCGAAGCGATCCGGCGAACGCAAACCGCTGTTCCGCGGCATCCGCCGCCTCGCCGGCCTGCTCCACCCAGAGCAACTCCAGGCCACCCATCCGGTCCGCTTCCAGGAGGGCTTCGAGGGTTCGGGCGACGTCCGGCGCGGAACGAGCTCGTCCGGTCACCCGCAGTTCGGCGCCGTCACGGCGGACGGCTTCCAGAACGACGCCGTCCGGGACCGCCGCCGACAGCGCCCGGAGCAGTTCCGGGAGCAGAAACCGCTCCTCGTCCCAGCGGGCGAGGCGGGTTTCCTCCACCCGCAGCCGCCGCAGCCGGTCGCGATCCCGAGCGAGACGCTCTTCGAGGCTGCGACGCTTGGCGGCCAGGAGACGCAGGCGGTCCCGCTCCGTGCGTGCGTCTTCGAGCCGCGTGGACAGGGACCGGACATCAAGGCCGATGACACCCAACGTGAGGCCGGCCAGCAGGACGCTCCCCACCAGCCCGGTCCGCCCGTGAAACCCGGCGCGCCCGGCCCTCTTGCGGGCCCGCCGGGCATCGGCCGGCAGAAGATTCATGCGTGGAGTCCGGTCTTCGGCCCCGACCGATCGAGGACCTGTTGGTAAGCGAGCCCGGCGGCCACCGAATGGGCCGGTCCGTACACGGACGCACCGAGCCGCGCCAGCGGATCGAGCACCACCGGATCTCCGGCAGTGAAATCGCGGAGACCCGCCCGCACCGCCGGAAAACCGGCTCCACCACCGCTCAGGAGGACCCGAATTTCCTGCCGCAACCCGGCCTCCAGGAGAGCCTCCCGCGCTACCGCCGCGATCCGGTCCCGAAACCCCTCCGCGTCCACGGCCGGGGTCCCGGCCAACCCGGTCATCCGCCCGCTGCCGGGGCCAGGCGGCTCGCCTCCGGATTCCACGCCTCCCGGCAATCCGTCCACCGCCAGCACCCCCGTTCCGGGCGCGGGCACGCTCGCCAGCAGATCGGGCGGAGCGCCGGCCGGGGCGCCCGCCGGCAGCGAATCGCCGAACACGTGGATTCCGGAACGCGACGCTCCGATCTCCACGATCGCCACCGCCCCACGCTCCCGATGGGCTCCCGCGAGGCGGCCGGCCAATCCCGCCGCCGCGTGGAGGGCGTACGGTTCGAGTTCTACCCGGGTCACTTCCCGGCCGGCGGCCGTGACGGCCCGGCAGTGTTCGAGCACGGTCTCCCGCGGCGCCGCGCCGAACACGACGGCCGCCGGCCCCTCCCGCTCCGGGCCGCCCGGCGCCGCCTCCGGGGCGGCGGAGCGCGGGCCGTCGTAGTCGAATTCGAGGGATTCGAGATGGAACGGCACGTGGCGAGCCGCTTCCCGGGCGACCGCGTCGCGCAGATCGCCCGGCGCCGTCCCGGGCGCCGCCGCTTCGGGCGGCAGGGAAAACCGCTTGACGAGGACCGAACTGCCGCCGATGGCGAGCCCCACCAGGCGGCACCGCACCCGCAGCCGGGTGAGCAGGCGTCCGAGCGCGGCGCCGACCGTGTCCGCATCGCGCACCGCCCCGTCCCACAGGGACCCCGGCGGGAGCGGTTCGAGCCCCGCCCCCATGATCGTCAGGTCGCCGCCGTCCGCGGCGAGGGCCACCGCCTTGACCGCCGAATACCCGAGATCAACTCCGACCGCGTGAAGGGGGCGTCTCCAGTTCACGAGTCGGCGCACACTTCATCAGACGCAAAACGCGCCAAAAAATTCCCGTCTCAGGCGCCAATGTGGAAAAGTCGAAGCGAAGCTGCACAACGGAGCCCGCTCGGCGGGGCCCTCGCCGCCGCTTCAGGGCGAAGGAGTTTCGGACGCGTCCGCTTCCGCCCGGCGTGGAAGAAGGCCGCAGCGCACCGGCCAGTCCGCGGACGGCATGACCGGACGCGGAGGCTTCGCACCGGGGACGCGGGCCTCGACCCGAGCGGCCGGTTCCCAGAATTCACTGGCCGCGGTGTCGAGACAGTCGGGCCGCCCATGCCCGAAGTAGTCGTCGCGCCCCGCGTCGATGACCACCTCGTCGTGTCCGCTCCACTCGGGTCCGGCGTACATGAGGTCCTCGACACGTGTCCCGACGTGCGCACTCGTCTCCAACCGGTCCGGAGCGCACTCCGGCACGGCCCCGAAGACGTGCAGCAGTTCGTGCAGCATCACCGTTTCGTAGGTGGAGGGCGTTTCCCGGTCGCCTCCCACCGCCCGCGGGCTGCACCCCTCCGGGTGCACGAAAGCGACAGCGACGCGGCCCTCCACGCTGGCGCTGCCGCAGAGGTCCCCGGAACGTCCGGCGTAGTAGACCGCATAGGTCTTGTCGGTAGCGGTTCCGAACCGCTCCCGGATCGCGCCCTCGAGGTCCTCCGCCAGTGCGGCGCCCCGCTCTTCGCCCTCCGCAGCCGTGAAGGGCAGGCGCAGGAACGTCACGTCGAGCCTGCCCCCGGCGGTATCGAGTCTGAGGCGCTGCCCGGTCTCGGCCCCCAACCAGTGCTGGATGGCCTCGAGCGACCGTTCGATGTCGCCGTAGCGATCGAGGTTCCCGTCCTCCGCGTCGCTCGGGACCGCATAGACGACGTGGACCTGCGCCCCGGCCCGGTCGTCCGGCTGGTCCCGTTCGTGGCGCGGGTTGGGCTCCAGCACCTCCAGCTCCAGCGAATCGCCGAACTCCTCGAACGAGGCCGAGACAGTGACGCGGCCCACGGCGACGCCGGTCAGCGTTCCGTCTTCCCCCACCTCCACGACCGACGGGTCCGAGGAGGTCCACGCGCCCTCCACGATTCCCGTCGTGCCGTCGTCGTAGCGGCCGTAGGCGAGCGCCGGCCCGGCCACCTGACCGACCCGCAGATCGTTCCGCGCCAGGCTGACCTCGAGGCCCCGGAGCTCCTTCGGGGAGACCCGGGGCGTCCCCGGGGTGACCGGAGTCTGGTTGCCTTCCCCCCCACCGCACGCGAGACCGAGAAGCACGAGGGGCGCCGCCCACCGGGTTCCGCCGGCGAGCCGGTCCGGGGTCGACCGCGTCGGGTTCACCGCTCCTCGCCGGACGCCTCTATTCGTCCTGAACCTCCCGGTGCCGAAAGCAGGACACCAGATGGTCGTTCACGAGGCCGGTCGCCTGCATGTGGGCGTAGAGGATCGTGCCGCCCACGAAGCGGAACCCACGGGCTCTCAGGTCCCGGGCGAGCGCCACCGACTCCTCCGAGGTCGCGGGGACTTCGTCATCACGCTGCCACCGGTTCACGAGCGGCCTCCCACCCACGAAACTCCAGATGTAGTCGCTGAAGCTTCCGAACTCCCGTTGCACCTCGAGGAACCGCCGCGCGTTGTTGACGGCGGCCTCCACCTTCGCGCGGTTGCGGATGATGGCCGGGTTCGCGAGGAGCCGCTCGACCCGCGGTTTCCGGAACCGGGAGACCCTTTCCGGGTCGAAGCCGGCGAACGCCTTTCGATACCCCTCGCGCCGCTTCAGGATGGTGGCCCAGCTGAGTCCCGCCTGGGCCGACTCCAACACCAGGAACTCGAACTGCGTCCGGTCGTCGCGGACCGGAACGCCCCACTCCTCGTCGTGGTAGCGGACGTAGTCCGGGAACGTCCCCTCGGCCCACCCGCAGCGCCGCCGCTCGCTCACGGCGCTGCGGCGGCGTCGTCCTTCCCCTGCTCGTAGCGGAGAATCGCCGGCTCCCGCTCCAGGAGGAAATCCAGCGGGCCCCGTCCGGTGAGCAGGCATCGGCGCGCGAAGGGCGGCAGTTCGAACCGGGCCGAACCCCCGCCCGGGAGCGACACCGTCCCGGCTGCCACGTCGATCACGATCTCCGCACCCGGGCGGGAGAGGAGCGCCCGGTGGGCCGACAGCTCGATCTCCACCGGGACGAGGCCGTTCCGGACCGCATTCCCCTTGAAGATGTCCGCGATCGAGGGACTCACCACGGCGGCGAAGCCGTAGTCGGTCAGCGCCCAGGGCGCATGCTCGCGCGACGAGCCGCAGCCGAAGTTGGCGCCGGCGATCAGGATGCGGGCTCCCTGCGCCTCCGGCCGGTTGAGCGGGAAATCGGCGCGCAGTTCCCCGGCCCCATCCCGGCGCCAGTCGGCGAACAGCGAAGCTCCCAGCCCGTCGCGCCGGGTGCCCGTCAGAAACCGGGCCGGAATGATCTGGTCGGTGTCCACGTTGTCGGCGGGGAGCACGACGGTGCGGGAGGCGATGCGGACTACAGGCTCCATGGAGACCTCTCCTTCACTCCCGGAGGAAGGGCCGGGGATCGGCCACCGCTCCGGCGAGCGCGGAGGCGGCGGCGGTCACCGGCGAGGCGAGCACCGTTCGGCCCCCGGGTCCCTGCCTGCCCTCGAAGTTGCGGTTCGAAGTCGAGACCGCGAGTTCCTTCGGCGACAGCCGGTCGCCGTTCATGGCGATGCACATCGAGCAGCCCGGCGCCCGCCACTCGGCCCCCGCGCTCCGGAACACCTCGTCGAGCCCCTCCGCCTCCGCCTGGCGGCGCACTTTCGCCGAGCCCGGAACCACCAGCAGTTGGGTGGCGGGATTCGTCCGGCGGCCGGCCAGCACCCGCGCCGCGGCCCTGAGATCGGAGATCCGGGCGTTGGTGCAGCTCCCGATGAAGACCACGTCGGCCGGCCGGCCCAGGAGCGGCCGCCCCGCCTCGATCCCCATGTAGTCGAGCGCCGCCCGCTCATCGGCATCGGCCGGCGCCGGGACCGCTTCCGAGATCCCGCACGACATCCCCGGGTTCGTGCCCCAGGTGACCATGGGCTCGAGGGATCCGGCATCGAACGACAATGACCGATCGAACGCGGCGCCCTCGTCCGTGGGCAAGCGGCTCCAGCGGGCGACGAGGTCGGCAAAACCGTCCCCGGACGGGACGTGTTCCTTCCCCTCCAGGTATTCGAAGGTCGTCTCGTCCGGAGCGATCAGGCCGGCGCGCGCTCCCGCCTCGATGGACATGTTGCAAAGGGTCATGCGCCCTTCCATGTCGAGCGCTTCGACCGCTCCGCCCCGGTATTCGATGACGTGTCCCCGGCCGGCCGCGACACCGAACCTCCGGATCACCCCGAGGATCAGGTCCTTGGCCGACACACCCGCCCCGAGTCGCCCCGAGATCTCGATGCCCAGCGTTCGGGGGCGCTCCTGCAGCAGGCACTGGGTGGCGAGAACCTGGGCGACCTCGGTCGTGCCGATCCCGAACGCCCAGGCGCCGAAGGCTCCGTGGGTGCTCGTGTGGCTGTCGCCACAGACGATGGTGCGTCCGGGCTGGGTGAGGCCCAGTTCCGGACCGATGACGTGGACGATCCCCTGCCCTGGATCGCCCATCCGGAAGAGCGGGATTCCGTGCTCCTCGCAGTTCCCCTCCAGCGTCTCCACCTGGTTCCGGGTGGCCCGGTTGAGGAACGCGGGCCGCCCCTCCACGAAACGCGTCGGAATCGAGTGGTCCACGGTGGCCCAGGTCCGGTCCGGGCGGCGGACCCGCAGTCCCCGTTCCCGGAGCAGGGCAAACGCCTGCGGCGAGGTCACCTCGTGGATCAGGTGGGTGTCCACGTAGATCACCGCCGGATGGTCCGGACCGGCCGGAACGGCCTCGTGGGCGTCCCAGATCTTGTCGAAGAGCGTGCGGGGCCGGGCCACGGTCACGTCCCTTCGCCGTTCTCCCGGGCGCGTCGGGTTCGCGCCCGGTTCTCGGCGTCCTTGAGGCGCCAGCGGCGCTCGGCCTCGGAGGAGACCGCCACCAGGACCAGGCCGTTCAGCAGTCCCATGCGGGGCACCTCCTCCCAACCGCCGCCGGGATCGAGTTCGCCGAGACGCTCGGCGAGCCGCGCCGGATCGCGTTCACTCCGGACGGCTTCGAGCGCCTCGTCCGAAAACCCGGCCAGCGGCGAGCCCCCGTCCGCGAGGCCCAGAAGCCGGCTTCCCGCCCTTCCGAGGGCCTGCCGCTCGGCGTCCGAGAGCGTCGGCTCCCCGAGACGCCGGGCACGCGCCTCGGCCCGCTCGGCGACGAGTTCACGGGCGGCCTTGCGGTAGGCCGCGAAGGAATGCCGCTTGGCGACCAACGGGCCAAGCAGCGCCGGCAGTTCCCCGGGATCGTCCAGTCGGGCGAGTCGCGACAGGACTTTCAGCGGCCGTTTTTCGAGCGAGACGCGGGGGCCCGAGGGCTTTTTGGGGGGCAAGGGGCGCGGAGCCTATACGACCGCGCGCCGGGGGCAGCCGTCCGTACACGGTTCCGCCGATCGCCTGCCGCCCTCTCAGGTCGCCCGGGCCTCCCCCGGAGGCGCCGGCCGGCCAACCTGCCGCTGTCCCATGAGAGCGGCCAGATCGGCGTCGTCGACCTCCCGGATACGGTCCGCAAGCCGCTTGAAGTCGCGGAAGATGGCATCCATGTCGCTCTCCGCGGGCGCGAAACCGAGTTCGCCGAGCCGGGCCCGGAGGGCATGCCGGCCGCTGTGCTTGCCGAGCACCAGCACGTTGCCCGGCACCCCGACGTCCTGCGGATGCATGATCTCGTAGGTGGCGCGGTTCCGCAGCACGCCGTGCTGATGGATTCCGGCCTCGTGGGCGAACGCGTTCTGCCCGACGACCGCCTTGTTTCGCTGCACCACCATGCCGGTGATCTCGCAGAGCAGGCGGCTCGAGGGGTAGATCTCGCGGGTGTCGATGCCGGTGGTTACCGCGTAGAGGTCCTGCCGGGTGCGGAGGCTCATCACTACCTCCTCGAGCGAGGCGTTGCCGGCGCGCTCGCCGATGCCGTTCACCGTGCACTCGACCTGCCGGGCGCCCGCGCCGATGGCGGCGAGACTGTTCGCCACCGCCATTCCCAGATCGTTGTGGCAGTGCACGCTGATCACCGCCCGGTCGATGTTGGGGACCGTCCGGCGCAGGTGGCCGATCAGGGCGCTGAACTCGGCCGGCATCGTGTAGCCCACGGTGTCCGGGATGTTGACCGTGGTGGCGCCGGCCTCGATGGCAGTTTCCACCACCTCGGCCAGAAAGTCCGGCTCGGTCCGCGACCCGTCCTCGGGAGAAAACTCCACGTCCTCCGTCAGCTCGCGCGCCGCCGCGACCGATTCCGAGGTCCGCCGCACGATCTCCCGCTTCGCCATGCGGAGCTTGAACTCCCGGTGCAGCGCGCTGGTGGCCAGGAAGACGTGCAGCCGGGGACGGGGGGCGTCCCGGAGGGCGTCCCACGCCGCCTCGATGTCTCCCGGTACGCAGCGGGCCAGCGCCGCAATGCGAGGCCCTTCCACCTCCCGGGCGATGGCGCGCACCGCCTCGTGGTCCCCCTCGGACACCGCCGGAAAACCCGCTTCCACGATGTCCACCCCAAGTCGCGCGAGCTGCCGGGCCATCCGAAGCTTGCCTTCGAGACCCATGCTGCAGCCCGGTGACTGTTCGCCGTCCCGGAGCGTCGTGTCGAAGATCAGGACGCGGTCCGATTGAGGGGTGGAGGTCATGGTGGGTTTCCCCGGAGAAGGGGCCGGAATCAGGCTTGTTGCGGCCCGAAAGAGAAGGACCCGACGACCCTTCGGGTCGCCGGGTTGTCATGGCAAAGGTAGACCCCGAGGGGGCCCTTGTCAAAGTGGTTGCCGTTCCCGCGAACTGCCTCCTCCCGGGCGGCTTCCACCCGGCGCGGACTTACGGGCCGAACAGCATTCCCCAGTCCATGACGACCGGCTCCGGAGTGAAGCAGAGGGCGAAGGTCGCGACGCCCGCGGCGGCCAGCAGCTGGCGGCTCCTGCCGAGCGGAGCGGCGTCGTCGAGGGTTGGGGGGTGCGGCCGCCGGGCGCCGAGCAGCAGGCAGAGCAGGCCCCACACGAGCCAGGTCGGCGACCACACGGCCAGCGGGAACATGAGGAGGTGCACGGTCCTGGAGAACCGCGCCGCGCGCCCCCGGAGCACCGCGTAGAGCGCGTGCCCGCCGTCGAGCTGACCCATCGGCAGCAGATTGATCGCGGTGACGAGCAGGCCGAACCAGGCGGCGAGTCCCATGGGGCTCAGATACAGGACCTGTCCGTCGGGCACTGCGGGCCCGAAAACCGCCGCGAACCACTGGAAGAGGATCGGCTCTCCGAACTGGATGCCACCCGACGCCAGCGGGCCGGGGCGCGAGGAGGCGACCCCCGCCGCCAGCAGCGGCAGGCAGACCAGGAACCCGGCGATGGGCCCGGCGAGCCCCACGTCGATGAGCGCCCGGCGGTTCGGGAACGGCGACCGGATCCGGATGAAGGCGCCGAGCGTCCCGACGATCGTGAACGGCATCGGCAGGAAGTAGGGGAGGCTCGCGTCCACCCGGTAGTAGCGCGCCGTCAGGTAGTGCCCGAACTCGTGGCACAGGAGGATGAAGAGGAGCGAGAACGAATACGGGATCCCGTAGCGGATCCAGAGCAGCGTCCACTCGAGTCCGGAACGCACGTTCCCGGGCGCCCGGAAGAGTTCCGGCGCCTCGGCGGCGATACCGAGCGCGCCGCCCACCCAGAGGGTGGTGCCGAGGGTGGCGACGAAGAGCGCCGCCGGAAGCAGGAATTGCCGGAGGCCGGGCGCCGCCGCCTCCGGCCGGCGTTCCCCGGCGTCAGGCAGGGCCCCCGGAGGTACGGAGAGTTCCGGGACTTCGCCGCCGGTCATCGATCCGGATAGAGGAGATGAGGGCTTCGTTCCTCGAGGAATTCGGCGACCGCGGCATCCTCGGACGCCATCAGGTCGTCCACCGGAACCCCGGCATCGATGCCCCGGCGGAGGCGGTCGGTCCCGAGCAGCAGGTCCAGCCAGTAGCGCTCTCCGCTCGCGCGCCAGCCGAAATCTCCCGGATGCGCCCGGCGGACCGCCTCGATCGCCATGAGGCCGGTGCGCACCGGGCGGAAGACCGTCAGGTCCGTGATCTCGACCCGCAGTCCGCTGCTCGGCTGATCAGCGAAACGCGGGCTCGGCGCCGCGGGCACGGGCCGGGGGGTGAAACGCGTCTCGGTGAATCGGACTCCCGGGAGTGCCGCGCCTCCGCCGAGCTCGCTGATCCATGCGCCGGCATCCACCCAGGGCGCCCCCACCACCTCGAAAGGAGTCTCCGTTCCGCGGCCTTCGGAGAGGATCACCCCCTCGAACAGGCCGAACCCCGGATACACCAGCGCGCTCTCGAGCGTCGGGATGTTGGGCGACGGCGGGCGCCACGGGAGCTGCGTCTCTCCCCAGCGCGTGCCGCGGGTGAGCCCCTTCACGGGCACCACCCGGACCGCCGCCCCCTCGCGAGCCGCAAACAGCCGCGCCAGTTCGCCGACCGTCATCCCGTGGAGGAGCGGGAGCCGGTCCGTGCCCACGAACGAGCGGAATTCCGGATCGAGCATCGGCCCCTCCACCCGGTCGCCGCCGTTCGGGTTGGGGCGGTCGAGCACCCAGAACTCGATTCCCGCCCGGTTCGCGGCGACGAGCGCGTTCCGCAGCGTGGAGATGTAGGTGTAGTAGCGGACCCCGATGTCCTGGATGTCGAAGACGAGCGCGTCCAGGCCGGCGAGCGAGGTCCCGTCCGGACTGCGCCGCTCCCCGTAGAGGCTGACCACCGGCAGGCCGGTTTCCGGGTCCCGGCCCGACGCGACCTCCTCGCCGGCGGCCGCCGACCCGGAGACGCCGTGCTCCGGCCCGAAGAGCAACGTCACCTCCACTCCGGCCTCGAGCAGGGCGGCCGCCGCCGACCGACCGCCGATGGTGCGGCCGGTGTGGTTGGTGATGAGTCCCACCCGTTTCCCGAGCAGATCTCCCGGGCCCTCGACGGCGAGCCGGTCGAGGCCGGGCAGGACCGCGGACGGGAGCGGATCGTCACCCGCCGGGCCGCAGGACACAAGGACCGCGCACCCCAGCAGGAAGGCCCGGGCGCGGGGTGCGCCGCTCAAATCCTGCGTACGCTCAGAGGAGCCGGTCAACCCAGCCGTAGGGGTCGGGACTCCGTCCCAGACGGATGCTGGTGAGCCGCTCGCGCAGTTCGTCCTGAACCGGCGTTGTTTCCGGCAGGCGGATCTCGACGCCGCCGCCGGTGAGACGCGCCACCGGAGTCACCACCGCGGCGGTTCCCACCCCGAAACACTCGCGGAGACTCCCGTCCGCCGACGCTTCGGCGACCTCTTCGATGGAGACGGACCGCTCGTCCACTCCGGTCCCCATCTGGTCGCGCAGCAGGCGGATCGCGCTGTCGCGGGTCACGCCCGGCAGGATGGTCCCTCCGAGCGGCGGCGTGACCACCCGGTCGCCGATGACGAACATCATGTTCATCGTGCCGCATTCCTCGATGAACCGGTGTTCCTTCGAGTCGAGCCACAGGACGTTGTCGCAGCCGTGCTCCCGCGCTTCCTTCATCCCGTAGTAGCTGGCCGAATAGTTCCCCGCCGCCTTTGCCTCCCCGATGCCCCCCGCCGCAGCCCGGATCCACTTCCGGGTCACGTAGAGGCTCACCGAGCCCTCGTAGTAGGCCCCGACCGGAGCGGTCATGACGTGGAAGCGGTACTCCCGTGAGGGACTCACCCCGATGTAGGGGTCGGCGGCGAACAGGAAGGGACGGATGTAGAGCGAGCCGAACCGGTTGGGGGGAATCCAGTCCCGATCCAGCCGGACCAGTTCGCGGATCCCACCCAGGAAGATCTCCTCCGGAATCTCGGCCATCACCATCCGGCGCGCCGACCGGTTCATCCGCCGCCAGTTCTCCTCGGGCCGGAAGAGCACCGGGACGCCCTCGTCGGTGAGGTGGGCCTTCATCCCCTCGAAGATCGCCTGCGCGTAGTGCAGGACCGCGGTCGCCGGATGCAACGCGAGGTCGCCGAACGGAACGATCCGGGGATCCTCCCAGACCCCGTCGCAACAGCGCGCCGACAGCATGTGGTCGCTGTAGACCCGGCCGAAGGCGACGTTCGCGAGATCCACCTCCGGAAGCCGGGACTTTGCGACCCGCTCGATCGCGATGGGAGTCGTCGCGGCGGACACGGGGGGCGGACTCATCGGCGCCGCATCCTAGCAGCAGCCCGTGAGTTGGCGAGGCCCGGGGAATGCCGGACTGGTTCAGGCGGAGTGCCCGGCTCCGCTCATCCTCCGCCGCCGCACCATGACGACCGCCCACCCGGCGACCCCGGCGAGCGCGAGGGGCCACAGGAACCACGACCACGAGGGCGGCGCTCCACCGGAGATCGCCCAGGCCCGCGAGAGCTCGGAGAAGCGCGACTCGAGCAGGTGCCACGCCGCGTGGCCCCCGATGACCGACAGCAGCGCGCTCACCGCGAACCGGGACCGGTCGCTGCCCGAGAAGAGGTGCAGGATCGGGATCGCGGCGAGCACCACCGCGGCCTGCCCGGCTTCCACACCCAGGTTGAAGGAGAAGAGCGCGAGCGGCAGATGGTCCCCGGCGAAGGCGAGCGATTCGCCGAGGGCGAACGCAAAACCGAAACCGTGGAACAGCCCGAAGACGAACGCCAGCACCGCGCGGCGGACGACGCTCGCTGAAATGAGGTTCTCGATGGCGGTGTAGAGGATCGAGACCGCCACCACGCCCTCGACGAGCGGAACGAACCAGAGCGCCTCCGGGGCATGGCCGAGCGCCGCGCTCACCAGGGTCACGGAGTGGGCCACCGTGAATCCCGTCACCATGATCAGCAGGTGCTTGATCCGGGAGAGCTGCCCGAAGGGAGCGATGAGACAGATCAGGAACAGCAGGTGGTCCCAACCGGTCAGGATGTGCTCCACTCCCGAACGCCCGAAAGCGAAGAACGCCTGGAAGGGCGACGGGTCGAGCGCCACCCTGCCCTCCCGGACGCTGATGTGGTACAGGTTGCTCTTCAGGTCCCCGCCCTCGGCTTCCCGGCGCTCGTAGAGCACATCCAGGGCTACCCGGTCGCCGAAGCCGGGCGCCACGTTGCATTCGATCTCGACGCTTCCGTCCGCCGGCGCCGGATAGGTCAGATAAAAGTCCAGAAAGCCCTGGTTCCAGAAGACCTGGGTGTCGGCCGGGAGCGGATCGGAGAGCACCGTTTCGCGCGCCGCGTCGAACGACGTGAACGTGCGATCCCACGGGAGGGCGACCCGGTACGCCTGGAGGTTGGGCGGCAGCAGGCTGCCGTCGGGATGGAAGAGGGGAGCCTCCTCGGCGAACACGCCCCCCGCGCGGCGCAGCACCGGGTCCGCGCGTTCGAAGTCGAGATAGCCGGCGCCCCACTTGGGGACGTTCAGCGAGAGCAGCAGGAGCAGCGGGACCCGGGCGACCACGTGCAGTTCGCCGTCGAGTTCCCGGACGAACACCGGAATCCGGATCTCGTCCGGGATGTCGTGAGAAACCGCCGGCCGCGGGGCGACAGCCAGGAAGACGAGCGCCGCGGTGAGCGTCCACACCACGCTCCGGACGCGCTTGTGCATGATCTGGATCAGGTCCGCGATTCGCGCCGGACGAGGACGGGGACGACCGGGCGCCGCGCCTCAGGGGAGGCGCCCGGTTCTCGAGTCAGGTTCTTCTCGGGAATTCGCGTCCCCGGGAGGCGATCAGTGGTCGTGACCCTCGTGGTCGTGACCCTCGTGGCTCGTAACGAACTTCTGCGCCCGGCGTCCCTGGTTGACCTCCGCCGTGTAGAAGTTGCCGTCCGAGTCCACGACGACGTTGTGGACCCAGTGGAACTGGCCCGCGTTCCTTCCCCGGCGCCCGAAGTAGCCCTCGATCTCCATGGCGGCGCGGTTGATGATGTGGATCCGCTGGTTCTGGCCGTCCGCGTTGTATAGATCGACCTGCTCGCGGTCCGGCGAGAGCTCCAGGTCCCAGGTCGAACCGTTTCCGAGGCTGTTCCCCTCCACGATCATCTCGCTCACGTAGGTGCCGTCCTTTTCGAACACCTGAATCCGGTTGTTCACGCGGTCGGCCACGTAGACCATTCCGTCGGTCGCAATCCGCACCGCGTGGACCGGGGTCCGGAACTGCTGGATGGGCTCCGAGCCGGGCACGAACGGGCCCGTGTCCTCGTCGGATGGCTCGTTCCCGTAGGCGCCCCAGTGCCGGAGGTATTCCCCGGTTTCGGCGTTGAAGACGATGATCCGCTTGTTCAGATAGCCGTCGGCGATGTAGAGCTCGTTGGTCGCCGGATCCACCTCCATGTCGGCGGGGCGGCCGAGGAACTCGGTGCTGTTGCTCCCCTCGGTGCGGCCGGCCTGCCCGATCTGCATCACGAACGTTCCGTCGCCGCTGAACTTCAGCACCTGGTGATCGTCGGGGCCGTTTCCGGCGAGCCAGACGTAGCCCAGGTGGTCCACGAAGATGCCGTGCTCGCTCGAGGGCCACTCGTAGCCCTCACCCGGATAGCCGTTCTGGTCTCCCCAACTGTCGAGCAGGTTGCCGTCCGCGTCGAACTTGAGGACCGGGGGAGCCGGGATGCAGCACGCGGAGAGCGGGGGATCCTGCACCAGTCCGGCTTCATCCGCGTTCAGGCTGCGGGGACGCTGGACCAGCCAGATGTGGTCGTTCATGTCCACCGCGATTCCGGAAACCTCGCCCATCAGCCAGTCGTCGGGGAGCCTCGGCCAGTGCGGATCCACCTCGGGCATCTCGGCGTGCTCGGCGTGCTGATCGTGCATCGTTGCCCCGCCCGTCGGTTCGGACGGAGCCTGACAACCGACGGCAAACGCCATCCCCGACACCATCAAGAAGAGAGACAGATTCCTGGTTTTCATTGCTTTCTCCCGGAGTCGCAGCCCCGACGGAACTCAGTTGCCGGCGCCGGCACGGCGCTGAACCGGATGAGTGTACGGGAACCCCCGCCCCCGGCAAAACCGCGGCGGAAGTGGTGGGCCGCCCGCCGGCAGGGCGGCCTGGCCACACGGACCTGCGCCGGCCCGAAGACACCGAGACACCGGTTCCAGCCGAACGCCACGCTATCGGCTGTCCGCCCGGGATGCATCGACGGCCGGATCCCCACCGGGAGGACTGGGCGGCCGGAGTTGGCTAGCGGCGGTTCAGGGTTCCCCGAACCGGCGGTCGGTCAGCGGTGCGCCTCGTGGTCGTGGTCTTCGTGCTCGGGATCCAGGTGGCAGTGGCCCTCGTCGTCGTGCCCGAGGTGGTCGAGGCCCTCTTCGTGCTCGTGGCTCGCGTGGTCGTGCCCCGTGTGGTCATGGTTCTCGTGGCCGTGCTCGGCGTGGTCGTGCCCCAGGTGGTCGTGCCCCTCGTGGCCGTGCGCCGCGTGGTCGTGGCCCGCGTGGTCGTGGGTCTCGTGGCCGTGCGCCAGGTGCCCGTGCCCCATGTGGTCTTCACCGGCGTGGTTGTGACTCGCGTGGTTGTGCCCCGTGTGGTCGTGGTCCTCGTGGCCGTGCGCCAAGTGGTCGTGCCCCAGCTCGTCTTCCCCTTCGTGGCCGTGCGCCGCGTGGTCGTGGCCCGCGTGCTCGTGGGTCTCGTGACCGTGCGCGTCATGGTCGTGGCCCGCGTGCTCGGTTTCCGCCGCTGACGGACAGCCGACGGCGAACGCCAGTCCGACCAACATCGCGAAGAGAATCAGGTTCCTGGTCTTCATTGCTTTCCTCCCGGAGTCGCCACCCCGACGAATTGCACCGGTCAACGCCGACCCGGCGCGAACGCGCGGGAGTGTAAGGGAACCCCGGCCCGCGGCAAAACCGCCGGACGCCGGGAGGGTGGTCGGGTTGTGAAATGCGCGGCGCAGTGCGGTGCGGCGCGCGTGCCGGTCCGAAGACCGGTGTTCCCGGCGGCGCCCTGGGGGCAGACGGAGCTACGCGATCAGTGGACGTGGCCGGCGTGGCTCACCACGAATTTCTGCGCCCGGCGTCCCGTGTTCACCTCGGCGGTGTAGAAGTTTCCCTCGGAGTCCACCACGACGTTGTGGACCCAGTGGAACTGCCCGGAATAGCGTCCCCGGCGCCCGAAGTAGCTCTCGATCTCCATCGCGGCCCGATTGATGATGTGGATCCGCTGGTTCGTGCCGTCGGCGTTGTAGAGGTCCACCTGCCCGTCGTCCGGCGAGAGCTCGAGGTCCCAGGTGGACCCTGCCCCGAGGGTGTCGCCCTCCACGATCATCTCGTCCACGTACGTTCCGTCCTTCTGGAAAACCTGGATCCGGTTGTTCACCCGGTCGGCGACGTAGACCATTCCGTCGTTCGCGATCCTGACGGCGTGAACCGGGGTGCGGAACTGCTGGATCGGCTCGATGCCCGGCTCGAACGCACCGGTGTCGTCGTCGGAGGGCTCGTTGCCGTAGGCGCCCCAGTGGCGCAGGTACTCCCCGGTCTCGGCGTTGAAGACGATGATCCGCTTGTTCAGGTACCCGTCGGCGATGTAGAGCTCATTGGTCTCCGGGTCCACCTCGAGGTCCGCGGGCTGCCCGAGAAACTCGGTGCTGTTGCTCCCCTCGGTGCGGCCGGCCTGCCCGATCTGCATCACGAAGGTGCCGTCCCCGCTGAACTTGAGCACCTGGTGATCATTGGGGCCGTTGCCCGCGAACCACACGTAGCCCAGGTGGTCCACGAAGATGCCGTGCTCGGTCTCGGGCCACTCGTACCCCTCGCCCTGATAGCCGTTCGCGTCCCCCCAACTGTCGAGCAGGTCCCCGCCGGTGTCGAACTTGAGCACCGGTGGCGCCGCGTTGCAGCATGCGGAGACCGGCGGATCCTGCGCGAGTCCGGTTTCATCGGCGTTCAGGCTGCGGGGCCGGTGAACGAGCCAGATGTTGTCCTCCAGGTCCACCGCGATCCCCCCGACTTCCCCGATCAGCCAGTCGTCAGGAAGCCGCGGCCACGACGGATCCACCGTCGGGGGCTCGGCGTGCTCGCCGTGCGGATCGGAGAGCGGCGCTCCGCTCGTCCGTTCTCCGGGCGGCTGGCAGCCCACCACGAGTGCCAGAACCGGAAGCGTCAAAAAAACAATCAGCGTCTTGGTCTTCATTCCTTCCTCCCCGGAGGCGCTGCCCCAACGATCAGCGGCGCCGGTACGGCACCCCAGCGAATGGAGTTTATGGGATGAGCGCAGTGTCAGCGAGCGTCCGCCAGCGCCGCGACGACCGCGTCGTGAAACGCGGGACGGAGGCGGAAGATCCCGTCGTTCTCCCGGGTCGGATAGACCCGGTTCGTGAGCAGGACCGCGAAGAGTTCGCGTTGCGGATCGACCCAGATCGAGGTGCCGGTGAACCCGGTATGCCCGAAGGACGAGGCCGAAAAATGATCGCCCGCGGACGACGGGCCGCCGGACGGTGACCGGGACGGGGTGTCCCAGCCGAGCGCCCGGCTGCTGTCCGGGGCGAGCCCCGCGCGTTTCGTGAACCGGGCGATGGTGCGCGCGCGGAGCAGGCGCTCGCCGTTCATGGATCCCCCGTTCAGGAGCATCTGCAGGAAGACCCCGAGGTCGCCGGTCGTGCTGAAGAGACCCGCGTGCGCCGCCACTTCACCCAGGACGACGGTGTTCTCGTCGTGAACCTGTCCCCGAACCACCCGGCCACGCCACGGGTTGTCCTCGGTCGGCGCGATGCGGTCCAGCCATTCCGGCGGCGGGCGGTAGCCGGTGGTCGCCATCCCCAGCGGCTCGAAGATGCGCTCCCGGACGAGAACGTCGAGCGGTTTGCCCGAAACCCGCTCGATGATCTCCCCCAGCAGCAGGATGCCGTTGTCCGAATAGACGGTGTCCGTCCGCGGTTCGTAATCGGAGTCCGCCCCCATGATCCGGTCGAAGACCATCCGGCGCGCATCATCGAGGGGCAGGCCCCGCGATTCGGGGTCGAACTCCAGGTAGAACTGGATCCAGGCCGGCAGCCCCGAGCAATGCGCGAGGAGGTCGGTGACGGTGACGCCGGCCCTCCGGGCACGCTCCTCCCCGGAGGGCGCCTGGTCCAGGAACTCCGGCAGGTAGGCGCTCACCGGGAGCGCAATGTCCAAGGCGTCCTCCTCCACCAGCATCATCACCAGGGTGGTGGTGCCGACGACCTTGGTCAGGGACGCGAGGTCGTAGATCGTCTCCGGGGTCACCGCGGGTGCGTTCCCGTCGTAGGTCAGCCGGCCGAAGCCCTCCTGGAGCAGCACCCTGCCCCGCTGCGCCACGAGCGCGCTCGCGCCCGGCGTGACGCCGTTCGCGATCGCATCCTCGATCACCGCGCGGATGTTCTCGACGCCTTCGGGACTCATGCCGACCTCCCCGGGTTCGACCGGACGGAGCCGCTGCCGCTCCGCCTGCTTGAAAACCCCAGCTCCCGCCGGCTGCCCCTCGAGCGGGACCGGCAGGCGTCCTTCCAGGGCGCTCTCCCCGAACAGCGCCGCCGCGGCAGCTTCCTGATTCTGGGGGGCTCCATCCCACGCGAGCAGGATGCCGGCCTCCGGGGGAGCGTTCCGGACACCGTGCGGATTGCCGAAGGAGACGGCGAGCAACTTCTCCGCGAAGGGGGTGACCGCGTTCAGCAACTCCTCGGGCATTTCGAGGCCGTTCTTCCGGAAATCGGCGATCACCACCGCGTCGGCGGCTTCGGCCTCCCGGGCGAACCGCGCAATCGGCAGGGCGCCGTGGTAAGTGGTGGGAATCCTCGCGGCCAGCGCCCCGCGCCGGCGGAGCGCGCCGCGGAAGAAGCGGCGGTCCGGCTCGTAGGGACCTTCCCGGTGGATCTCCACGAGAAGGAGACGGGGCGTCAGGCCGGCCCCTCCCGCCGTGTTCCCGGTGATCCGCGTGGACCAGGGAACGAGCCCCTCCGGGTCGCGAACCAGGGTCAACCCACGGCCGAAGAGCGACTCCGCGAAGTCGCGGCCGGCCGGATCGCCGAAAGCCTCGGCGAGCGGCTCGGGGGGAGTACGGTCGTCGAAGAGACCGAGGCGCGCCTTCGCCTCCAGCACCCTGAGGACCGCCGCGTCGAGACGCGCCTCCTCGAGCCGGCCCGCGCGCACCGCGCGGACGAGCGCTCCGTGCGCCACGGCCGGGTCCCGGGGCACCAGGATCACGTCCACCCCCGCCCCGAGCGCGAGCGCCGCGACCTCGCCGTCGAAGCGCCCGGCGCGCGCACCCTCCATCTCCAGGGCGTCGCTCACCACCAGTCCGGCGAATCCCATCTCCGACCGGAGCACGCCGTCGAGGATCTCCGGCGACAGAACGGCGGGCCTGTCGTCCCGGCCGTCAAGCGCCGGCACCGCCAGATGCCCGGGCATGACCGCCGAGACCCCGGCGTTGACCGCCGCCCGGAAGGGAGCGAGGTCCACCGCATCGAGGTGCTCCCGGCTGGCGGGCACGAGGGCGAGCCCGTAGTGGGAATCCGTTCCCGTACCGCCGTGCCCCGGAAAGTGCTTGGCGGTGGACAGCGCCCCGCCGGCTTCGACGCCGCGCAGGAACGCAACCCCGAGCTCCGCCGCGAGACCGGGATCCGAGCCGAAGGAACGCGTCCCGATCACCGCGCTCGACGCGCTCTGCAGGACATCCAGAACCGGGGCCAGAACCAGGTGGACGCCCACCGCCCGCGCCTCCCGCGCCACGATCCGGCCCTGCCATTCGAGCGCTGCTGGATCGGGCGCCGCCGCGAGTTGCATGGCCGGCGGGAACCGGGTGCCACCCGCCGTGCGCATGGGAGTTCCCCATTCGTAGTCGGCGGCGACCAGCACCGGAAGCGGCGCCGCGCCCTGGAGGGCCGTGGTGATCTCGCGGGTTCCCTCCGGGGTGCCCGCGAATACGACGACCCCGCCCAGCCGGCCGGCCTCCGCCATCTCGAGCAGCGCCCGCCGTTCCGGATCCGCGAGGTTCCTGAACTCGGCCGGCGCCCGCGGCATCAGCACCTGTCCCACCTTCGCTTCGAGGGTCAGCCCCGCCAGCACCCGGCGCGCCGTCTCGGAAGGTTCCTCCGCGCTCAAGCCGGACGGGACCAACAACAGAGCGAGGGTGCAGCCGTTCCGGACCAGCGCGGCGCCGCTCATTCGCCGTCGACTCCCCTCAGGCCTTCCGCAGCACCACGACGCGGTTCGTGTTGGTGCCCTTCCGCCGGTTGTCCACTCCCCAGCAGTTGGAGGTCTTGGTGAACTGCTGGTCGTTCACCAGCACCAGGCGCGGCTCGAGCCCCGCCTCGCGGGCCGCGGGCACGACGAGAGTCTCGAGCAGCAAACGGCCGCTCCGCACTTCGCCCACCTCGAAGGCCACGAGTCCGGAGGGAACCAGGACGCGGCGCAACTCCCGAAAGACCCGCGTCATGGCCGCCCGCCAGTCCGCCGCGCGCGTCCAGTGCCACAGCGCCACCTTATCCCCATCCACCCCGTTGAACCAGCACCGCAGCCAATTGTCGGCCCGGTAGTTCACCACGTCCAGAAAGGGCGGCGACGTGACCACGAGCCGCACGGTGCCGCCGGCGATCGCCGGCGTCCGGTCCGCGGAGGCGGTGAGCAACCGGGGGCCGGCGCCCCGGAGCCGCGCCCGTTCCCCGGGTGCGAGCCGGGCCAGCAGCGAACGGGTCTTCCGGAGGATGAGCGCCGCGACGTCCCGGTCGGGCGGCCGCTGCCTGCGGCGTTCGTTGATCCGGCGCTGCGAGCGGACCGAGGCCGCCTGGTTGGGGGGGAGCGTGTACACCGAGAAGAACCCCGGCGAGTGCCCGGTGAGCCGGTTCGTCGCCACCATCTGGATCCAGCGGTCCGCCCGGTCGTTCGATCCTTCGTTTCGGCGCCGCAGGAGTTCGTCCCGGAGGTTGACGATCCGCCGGAGGGTGGCCGGATGGTAGAAGGCCAGGAGATCCTCCGGCGCCTCGCAGGCGCCCTCCAGATCGAACGACGCCAGGCGCTCCGCGACCTCCGAAAGTTCCGGCGGATCGAAACGGGGCCCCAGAAGCCGCGCGCTCAGCGGGTTGAGGTCCGAGCCGACCGTGCGGCGGCCGAGCAGCGCGGCCTCGAGAAGCGTCGTTCCCCGGCCCATGAACGGGTCGTGGACGAGGTCGCCCGGCCGGGTCAGCCGGGTGATGAAGAACCGCGGCAACTGGGGTTTGAAACACGCGCGGTAGGAAATCTCGTGGAGCGAATGGGCGGCCCGCTGCTTCGAGGTCCAGAACTCGTTGACATAGACGGGAAGCCGGACCTCCGGGTCGGGGAAGGCCACAACCCGCGTCCGCCTGCCGAACTCGCGGAATTCCCGCAGCCCGGCTTCGAATGCCGGGATGTCCGCCGCTTCCCCGGCCACCACCGCCGTCCGCTGCTCCAAGTCCCGGTTCCGTCGGCCGCGATGCTACCAACGCCCGGACCGGAACGTCCGGAGAACGCGGGCGCCGTGAAACCGGGCCCGGGTGCCGAAGGGTGGCGGGAAATGGCGTCCGCCCTCCTTATGATCGCGCGCCAATGAGCACTCCCGTCAGCGATCCCGAACCGTCGCGCTGGATCGGGGTCCGGCGGTTCCCCGACTGGTGCCGGCTGCGCCAGTGGGTGGCGCGGCAGGCATCGCTCGCCGGACCCGGGCGTGCGGTGGAACGGCTGCGGATCCTGGTTCCGGGCGCGGGAGCGGCATGGGCCCTGGACCGGACTCTACGGGAGTTGCTCCCCCCGGGTGGATCGTTCCCGGAGATCCGGGTTTCTTCATCCGCGTTCGACGATCTCGGGGGCGACCTGGAGCCGCCCCTGCTCCCCGCGCCTCCGCTCGTCCGGGAGATCCTGATGGAAGAGGCTCTCGTGGCCGGCGTCGTCGGGGAAGACCGTTCCGAACTGCCGGATTCCCGCGATCCCGCCCAGCTCGCCGATCTCTTCCTGACTTTTCTCGACGAAATGGCCGCGGACTCGCGCGTCAGCCCGGGCGCCGCGCCGTTCGAGCGTTTCGCACAGCGCACGGAGAGGCGCCTTCTCGAAGCCGGCGAGACCGACGCCGGCGCGCTGCGGCTGCTCACCCTGGTCCGCTGGCTCCGTCGCGCCCACGCGCACTACCGGCGCGCCCTCGAAGACACGGCGCGCGGAGATCCGGGGAGTCTTCGCGAGCGGCTCATGGCGTCGGCCAGGACCTTCCGTCTCCGCTTCGCGGGGACACGGGTGCTCGCCGCCGGTGAAGACGCCATCCGGCCCGCGGACCTCCAACTGCTTTCCTCGCTCCTGCCACCGGGCGCCGTCGTCTGGGCGCTGCCGGAGGGAGCCCCGCTTCCGGCGCCGCCCAGAGGGATTGCGTTCCGGCGCGACTCCGAAGCCTCCGGAGGCGCGCCCGTCGCCTCCGGGACCCAGCCCACCCTCTTCTCCGGTCCCGGCCCGGCGGCGTCCAGCCGACGGACAGACCCGCCGGCGATCTTCGTTCCGGCGACGGGGACGGACGGCACGCGCTTCCGGGTCTTCGAAGCGACGGACCGCGAGGCGGAGGCTCGGCTCGCGGCGGACCTTGTCGTGCGCTTCCGGGATCGTCAGGAGCGCGCCTTTCGCGGCTATCACCGGTGCGCGATCCTCGCCCAACGACCGCACTCGTACCTCGACGCGGTGGAAGACGCCTTCGCGGAACGCGGGATTCCGCTCGAAACCCCGATCCAGCCCAGCCTGACCCGGCACCCCTGGGTGGCCGCCATCGCCGATGTCCTCGAGTTCGGCGCCTGCCCCGGCCGGATCTCCCTGGGCCTGAATCTCCTGCGGACGCCTTTCCTCAGCCTTCCCGGCGTCTCGGAGGCGCCGGCGCACGAGGCCGATGTCCTCGCCGGCGAACTGCTCCGCGCCGGCGTTCGCGACACCCAGGAACCCGAGGAACTGCCCGGGATCGCCGTCCGCCTCGATCAGACTGCCGAACGCCTGGTCCGGGCGGCGGACGGGCTCGTTGAGGCTGGGGCGGAAACGGACATGGGCCCGCGGGCGCAGCGGATGCGGAGGCAGGCGGCACGCCTCCGCACCGCGGCCGGGACACTGTCCCGGCTCACCGCCCTGGCGGACGCCCTCCACCCGATCCGGGACGAGGACGCCACCTTCGGGGACGCGGTCGCCGCGCTGATCGGGTTTCTGGAACTGCACTTCGAGCCCCCCGCCGACACGACGCCCGACGTCCGCGACGCGGTGCTTCAGGCCCTTCGCCAGGCGGCCGGGGCGGCGCCCGCCGACGCGTGCGCCGGGGGCGGCTCCCGGTTCGTGCGCCGGATCCGAAGGCTCCTGAACCGCCGGACCGTCGCCCGCGGCGGCAGCGGGCGCGGAGTCCATCTCGTCGCGGCGAGTGACGCGCGATTCGGCGACTACGACGTCATCGTCCTGCTCGGCATGGTGGACGCCGACTGGCCCGGCCCCCGGCCCGGAAACATCTTCTTCCCGACCCATCTCCTCGACGACGCCACCCGGGCCCGTCATTCAGACGGCCGCGACCGGGAGACCCGTCTCCTCCGATCCCTCCCGGGGCTGCCGGCCGGCGCCGCGGCCTTCCTGCGTCCCCAGCTTGACGACGGTTTTCCGGTCGCCACGTCGGCGCTTGAGACCGAGTTGACCGAAGCGGTGCTCAGCGCGGCGCCGGGGCACCCGCTGCTCCCCACGCCGGACCGGGACCTCCCGGCGCACCCGGCAGTCGAGTCCCTGCCCACGACGCTCGACCGTCACGCCCCCGCGGCCGCCGCGCTGGAACGCCCCCTCTCCCCCACGGCGCTCGACACCTACGCGAAGAGCCCCGCCCAGTTCTTCGCCCGCTACGTCCTCCGCCTGGACGAGGAGCGCCCGCTCGCCGACGTCCCCCCGCCCACCGAACGCGGCGAGTTGCTCCACGCTTTCCTGGAGCGGAGCTACGCCGCCCTTCGGGACGCCGGGCTCGACATCTCCGAGTCCACCCTCGAGGAGGCCCTCGACTTCTTCCACCAGGAGTTCGAGCGCTTCGCGGCCGCACGCCAACTGCCGGACACCGATCGGCGCATCGAGAAAGCGTGGCTCTTCGGCGGCCATTCGACCCCCCCGGCGATGGAGTGGTTCCTGCGCGAGGAGGCCACCCGGGGAAGGGCCACCCTCGAACAGGTGGAACGCTGGATCGCGGGGGACGTAGGAGGCATGCGCGTCCACGGGCAGCTCGACCGGCTGGATCGCCTGGCCGGCGGCGGCCGGCGGGTCGTCGAGTACAAGTCCGGCCGCTTTTACGAGAAGCCGCTGCAGGCGCGGCTCTACGCGCGCCTTCTGGAAGCCGCGGATCAGGTTCCTACCGCGTTCGCCATCCCCTACTTCGGCAATCGGCGCTGGATCGGGCCCGAGGATCCGCCGGACGATGCCGAACAGGACGCGCAGGTGGTTCAGATCCGGGAGGGGCTGGCCCGGGGTGATTTCTCGCTGCCCGACGAGGACGGCGCCTTCGACTTCCACCTCGTGGTCCGGAGGGATCTGCCGGATCCGGCCGGCCCGGCAACGGACAGTGGGCCGGATGAGGCGCGGGACGCCGGGAAAGAAGCCTGAACCGATGTCCGGCCCCGGTTTCCGACCCTCCGACGCCGCCGCGCGGGAGGCCGCCGCCGACCCCCGCCGCAACGCGGTTCTCCGCGCCTCCGCCGGCACCGGCAAGACCACGGTCCTGACAAACCGCTACGTGCGGCTCGTGGAAGCGGGGGTGCCGCCGCGGAACATTCTGGCGCTCACCTTCACCCGGAAGGCGGCTCAGGAGATGAAGGACCGCATTCTCAAGGAACTGACGGCGTCGCGCCGCCGCCGCACTCTCCCCGAAGACACCGATATCGCCGAGGTGAGCATCTCGACGCTCGACGCCTTCACCCTCGGCCTGATCCGTGAGTTCCCTCTGGACGCGGGAGTCAGTCCCGGCATCGAAGTTCTCGACGAGCGCTCCATGCCCGTGTTCCGGGCCGAGGCGAGCGAGCGCGTCTTTTCCGGCGTCACCGGCTTCGACCGGGAGGTGCTGGCGTCGCTGCCGCTCCTCCTCGGCCGTTCGCCGAGCCGGGTGAGGGAAGCGGTGCACGAGTACCTCGAACGGCGACTCGCCTGGCGACGGCTGTTCGAGGCGAAGGCCGCCGAGCGCCGCGGCCGGCCGGGGCCGCGGCCGCGCCTCCAGCGGTTTCTCGAGCCCGTGGCCGATTCCTGCCGGCGCCTCCGGGAAGCGGCCGAGGACGGCGCGTCCGCCCTGGAGGCTCCATTCGCCGTCCGGCTCGCGCTCCGCGCCGAGGAGCAGACCAGCGCCCGGGACGCGCTCGACCTCGAAACCCTTGAGGGGTTCTTCCGTACCGACCTCAAGAACCCGCCCCGGGACGTTCCCGAGCCTCTCAAGGCGGACTATGCCGCCGTCACTGCCGGGATCCGGGATTTTCGCTCCCGCTGGCTGGACTACCTGAACGAACACGCCTTCGGACCGGTCTGGGACCTCTTTCAGGCGGTGGAACGGGAATACGACCGGTTGAAGCTGGAACGCCGGGTCATGGACTTCGACGATCTCACGCTTGCGGCCACCAGGCTCCTGCAGGAACTGGGGGAGTTCTCGGCGAGCCGGTTCCGGCTGGAAGCGCGGTACCACCACCTTCTGCTCGACGAGTTTCACGACACGAGCGATCCCCAGTGGGAACTCCTGCAGGCGATCATCGCGCCCTGGGCCGCCGGGGAAGGACTGGTGTCCGAAGAGGTGCGCAAGGTGACCGGCGGGAGGCTCTCGCGGCCCACGATCTTCGTGGTCGCGGACCACAAGCAGTCCATCTACCGGTTTCGGGATGCTCGCGTCGAAATTCTGAGCCAGGCCGAGAACGCGATCGGAGCGCTTGCGCAACCCGGCGACCCGCCGTCGCCGAAGCTCGTGCTGCAGTGGAACTTCCGCTCGAACCTCCGGCTGCGGCGTTTCGTGAACAGCGCCGGTGCGGAGATTGCGAAAGCGTCCACCGCGGATCCGGATTCGGACTGGGCGTTCCAGTACGACCCGGACGACCACTTTCCCGCCGACGGCGACCCCGAAGGCGAGCCGCCCGCCCTCGGCGTGGCGGTGGCGGGGAGTCACGAAGAAGTCGCCTCCCGTATCGCGGCCCGCATCGAGACGCTGCTGCAACACGATGCGGTGCGCCCGGAACAGGTTGCGCTCCTCGCCCGGACGAGTACGAACCTGGCCGTGTATCTCGACGCGCTGAAGCGGCGCGGGATCCCCACCTTCGTGTTCAAGGGCGCGGGGTTCTTCGACACCAGCGAGGTCCGGGACCTGAGGGCGCTGTCCCGCTATCTCGCCCGGCCGCACTCCGACCGGCGTGCGGTGGAACTCCTCCGGTCCCGCTTCTTCGCGCTCCCGGGAGACGATCTCGCCCGGCTCCGGCGAATCAGCGACTCCGCCGCTCCCTTCGCCGAACTCCTGCTGACCGAAGGACGCCGGCTCCCGGAAGCACTGCCCGCGACGACCCGTCTCCGGCTGAAACGCGCCGGGAACGCCGGCGGTCCGTGGATCCGCCTCGCGCGCCGGCTCGCGCCGTCGCGCGCCGTCGCGGGAATCCTGGAAGAGACCGGCTACCTCCGCCGCGCCGAGGCCGCAGCCCAGGCGCCGTACGAGGCCGCGCAACAGGTGGCGAACGTGGCGAAGGCGCTTCAGTTGCTGCGGGGATTCGAACGTGACGGATTCGTCAGCTTCGAACGGGTGTCCGAGGCGCTCGAAAGCGCCGCGAACGGTGACGCGACCCAGGCTCCGCTGGAGGCGAGCGGCGCCGTGCAGGCGCTTTCGATCCACGCCGCCAAGGGCCTGGAGTTCGAACACGTATTCGTCGTGGACTGTGGCGGCAGGGGCAAACAGGACACCCGCATCCCTCGGGTGGTCGAAGGCGAGGGCGGCGTCTGGAACATCGCCCTCGTCCCCAAAGGCACCGCCTGGAGAGCGAGGGACGGGGGACGCGCGGAATCGGAGGAGCGCCGCTGCATGTACGTGGCGATGACGCGCGCGAAGGCGAGCCTCACTCTCTCCTGGAAGACGCGGATCACGAACGCCGGCAAACCCCACGGTTCGGATCGGCCTCAGTACCTCCCGGCCGACCTCGCCACCCTGGCGTCCCTGACGATGCTGCGTGACGTCACATCCTTCGTTTGGGCCGGGCATGAATTCGCCGTTCTGCCGCCAGCCGGATCCCTTCCGGACAACCACGCGGCGCCGGAATCCGGGTGACGGCCGATCGACGCGCCGCAGCGTCCCGCGGCCGGGCGGCGACCGCCACGCGCCTGCTCGCCCATCGGATCATTCACCGGGCGTGCCGCCGCGAAGAACGACCGGACCTGGCCGCCGCGGTTCGCCTCGCGGACGAGCGACTCGTTCCTTCGGCCGCCGCCCGCCGCGCGGTCGCCGCCGAGGCGCTGCAACTTGCCGTCACGGTGCTCGGGGAGCGGAGACCCGGGGGACGCCTCGAGGGGGCATTGCACGCCAACGCTCGAGTCGGCCTGCGCCGGCGCGACGGCAGCGCCCGCGTGGTCTTGATCCCGACTCTGTTCCTGCCGACCGGGACGGGCGCCCCTCGGGTGATCGCGGTGCAGGACAGCGACAGCGAGACGGCGAAGCGACGAGCCCGCCGTTACCGCCACGCGGCCCGCATCCTCCTGGGCCGCCCGGTACGGGCGTTCGTGGTTCGGGCCGGCGGCGCGCTCGAAGAGTTGGCGCCGGGGCCGCCTAGTCGCAGCGGACCGCGCGGGGCGGCGTATCGAGACAGAGAATGTTCGCCGTCCGGCCGTCGGCAATCCGGGCGCAGGCCCCGGTGATCGCGGCGCGGATCGCGTCGGCCTCGGTGGCGCCCTGGGCCGTCACCGTGGCCTGACGCCCCTCCATCTCCATGGTGACTTCGCACCGCGCCTCGCCCATGGTGAGGGTCGAATACATCAGGAAGACGACCAGCAGGCCGAAGAGCCCGAAGACGAGCCAGCCGATCCGCCGGATCCGGGGGTTCATTCTGCTGCCCGGACCAGCGGCCGGGTCAGGCAGGTGGGCCCGCCCGAGCCGTTCTGGCTGATCTCGCTGCCCTCGTAGGTCAGCACCTCGAAACCGGCGTCCCGCAGCCGGGCGTTCGTCCCGCGGTTGGCGGCGATGGCCAGCAGGGTCCGGCCTCCGAGGGCCAGCACGTTCGCCGCCATCGTCGACCGCTCGTCTTCGACAATGGGGACGAACTCCCACCCGCGCGCCTTCAGCATCTCGAAGGTCGGCACCCCGAGGAACCGCAGATCGGCCACCATCGTGCGGTGGTCGAGCACGCTGATCAGCGACATCAGGTGGAGGCAGCAGTGCGGCCCGTCGCCGAACGGCAGGGGCACGGCGATCACCTCCACGCCGTCCTCCGCCAGCATCCCGCCCAGTTGCGCGATCCCCGCGGCATTCGTGCGGTACCCCTCGCCCGCCAGCAGGGTGTGCTCGTCAAGCCAGACCAGGTCGCCACCCTCGGCGAGCCCCGGCGCCTCGACGGCGCCGATCACCGGGATCCCCTGCCCTTCGTAGATCCTGGCGTGCGCCGCGGGTTCCCCGCTCCGGTTCTCCTTGCCCATCCGCATCAGGATCATGCCCCGCCGCGATGGGAACGACGCATCGTGGCAGTAGACGGCATCCGGACTCAGCCCCGGTGGAGGTTCGTCCGGCTCCACGAGGTCGACGCCGCGTTCGCGCAGCAACGACCGGATCCGGTCGTGCTGCCGGACCGCGAGCGTCTCCCTGGGCGGATGGAGGTACCCGAGTTCCCGCCAGGACGCGCCCGCGTTCCAGCCCACGGCGCGGGGGCCGATCAGGAGCGCGCGCACGAGCCTGCCGCACATGTTGGGGGGCCCGAGGCCGGCCGGCGCCGGCGCCAGCGTCGCGGTCGTCATGAGGCGGGAACGCTAGCAGCCGGGTTCAGAATGGACTGTTCTGAACCAACGGCGGATGTAGTAGCGCGTGTGCCAACTGTTTGATATCATTCGAGAGCGTAACATGACATCACACCCGGAGACGCGGAGATCGGGACGTTTCCTGCTTCGCATGTCTCCCGATCTGCACGACACGCTTCGGTCCGCAGCCCGGGCCGCCGGGCTGTCGCTCAACGAGTACTGCTTGCGCCGGCTCCTCACCGGGAGCGTCGTCCACGACGATGCGGCAGCGCTCGTCTCCCGGGCCGCAGCGGTGACGGGACGCCGTCTCGTCGGACTGGTCCTGCATGGGTCGTGGGTCCGGGGCAACGCGGCGTCAGGGTCCGACGTCGACGCGTTGATCGTGGTGGACCGCCACGTCTCCCTCTCGCGCTCGCTGTACCGCGCGTGGGACAGGGAGCCCCTCACCTGGGGCGGGCGGCCGCTGGATCCGCACTTCGTGCATCTGCCGGCAGCGCCGACCGTCAGCGGACTCTGGGCCGAAATCGCAACCCACGGTCTGATTGTCTTCGACCGCGACGGTGAACTCGGCACCTGTCTGGCCCGCGTGCGTGGGGCGATTGCCGACGGCCGGCTGCGCCGCCGCACGGCGCACGGTCAGCCCTATTGGACCGAAGCGCCGGTGCTCCCCTGATGCGCAATCGGACCCTCGCCGTCGACCACCTGCGCCGCGCGAAAGCCCGCCTTGCCGCACTGGATGCGCTGTATGACGCGGAGAGTTGGGCCGACGTCGTCCGCGAGTCCCAGGAGACGGTCGAGTTGGCGCTCAAGGGTCTGTTGCGCGCCTCCGGAGTGGACCCCCCGCGAGTCCACGACGTGGCCGGTGTCCTCGAAGCCGAACGCGACCGCCTTCCAGCAACGTTGATTCCCGACCTGCCTCGCCTCGCCGCGGCCTCCCGTGCCCTGCGGCGGGACCGGGAACTTGCGTTCTACGGCGCCGAGGACCTGACTCCGTCGGAGTTCTACCGCCGGGAAGACGCCGAAGAGGCCCGCGCTACCGCGCGCTTCGTGGTCGAGCGGGTCGCGCCTCAGGTGCTTGACGGGTAGCGCCTCCCCGGCTGCGCGGCCGGCGGCAGCCCGGATATGCTCGGGCGCTCTGGAGGCCCGTCTCATGACCATCCGTTCCCAGCAAAGGCGTTTCCTCATCGTTCCGCTTGCGATCGGCGCGCTGATCGCCCTCGCCGCCTGCCCCTCCGAGCCCCCGCCGCTGCCCGGGGTGACCGCGTTCACTGGCGCCACCCTCTGGGACGGCACGGGAGGCGCGGCGGTCGAGAACGCGGTGATGGTCGTGGACCACGGACGCATCACCGCCGTGGGGTCGGCCGACGAGGTGGAAGTCCCGCCCGGCGCCGCGGTGGAAGACCTCGCCGGCAAGACGGTCGTTCCCGGATTCATCAACGCCCACGCCCACGCGAGCGACGTCATGGGCCTCGAGACCGGTCACTACAGCCGGGAGAACCTGATCCGCCAGCTCGGCCTCTACGCCCGCTACGGGGTCACGAGTGTCGCCTCGCTGGGCGGCGACGGCCCCGAGGCGGCCCGGTTGCGCGACGAGCAGGACGACAGCCTCGACCGCGCCCGGATCTGGATCGCCGGCGAGGTCATCTCGAGCGGCACCCCCGAGGAGGCCGCGGAATCGGTGGCCCGGAGCCTCGCGCTGCCCGCCGACTTCCTGAAGATGCGGGTGGACACCAACCTCGGCGCGAACGAGCGCGTCTCCTCCGAGACCATCGAGAAGGTGATGGAACTCGGCCGGGAAGCCGGAAAGATGGTCACGACCCACATCTTCTATCTCGACGACGCCAAGGAGGTGCTGCGCCTGGGATCCGGCCTCATCGCCCACAGCGTGCGGGACCAGCCGGTGGACGAGGAGTTCCTCGAGCTGATGAAGGAGAAGGACGTCTGCTACGTCCCGACCCTGGTGCGGGAGATCTCCACCTACGTCTATTCAGAGGTGCCGGAGTTCTTCGACGACCCGTTCTTCCTGAAGGACGCCGATCCCGCCGTGCTCGAACAGCTCAAGGATCCCGAGCGCATGGAGCGGGTGGCGAACAGCAGCTCGGCGCAGGGATACCGCGAGCACTACCCCATCGCGATGGCGAACACGAAGGCGGTGGCCGACGCCGGGGTCACGATCGCGTTCGGCACCGACACCGGGCCGCCGGGCCGTTTCCAGGGCTATTTCGAGCACATCGAGGCGGGAGAGATGGCCGAGGCCGGCCTCACCGCCGAGCAGATCCTGATGTCGGCGACGGGAGACGCGGCGGCCTGCCTCGCCCTCGACGGCGTCGGGACCCTCACTGCCGGCAACTGGGCCGACTTCATCGTGCTGAACGAGAACCCGCTCGAGGACATCGCGAACCTCCGGTCCATCGACCGGGTCGTGGTGGCCGGGAACACCGTCCCCGCCGGCACCGCCGAATAGCCGGCGGCGCGCCCGCCGGTCAGCCGGTAGCGGTGGGCCTCACGCGGTGGCGCCGGTCCGGCGGAACCACTTTCCCGCCTCGGCGGACGCCCGGCCCTCGCGCTCCAGCTTCAGCAGACCCGAGGTCAGCGCCACCTCCGCCAACCGGCGCACCGGCCCCCGGCGCGGGACTTCGCTCGTCGGATAGACGCGGAGCCCGATGGCCTCGAGCGGCGCGGGCTCGGTGCCGAGAGCTTCCAGCAGGCTCGTTTCCCGGGCCTCCCGGTGCCGCACCTGGGCCCGGAGCAGGTCGCCGCCCGCGACCACGGGCACGCCGTGACCCGGATAGACGATCCCCCGGCACTCGGCCGCGAGCCGCCGCAGGGACTCCATGTACCGCCCGAGGTCCCCGTCTTCCGGCGCGATGATGATCGAAGACAGCGAGGACACCATGTCCCCCACCACCATCGCCCCGTAGCGGCTCTCGACGAAGGCGAGGTGGCCCGGCGCGTGGCCCGGCACGAACCGGACCGCGAGCGTCCAGCCGGGCGATCCGTCGGGCGCCTCCCCCAGGTCCAGCGTGTCCCCCTCCGCGAGGGGTCGCATCCCGCCGGGCGCCGGCGGGATCCGGGCGAACGTCTCCGGGTGCGCACCCACCGGGACTCCGTAGCGCGACGAGGCCGCGCCCACCGAGCCGATGTGGTCGGGGTGGTGATGGGTGACGAGAATCCCGGCCAGCCTGTCGCCGGGGCCAAGCAGCCGGTCCACCATCCCGAACAGCATCTCCCGCTCGGCCGGCGCTTCGGCCGCGGGATCCACCAGGTAACGGCGCGAGGTGCCGATCAGCACCGCGTTCGTGTGTGTCGCCGGCGGCAGGGTCCGCGTCCGGCAGGGAATGACCGCGATACCGGGGGAATAGCGAACCGCCGGCCGCAGCCGCCCCTCTTCGCGGTTGCGGGCGCGAAAGACCCCGTCGTCGGGAGACCAGCGCTCGAGGAGTCCGATGATGGGCGGGGCGAGCGCCATGTCCCCGCCGCGCCAGCGGGCGAGCGCCGTCTTCGGGCTGAGCATCGCCTGGTCCACGATCTCACCCGGCCAGACCGACGGTTCGGCGCCGTCGGGCAACGCCAGGCGGTAGAAGCGCGTGTCGAAGCGATACGGCGCCGATTCGGGGGTCGTGAGCTCTTCGACCTCGACGAAGCGCGCCGCATCGATCCCCGCTTCGAACGAGGCCAGGACCGCCCGGAGTCCGATCCGGCCGGCGAGCAGCCGCCGGCGCAGGTCGTCCCGTTCGGTCGTGGCGACACTCCGTCCCGCCGTGCCGAGGAAGACCCCGGTCTCCTCGAAGACCTCGCGCACCCCGGCCGCGACGCGCGCCGCGGTTTCCGGATCCGGGGCGCCGCTCACGGGGATCTCCGCGTCCTCCGCCGACACCGTCCCGCCGGGGAAGGCCCACAGATTCGCGAAGGCCCGGAGCCGCGGCGAGCGCCGCACGAGGAGCACTTCCTCGCCCCGGGTGAGCATCACGGACACGGCGGGACGCGGGGGAGATGCCATCGCGGGGACTCTAGTGTGGTGTCCGGCAAATCGCGCGAGTCACCGAGAACGGCGAGGCGCCCGGCCGACAAGGCGCGTAACAGCCTGTGGTGGAACTGGCGTGAGCACCGAGAACGGCGACGCGCCCGGCTGACAAGGCGCGTGAGGGAGGAATACCGGGTGTATTCCGACCGAAACGGAACGATGAGGGCCGCGAAGCGGCGCGGTTCAGACGGGATGCATCGCCGTTCGGATGCCGCGCGAGTTTCACTACAGGCTGTTCAAGGAGGAATACCGGGTGTATTCCGACCGAAACGGAACGATGAGGGCCGCGAAGGGGCGCGGTGCAGCCGGGATGCATCGCCGTTCGAATGCCGTGCGATTTGCGGGACACCGCACTGGTTGGCATCCGCTGCGAACATACCGGCGTGCACGAACCCGCCGGAATCCCCTTCGGGGGACTGCTCGCGTCCCGGGCGGACGCCGAGCGGGCCCCCGCCTCGCTGCTCGGCGTCATGGACGCCACCCAGTCCACCTACCGCGACCGGTGCGCCGAAGCGCCGCCCGCCATCCGCACGGCCTACGACGGCGCCTGCTACAACACGGTCTCGGAGACGGGCGTGGACTGCGCCGGCGGGGTCGCCGATCTCGGCGACCTGAGCCCGGAGGCGGGCGGCTTCCGGGACAGCGCCACCCGCTATTCCGCCGCCGTCGAGGCGGAGCTAGTGCGCGGCCGGACGCCCTTCATCCTGGGCGGCGACCACGCGATCACCCCCGCCCTGGTGGCCGCCTTTGCCGGCCGGGGCCCCGTCCACGTGGTGCAGTGGGACGCCCATCCGGACATGTACCCCGACTTCGAGGGCAACCGGGACTCACACGCCTGCGTCGCGGCGCGTCTGCTCGAGATGCCGCACGTGGCGACCATCACCCAGATCGGGATCCGCACCGAAACCGCGGTGCAGCGCGGAGTCCGGGAGGCGGCGGGCGGGCGCGTGACGCAGATTCCGGCGTGGGAAGCGGAGACGTGCCCGGCTTTCCTGTCACACCTCCCCGACGCCGCTGCGGTCTATCTCACCGTGGACATGGACGGGTTCGACCCGGCCTTCGCCCCGGCGGTGGCCCATCCGGTGCCGGCGGGCCTCTCCGGCCGCGCCGGGCTCGAACTCGTGAAGGAGATCGGAGCCACCGGACGACGGCTCGTGGGGATGGACGTCGTGGAAGCCTGTCCGGACGACCGCGACAACCGCACGCTGATCCTCGCCGCCCGCCTCATCCACGAGGGGGTGGCGACCGTCCTCGCCCGCCACTGACCGAAGGGCCGGGACCGCCGGCCGGTTTTCGCGGTAGCGGCCTTCGGACCGGCACCGCGTGAACGCGGGCCGCGGACGTCGCGTCCTCCCCCCGTTACCGGCCCCGGAATTGACGCATGTCCGGATTCCGCCAGCTCCGAAATAGACGCATGCCTCCGCCCGGAGACCCCGAAACAGACACATGCCTCGCCTGCCGGCCCCGAAATTGACGCATGCTTGGGTTCAGCCGGCTCCGAAATAGACACCTGCCCGCGCCCGGACACCCCGGAATAGACACATGGCCAGCCTGCCGGACCCGGAATTGACGCATGCCTGGATTCGCCCGACTCCTCCATCGCCCCGGGCTTGAGTTCGCCGGTACCGCTATCGCCCCAGGCTCGGGCGCGCCGACTCCGCTATCGCCCCAAGCTCAAGTCCGGCGGCTACCGCGACAACCGGCCGGCGTTCCAGGCCGGCGGTGCCAGCCGGGGAGTTTTGAACTCCGCGCCGAGGCAGGAGCCAACGTTTCCGGGTGGAGTTGCGACGTGCGCGGTGCCGAGCACCGCGCGTGCCGGTCGGAGACCGGCGTTCCAGGCCGGCAGCGTCAGGCGGAGGCGATCAGCGCCTCGATCTCGTCGTCGGTGAGGAGCCGGCGCGCCTCCTTGGCGGCGCGGAAGATCCGGTGCTTCAACTCGTCGGTCGGTTCGTGGCCGTGCTTTTCCAGCCAGTAAACGACGTTCGAGAGGCCGCTCATCGGGCCGACCTCGACCTTCTGGTGGAGGCCGTAGTCCCCGGCCGGAACGCCCGAATAGACGCGGTCGGCGAGCCAGTCGTCACCCTTGGCCATCGCCTTGATGATCGCGGCGGCGTGCACGCCGGTCCCGGTCCGGAAGGCGTCCTTGCCGACGACGGGATAGCCGACCGGGATGCGAGCCCCCGTGGCCTCGGAAACCGTACGGCAGTAGTCCGCCAGATGCGTGAGGTCGTTGTCGATCCAGCCGAGCAGCCGCAGGTTCACGAGCAACTGGTCCATGGGCGTGTTGCCGCACCGTTCCCCGATGCCGATCGCGGTCCCGTGGACGCAGTCGGCGCCCGCCTCGATCGCGGTGAGGCTGTTCGGGACGGACAGTCCGCGATCCCGGTGCCCGTGCCAGTCGAGCTCCACGTCCTCCCCGGTGTCGGCGATGACCTCCCGGACGAACTGGAGAAGCCGCGTGACGCCGTCGGGGGTGGCGTGCCCCACGGTGTCGCAGACCACGACCCGCCGGGCGCCGGCCTCGATGGCGACCGTGTAGAGCCGGCGAACGCTCTCGGGCCGCGCCCGCGTGGTGTCCTCGGTCACGTACATCGGGGGCACGCCGTGGGCGACTGCCCACGTCACGGCCTTTTCGGTGTGCCGGAGCAGTAGATCGAGGTCCCAGTCCTCGGCGTACTGCCGGATCGGGCTCGACCCGATGAACATCGCCACCTCGATCGGCATGCCGACCTGATCGGCCACCCGCGCGATCGGCTCGATGTCCGAAATCACTGTCCGCGCGGCGCAGTTCGGACGGATCTTCATCCGGTTGTCCACGATTTCCCGGGCGAGGTGGAGCACCTGCTGTTCCACATGAGGGCCGGCGGCCGGGAGACCGATGTCGGCGGAGTCGATGCCGAGCGACTCCATCAGGTGGAGCACCTCGGCCTTCTTTTCGAGCGTCGGGGACACCACCGAAGGACTCTGGAGTCCGTCGCGCAGCGTCTCGTCGTTCAGCTTGACCGGCTTCGGAGGAAACCAGGCGCGGGCGGGATCCGGCCGGTTCCAGTCGTAGATGAGGGCTTCCGTCGTGGGAACGTCGCCGTTCCCCGACGAAAATCGCGGTTCCCCGGGCTCTTCGGGATTGCGGGTCGAATCAGGCATGTGTCGGCTCCTCAGCCTCCCGCACCGAGGCCGGGAATCGTGGCGCCCAGCGCGTGGAACCCGCTGTCCACGTGGAGCACCTCGCCGGTGACGCCCCGCGCTGCGTCGGACAGCAGGAACGCCGCCGCGTCCCCCACCTCCAGCGGATCGGTCCCGGCGCGGAGCGGCGCGTGTTCGCGGTAGTGCTCCACCATCTTGCCGATGCCCGAAACCCCCGAGGCCGCGAGCGTCTTCGCCGGGCCCGCCGAGATCGCGTTCACCCGCACCCCTCGCGGGCCCAGATCGGACGCCAGGTAGCGGACCGACGACTCGAGCGCCGCCTTCGCGACCCCCATCACGTTGTAGTGGGGTACGGCGCGCTCGCCGCCCAGGTAGCTGAGCGTGAGGGCCGCGCCGCCGCCGTCCGCCTCGAGAAGCGGCGCGAAGTGACGGACGAGCGCGGTGAGCGAATAGACCGAGATGTCATGGGCGACCCGGAAGCCTTCCCGGGAGGTGGAGACGAAGTCGCCCTCGAGGTCCTCGCGCAGGGCGTAGGCGACGGCGTGGACCAGGAAATCGAGGCCGCCGAAGTGCTCGCGGACGGTGTCGGCGGCGCTTTCGAGCTGCTCCTCGCTGGAGACGTCGAGCGGCAGGGTGAGCGTGCCCGGGATCTGCGCCGCCAGCTTGTCCACGTTGCGCTGGAGCCGTTCGTTCTGGAAGCTGAGGGCGAGCGCCGCGCCCTCGCGCGCCGCGGAGCGGGCGATCCCCCACGCGAAGGAGCGGTGGTTCGCGACCCCGACGATCAGTCCTCGTTTGTTCTCAAGCAGCACTGTCCCGCAATTTAGCAGTCGGTAGCAAAACCCTTGCGGCGTTCGACGGGCGATGCATCCCGTCTGAACCGCGCCTCTACGAGGCGCTCTGCGTTGCGTTTCGGTCGGAATACACCCGGTATTCCTCCCTCACGCGCCTTGTCAGCCGGGCGCCTCGCCCGTCTCGGCGCTCACATGGGTTTCACCACCGACTGCTCGCAGTCATCCCGGGGGCTCGATCGACGGCTGGCGCATCGGGGTGGCGCCGCTCGCCTCGAGCCAGGCCGCCAGCCGGATGACGGCGAAATCCCGTCCCGGACCGCCGACGAGTTGGGCCCCGAGCGGCATGCCCAGCCCATCGAATCCCGCCGGTACCGACAGGGCGGGAAGCCCGGTGAAGTTGAAGGGACCGACCAGGCGGATGAGCCCCGGACGGATGTCCTCCGCGGTCGCGAGCGGCTCTCCCGCCTCCGGTGCGCCGGCCGGGGCGGACGGCGCCACGAGGACGTCCACTTCCTCGAAGAGTCGCTGGAAGGCGCCCGCGACGAGGCGCCGGCCCTTCAGCGCGGCAATGAGGTCGGCGGCCGACAGCACCGTGCCCACTTCCAGGAGCCGCCGGACGTCCTCGCTGATGTCGTCCGGCCGGGCCGCCAGCCGCTCCCGGTGGACGACCGCCGCTTCGGCGAAGGCGAGCACGTTGCGGCACACCCCGCTGAGTTCGACCTCCGGGATCCTCACCTCGACCCGCTCCGCCCCCAGCCGGACGAGCCCCGCGACGATGCCGTCCGCCGCCTCGCGGGCCTCCCGGATGAGATCGGTGTAGAAGAAATCGAGCGGAACCCCGACCCGCACCCCCGCGAGGGGTGTCGAGCCCGCGGCGGGCGGAGGCGCCGGACCGGAGGACCAGCCCGAGAGGACCTCGAAGAGAAGGCCGATGTCTCCGGCGCTTCGGGCGATGGGCCCGACGTGGTCCAGGCTCCAGGACAGCGGCGTCACGCCGGCCCGGGAGACGGCGCCGTAGGATGGTTTCAGGCCGAAGACCCCGTTGAGCGACGCCGGGATCCGGATGGACCCCCCGGTGTCGGTCCCCACCGAGCCGTAACCCATGCCGGTGGCCACCGCCACCGCGGAACCGGACGACGACCCGCCCGGGATGCGCGCCGGGTCGTGCGGGTTCCGGGTCCTCCCGAAGGTGGGGTTGTCGCCGCTGACGCCGAAGGCGAACTCCTGCAGGTTGTTCTTGCCGAGCAGGATCGCCCCGGCCTCCGAGAGCCGTCTCCAGGCCGGAGCGCTCCGGGCCGCCTCGTGCGGGAACTTCGACCCCGAGGTGGTGGTCATCCCGGCGACGTCCACGATGTCCTTGACGCTGAGGGGGATCCCGAAGAGGGGCCGTCCGCCGCTGCCCCCCTGCCCCGCGACCCCGGGCGACCCGGTCAAGCGACGCGCCTCTAAAAGCGCCTCCTCTTCCTCGAGCCTCAGGAACGCGCCGAGATGGCGCCCCGCCCGGGCGCGCTCGAGCGCCTCCTCGACCAGGTCCACCGCGGAACGGCGCCCCGCGGCCAGGTCGGCGCGCGCGGCGGCGATCGTCCCGGGTGCACGGTCCGGCGGCCCCGCAGGGATTTCGGTTGCTTTTCGCTCGCTCCTGCCCGAGAGGGCGCGGGCGGCCAGCTCACCGGCGGTGAGCGGCTCCGGAGGATCTGGAAGCCGGGCGAACGCCCGTCCGGCCGCTGCAAGTTCCTTCCGGAGCGCGTCCGCCCTTTCTTCCGCGGCGGCCAGCCGTTCCGTCATCCGGGCGTTCCCTACCTTGGCCCGCCCAGCACCCGCGCCGGCAAACGGAGCACCGCGCCGAGCAGCGAGAAGACGCCGTCCACGGCGACCCCGAGCAGCCGGAAGGGCAGCAGCAGCAGCCAGACAATCGGATAGATCACGAGCGCCAGCAGCGCGAGCGGCCAGCAGACGATCAGGAGCAGGAGCCAGAGCAGGAAGGAAGCCATGTTCAGAGACTACGTTCCATCGCCGGTTCCGGTTTCCGCTGCCGCGAGCTCGTCGAGGGTGACGTCCCCGGCGGCGAGCCGCCGCAGTTCCTCCTCACCGCCGACCGCCACCCCCAGCCCCCGCGCCTTCTCCAGCTTGGAACCGGCCCGCTCTCCGGCCACCAACAGCGAGGTACGGCTGCTCACGCTCGAAACCACCCTCCCGCCGTGGCGTTCGATGAGTTCCCCGGCTTCCTCCCGGGTGAGCCCGGCGAGCGTCCCGGTAAGCACGATCCTGAGGCCCGAAAGCGTGGACTCCCCCGTCGCTTCCCAGGCCGGGGCCACTCCCAGGTTTGCGAGATCCTCGAGTTCGCGACGGTTCGCCTCGTCGGAGAAGAACCCGATGACCGCGTCGGCGACCTGCTCGCCGATTTCGTGCACCTCGAGGAGCGCCTCGCGGTTCGCCGCCGCCAGCCCCTCCAGCGAGCCGTAGCGCGCCGCGAGCACCCGCGCCACGTGCTGGCCGACATGGGGGATCCCGAGCGCGAACAGGAACCGGTCGAGCCGCACGGTACGGCTCGCCTCCAATTCCCGGAGCAGGTTCGCCGCCGACTTCTCGGCGAATGGGCGTCGCCGGCGCTCGGGCAACGCGAGGAGGTCCGCCTCCGTCAACCCGAAGAGGTGGGCCGGGCGGGCCACCCCGCCGGAACTCACCAGATCAGCGGCGATCCCCTCGCTCAGTCTCGGCAGATCGAGGGCATTCTTGTCCGCCAACCGAGTGATCGCGGCGGCGAGGGCGCCGGGCTCCCAGCGGAAGGTCTCCTCCCGGCGCTCGCGGCCGTCGGCGCCCTCCACCACGCCGGCCCCGACGAGGTCCTCCAGCAGGGCGCGCTTGCCGGGCGAGGCCAGCGCCTTCAACGCCTCGTCGGCGCGCCCCGCCGGCTCCTCGTCAGCCAGGCGTTCCGAGTGCGCCCTGAGGGCCGTCAGATCGAAATCCCTTGCCATCGCCTCCGCCCGGGTCGGGCCGACTCCGGGCAGGCCCAGCGCCACCAGCACCCTCCGGAGCGGCAGTTTCCGGGCCGCGCCGAGACGGCGGACCAGTGCCGCCGCGCCCGCGGGATCGAAGGGCCGGCCGGCCGGCTGCGCCGGCACCGCGAGGAGCTTCTCCCGGGTCAGCCGGTAGAGGTCGGCCGGCGACCGCACGAACCCGCACTCGACGAGGAGCTCCACGAGCTCGTCGCCGAGGGTTTCGATCTCCATGCCGCCCTTGCCGACGAAGTGGACCAGGCGGGCCTTCCGCTGCGCCGGACAGCTCCACCCTCCGGAGCAGAAGTGGTTGGCGCCCTCCGCCAGCACCGGCCTGCCGCATTCGGGACACCCGGACGGCATGGACCAGGGCGCCGCGCCTTCTTCCCGGGTGCGGGAGACGACCTCCACGACCTGCGGGATCACGTCCCCCGCCCGCTGGATGCGGACGCGGTCGCCGGGCCCGGCATCGAGCGACCGGACCATCCCCTCGTTGTGGAGCGTGGCGCGGCTCACCGTCACCCCGGAGACGAGCACCGGATCCAGCCGGGCCACCGGGGTGAGCTTCCCGGTGCGTCCCACCTGCACGTCGATGGCGAGCAGGGCCGTCTCCGCCTGTCCCGGGGGGAACTTGAAGGCGACCGCCCAACGGGGGTTCCGGGACCGCTCACCCAACTCGTCCTGGTCGGCGATCCGGTCCAGCTTGACCACGGCTCCGTCGAGCTCCACGGCGAACCGGTCCCGCTCCGCAATCAGGAGGCGGTGGTAGTCAAGAACCTGATCGGGGCCCCGTCCCACCTCCCACCAGACCGATTGCCGGCCCGCTTCTTCCTCGCCGTCCCCGCGTGACGCCGCCGCCACCCGGAAACCGAATCCGGCGAGGGTGCGGAGCACTCCGGACTGCGTCCCGGGCGCCGCGTGCTCCCCGTCGTCCCACACCAGGATGTCGTAGGCGTAGAGCGCCAGCGGCCGGGCGGCCGCGACGGCCGGGTCGAGCTGGCGCAGCGAGCCGGCAGCGGCGTTCCTCGGGTTCTTGAAGGTGTCCTTCCCGGCGCGCTCGAGGCTCTCGTTCATGCGTTCGAAGTCGGCCACCGGAAGCACGGCTTCGCCGCGCACCGCGAGCCGCGCGGGCGTCCCGTCCCCGGCGAGCCGGAGGGGCAGCGACCGGATGGTGCGCAGGTTGGCGGTGATGTCCTCCCCCACCTCCCCGTTCCCCCGCGTCGCCCCGCGGACAAAGGCGCCCTTCACATAGACGAGTTCCACCGAGAGCCCGTCGAACTTCGGCTCAAGGCAATAGTCGAGGTCGTCCCTACCGATCTCCCGCTCCATGCGGTCGGTGAACTCGCGGAGCTCGGTCTCGTCGTGGATGCTTTGCAGCGACAGCATCGGCGCCTCGTGCCGGACCTCCGGGAACCCCTCGGCGACCGCGCCCGCGACCCGCTGGGTCGGCGAGTCGGGGGTGACCAGTTCCGGGTGCTCCCGCTCGAGTCCTTCCAGTTCCCGGAAAAGCGCGTCGTACTCGTGGTCGTCGATCTCCGGCGCGTCGAGCACGTAGTAGCGGTGGTCGTGATGGCGGATCGCCTCCACCAGTTCCCGGTGCCGCGCGGACGCAGGTTGCGCCTCGGTCACGACGCTTCCGATCCGGGAGCGGCCTCCTCGCGCCCCCGCTTCCGGGCCGCCCGATTCTCGGCTCGCCGCTTCACGAAAGCGGCCAGGCGGTCGGTGATCTTCCGGGACCAGGGAACGTCCTTCCCGAGCACCGCCAACCCCGCCAGGATCATGAGCACGCCCTGCAGGATCGGCAGGAAGAGCCCGATGACCCCGAGCGCCAGGAGCAAAAAGCCGGAGGCGATCCGCAGCGCCCGCCAGGGACGGAAGCGCCGGCCCGCTGGTTCCCCCGACGGGGGAGCGCCGGGTTCGCCGGGGGTGGACTCTCCGCCGGAGCCGCCTTCCCGCGGGCGGCGATAATCTGCGCTCGGTCCCGCTGCCATCAACGTCAAGGTAACACCGAGCCCCATCTTGAAGAAGACACCCGGCCTCGCCACGGTCCCGCAGGTCCTCGCCACCTTCGCGGCCACCTTCGTCGCGATCATCCTCATCGGGGTCGTCATCGCGCGGACCGGGTTGCCGTTCGACGTGGCCATCCTGGCGACGCCGGGCGTCACCCTGCTCGTGGCGCTCGCGGCCATCCGCCTGTTCCGCCTGAACCCCTATCGGGCGTTCCGGCTGCGGCCCGCAAAGAACAGCCAGCTCCTCCTTTCGGTTCCGATCGCCCTCTCCCTGTTCGTGGTCAGCGACCAGCTCGCCAACCTGAGCCGCGCGTTCCTCCCGATCGACGAGCAGCTCGTCCAGACCGTCGCCGAACTGGTACGGGCCGAGGGACTGTTCTCCTGGCTGATCCGGCTGGCCGGCATCGGTTTCGGGGCGGCGTTGGCCGAGGAACTGCTGTTCCGGGGAGTGATCCTCACCGGGCTCCGGCCTCTCGGCAGGGGCGGCGCCCTCGTCGTCTCGGCGCTGCTCTTCACCGTGATGCACGGCCTGCTGCTGCCCAACTACTTCGTGGCCGGGCTCGTCCTGGGACTGGCGGCGATGGCCACCCGCAGCATCTTGGTCCCGATCTCGATCCACCTCTTCCACAACGTCGCGGCCCTCCTCCTCTTCAACCTGACCGACATCGACACTCTGGGCGACCCCCTCTGGATTCCCGGCGGCATCCTGGTGCCGGCGGCGGGCATCCTGGCGATCGGGGTGTTCCTCTACCTGCGTGACCTGGGAGCCCAGGCGGCCGAAAAGCCCGCGCCGCCGGCGTCCGACTCCCCGCAGGAGACCGGGCTCCCCTCGCCGCCCCCCGGCGCGCTCAGCATCGCGGAGGACCTTCGGGAGGTGCCCTCCGGTTCGCGCCGCCTCGGTTTCGTCTTCGTGGCGCTCGCGATGATCGCCGGGCTCTTCATCGCCGTCGGACTCTTCGTGTACCTCGGCTACCTCACCAACCCGGGGCCCCAACGCGCCGCCGCCATCCAGCAGTTGCGGCAGATCGCCCACGAATCCCTGGCGGACGAAGCGGCCGGCCGCCAGGCGGAGATCGACGCCGCGTTCGAGACCCTCACCGAGCTGAACCGGGAGGGACGCGTCGGATTCCGGCACGTGTGGCGCGCCGCCACCGTGGTCGCCGCCGCCACCACCGACGGAGAGTTCGGGAACGGGGACGTGGAGTCCCTGCTGATGGCCGTCGGGGGGATCCGCCAGGACGCCGAGGAACGGCGTCCCCGGCGGGAACCACGTGCTCCCGAAACCCCGGACCCGGCGCGCGCCGGGCAAAGCGGCGAGTAGCCCGGCCGGGCAGTCCGGACCGGCGCCGGCGCGGCGCAGCTAACGCGACACCCCGGTGCGCCGGAAGCGGCCGAAGAACAGGGGGAGCCACATCGCCGCCACTCCGCCCACCATCATCAGCCCCCCGACGAGCGGCCGCCACGACAGCAGCACAAAGCCCCCGGACAGCAGGTGGACGACGACGCTCATGTAGCCTGAGAGCACGAAGACGCGAACCGGCGAGTCCGAGGTCCGCATGGCGAACAGCGGCAGCGTCTCGAGCGCCGCGGTCAGCATCGTGCTCCGGAAAAGCAGTGCCCAGAGGTTCAGCGGCTCGCGAAACACCATGCCGACGATGGCGGAGAAGAGCGACGCCGCGAACGCCGACTGGTAGGGCCGCCGGCCCTCCAGCCAGCGGATCATGAGCGCCTTCAGGGGCGTGAAGAGCGCCACCAGGCCGAGAGCCAGGAGGAAGTCCGCCGGATCGGGAAGTGTGGTGGCCAACCGGACAGCGGCCAGGATGGTGACGAGCGCCAGCACCGCGAGGAGCGCGTAGCGCGGCGGGGGCAGCGAACTCCCGCTCATGCCGGGACCCCCGCCGGCTGGGCGCCGAGTTCGCGGGCGGCGAGGTCCGCGGGCGTCTCCGCCGGCCGGGCCAGGACCGCGCTCCCGTCCCGGATCACGACCTCCGCGGGCCGCGGACGCAGGTTGACGTTCGAAGCCATCGAGTAGCCGTAGGCGCCGGCGTCGAGCACGGCGAGCAGATCTCCCGGCTCGGGGGGCGGAAGGGCGCGGTCGCGCGCAAACGCGTCGCCGGACTCGCACACCCCGCCCACCACATCGAAGATCCGGTCGGGTCCCGGGCGGGGGACAACCGGCGCCACCCGGTGCCAGGCGCCGTAGAGTGCCGGCCGCAGGAAATCGTTCATGCCCCCGTCCACCACGCAGAACTCCCGGGTTCCCGTCCGCTTGGTGTGGAGGACCCGGACCACAAGGGCGCCCGCGGACCCGAAGAGCGCCCGTCCCGGCTCGAAGACCACCGTGGGGTCGGCATCCGGACATTCCCGGTCCAGGACCTCCCGGAGCGTCCCGAGGACCCGGCCGGCGTAGACGGACATCGGGATGTCTTCCTCTCCGTCGCGCTGCGGGATGCCGAGCCCGCCTCCGACGTCCACGACCCGCACCGGCAGACCGGCGGCGCGGAGTGCGGCGAAGACGGTTCCCAGCCGCTCGGCGCTCCGCGCCAGCGTGGCGAGTTCCCGGATCTGGGATCCGACGTGCGCGTGGACCCCGAGAATCTCCACGCCCCTCCAGTCGCGAGCTCCGGATGCCAGCGCGAGGAGGTCCGCCGCCGCCATCCCGAACTTGGCGGTGCGGGTGCCGGTGGCGATCTTCGGATGCGTCGCCGCATCGACCTCGGGATTGAGGCGGAGGAGCGCGCGGGCGCGGCGGCCGCGGCGCAGCGCCAGGCGGTTCAGGAGCTCCAGCTCTCCCCGGGATTCGACCGAGACGAAGCGCACTCCGAGATCGAGCGCCGTCTCGAGGTCCACCGGGGTCTTGCCGACCCCGGACATCACGATCCGGTCTCCGGGGAACCCGAGTCCGTGGGCGACGAGCACTTCGGCCGCCGATACCGCCTCCACGCCCGCCCCCAGGTCCCGCAGCGGGGTCAGCAGCGCCGGCAGGGCGTTCGCCTTGAGCGCCGCCGCGACCAGGTGCCCGGTACCCGCGAGCGCCTCCTGAAGCGCGGCGAACCGCTCCACGACCGCGCCGGAGCTGTACACGTAGGCCGGGGTCCCGGCTCCCGCTTCGGCAAGCGCCGCATCGAGGCACACCCCTTCGGCGCCGAGGCGGCCACCCGGTCCGGAACGAAAAACGGCGTGCAAGGTTTGGCGGCCGGCCCGCATTACCGACTCCGGACGATTCGGAGGTGGGGCGGCGGGAGCAGCTTCGCGCGGGGCCGCAAGGGGGTCCCGAATGTATCATCGCGCACCGTTTCGAGACGTTCGGAGGCTTTCCCATGATCCGATTCCTTGCAGCATCTGTCCCGTTTCTCATTGCCCTCGGCTGCGGTGGCGGCGCCGAGCCGGAGCCGGAAGCACCGGCCGCCACCGGCGACCTCGGCCTCCCCTTCTCCGAGTACCGGGAGAGCGGCGACCTGGTCTACCTGGCGGGCGCTCTCGGCAACGTTCCCGGCACGCTCGATCTCGTGCCGGGCGGCATCGAGGCCCAGGTCCGCCAGACGATGGACAACCTGGGCGCCACCCTGGAGAGCGCCGGGCTCGACTTCTCGCGGGTCGCGGCGGTCAACGTGTACCTCTCGGACGTTCGGCACTTCCAGGCGATGAACGGGGTGTATCGCGGGTACTTCCCGGAGGATCCCCCGACGCGCGCCACCGTCGAAGCGGGCATCGCGATCCCGGGGGCGCTCGTCGAGATCTCGATGGTGGCGGTGAAGGAGGGCGTCGAGCGCGAGGTGATCAACCCCGAAGCGATGAAGAGCCCGGAGCTTCCCTATTCCTGGGGAATCAAGGCGGGCGACACGCTCTTCGTCGCCGGCGCCACCGCCCGGGACCCGGATACCTACCAGCCGGTCGGCGGGGGCGTGACCGAACAGATGCAGCGGATCATGGGGAACATCGGGCTGGTCCTGGAAGCGGGAGGAATGGACTACTCGGACGTCGCCAACTGCCGGGTGTTCCTCGATGACCCGCGCACCTTCGGCGAAATGAACGCGGCCTACCGGGAGTTCTTCCCCGAGGATCCCCCCACCCGGGCCACCGTCGAAGCCCGGCTCGCGAACCCGCTCTTCACGGCCGAGGTGCAGTGCGTGGCCTCAAGCGCCGAGCGGAGCGTCCTGGCCCCGGACGGCCCCCGCTCGGGCAGCCCGCTCTCGCCGGGCATCTGGGCCGGCGACCGGCTCTATCTCTCGGGCATGGTGGCCCCGGGCCCGGACCGGAGCGAGGACGCCGGCGACCAGACCCGCGCCGTGCTCGGGCGGCTGAGCGCCGCGCTCGAGGCCGGCGGGCTGAGCTTCTCGGACGTGGACGACGCGATGGTCTACCTCGAGGACATGCGCGACTACGCCGCGATGAACGAGGTGTACCGGGAGGTCGTGGGAGCTCCGTTCCCTCCCCGCGCCACGGTGGAAACCCAGATGATGGGCGCCGGCATCAAGGTCGAGATCATGATGACGGCGACCCGGTAGGGGTCGAGCCCGCGCGTCGCGACCCAGGAAGCCCCTGACGCCGGGAAGCTGCTCGTCAGGTGTCGTCGAAAGAGACGGTCTTCAGCAGCGCGAACACCTCGCGGCCCGCTTCGAGTCCCAACTCGGTAGCGGCGTCCCGGGTGATCCGGGCGACGAGCCGCTGATCGTCGAACCCCACGGCCACTTCGGCGAAGGGGGTCTCCGGCAGGTCGCGGACCTCGATGACGCTGCCGCGCAGCACGTTCCGGATGCTGATGGCGGTTGGCGCCTCGGTAGCAAGCGCCACGTCCCGCGCCCGTACCCGAAGACGCGCCTCGGTTCCGGCCGGACGCTCGGTGCCGGGGACCCGGAGGCGTTGCCCGCCGAGATCGAGCTCCGAAAGCCCCAGGGCCGGAAGCGGGAACCGGACGGTCGCCGTCAGCACGCTGCCCGCCTCGAACCGGGAGAGCAGATCGCCTTTCGGCAGTTGATCGAGCGCCTGGCCGGCCGGGGCGGCGCCGGTTACGGCGCCGGCGGAGATCGGTGCGATCCGATGCGCGACGTCCACCACCTCCCCGAGATCGTGGCTGACGTAGAGGGTCACCACGCCGGACGCCTCTCCCAGGGCCCGAAGCCAGGGGAGGATCGCCGCGCGGGCCGTGCGGTGGACGCCCGACAGGGGCTCGTCCAGCAAGAGAGCCGCGGGACGCGCGAGCAGCGCCCGCGCCAGCGAAACGCGCTGGCGCTCGCCGCCCGACAGTCCCCGAGGCATTCGTTCGAGGTGCTGGCCGAGCCCGAGGCGCTCCACCGCCTCGGCGAACGAAACGGCAGGCCCCGATTCCGGTGCGCCGCTGCGGCGCTCGGCGTAGCGGAGGTTGCCCCCGACGGTGAGGTGATCGAACAGGGCCGGCTCCTGGAAGGCGAACCCGATCCTCCGGCGATGCGCGGGCACGAAGACCCCGCGGCGGTCGTCCTGCCAGATGTCGGGTCCGAGGGCGAGCCGTCCGGGAAGGCGCGCGAGGCCGGCGACCGCGCGGAGGAGCGTCGTCTTGCCACTGCCGGACGGACCGAAGATCGCGGTCGTTTCCCCCGTTTGGGCCTCGAAGGCCGCCCGGATCCGTAGTTCTCCGACCGGTCCCCGGAGGTCCACCTGGAGGGCGGCGCCCGAGCCGGTCACCGGTCCCGGCCTCCCATTTTCTTCTGAAGGCTGAGGGTGAGCGCCACCACGACGAAGGAGAACGCCAGCAGGCTTCCGGAAAGCAGGTGCGCGGTGCCCCACTCCATGAGCTCCACGTGGTCGTAGATGGCGATCGACAGCACCCGGGTGGCGCCCGGGATGTTGCCGCCGATCATCAGGATGACCCCGAACTCTCCGACGGTGTGGGCGAAACCGAGCACCGCGCCGGCGATCAGGCCGGGCCGGGCGAGCGGCACCGCAACCGTCCAGAAGGCGTCCCAGGGCGAGGCCTGCAGCGTGGCGGCCGCCTCCAGCGGACGGTCGCCCACGGCTTCGAAGGCGCTGCGGATGGGCTGCACCGTGAAGGGCAGCGAGTAGATGATCGACCCGATCACGAGGCCCGGGAAGGAGAACGCGAGGGACCGCTCGCCGAACAGCCGGGCGACGAAGCCTCCCGGCCCGTCGGGCCCCAGGGCGATCAGCAGATAGAAGCCCAGGACGGTGGGCGGCAGGACGAGGGGCAGTGCGACCAGGGCCGCCACCGCTTCCTTGAAACGGAACCGGGTTCTCGCCAGCCACCAGGCGATCGGGGTCCCGAGGAGCAGCAGGAAGACCGTCGTCACCCCCGCCAGCTCGAGGGTGAGCCGGATGGGCGGCCAAAGGGTTTCGGCGTTCACGGTCCGCCTCGTCGGCCGGGCGCCGGTTGCTCGGTGCGGTAGCCGTGCCGGCGAAGGATTGCCCGGGCGGTTGCGGATCCGAGGAAATCGAGGAAGCGGGCGGCGGCCGGGTTGTCGCGGCCGGCCTCGAGCAGCACCGCCTGCTGCCGGATGGGGGCGTGGAGGTGCTCGGGGACGAGCCAACGGGACCCGTCCGCGCTCCGGACAACCTGGGAGAGGGCGAGGAATCCCAGCTCGGCGTTACCGGTGCGGACGAACTGGTGCGCCTGGGACACGTTCGCGCCGATGACCTGACGGTCCCGCACGATGTCTTCCATCCCGAGCGCCCGGGCCGTCTCGAGCGCCGCCCGGCCGTAGGGAGCGAGCGCCGGGTTCGCGAGGGCGATGCGCCGGAGGCCGGGGTCCCGGAGGGCGCCGGGCCCGGCGATCCGCCCCGCTTCCGTGCTGAAGAGCACGAGCCTGCCCACCGCGTAGGTCCGGCGGCTGCCCGGAACGGCGAGTCCCTCGCGCTCCGCGAGCTCCGGGCGCGCCTCGTCGGCCGCCAGGAACACCTCGAACGGAGCGCCCTGGAGGATCTGGGCGTAGAGCTGGCCGGTGGAGCCGAAGCTGAGGAGAGCCCCGTCTCCGGTGGCGTCCTCGAACGCGGCGGCGATCTCGCGAGCGGCCGCGGTGAAGTTGGCGGCTACCGCTGCCGTGACGGTACCGCCGCGAAGTGGCGCTTCCGCGAACGCGGTCCCAGCGAGCAGCTGAACGATCAGGATCGCGGACGGCAGGGCGGGTCGCGTCATCGCTTCAACCTGGTGGACCTGGAGCTTGCGGATCTGGCGAACAATAGGCGCGCCTGGAACGCCGGCTTCAGCCGGCACAGCGGCCCGCAGGGCCACGGGTGGTTCGTCGCTACCCTGGCGTTTTGGCGCGCCTAGCCGAGCCATCCCGACGAATGGGGTCCGTCTCGCCGCCTGCCTGCGGCGGACGGCGCCGGCTGAAGCCGGCGGTCCAAGCCGCTCTGCCATCCGGGTCAGGAGCCCGTCCGGCCGGAGCCGGCGCAATCCCGCGGTTCCACCACCAGCAGGTACCGCCCTGGCGCCGCTTCGACCTCCTGTTCGCAACCCGAGAGCCACCGCACCCGCACCCGAAACGGACCACTGCCCAACCCCAGACCGAAGATGACCCGCGAATCGCTGGACGCCAGGTAGCTGCCCGCGGCCCGGGCTTCCCGCACCTGGCTGAGTTCTCCGCCGGTCAGCAACAGGCGGGTTCCGACCCCGTCTCTCGGGCTCTCCCGGCCCACCAGCCGGAACCCCGCCCAGGCGGCGGCGGTGCCGGTGTCGTTGCGGAAGAGCGCCGGCGATCCGTTCATGACGGTCGCGAGCAGGTCGGTGTCGCCGTCGTCGTCGTAGTCGGCGAAGGCCGCGCCGCGGTACACCCGGGGAACCTCGAGCGCGGTCGGCGGAACCTCGTCGAATCCACCGTCCGTCCGGTTCCGGAAGACGAGGCCCCGCTGGGCGTAGTCGCTCTCGGTGATCCCTCCGTCCACCTCGGGATAGACGTGCCCGTTCAGGACCACGAGGTCCAGCCAGCCGTCCCGGTCCAGGTCGCGGAAACCGGTTCCCCAGCCGAGGTAGGGATAGCTCGGCTCCGCTACACCGGCGGCGAACGATTCGTCGAGGAACCAGCCCCCGCCCACCGCCCGGTAGACAGTGTTGTAGTCGTGGGAGAAGTTCGTGACCACGATGTCGAGCCGCCCGTCGTTGTCGTAGTCGCCGAGGTCCACCCCCATCCCCGCCTGCGCGCGGCCGTCCTCGTTGTAGGCGACCCCCGCGGAAAGGCCGATGTCGGTGAAATCGAATCCCCCGGCTCCGGTGTCGTTCCGGTAGAGGTTGTTGGGGGTCTGGTCGTTCGCCACGTAAACGTCGAGGTCCCCGTCGTCGTCGAGATCGCCGAGCACGACCCCGAGACCGAAGTACCGCTCGGCGCCGATGGCCTGTCCCTCCACCCGCGCGAAGCGGCCGTCCGAAAGTCCGCGGTAGAGGAGGGCCGGCGCCGGCGTCAGACCGTTCGGGCCGCACATCACCGGCAGGCCCCGGAAGAAGCAGAACGGCTCTTCACCCGGCCGCGGCGTCGCCTCCACCCGGAAGTCCACGTAGTTCACGACCACGAGGTCGGAGACGCCGTCCCGGTCCAGGTCGCCGAACGCGGCCCCGGTCCCCCACTGCGGATCGTCCAGCCCCACCGCTTCGCCGGCCTCCGCGAACGTCCCGTCGCCCCGGTTCCGGTAGAAGAGGTTCTTCCCGTAGCGCGTCACGAGGAGATCGAGATCGCCGTCGTTGTCGTGGTCCACGACGAAGGCGCCCTGCCCCCAGCCGTAGGACTCGAGCCCCGCGGGGCCCGTCACCTCGCGGAAGCGTCCGCCGCCCTCGTTGCGGAACAGCGCGTTCGAAAGGCTCTGGCTCGCGTCGTACCCGAGCCGGGACCCGTTGACGAGGAAGACGTCCAGATCCGCGTCGCCGTCGTAGTCGAAAAACGCCGCGCCGCTCCCCGTCGTCTCGAGGATGAAGTCCTTGCTGCCGACGCCGCCGTACATGTTGATGAAACGGATGCCCGATGCCTCCGCCACCTCGGTGAAACGGATCTGCGGCTGGGCGGATGCTGCCGCCCCCAGAGCGAGGAAGGCCCCGACCACGGCAGTGACGGTCCTCATCGCACCACTCCGGCCCCGATCCCGATGCTCGCGACGCGTCCGGCGCCCTCCTTCAGGACGTGGACCGCGCCCGCCGGCAGGGATCCGACGGCCTCCTCGTTGTCCGACGGCCAGCGAACGCTGACGTGGTTCGCGCCCTCCGCTGCGCCGAGACCGAACCAGAGCACCGGATCGTGCTGGGAGAGGTAGCTCGCCCCCGCCCGCCGCTCCTCCTCCTGGACGACCGCACCCCCTGCGAGCCGCACGCGCGCGCCGATTCCTTCCCGGTTCCCTTCGGCGCCGATCAGCAGGAGACCCACCGTGTTGCCGGCCTCGGCCCCGCCCCGGTTTTCGAGGAGCTCCGCCGGACCGCGATTGTTGGCGAGCGCGAGGTCGAGGTCCCCGTCGAGGTCGTAGTCGAAGGTGGCCAGACCCCGGCCCACCCGGGGCCGGGCGAAGTCGCCCTCGCTCCGGCGGCGGCGCCGGAGACGCCCGCGGTCGTTCCGGAACACCTGGCCGGGCTGGGCGAAGGTGAGGTTGGACTGGATGCTGGCGATGTTGTCCAGGATGTGGCCGTTCGCCACCACCAGGTCGAGCCAGCCGTCGTTGTCGAAGTCGGCGAGGTCGCAGCCGAAGGCCAGTTCGGTGAGGCTCTCGCTCCCCAGTCCGAAAGAGGCCGTAGCGTCCAGGAAGAGGCCCTCGCCGAGGTTCCGGTAGAGCGTGTTCGTCTCGAAATCGAAGTTCGTGACCACGAGGTCCATCAGCCCGTCGCGGTCCACGTCCCCGAAATCGTTCCCCATGCCGGCTTCGGGAAGACCTTCCTCGTTGTAGGCGACGCCGGACGGGAGACCTTCCTCGAAGAAGCGGACGCCGTCCGGCCCCGCCGCCGTCCGGAACAGGAAGTTGGGCGTGGTGTCGTTCGCCACGTGGACGTCGGGCGCGCCGTCCCCTCCCAGGTCGCTGACCACCACGCCGAGACCCTTCCCGTCCTCCGAGCCGGGCACCGGAGACGCCCGGAACGTTCCGTCGCCGAGGTTCTCGAAGAACGAATCCGCCGCGCCCGGGTACTCCTGCGGATGGCAGTAGGCGAGGAGTTCCCGGACCGGGCTGACGCAGTCCCGGTGCCGCTCGATCGCGTAGTCGAGATAGTTCGCGGCATAGACGTCGAGATCCCCGTCGCGGTCCGGATCGAAGAGCGCCGCGCTCGTGGTCCAGCGGGGGTCGGTCGCGCCGGCCGCGCCGGACGCCTCCCGAAAGGTGCCGTCTCCCCGGTTCCAGAAGAGCCGCTCCTCCCCGAAGTGCGTGACCAGCAGGTCCGGATCGCCGTCACCGTCGAGGTCGCCCGCGACCGCCCCCATGCCGTAGCGGAGCCGGTCGGGCGGGTCGAGGAGCCCGGCGGCTTCCGTGCGGTCCCGGAACGTGCCGTCCCCCCGGTTCCGGAAGAGACGGTTTCCGACCGTCGCGCCGCCCGGATCGCCCGGGAGCGGATGCCCGTTCACGAAGAAGAGATCGGGCCAGCCGTCGCCGTCGTAGTCGAGCACCGCGACGCCGGCCCCGACGATCTCGATCACGTAGCGCCGGCCGCTCCCGCCGTCCTCGTGGTGGAAGCGGATTCCGGCTTCCCCGGTCCGATCCACGAAGACGAAGTTCTCGCCCGCCGCCGGCGCCGCGGCGAGCAGCGCGGCGAACACCAGGCGGAGGTGCGCCATCAGCGCGGGCGGGCCTTCGAGCGGGTGCGGGAAAGCGAGCGTCCGGGTTCCTCCCCCGCCGCCGCGGCCTCGGCGAACCGGCGGCGCACCGCGGCCGCCTCCTCCATACGCCCGAGCAGCGCCAGGGCGGCGGCGAGGTTGTAGAGGGCCTGACGGTGCCGGGGGGCCGCCGCGAGCGCGGCCTCGAAGGAGGCGACGGCGCCCTCCGGGCGACCCGCCTCGAGTTCAAGCCTCCCGAGTCCCACCAGTGCCGCCGGCAGTCCGGGCGCCGTGGCGAGCGCCGCCCGGTACGCCTCCCGGGCCCGCTCCGGACGCCCCAACTGAGCGAGCGTGCGCCCGAGCGCCACGTGGGCCTCGAAGTTTCCGGGGTCGAGGACTACAGCCTTCCCGAAGGCTTCCGCCGCCGGCTCGAGCGCCCCGAGGGCCGCCTCCGCCAGCCCGAGGTAGAAGGGCGCTTGCGCATTGTTCGGCGCCACCGCTCGCGCCCGGCGCAGCGCCTCGCGGGCCATTTCGCCTTCCAGCCGCGTGTAGTGCGCGTAGCCGAGCTGGACCAGGATGGGCGCGGCGCGCGGAAAGTGTCTCGCGCCCTGCATGAGCACCTCGATCGCTTCCTGGGAGGCGCCCGTCCGCAGGAGCGCCGTGCCGAGCGACAGCGTCAGCGCCGGGTTCGGGGTCTCGGCCAGCGACTCGGCCCGGCGGAGTGCGCCCACCGCCTCTTCCGGCCGGTCGTCCTGGAGGAGCGCGACTCCCAGGTAGTAGTGGGACCGGGAGTCCGGAGCCGCTGCCACCAGCCGGCGGAACGATTCCACCGCCGCCCGGGCGTTCCCGGCGTCGAGCCAGCGCTGGCCGCTACGAAGCAGGGCCTCCGGATCCTGGGCGCCGAAGCCCAGCGCCGCCGAGAGCAGCAACGAGGCGCCGAGCGAAGCGATCACACGCACGGGCCGGTCTGGCGGTCGCTTTCCCGGAGCGGCCCCTCAGGATCCCCCCGGGAAGAGGGCCGCCAGAAACTCGTCGTCGAGCCCCGCATGCCGGGTCCAGCGCAGCGTGGACTCGAGCTGGCCGCGGAAGAGATCGTTCATTCCGGCGGCTTTCCGGAGGACCTCGAGGGCGCGCTCCCGGTTGCCGAGCGAGTAGCTCAACAGGCCGAGGTTCAGCCAGGTGTCCGAAGCATCGGGCCAGAGTTCGGTGGCCCGTTCCGCCGCGGCCAGCGCGCCGGCGCCGTCGCCGGCCTGGCTCCGCTCCCGGCTGCGGGACATCGCGGTGATCGCGAGGTTGATGTTGAGCACCCGCCCGAGTTCCTCGATCGGCCGCGGATGGTCCTCGACCTGGAGCCTCGCCACCACGTCGTTGTTGATGTTCCGCCCCATCCCCTTGCCGACCACCAGCATCGCCGACGACTGCCGGCCCCGGGCGTCGCCGCCGGCTTCCTGTCCCGCGACCATCGCCGCCTGCATCTTCTCCGCGAGCGTGCCCGCGGCGGCTTCGAACGCGTCCCCCATCGCCTCCACGACCTCGGGCCCGGTGAGGATGTTCCCCTGCGCCGAGTAGTGCTCCCCCACCCGGTGGCCGGCCCAGAACGTGGCGGTCGGCCCGGTGTGGGCCGCGATCCCGCCGTTCGCGTCCACCACCGCGAACTGGCGTCCTTCGAGGCCGGGGAAGGTGTCCTCGGCGAGCAGCCGGTCCTTCACTTCCTCCGCGCTCAGCCCCTGCCGCAGGAGGTCGAGTCCCTGCAGGCCGTAGCCGGCGTTCACGTTCGCCTGGGTGGCGACCACCCCGACTCCAGCCTCGCCCCAGGGCACCACGTGCCCGACCGAGAAGTACTTCGACTGGACCGCGACCCCCATCTCCCCGGTGTCGGGGTCATAGGCGACGATGGAGAAGGTCGCGACCGGTGGGTGGGTGGTCTGAGCCAGCAGCGGCGCCGTACCCACCGCGAGGATGAGGACGGCCGTGATGAGGATTCGTCTCGCGCGCATCGTTGAGTTCCTCCCGTGTCTTGACGGCGGGCTCATGGTACGCGTCCCCGGCGGGCTTCGGCGAACCGGTCAGTCCCGCCCGCCGCGCTCGTCGCGCCCGGTATCGCCAGGTCCGAGGACGGGTTTTCGCGCCGCCTCGGATTCCTCTTCGTTCCGCTTCGTCCACCAGCGGCCGATCAGCAGGCCGGAAACCGCCGTGGTGAAGGCCCACAGGGCTTGCCGCGCGCCCTCGTGTTCGTAGGTATAGACCGCAAAGAGCAGCAGGCCCACGACGACGAGGATCCACTCCCGGTTCGTGCCGATCCCCAGCATCTCCTTCCACCACGGAGGATCCCCGCGCGGTCCGTCCGGCGCTCGCATTCTCATGTCCCGGCGAAGCCGCTCCCGCTCCGCCAACATGCGGGAGCGGGTGGACCGGGAGTCGGGTCTTCGAAGCAATCGGGGCGGCATCCGGGGTCAGTAGGGAGGTTCCGGCCTGGCGCCCTCCTCCCGGTTGAGATCCTCAAAACGCTCGAGCGCCGCCGCGGCTCCTTCCTCGTCGCCCAGCCGGCGCCGCGCGAAGGAGAGCTGGTAGTAGGCGTCGGCATAGTCCGGGGCGTGGCGGATCGCGGTTTCCAACAGGCGGGCCGCCTCCTCCGCCTCTCCCCGGCGGAGCGCGATCTTGCCGAGGTTCAGCCACGCCTCCGGGAAATCCTCCCCCTGTTCGAGGGCGCGCCGGAACGCGGCTTCCGCCTGGTCCAGCTCCTGCCGGCGGAGCGCCGTCAGCCCGAGGAAGTGATGGGCCCGGCGGAGTCCGGGGTCGAGCGCGATGGCCCGTTCGAGTCGGGCCTCCGACGCCTCGAAGTCCTCACCGCGCCAGTCGAGATAGCCCAGTTGCAGGAGTGTCTCGGCGTCGTCCGGCGCGAACTCGAGGTGCCTCTCGTAGGCGGCCCGGGCCTCCTCCAGACGTTCCTGGCCGACGAGTGCCGCGCCGAGGTCGGCGAAGATCCCGGGATCCTCCCGGAAACCGAGCTCGAGCGCGCGTTCGAGGCCCGCCTGGGCTTCCGGCCAGCGTTCGACCCGCAGCAGCAGACGACCCAGGAACCGATGCATTCCCGGATCCCGCGGCGCCAGTTCGACCGCCCGCCCGGCCGCCTCCACCGCTTCGGGAAGGAGTCCCGCCTGGTCGAGCACGGCGGCGGCGAGATAGTGGGCCTCGTACCGGGAGGGCTCCATTTCGGCGACGGCCTCGAGGTGCTCGAGGGCGTCTTCCACTTCCCCGAGCTGCCCGAGCGCCTGCCCGAGCGCCAGCCGGCTGTCCACGAACTGCGGCGCCCGCGCCACCGCCCCCTCGAGTGGCGGAACGGCGAGTTCGGGCTCCCCGGCGAGGAGCCAGATCGCCCCGACCTGGTGAAACGCCGGGACGTCCCACGGCCGGCCCACCAGGAAATCGTTCAGGAGCCGGGCCGCTTCGTCCCGCTCTCCGGCAGCGATCAGCGCGGCCGCCTCCTCGAAGACCGGGTCGGGCGCCGGCTCCTCCTGCCCTACGGCCAGCACGGCCGGAAACGCCCACACCGCGGCCGCGAGCCACAGGGTCCGGAGGACGGCCATCCGCATGAGACACAATCGGCGCCGACCGGATGCCTGAGCGAACTCGGCCGCGCCGCCGCCCGGATTATGCCGCCCGGGGTCTGTTCGTGGTGCTGCTGCTCGCGGGTGGCTGCGGCGAGCGGCCGGAGGGAGAACGCCCTTCAGCGGATCCCGGGCGCGTTCCGGAACCCGCCACCGCTGCGGTGCCGGCTGAAGCCGACATCGTACCGGTCGGGGGTGAGGTCCAGCGGCCGGAGAGGATCCGCTTCGAGCCCCCCGCCTATCCCGAGGCGGCGCGCCAGCGGGGCGCAGAAGCGCTCGTCATCCTGGAGCTGACCGTGGACCGGGACGGCACCGTGGCCCAAGCCCGCCCGCTCCGGGGACCCGAGGATCTCGGGGCCGCGGCAGCGGAGGCGGCGCGGCGCTGGGAGTACGAGCCGACGGTCGTGGACGGCGAACCCACCGCCGTGCGGTTTGCGGACACCATCCGCTTCGTGCTGCGCCCGGCCGGCGGCCACGGCATGCGCCTGCCGCCCGGTGCGGCGCCCGTGGGGCCGCGCGTCGGCGATTTCCCTGACTGGGAGGTGTCCGGGCACGCCTTCACCGCCTGCCCCTGCGACACCCCCTGCCCCTGCCGGTCGAACGGACCTCCCTCGCACCCTCCCTGCCACGCCACCACGGCGACCGAGATCACCGCGGGCCACTACGGCGGCCTTGATCTCGCCGGCTCGCGGTTCGTCACGCTCGGGCCGGAGACCTGGGTCGCGCTCTACCTCGACGAGGCGATGGGCGAGCCCCGGCGGCGGGCCGTCCTCGGCATCTTCCGCAGCCTGGCGCCGGGCGCGCCCCAGCGCTACCGGGCCATCCGCCGGGTTCCTCTCTCGATCGGCGAGTCCCGGGGCCCGGGGGAGATTCTCCGCCGCGTCCTCATCCCGGGAATCCTCGAGATGGAGACCACCCTGCCGCTCGCGGACGGCCAGCTCGCCGGCCGCATTCCGGGGATGGATGTCTGGTCGAACGAGATCGCCTATGGGCGCACGGGCGTTTACCGTTTCAACGATCCGGAGATCCCCGCGGCCTGGGACCACAGCGGCCGTCAGTCGAACGCCAAGGAGTTCACCCTGAACCTGGGGATGTACCGGGAGGGCCGGATGCTCATCCAGCACGCCGACGGCTCGGGGGACTGGACCGACGCGCAGCAGGCGCTCTTTTCCTGCGCCCGTACCAGGGCGCCCTGACCGCGCGGCCGGCCGCCACGGGCGCTCCGCACGGTCTTCCACCGGGTCCCGGGACGGCGGTACCGGTCTTGCCTCAGAGGGGGTACGGCATGTGGTATAACGGCTATTCGGTTTGGAAGACCGATGGAGGACATGGAGCCAACATGCCGTTGAAATGGGGGGGTTCCGCGCCTTGATGTCCCGCCGGAACCTCCCGTCCGCGGCTCCCGATCCCGTTCTCCGAATCCATCAACTTGGATGCGTGGCGCCCCGACCCGTCCGGCTCGCCTGCGCCTGCTTCACCTCCGCTCCCCAATCCCCAACCACCAGGAGGGTCTCATGAGGAAGTCCTTGTCGCGAAGCCTCGGCTTCGCCTTTCTCGCCATTGCGCTCACGGCGTCGATGGCGGCCGGCCAGACGCAGACCGGAACCGTCGAGGGCACGGTCGTCGACGGCACCGGTCAGGTGCTGCCCGGCGTCTCCGTGACCCTGTCCGCCGAGGGCGGCAGCGAGGTAGCGGTCAGTTCCGGCACCGGCACCTACCGCTTCTTCGCGGTTTCGCCGGGCATCTACACGCTGCGCTTCGAACTCGGGGGCTTCCAGACCCGCATCTATGAAGAGGTCCGCGTGGACATCGCCCGCACCACCGGCATCGACGTGACTCTCGACCTCTCCACCGTCGAGGAGACGGTCACGGTGGTCGGCGAGGCGCCGCTGCTCGACACCAAGAGCACCGTCATCGGCGCCACCTTCGACCAGAGCCTGCTCGAGGAGGTGCCGAGCGCCCGCGACGTCTGGTCGCTGCTCGAGCACCAGGCGCCCGGGGTCACCACGAACCGCCTCGACGTGGGCGGCAGCGAGACCGGCCTGCAGGCCGTGTTCTCGGGCCGCGGCACCTCGTGGGGCCAGAACAGCTACTACCTGAACGGCGTCAACGTCACCTGTCCCGCCGCCCTCGGCGCCAGCGGTTATTACTACGACTACGACAGCTTCGAGGAGGTCCAGGTGGAGGTCGGCTCGCACCCGGCCTCGGTGAACGCCCCCGGTGTGTACCTGAACATGGTGACCAAGACCGGCGGCAACGAATTCGCCGGCTCGCTGGGCGCCTTCTACCAGAACGACGCCACCCAGTTCGACAACTTCTCGAGCGAACTGGAGGCGACGGGCGCCACCGCCTCGGAGTTCGACTATCTGAGCGACTTCAACGGCCAGATCGGGGGCCCGGTGGTCCGGGACCGCTCCACCTTCTACTTCTCCTTCCGCGACGAGAAGGTGCACCGCTATGTCTCGGGCGTCACGACCGTCACGGAAGACACCGACATGCGCCAGTTCGTCCTCAAGAGCGACACGGACCTGAACCAGTCCAACAAGATGAGCCTGGAATGGCACGAAATGACCTACTGGAAGCCGCGCCGCGGCCTCGCCGAGTCCCGGCCGCCCGAGGCGACCTGGATCGAGGACGACACGTTCCGGATCGTCCAGGCCACGTGGACCTCGACGCTCAGCGACAGCGCCCTGCTCGAGACCAGGTTCTCGCACCTGAACGTCTTCTTCCCGACATATCACTCCGAAGAAGCCCAGGCAGCGGGCCTCCAGGCTGGCCAGGATGTAGGTCTCGGGGTCTTTCTGAACGCGCGCGACTACAACGTTGAGCGGAAACGGAAGCGCTACTCGTACAAGAGCGACCTGACCTACTTCGCGGAGGAAATCGCGGGAGCGGACCACGAGTTCAAGATCGGGGTCGAGTACTCGCACAACCCGATCCGGAACGAGACCACCGCGATCGACGACGTGTTCATCCGCTTCAACAACAACGTCGCCGACCAGGTGTGGCTCCGGAACACCCCCCGTCACGACGGTCAGACCCTCGACCAGACCTCCGCCTACATCGACGACATCATCACCAGCGGCCGCTTCACCCTGAAGCTCGGGCTCCGCTGGGACCGCTACCACGGCTGGCTTCCGGAGCAGAACAGTCCGGACGGCCGCTGGTGCACCGCCGCGAACGGGTGTCCCCGCGACTTCGCAGCGCGCACCGGTCTCCTCGACCTCTCGAGCTTCGCGCCCCGCGTCGGCATCGTCGTCGGGCTCGAGGAAGGCGGACAGAGCGCCTTCAAGGCGAGCTGGGGCCGCTACTACCACCAGTTCTCCACCGGGTTCGCCAACTTCGTGAACCAGAACGGCGCCCTTACGAACCGGTGGACATGGACCGACCTGAACGGCGACCGGCAGTTCCAGGACGGGGAACAGGGCACTCTGCTCGTCAACGCGTTCGGCGCCGAAGCCGCGGTGAACACGATTTCCCCCGACCTGAAGCACGAGTACACCGACGAACTCACCATGAGCCTCGAGCGGGAGTTCGCCGGGGACGTCTGGCTCTCGGCGACCTATAGCCGGCGCACCAGCGACGACAAGTCGGATGTGATCAACCTCCTGGCGCCCGACTCCGCCTACGAGTCGATGCAGGTGCCGGATCCCGGGCCGGACGGCATGGCCGGCACCGGCGACGACGGCGGCATGCTCACCGTGTTCAACCTTCCCGAACATCTCGTCGGTCAGAGCCAGTTGCAGATCGCCACCGTGGACAAGTTCGAGACCGACTACCAGGGAGTGGAGCTGATCGCCCAGAAGCGGTTCTCCAACAACTGGCAGGCGCTCGTTTCCTACACCTGGAACGACACTGACACCTGGACCCGCGGCGGGCAGTGGGAAAACACGAACCCGGGCATTTTCGGCAACCCGAACTCACAGGTAAACGCCAAGGGCAAGTCGTTCTACGACCGGACGCACCAGTTCAAGGCCATCGGCACCTGGCACGCACCCTTCGGGTTCCGGGCCTCGGGGGTGATGCGCTACCAGACCGGCGCCCCGGTAGGGCGGACGGTCTTCGTGGGCGGCCTGAACCAGGGCGGCGCCTCCATCCTGGCGGTGCCGGTCGGAACCGAACGGCTCGACAACGTGACCACCTTCGACATCGCGCTGTTCCGGGACTTCCAGGCGGGCCGCTACCGGATTTCGCCGGAGTTCAACCTGTTCAACATCACGAACCAGAACACGGTGACCGCGATCAACACCTCCAGCGGCGGGAACTACGGACGGGTCGCCAACTACCTCTCTCCCCGCATCGCGCGCTTCGCGATCCGCATCCACTTCTGAGCGAAGTCACTCGTTGAGAACGCTGGCTGCCGGTCCCTCCGGGGACCGGCAGCCGCCGGCGGTCCTTCGACAGTGAACCGGCGCTGGGCGCTGGCGGCGCTGGCGGCGTCCGCAGCCGCGGTTCCCTTTCAGGCCGGCGGCAACCAGGGCGGCGTGCTCCCCTGGAGCGACCTCGATCCCCTGCCGCCCCGTACCCGGGCCCGTTACACCGACCTCACCCGCATCACCGGAGAGGTCGTCCCGAACGAAGAGTTCTTCGTCCTCCACCACGGCGAGGTCCCGGACCTCGCCGCCCCGGCGTTCCGGCTGGCGATCGGCCGCCGGGGCGCTCCCCCGATCCGCACGTTGGGACTCGACGAGCTGGCCGGCCTTCCGCGAAGCGAATCGGTGGCGGCCTTCGAGTGCTGCGGGAACGGCGGCGTCGGAATGCACGGCCTCGTCGGCGCCGCCCGCTGGGGAGGCGTGCCGCTCGCGCCCCTCGTCGAGGGACTCGTGGATGGGCACTCCCGCGAAATCGTCTTCTTCGGCGCCGATCGCGCGGAGGAACGCCTCCGCGGCAACCGCTACCCCGGCCGGTTCGCCCGGAGCCTGCCGGTCGCCGACGCGCTCGCCCCGGAGGTGATGCTGGCGGACACCATGAACGGGGAACCCCTTCCCCCGGAGCACGGCGGACCGCTGCGCCTGATCGTTCCCGGGTTCTACGGGGTCTCGCAGGTGAAGTGGGTGGAGCGGATCGAGGTCTGGCCGTCGCGGTTCGCCGGCTGGTTCCAGGCCAAGGACTACGTCACCGTGCGCGGCACCGAAACCCCCTCGGGAATCCTCCACACGGCGAGCGCGATCGGCCGGATGCGGCTCAAGTCCCTCGTCACGCGAATCGAGGGCGCGGCCGGCGGCGACCTCACGGTCCACGGGCTCGCCTGGAACGACGGCGCCTCCGAGATCGCGGGGATCGAAGTCAGCGTGGACGGCAACCCGTTCGAGCCAGCCGGCCTCCTTCCAGCGGCGCACCGCTTCGGGTTCCGCCGCTTCCGCCTCCACTGGCGGTCGCCGGCACCGGGGGACCACCGGCTCGTTTCCCGGGCGCGGGACGCCGGCGGCGTGCAGCCGACCGAGGAGGAGGCTTCGCGTTACAAGGCGACACCCTGGGAAAACAACGGCCAGGTGGTGCGGCGCATCCGGATCTGACCGGCGCTTAACAGCCTGTGGAGAAAGTGACGTGAGCGCCGAGAGTGGCGAGGCGCCCGCCTGACAAGGCGCGCGAGGGAGGAATACCGGGTGTATTTCGACTGAAGCGCAACGCAGAGCGCCTCAAAGAGGCGCGGTTCAGGCGGGATGCATCGCCGCTCGAACGCCGCGTGACTTTTTCCACAGGCTGTTAACGCCGATCGACCGGGTGCGGCGCGCTCCGCTACCTCGGAGCGATGCCGGTCTGAAGGCCGGCGCTCCCAGCCCGGGGAGCGGCGATGCCGAAGTCCCGGAGGGTGCTCTCCATGGTCGGCTTCTTCAGGCGGATGCGTTCGTCGTTCAGCAGGTACGAGAAGAGATAGCCCCCGCCGAGCATCAGGATGCCGATCAGGAAGCAGTACATGACCGCGCGGTCGGGGTAGGTGTCCTTCAGGTAGCCGACATACATCGGGCCGGCGATCCCCGCCGCCGCCCACGCGGTGAGCACGGCGCCGTAGACGGCCGACATTCGCCGCGCGCCGAACGTGTCCAGGATGAAGGGAGGCATGGTGGCGAAACCGCCGCCGAAACAGAGCAACACGTAGCAGACGAGGACCGAGAACACCCACGGATTCGTCTCGGTCATGAGCACGCCGAAGACGACCATCTGCGTGGACAGGAGAATCCGGAAGACGTTCACGCGGCCAATCCGGTCCGAGAGGAGACCCCAGAACAGACGCCCCACACCGTTGAAGAGCGAACTCACCGCGATCAGGGTGGCCCCGTAGCCGGCCAGCACCGCCGGTTCCAGGGAGGGGTTGGCGAGACTCCAGACTTCCTGGAGCAACTCGGACTGGAAGCTGATGATGGAAATGCCCGCTGCAATATTGAAAAAGAAGACGATCCACAGGAGCAGAAACTGCCCCGTCTTCAGGTAGGCGCGGACGGACTCGGGCTCAGCGCTCCCCGCGCCACCTGCCGCCGATCCGCCCGCCGCCGCGGGAACCGGCGGCGGATTGCTCATCAGGAGGCTCGCCGGAATCAGAATGACCGCGAAAACGGCGCCCAGTCCAAAGAACACGAGCGGCAGGTCGCCGGCCGTCTGCACCACCAGAACGGGGGCGAGCCCCTTGCTGAGCAGCAGCGCACCGACGCCGAAACCCATCACCACGATCCCGGTCGCGAGCCCCTTCTTGTCGGGAAACCACTTCGCCACGGTGGCGACCGGCGTCACGTAACCCATTCCGATCCCGATCCCGCCGATCACGCCGTAACCGAGGCAGAAGAGCGGCACGTTGTTCATCTGCAGCGCGACCCCGGCGATCAGGTAGCCGAGGCAGAACAGCGCGCTGCCGGCCAGAGCCAGTTTCCGCGGGCCCACCCGTGGAAGTACCTGCCCCGCCCACGCCGCCGAGACGCCCAGCGAAAAGATGGCGATACTGAACGCCCAGGCCGTTTCCGTGAAGGTCCAGCCCAGCTGACGCACGAGCAGCGTCTGGAAGAAGCTCCAGGCGTACACCGTTCCGAAACAGAGCTGCAGCACCGTACAGACCGTTACCGCCAGGAGGCGGGCAACGTGGTGCGGAAGCTGCACTACCGCGGTCCCTCAGCCGGCGGAGTCCGTTCCCCTCCGGACACTGCGCGCACCTCCGCTCACGCCGCCGAGCGCGCCGCTCCCGGGTCCGGAAGCGCCTCGGGATCCGAGGGCGGCCGGGTCCGGGACATATAGAGAATCAAGCGCGCCAACTGTCCGACTTCGTCGTCGCGCTCGAGCAGCTTCTCGTCCGCGACCACGAGCGCTCGTTCCTCCGGAGGGCGCCGGGCAGTCTCCACCGCGTAGGCGAGGAGCGCGGCAAGTGGCCGCGCCACCAGGTTCACCAGCCAGATGGACGCCAGGATCCCGACCACGAGCAGGATGGAGATCAGGTACACCTGCTGCCCGATCGCCCGCTGGATCTTCAGCGCGACCAGGTCCAGGTCCATCCCGAGATGGACCGTGCCCGCCACCCCGGCGAGAATGGGACTGCTGACCTCGAGGAAATCGCCCATCCCGGGCAGGCTGCGTTCCACGGGTTCCGTCCGGAAGGGGTCGCTCTCCAGGATCACCTCGGGGATTCCGGGCACGAAGGTGTGCGCGAGGAACTCGCCCGTCTCGTCGGTGATGTAGATGTATCGGATCCCCTGCACTTCGAGGAACTGGTCGATCAGCGACTGCAGCGTCGCGAGGTTCCGGTTGAGCAGGATGTCCACGCTCGCGTCGGCGATGGTCTTTGCGATGCTCTCGGAGTTGGCGGCGTACTCGGCCGAGAGTTCCGTGTCCACCGTCCGGATGCAGAGCAGGGACGTCGAGAGGACGATGAGTCCGAACAGCGCGAAGATGCCGAACCGCATCCGTTGGAACAGCTTGTGAACTTTCATGTCAGGCGGGGAGAGCGTTCCAGTCGGTCAACGGAACGAAACGGCCGTCTTCCACGACGGTGTAGTAGACGCGCTGGAGTCCCTGGCGGCGCTCCGGCCCGAAGGAGACCTGCTCGCCGATGCCGAGATCGAAGTCCCGGATCGAGAACACGGCTTCCTCCAGTCCGGCCCGGACCGGCGCTCCGTCGAAGCGCCGGAAGATCTCGCACATCAGCTTTGCGTTCACGAAACCCTCCAGGCTGACGAAGCTCTGGGGCAGCGGACTGTAGGGGTCATCCAGGAACTGTTCCGGAATCTGCGGGTTGTGGCGGGCCATCAGCTCGCGGTATTCCCGGACCGCCGGTACGGACTCGTCCTCGTAGCTGGGCACCACCTGCGAGTTGACGAGCCAACGGGTATAGGTCTCGGGGTCGTCGCGCCCCTCGCTCAGCAGGTTCACCAGGTTCTCGCTGCCCACGAAGGAGAGATTCGCGATGGGAACCCGGAGCCCCAGGTCGATGGCGTCCCGGGCGAACGCGGCGCAGGCCGCGTACGCCCCCACGCAGATCACGGCATCGGGCGCCGCCCTCTGCAGGATTTCGACCTGGGCGCGCATGGTGCCGGTAAAGCGGGAGCCCCGCTGATAGGTCGCCTCGCCGGCGATCGTTTCCCCGTGGTTCTCGAGCGCTGCGCGGACTCCGGCCCAGCCGCTGCGGCCATAGGCGTCCGCCTGGTAGAAGACCGCGATGCGGCGCCGTCCGGTGGCGAGGAAGTTCTCGACCAGACCGGCCGTTTCCTGGCGGTAGGAAGCGCGCAGGTTGAACGCGAAGTCGCCGTAGGGAGGCTCCCGCTGCGGTTGCGCTCCGGTAAAGGGAAAGAACATGTAGATCTGCTCTTCCTGGAACTTCTTCAGCATCGGGAGAACGCGGGTTACCGTGGGCGTCCCGACGTAGCCGAACAGCAGGAACACCTGGTCCTCGAGCATCAGTTTCAGCGTGTTCTGGACACAGGGATCGGGTTGGTAGCCATCGTCGTACAACTTCAGCGTGATCTGGCGTCCGTTGATTCCGCCGGAGTCGTTGATCTGGCGGAAGTAGGCCATCGCGCCCCGGTAGAGCTCGTTGCCCAGTCCCCGCGAGGGACCCGTGAACGCGGCCGAGGTGCCGAGAACGATCCCGTCGCCTGCCGCGCCGCGGTTCGGAGCCTGGCGGCCGGGAGCCGCCGCGCTGCCCGCGCCCGACGAGACGCCGTCTCCCGCTGCCAGGGCCGCATTCGCCAATCGCGCCCACGGGGCCAGGAGTGCTGCCGCGCAACTGGAGTGCATCAGGCTTCTCCGGCTCCAGAGTTGCCCCCTGCCTGCCCCCCGGTCCGCACCTGACCTCAAATGCATGGCAGTGTCCATCGGTCCCCCCTTCGCGCCTTCTCGCAAGCGCTTCGCTCTGTTGAACCTGACGGCAGCGCTGGCGGCTGCCAATTCTCGATAATACCGTGTCACCAAGGGCAAACCCGGATCGGGGCACCACGCCGGCGGCCCGGAGCGGGCTTGCCGGACCGACCGCGAATGACACAATGAAGGCGCCGGAGGGAGCAGCCCGATGCGCGATCCGAACGACCTGACCCCCAACCGTCGCCGGTTCCTGCGGTATCTGGCGGGAAGCCCGCTGCTGCTTGGCGCCGGATGCTGGGAACCCCGCGCCTCGGCCCAGGGCCAGAAACCGGGTACTGCCCGGGAGAGCGCGGAACTCTTCGGCTACAACCGCTTCCCGCGGACGCCGATCGGCTCACCCGAAGAAGCGGCGGACATCTTCGACTTCCGGGTGCTGGCGGAACGCAACCTGCCGCCCGCCCACTACGGCTACATGGCGACCGGGGTGGACGGAGAGGGCACGCTGGCGGAGAACCGCCGCGCGCTGGACAACGTGGGGATCCGGGCGCGCCGGCTGGTGGACGTTTCGGACCCCGACATGTCGGTGGAACTCTTCGGCCGGCGGTGGACGTCTCCCATCTGCATTGCCCCCTGCGGCAGTCAGAAGGCGTTTCATCCCGAAGGCGAAGTCGCCGTGGCCCGCGCCGCGCGGACGATGGACCACCTGCAACTGCTTTCCACGGTGACGACTTCCCCCGTGGAGGAAGTCAACGAGGCGCGGGGCGAACCGGTCTGGTACCAGCTCTATCCGACCACCAACTTCGAGGTGACGAAACAGCTCGTCGCGCGGGCGGAGGCCGCCGGTTGCCCGGCGGTGGCGCTGACAGTGGACCTCCCCACCGGAAGCAACCGGATCAGCACCCCGCTCACCGCCCGCCTCGACGAGCGGGAATGCGAGATCTGCCACGTTCCCGGCCTTGCGGGCTACGTCTCCAGAAAGCGCATGTTCGACGGGATCGAGGTGGAGAACATCACCGGGCGCAGCCGTTTCGCCGGCCTCAACAACCCCGGCCTCACCTGGGACGTCGTGAAGCGGCTCAAGGACATCACCGCGATGAAGGTCCTGCTGAAGGGCATCGTCACCGCCGAGGACGCCGAACTCTGCCTGGAGCACGGCGTGGACGGGATCGTGGTCTCGAACCACGGCGGGCGCGCCGAGGAAAGCGGGATCGCCACCATCGACAGTCTCCCCGAGGTGGTCAGCGTCATCGACGGACGGATTCCGATCATCATGGACAGTGGTATCCGCCGCGGCGTGGACATCTTCAAGGCGCTGGCGCTCGGCGCCGACGCCGTCCTGATCGGCCGCGCCTACCTCTGGGGACTGGCCGCCTTCGGGGAGGCCGGCGTGGAAATGGTCCTGCGGATACTGCGCGACGAACTGCGAGTCGCGATGCAGCTTGCCGGGACGCCGAGTCTCGCGGACATCGGCCCGCGATCGGTGCTCCGCCGCTGATCCTTCGGCTCCTCGTCGCGGGCGTCCTCTCGGGCGTCATCGCCGCCGGGGCGCCGGCGGACGCGCAGCCGCGCTTTTTCGACGTGACCTCGGCTTCCGGCGTCGAGTTCGTCCACCGCACCGGCAGGGACGACGCTGGCCGCCCGGCCTATTTCATGCCCGAGATCATGGGGTCGGGAGTCGCCCTCTTCGACCGCGACGCCGACGGTGATCTCGACCTCTATCTCGTCCAGGGCGAGGGCGCGGACCGGTTCTTCGAGAACCGGGGACCGGGCATCCGGTTCGTCGAGATCGCCGGAGTTCCGAACGGCGGCGCGTACGGCATGGGCGTCGCGGCCGGGGACGCCGACGGTGACGGCGATCTCGACCTCTTCCGCACCGGATACGGACCCGACGCCCTGCTGCTGAACAACGGAGATTCGGGCCTGGTGGCGGCGCAGGGCCCCGGATGGGACGATTCCTGGTCGGCCTCGGCGGCCTTTTGCGACTACGACGCCGACGGCCGCCTGGACCTTTTCGTGACCCGCTACATGGATTACGACCCGAGCTTTTCCTGTTTCGCGGCGACCGGGGAGCAGGACTACTGCAACCCGACCGATGTGCCCGGGTTGCCCGATCTGCTCTACCGGAACACCGGGGATGGGCGATTCGTGGAGGTGGGCCGGGAATCCGGCATCGCCGCCCTGCCGGCCCGGGGCCTCGGGGTCGTCTGCCACGACTTCACGGGGGACGGGAGGCCGGACTTCTACGTGGCGAACGACACCGAGGCGAATCACCTCTGGGTGAACCAGGGCGGCGGGGCGTTCACCGAAGAGGCGTTGCTGCTCGGCGCCGCCCTCAGCGGCTTCGGCCGTCCCGAGGCGGGGATGGGGATCGAGATCGGCGACCTGAGCGGCGACGGCGTCCTCGACATCCTGCTCACCCACTTCGCCGACGAGACGAACACCGTCTATCTCGCCGAACCGGGGACCGGCTTCGTGGACGGCTCCATCGACTTCGGGCTCGGAACGCTGGGCCTCTCGACGACCGGATTCGGCGTGGCCCTCGGCGACTTCGACCTCGACGGTTTCCTCGACGCCGTGATCGCCAACGGGCGGGTGGCGCGTCCGCCCGGCGAATCCCCGCGCGCTCCGTTCTTCGCGCAGTACGAGGAGACCGCCCTGGTGCTCCGCGGCGGCCGCGACCGGTTCGAGGACGCCGGCGCCGCCTCGCCCGAGCTGAGCGGGAAGGCCGCCGTCGGCCGGGGGCTGGCCGCCGGGGACCTCGACGGCGACGGGGACCCGGATCTCGTGCTCACCGCCGCCGCAGGTCCGGCCCGGATCTTCGAGAACGTCTCGAACCCCGGGGGGAACTGGCTGCTCGTGGCGGCCCAGACGCCCCGCGGCGCGCCGGATCACGGCGCCACCGTCACGCTCCGCACTTCGGCCGGAACACGGGTCGCCCGCGCCAACCCCGGCGTCTCCTACCTCAGTTCCGGCGATCCCCGGGCCCACTTCGGGATCCCCGCGGACGCCGCGATCGAGAGTCTGACGCTCCGCTGGTCCGACGGCTCGGAGGAGGCGTTTCCGGCGCCCGCTCCGAACCGGGTCGTGGTCGTGGTCCGCGGCGCCGGAACGATCCATGACTGACGCGCGGGCCTTCCGGTCCACGAAGGCGTGGAACCGGCTGGCGCTCCTTGCGATGCTGGCGGGCGCCTGTGGAGGCCCGGAGATTCCGGAAGTCGGGTCCGACGGCATGGAACCCGCCGTTCGGGAGGCCATCCGCGCGGCTCGGGACGCCCTCGCCGCCGACCGGGGCGCTGCGGCCGCCTGGGGGCGCTTCGGCATGGTGCTCCATGCCCATCGGCTCGGCGCTCCCGCGGGCCTTGCCTATGCCGAGGCCGCCCGTCTCGATGGGGACGACCACCGCTGGCCGCACCTCCACGCCCGCCTGCTGGAAACCGCCGAACCGGCCCGCGCGCTGGGCCTGGCCGAGGAGGCGCTCCGCCGGAATCCCCGTTTTTCTCCGGCGCTCGCGCTCCGGGCCCGGGTGCTCGAGGCTCTGGGCGACAGCGACGCGGCCGAAGCCGCCTGGGAGGCGCTCCAGGATGCGGCTCCGGGATCCGTTGAAGCGCCGCTCGCCCTCGGGCGCCGTCGCCTCCGGCGGGGAGAGCTGGCCGGCGCTCTGACGGCGTTCGAGCGGGTCGTGGAGCGCCTGCCGTCCTCGGCGGCGGGCTGGTCCTTCCTCGCGCAGGTCTCGAGGCGCCTCGGCGACCCGGAGGGCGCCGCACACGCAACCGCCCGGGCCCGCATCGCCGCCCGATCGGCTTCGCTCGGCGCCACCGCCGACCCGGATCCGCTGCTGATCGCCGTCGAGGATCTCCGCGCCGACAGCCGCGGAAGGGAAGCACGGGCCCGTCGGGCGGCGGCCGCGGGAGACCACGACGGCGCGGAGGAGATCTACCGGCGCCTGGTGGGCGAACGGCCCGGCAGCGCGGACCTCCACTACAACCACGGCAATGCGCTGGCCCGGCTGGGCCGTACCGACGAGGCGGAAGCGGCCTATCGCACCGCCCTCACACGCGACCCCGATTCGAGCGCGGCGATGGCGAACCTCGCGAACCTCCTCGCCCGCAGCGGTCGGGATCGGGAAGCCGATGGCCTCTACCGCCGCTCCATCGCCGCCGACCCGAGCCATCTCCCCACCCTGCTCGGCGCCTCGAGCCTGCACTTCCAGCGCGGCGATCTCCGGCAGGCGGAGCGCTATCTCCGGGACGCCCTCGCGAGTGCCCCCGACCATCCCGGCGCCCTCCAGGGTCTGGGTCAACTGCTCGCCACCGCGGGGCGGCTGGGGGAAGCGGCGGAGACGCTCTCCCGGGCGCTCGCCGCCGCCCGGGAAGCAGGCGCCGCCTCCGGCCAGCTCGCCGGCATCCACTTCCTCCTCGCGGACGTGGAGCGGCAGCGCGGGCGTACCGCCGAGGCCCGGACGCACCTGACCCAGGCGGAGGCGCTCGGGATGAACGTCCCTCCCGCCTTCCGGGCCCTCCTGGAACCCGAGCGCTAGCCGGCCCGCGCCCGCGGCAACCCACCCACTCTCCCGGCTCCGTCAAAGTTGCCGGCCCCGCAGGGCCCCGATACAGTGATTTCGGGGCCAACCGGTCCCCAGCGCAAGTGAGGACGTCATGAACCAGTTTCCCAGGCGACGTTTCCTGCAGGCGGGATCCGTCGGACTCGGCGCCGGACTGCTCGCGCCGGCAGCCACTGCCGGCGGATCCGGCGCCACCCCCACAACCGCCACGGACTCCACCCGGGTCCGGATGACGGGAGACGGACTCGGGCTGACGCCCGCCGAGCAGGGACGCCTGCTCGCGCGGATGGCGGAAGAGGGCCGCATCGAACGGGATTCCTATTCGAACGGCGGCGTTGTGCAGGTGCTCGAGGAGCAGTTCGCGGGGATCCTGGGCAAGGAACGCGCGGTCTTCATGCCGACCGGAACTCTGGCGAACCACCTGGCGGTGCGCAGTCTGGCCGGTCCCGGCGGCGGCCGGGCGATCGTTCAGGCCGAGGCTCACCTGTACAACGACTCGGGAGACTGCGTGCAGACCCTGAGCGCAATCCCGCTGATTCCACTGGCGCCGGGCCGCCCGACCTTCACGCTCGAGCAGGTGAAAGAGATCGTGGAACGGACCCGCGGCGGGCGCGTTTCGCGGCCGGTCTCGGTGATCTCGATCGAGACCCCGGTGAGGCGGCGCTCCGGCGAGACCTTCGATCAGGGGGAATTGACCCGCATTGCCGGCTACGCCCGGAGCGAAGGCATCCGGCTGCACCTCGACGGAGCGCGGATGTTCCTCGAGAGCGCCTATACGGGGATGGACGTGGCCGAACTGGCCCGCCCGTTCGACACCGTGTACGTGTCGCTCTACAAGTACTTCAACGCGGCCTCGGGAGCCATCCTTGCCGGCCCCGCCGCATTGCTCGACGGCATGTTCCACACGCGGAGGATGTTCGGCAGCGGACTCCCCGCCGCCTGGCCCTTCGCCGCGGTCGCCCTCAACTTCCTTCCGGGGTTCATCGAGCGGTTCACGAGCGCGGTGGGGACCTCCGAGTCCTTCATCGCCGAGGTGGAGCGGCACGGCGCTTTCTCGGTCGAGCGGATGGCGGGCGGCACCAACCTGTTCCGGCTGCGGGTGGACAGCCCCGACCCCGGGGCCTTCCGGCAGCGGCTTCGCGAGCGCCAGGTGGATCTGGGGAGCGTCCGCGCGGACGGTCGATTCATGATCGGCGTCAACGAAACCTGGAACCGCGCCACGCCGGACGACCTCGCCCGGCGTTTCCGCTCCGCGCTGGCCTGACGGGTCGCGCGCGGGCCGCGGGCGGATCTCCTACGGGGAGCGGACCGCGAGGTGTTCCCCGAAGAAGCGTCCGACCCGGGTCCAGGCGTCGCGCAGGACGTGCTCCCGGTGGAAGTAGTGGAACTCCCCGGGATAGGTGACGAGTTCGAAATCCTTGCCGGCGCGGAGGAGTCCGTCGGCCAGGTTGATGGATTCGAAGTAGGACACGTTCACGTCCGAGGTCCCATGCAGCATGAGCAGCGGGCGCACCACGCGATCGACCCGGTCGGCGGGCGCCGCGAGGTCATAGGCGGCAGGGTTCTCGGCGGGATGCCCCATCCGGCCCAACTGCCAAGGGCCGCCGGGATCGCGGAACCAGAGGCCGAAGTCTCCGACGCCGGCGACGTTCACCCCCGCCGCGAACAGCGTGGGGTCCAGGGTGAGCGCCTGCATCGTCATGAAACCCCCGTAACTCAGCCCCCAGACCCCGATGCGGTCCGGATCCACGAACTCGAGCGACTGCAGGTAGTCGCCGGCCGCCGCAACGTCCTGGTAGTCCCCTCCCCCGACGTCCCGGTAGGATTCCTGCCGGAAGTTCCGGCCGTAGCCGATGCTTCCGCGATAGTCGGGCATGAGCACCACGTAGCCCTCCGCGGCGAGGAGCTGGTGGAAGGAGTGGTACACCCCGTAGTCGCGGCGGACATGCCACCCGTCGTAGTTCTGGGCGATCCCGTCCCCGTGCACCCAGACGATCGCGGGATGCTTCATGGTGCGGTCAAGATCCTCGGCCACGAACAGGTAGCCGGGCACTTCTCCCCCGTCACGCGCCGGATAACGGAGGAACTCCCCTTCGGTGAAGAACGCCGGGTCGAGCGACTCGGGCAGCGAATCCGTGAGCCGCTCCGCCTCGCCCGCTCCGCTGGTCTCCACCGCGAAGAGATCGGGGACGGCGCGCGGGCCGGTGTGCTGGAACACGATGCGTGACCTGTCGGGCGAAAAACCGCCATGTTCCGAACTCAGCCGGAATCCGGTGGCGACGGACGGCTGGGTGTTCGTGCCCCGCATCGAGGTGATCCGCGTCGGCTCGGCGTCCGGCAGCTCCGCGGTGTCCACCACGAAGAGGTGACGCTGTCCGGGATGGTCCGGATTCGCGTCCCAGCCGAGCATTCCACCGTCGGGGGACCAGGCGAAGCGCCGCGCCTCTTCCCCCGGCCCGGTGAGGGCGTGCACGGAACCGTCGGCCAACGAGACCACCACCAGTTGGTCCCAGCCCGAGGCATCGTCCACGAGCGCCACCCACTCCCCGCCGGGAGAGGGGCGCGGTTCGCCGCCCAGGTAGTTGAGGCTCCACCACTTCTCGTCCTTCGTGACGTGCAGCGGACGGAGCGAGCCGTCGCGAAGGTCGGCAAGGACCACCGAGCGCGTCCGGACATCGGGCGCGACCTCCTGGTAGATCAACCGCGCCGTGTCCACCCAGCGGGGGCTCGAGATGGCGCCGGGTCCCGCCGCGATCCGCCGCGATACCCCGTTCCGGACCACCGGCGCCACCCAGAGGTCGGGCGCCGTGCCTCGAAACCGGCGATAGAGAAGCGAGGCTCCGGAAATCTCGTGGGTCTCGTCCAGCGTTTCCCGGTTCGAGACCGTGTACGCGATGAAACGGCCGTCCGGGGACCAGGCGGGCTCGCCCTCCGCGCGGTCGTCCGTGCGGGTCAGCTGCATCTCGGCGCCATCGGCAAGGTCGCGGACGAACAGGTCCCCACCCCGCAGGAACGCGATCCGGCGGCCATCGGGGGAAGGCTGGAAGCCGGACTCGCCGCCGGGCTCGTCGTGAAAGACGGCGCGCAGCGTCCCCGCCAGATCCGGATCCATCTGGTAGAGCCGTCCGTTGCGCGTGAAATGGAGCAGGTTTCCGTCCCCGCCCCAGAACAGCCCGCCGATCACTTCGTAGGAGTCGCCCCAGCGCGTCAACTGGCGCGGGGGCTCGCCGGAGCCGGGATCCACCGCGTAGAGGTCCATCTGCTGGTTCAGGTCCCAGACGAAGAACACCTCGTCGCCGTCGGGACTCCAGACGGGCGCCGTCGGGTGCCGGATGTCCAGGACGTCCTCCAGCGTCATCCGCGGCGCTTCCTCGGCCTCTTCGCATCCCGCGAGCAGGATGGCGGCCGCACAGAGCAGCGCCAGCAGCGGTCCCGCAGTCGCCGCCGGCATCCGGAGCGCCGATCCGTCTGCTTCCCTAGTGCTTTTCATGGCAGTTCTCGCCTCGCACCACGCCGGTCTGACGCGTGGGTGCGTCCCGGATGGTATCCGCCGGAGTGACCGGCGCGGGCGGCAGTCGGGCCGCGAACACGGCAACCTCCCCCGTTGTGGGGTCGGCGCAGGTATTTGCCCGGTGCGTTTCGCCTCCCTTCGGTCGGCGATGCCGGCCGGAGGCGGGCGCTCCGAGGTCGGCGTTCCCTTGCAGGCGTCCCCCCGACCAGGAGGTCCGGTGACTGCCGTGAAAGGTGTCCCGTTCTGGCTCCGTGAGGAAGGAAGGAGACGGATGGAGGTGGGCCCGGAAACCCGGACCCTAGGAGCCGCGCACGGGACGAGCGCACCCGAAACGCCGATTGCGGGAAACCGGCAGGGCACCGGCAGATTAGCGCGCCCCGTTCGGCTGTCAAGGACCCGTTCCGCCGCGAAATCCGAAGCGGCGCTCGGCCTCCGCATTTGACCCCGAAGACGCGAGAATAGAGGCGCCGGACCGCGATCTCGACGCGCCGCCCATGCCTGACAAGCGATCCAAGACGATCACCGCGTACGAGGAGAAACGGGATTTCGGACGGACGCCCGAACCCCCCGCGGGCGGCGCCGCGGACGCGGGGGCGCCAGGGGGCCGGCGCTTCGTGGTCCACCGCCACGAGGCGCGCCGTCTCCACTACGACCTGAGGCTGGAGATGCACGGAGTCCTCCGCTCCTGGGCGGTGCCACGGGGCTTTTCCTACGACCCCGAGGTGAAGAAGCTCGCGGTCCGGACCGAGGACCACCCGCTGGCCTACACGCACTTCGAAGGGGTGATTCCCGAGGGCGAGTACGGCGGCGGCACCATGGGCATCTGGGACCGCGGCACCTACCAGGTCACGGAAGGGGGCGAAGACCAGGGCGCCGCGGGCGTGGAAGCCGGAAAACTCGTGATCCGGCTCTCCGGGCGCAAGCTGCGCGGGGCCTGGCACATGGTGAAGACGAAGCGGGGCCCGGACGAATGGCTCCTGTTCAAGGGGCGGGACCGCTACGTGCGCGGCGACGCGGAACGGCAACCCTTCTTCGACCTGAAAGGCGCCACGCCCTGGACCGGGGAGCCCGGTCCGGTTCCGGTGCTTCCGGAGGGCGAGCGCGACCCCTTCACCGACCGGGACTGGATCTTCGAACCGCAACTCCAGGGCATCCCCGTCTTCCTCGAACGCGCCGGGGCGGAGCTTCTGCTGACGCGAGCGGATGACGGGACCGCGCTCGATCTGCCGGAGGTGGCGGGCGAAGCCGAAGCGGTTCGCGCGGAGCAGTTCCTGGTGGTTGGAACGCTGGTGAGCACGGACGAGGCGGAGAGGCCCTCACCCGATCGCCTCGCGGCGCGGCTCGACGGGAACCCGTCGATACCCGTCGCGCTCTACCTGAACGACCTGCTCCGCTACGAGGAATGGGACATTCGCAACGTCCCCCTGCTCGAACGGAAAGGACTGCTCTCCACCCTGGTGCCGTCCGGCAAGACGCTCCTCTTCGGGGACCACGTCGCGGTCCGGGGAGAGGAGTTCCACGCGGCCTGCGAGGCGGCCGGGCTGCCGGGGACCGTGGCACGGCGCGGCGGCGCCGCCTATCCGGCCCCCGGGGCTGCCCCAGGCAAGCCGGCCGCTTCTCCGGACTGCCTGCGCATCCCCTCACGCGGGACGCGAACTCCGGACCCCTCCGAGCATCTGCTCGCGGGCCTCTCGCGCCAGCGGGCGGCGCGGGAATCCGTGCGGCCGCTCCACTTCACGAACCTCGACAAGGTGTTCTGGCCCGATCACGGCTACACCAAGGGAGACCTGATCCGCTACTACGACCGGGTCGCCGAACACCTTCTCCCGTATCTGCACGAGCGGCCGTCGCACCTGCTCCGCTATCCCGACGGCGTGGGGGGCAAGGCCTTCTATCAGAAGGACCTGCCGGACCACACGCCGGACTGGATCGTCAGCGAAGAAATCCCCTCCGGGCACCGGGGCGAAACGATCCGCTACCTCATCGTCAACGACGCGGCGGCACTCCTCTACGCCGCCAACCTGGGGAGCATCGACATCCATCCCTGGCTTTCGCGGCGGACCCGGCGGGAAACACCGGACTGGGCGGTGTTCGACCTGGATCCCGGCGGCGGACCGTTCAGCGACGTGGTGCGCCTCGCCCGGGCTTTCGGCAAGGTGCTCCGCGGGATCGGCCTCCGTCCCTATCTGAAGACGTCCGGCGCCACCGGCCTCCATATCTACGTTCCCCTGGAACCGGTGTATCCCTACGACGTGGTCCGGCAGTTCGCGGAGGCTGTCTCCACGCATGTGGCCGGCGAGCACCGGGACATCGCTACCGTCGAACGAACCACCTCCCGGCGGCGGGGACGCGTCTATCTCGACTTCCTGCAGAACCGGCGCGGACAGACGGTGGTTCCTCCGTACGCCGTCCGTCCGGTGCCCGCGGCGTCGGTCTCGACACCCCTCGACTGGGATGAACTCGACGGGGATCTTCATCCCGGGCGCTTCACCATCGCCAGCCTGCCCGAGCGGCTCGGACGGCTCGGCGACCTGTTCGCCGGGACCCTGCACGATCGTCAGCCGCTCCTCCCGGCGATCCGGAGATTCCAGGAGCGCTACCTGGAGGAATCAGGCTGAAGCGGTCCGCACGTCCACCATCGCGCCCAGTGAGCGCAGTTTCGCCGGCAGATCCGAGTAGCCCCGCTGCACCGTCTCGAGCGGCGTGATGCGGCTCTCGCCGGAAGCGGCGAGCGCCGCCGCGATGAGCGCCATTCCCGAGCGGATGTCGCGGGCGTCGAGGTCCCTGCCCCGAAGCCGGCTGGGGCCCGTGACGATGACGCGGTGCGGATCGCAGAGGAACATGTCCGCTCCCATCCCGATCAGTTGTTCGAGGGAGAACAGGCGGAGTTCGTACATCCAGTCGTGGACGAGCGTCGCGCCATCGGCGGCCGTCGCCAGCACCGTCGTGAGGCTCACCATGTCGCTTGGGAAGCCCGGCCACGGGGCGGTGGTGATCCGCCGGGCCGAGTGCAGCCGCGAGGGCTCGACCAGCAGGCGATCGTCTCCTTGCCGAAAGGCGACGCCGAGGCGCCCCAGGACCGAGGTGATCGGCTCGAGGTCCACCGTCCGGGCCCCCTGAATTTCCACCGTTCCCCCGGTCAGGGCGGCCGCCGCCGCCCAGCTCCCGGCCTCCACGAAGTCTCCCGAAAGGATCCACGACGCGCCTCTCCGCCGCCGCGTACCCGCGACCCGGAGGGTTGGGGTGCCGGCTCCCTCGATTTGCACCCCCATCGCTTCCAGGAACCCGCACAGTTCGACGACGTGCGGCTCGCAGGCCGCATGGCGAATCTCGGAGACGCCTTCGGCGCCAGCCGCAGCCAGGAGGGCGGTTTCCGTTCCCGTGACGGACGCCTCCTCGAGATAGAACGAGGCGGCGCGCAGGCCGTCCGGAGCCTCGAACTGGCGACCCGGTCCCTCCACCTCCCGTACCCCCAGGGCGCGGAGCGCGGCGAGGTGCACATCGAAGCCCCGGCGTCCCGCGAAGTCTCCTCCCGGCTCACCCATCTGCACGCGGCCCCGGCGCGCCAGGATGGGCGCCGCCAGCAGCACGGAGCCGCGGAGCCGTCCCACGCCCGCGGGGTCGGGTTCTTCGCTCTTGAGGTCCCCCGCGCGGACCCGCACCCGGCCGGTCCCCGCTCCTTCGACTTCGGCCCCCAGGCCCTCGAGGACTCCGGCCATGGTGACGGCGTCCCGGATGTCGGGCATGTTGTTGAGTTCACACCACTCGTCGGTGAGGAGGCAGGCGGCAAGGAGCGGCAGCGCCGCGTTCTTGTTCCCCTCCACCTGCACCCGGCCCTCCAGACGGGCGCCTCCTTCGACGATCAGGGTGGTCGGTGGAGGCGCTTCCCGGATCACGACGGGAAGTCTCCCAGCAGGACCAGTTCGGGCACGAGCTTCACCCCGAAGGCCGTCTTCACGGCCGCCTGACAGATTCCGAGCAGCCGATGAACGTCGGCCGCCGTGGCGCCCGGCCCGGCCGTCAGGAAGTTCGCATGGATCTCCGACACCCGGGCGCCGCCGACCGCGACGCCCTTCATCCCGGCCCGGTCGAGCAGGGCTCCGGCGGCGCAGGGAACGCCGGACGGCAGGGAAGCTCCCTCGGGATCGGGGTTCCTGAAGGCGCATCCCGCGCTGGGCAAGGCAAGCGGCTGGGTCCGTTTCCGGAACGCGAGGGACGCCCGGGCTCGCCGGCGCAGGACGGCCAGGTCTTCCGGCTGCACCCCGAAGTCGGCCGAGAGCAGGACGCGTCCCCGCCCGGCGAAAGCGACGCCCCCGGGGCCGAACTCCACCGCTTCCGCACGGACGCTCTCAACTTTTCCCGCGTCGTCCGCGACGCGCAGGCCCGTCACCAGCTCGCCAATCTCCCGGCCGCCGAAATGAGCATTCCCGTGGATCGCGCCCCCGACGGTCCCCGGCGTGCCCGCCCAGGTCTCGAGACCGGCAAGCCCTCGCTGGATACACCAGCGAACCAGCCCGTTCACGGTCATTCCGGCGAAGGCCCGAACGGTCCCGCTGTCAACCTGCCGGGCGCCGCCTCCCGCCACCCGGACCACCAGGCCGCGGACTCCGTCATCCGACACCAGCACGTTGGACCCGCCCCCGAGCAGGGTGACCGGCAACCCGCTTTCCCGCGCGGCGGCGAGGGCGCCGAGCAGTTCCTCTTCGCCGCTGGCCCCGATGAACCAGTCGGCCGGCCCTCCGAGCCCAAGCGTCGTCAGCGGGGCGAGAGGGTGGTTCGCCCGAAAGCGCTTTCCGTCGGGCAGCGGACCCGGTCCCGAGCCCATCAAGGGATCGCCGCCCGGTGGTACGGCGGCCCGGGACTCAGCGAGGATCGCCGAGCCCCGCGAGGCGGTCCCGAACCCCCTGCTGGCCGGGATTCAGTTCCAGCGAACGCTCGAACATCTCCCGCGCCCGCTCGCCGTCGCCGACTTGTTCGTGGCAGTCGCCCAGCGCGTTCAGGAGCGATGGGTCCGCCACCCGCAAGGTGAGGGCATGCTCGAGCCGCGGCAGGGCCTCGTCACACTCCCCCCGGATGTAGTAGGCGAAGCCCACGCCCTCCGCCACCTCGATCTCGTTCGGGTAATCCGCCTCGACCGGAAGCAGCAGATCGAGCGCCTCGTTCGCCTGCCCGGTGAAGAGCAGAGCGCTGGCGAGCTTCCAGCGCGCCATCGGCAGATCCGGGTTCGCGGTCGCCTCGCGGAACGCGACGGTAGCTTCCGGAATCCGTCCGTGGGCCATGAACTGGTCGCCGAGCGCCAGCGCGAGCAACCCCGGAATGTGGCTGGCGAAGGAGCGCCTGACGATGAAACCGGGTCGGTCCACGGCGGCGCGCGGTGAGATCAAAACGGGCTCCTCCCGGGAGGCCACGACCTTGCCGTCGCTGTCCAGCAGGTCGGCCACCAGGCGGTACCTGCCGGATCCGATACCCGCCAGTGGAATGTCCACGATGGGCGGGCCGGCGGCGCTTCCCGCCGGGACGGTCCGTTCCACGAGCGGCGCGGCCGGGGCCGCCGTCTCCCCCGTGACGGACGTGTCCGGCACGATCCAGAGCCGCACCTGGTGCCCATCCGTCGCGTTCACCGGCTGCGCCGCGACGCTCAGCGTGTCGCTGGTCGAGAACACACCCCCGATCGAGGGCTCCATGACCGACGAACCGAACTGGAAGGTTCCGAAACGAAGCCCGGTGGTGAGGTCGGGCTCCAGGTCCACCCGGTAGGCCAGCACGAGGTCCGCCAATCCGACGGAGCCCGCACCGGTCGCGGGCGCCCGGATCTCGGCGCTCGCCACCGTGTACTGCTGGGTGGCGCGGTTCCGGACAACCACGCTCACCTCGTATTCCCCGGGAATCACCGGCAGGTTGTCGCGATAGGCGAACGGGCTGCGGCCCGCGTCAAGGTGCTGGCTCTCGGTGAGACGGATCTGGGGTTCGTTCCGCTGCATCGCGATCAGTCGCCCGTCGAGCGTTCGCAATTCGAGGTCGACGTCGAGCGTCGTCTGGTAGAGGTTCTCCCGCTCGTCGAACTCGAGGGCGAAATCTTCCGGAGCAAGCTTCACGCTGTAGTGAATGAAGGGGGTGTTCCGCGGTCCCAGGAGCACCCGGAAGTCCGCCTCGCTCTTCACGAAACGGAACGAGTACTCCGCGGTGACCCGGTCTCCATAGCGGAGATACCCCTCGATTTCCTCCAGATCCACGAGCTTGTACGGAGATTCCTCGATGTCGATGAAGTTCTTGTCCACGCTCATGGACGGGCGGACGGTGTCGAGCCGGGGGGCGATCGTGTTCGTCGCCGAGAGAAAGTCGGCCTGCGGGTCCGTGAGGTCCACCACCAGGCTGGCGCGGGCCAGATCCATGGAGACGATCTCCAGGATGTCCACGGCGGCGTGCTGCCGGTTGCGGAGCAGCTCGCCGCGGCGAACGAGCCGGTCCGGCCCGTCCGACATGGGGTGGTAGAGCTCGTATTCGCCGATGTCCTCCTTCTTGAAGAAGAGGAGGTTGAACCGGGGAGGCAGGCCGAGCCTGGTGTCCCCCTGGTAGATCCACAGATCCGCGCTCACGATCTCGTTCCGGCCGTCGAACTGCTCCCGCGTCCGCGGCTCGCCGAGGATGATCCAGAAGCGGCCCCGGTCCGTCTGCCAACCCGGCCGGGGAGCATCCCGCCCGAGGAACCGGTTGGCGTATTCCAGCCGCTCGTAGTGCTCGGTCCTGAACTCGTTCTCCTTCGTCGCCGGCACGGGATCCCGCCGCAGCCAGAACGCCTCGATGAAGTGTTCGCGCTCCTCGAATCCCTCCACCCCGAGGAAGACCTCCCGCTCGGCCTCGGTGATGATGTAGACCACCTCTTCCTCGAGCCACACCCGATGCTCTTCGGGCAGGCGGTCAACGCGCTCGTCGGCGAGGACGGGAAGCGGCGCGGCCGCACCGAAGAACAGGAGGGCCGCCGGCAGCGAAACCAGGAAACGGAACGGACGAACGGATTTCAACATGACTGCGGAAGAAGAATCCGGGGCCATTCTGGCAGCCCTCGGACCACGGCCTTCCCGAGTGAGCCTACCGCGCCGTTCCCGAGCGCCGCAACGCCGCCCGTCCGCATTCACCGCCGCTAGAATGCCCGCTCCGGAGGACGTCGCGCATGACCCTGTTTCCCAAACGCTCTCTCTTCGCCGCCCTGGCGGTTCTCGTTTCGCTCGCGGCCCTCGCGCTTGCTCACAATCCGCGGGGCAAGGCCGAGGCCAGCTTCAACGGCAAGGCGGTCACCGTCGAGTACGGCCGGCCGAGCCTGAACGGCCGCGACATGCTCGGCCAGGCGACCCCCGGCATGGTCTGGCGGCTCGGTTCGGAGAACGCCACCACCATCACCACCGAGGGCGACCTGATGATCGGCCCCAACATGGCGGCCGCCGGCGCCTACAGCCTGTTCGCGAAGAAGACCGACGGCGGCTGGGACCTGCTGGTCAACAGTGAGACCGGACAGTCCGGCCTCGCGCACGATCCGGAAAAGGACCTCTTCAGCGCTCCGCTGAAGGTCGAGGCGACGGACGACGCCGCGGAGATGTTCACGATCAGCCTCATGGCGGACGGGATGAACGGCACCCTCAGGATGCAGTGGGGCAGCACGGCGCTCGTCACCGACCTCATGGTGCACTGATCCGAAGCTCCTGATCCGGAACCTCGTGAGGGGTTGCGGCGTATCTCACGCACCGGATACGCTCTCCACGAACACATCGATGGTAGGAAAGGTACTGGCGAACGCGCCAACCATAACTCCGCAGACGCTCGCGAAACCCGAGCACCCACAAGATCAGGGAGAACCCCGATGAAGACCACGCGTCGCAGTTTCCTCAGTCTGGCGCCCGCCGGGGCGGGCAGCGCCGCATCCCTCCACGCGATCAGCGCCCGGGGCCGGGAGGCCTGGGCAGCCGAGAACGGTTTCGGCGGGGGGCCGGTTTTCGTCCCTCCTCCCGAGGACGACGAAATCCGGATCAGCAGCAACGAGAACCCGCTGGGACCGGGGCCGTCCGCGGTGGCGGCGCTCCGGGACGCCTACACCTCGATCATGCGCTACCCGATGAACGCGCAGGTCAGTGGGACCGACCTCCGCAGCAAGATCGGGGGGATGTACGGCGGCAAGGCCGGGAACGTGGTGCTCTCGGCCGGGTCCGGAGAGCTGCTGCAGACCGCCGTCCGCACCTACACCGGCCCGGGCCGGCCTCTGGTCACCGCGGAATGCTCCTACGAGAGCCCGGTACGGGCCGCCCGCTATTTCGGCGCCGAGGTCAAGGCCCTCCCCCTGACCGGCGCTCTGGGACTCGACCTCGACAAGATGGCGGGGGCGTCGATCGGCGCCGGACTCGTCTTCCTCTGCAACCCGAACAACCCGACCGGCACCGTCCATTCGCTCGCCGACGTGACGGACTTCGTGAACTTCGTCAAGAAGGAATCCCCGTACACCGCCATCCTGCTCGACGAGGCCTACTACGACTACGCCTCGCATCCCGGCTTCGACACCGGGGCCGGACTCGCGATGGAACACCGCGACGTGTTCGTGGCGCGGACCTTCTCGAAGGCCTTCGGGATGGCCGGGCTCCGGATCGGCTACGGCTTCGGACAGGCGGGCACCATCGCGAAGCTCGCGCCGCTGCAGCTCACGTTCGGAACCTCGGTCCTCTCCATCGCCGCGGCGATGGGGTCGCTCGAGGACCCGGACTACATCAAGAAGGAAATCAAGCGGAACGAAGCGGCCCGCAAGCTCACCCATGACTTCTTCTCGGGCCACGGCCTCGATCCGGTCCCCAGCAACACGAACTTCATCTTCGTGAACATCGGCCGGCCGGCGAAGGAGTTCCGCGAGGCCTGCGCCGAGCGGGGCATCATGGTGGGGCGGGACTTCCCTCCCTACGAGAACACCCACGCCCGCATCTCGATCGGCACGCTCGAGGAGATGCAGCGCGCGACCGCGGTCTTCGCGGAAGTGCTCGGCCTCGCCACCGCCGACAACCAGCAGCAGTGATATCCCGAGGGAGAAACACCCCGCACGCCGCTCATGACAGCCGGAATGCGCTGTCCGTGGAACCCGGACGCGCGGGGCGCTTCCCCCTCGGGATGGCGACGCACATCGCTGCGCGATGCGCGCCACCGTTTCTCGTGGGGAGGGAGAAGCCCTCCCCACACCCCTCCCCGGCGGCGCTTTGCGCCGCAGGCGGATGCGGGCAGACGTTCACCACAACCGGCAAGCGGAAGGACGGGCCAGCAACCGCCGGCCCCTGGAAGGACTTACGGACTTGGCCGGGAGAATCAGTCTGCGGCGATCGAGATGAACCGGCCCAGCCGCCCGCGGTTCCAGAACTGCACGACCCCGCCCACCTTGGCGAACAGCGTGTCGTCATTCCCGCGCCCGACGTTGGTCCCCGGCTTGAAGCGGGTGCCGCGCTGGCGGACCAGGATCGTTCCGCCCGACACCCGTTCGCCGGCGAAGCGCTTGACGCCGAGCCGCTTCGAGTGGCTGTCGCGCCCGTTCCTGGAACTCCCCTGACCCTTCTTGTGCGCCACGTTGACCTCCCGAGTGCTTCAGCCGCTTCTTGTGTCGTGACCGATCTACTCCGCTGCGGACGAGCCGTCCGCGGCGTCCGGGGTTCCCTCGTGGATTGCATCCACGCGGACCTGGACGCGAGCCTGCCGATGTCCCTGCTTTTTCCGGTAGCCCTTCCGGCGCTTGCGCTTGAACACCAGCACCTTGGGATCGCGGTAGTGCGCCAGCACCGTCGCCGAAACGGTCGTTTCCGGCAGGTAGGGACTGCCGATCCGGCACTCGCCGCCCTCCGGGTCCCGCACCATGAGCACGCGGTCGAAGGAAACGGTGTCCCCGTCCCGGGCGTCGAGCTTCTCGAGCGCAAGGCGCTGCCCGGGCTCGGCGCGGTGCTGCTTGCCGCCGCTCTCGAAGATTGCGTACATGAGGTGTCTGCCCGGAGGAACGGGGGATTCTAGCAATGGCGTCGGGCGCCGTGGACGGTGATCAGGAGACCCGGATCGACGCCAGCATGTCGGCGTTGTTCTTCGTCCGTTCCATCCGGCCGAGCAGCAGCGACATCGCCTCCATCGGCTTCAGGCCCGCGAGCGCGCGGCGCAGCAGATGGGTCTTCGGCAGTTCTTCGGGCGAAAGCAGGAGCTCTTCACGGCGGGTTCCGGACTGGTGAATGTCGATCGCGGGGAAGATCCGCGACTCCGCCAGCTTCCGGTCCAGCACCAGTTCCATGTTGCCGGTGCCCTTGAACTCCTGGAAGATGACCTCGTCCATCTGGCTTCCGGTGTCCACCAGCGCCGTCCCGAGAATCGTCAGGCTGCCGCCGTCCTCGATCTTGCGCGCTGCGCCGAAGAACTGACGGGGGAACTCGAGCGCCCGGGAATCGATGCCGCCGCTCATGGTGCGGCCCTTCCCACGCATTTCCCGGTTCGCCGCCCGCCCCAGCCGGGTGATCGAGTCGAGCAGGATGACCACGTCTTCCTTCATCTCCACGAGCCGGCGAGCCTGCTCCAGCACGATCCGGGCGACCCGCACGTGGTCCGCGCTGCCGCTGTCGGCGGTCGAGGCGACCACTTCGGCCTTCGGGACCGAACGCCGCATGTGGGTCACTTCCTCCGGGCGTTCGTCGATCAGCAGGATGATGAGGTGGATGCCCGGGTAGTGGTCCGAGATGGAGGCGCCGATCTGCTCGAGGAGGATCGTCTTGCCGGTCTTGGGAGCCGCGACGATGAGGCCGCGCTGACCCCTCCCGACCGGAGAGATGAGATCGACCACGCGGAGCGACAGCGGGGCCGGTTCGGTCCGCGCCAGTTCGATCCGGGGAGCCGGATGCTCGCTGATCAGATCGGCGTAGTTCCGCCGGGGAGGCAGTGCGTCGACGGGGTAGCCGTTGACTTCGAGGACGGTGTGCAGTTCCGCGCGTGGCGGCCCGCCGCGCCGCCGGCCCCGCCTCGGCGGACCGTGATAGCCGAGGATCGTGTGCCCCTCGCGGAGCTTGTAACGGTCGATCAGGCCGAACGGAACCCGGACATCCGTAGCCCGGGGCAGGAAGTTGTTGGCGAGGAGCCGCAGATGACCGCTGTCGCGAGGCCCGATGTCCAGCAGGCCGGTGATCTCGATGCGAGGGATTTCCGGTTCCCTGGCTTGCGGTTCGCGTTCCTTTTCGCCGGCCGGGGGAACTGGTTCGACCACCGCGACTTCCTCGTTCGCGGCGGCGACGGGCGCGTCGGGCATGGGCGTTTCCTGAGAGGTGGGGGGCGTTTTTGCCAAGGAGGTCGTTCGGTTGACTGTTGTCTGCTTCGGCGGGGCCGCTGGGTGCAGGTCCGGCATGGGCAGGAGCCTTTGATTCGACAGCTCCGGAAAGCGGACGGTGCCGGCACTGGCGAGGGTCGCCGAGCGACAGCCTCGACGGCGAAATCGGGCCGGCGCACCTCAAGGCGCGCAGAACCGGCCTCACCGGTCCGCGGATCGGAGTCCCCGGGAACGCCGGTCGTCAGCTGCGGAGCGAAACCGCGGTGAGTTGAGACCGGGTCACAGTGGGTGGGGAACGCGCCGCGACTGGAGCCGCGTCATCCCCCAGCGAATCCGGGAAGAAAGTCTAGCACGGTGGGACCCGGCCGCCCCGTGAAAACCGCGCGGGGGAGAGCGTCCAGGGGGTCAGCGCGCTTCGATGGAATGGACGGTCACCGTGGTCCCGTCCTCGCTCAGGACACCGGTGACCGTGACGTCCTGCCCCGCGAAATCTCCCACCTTCGCCTGGTCGTCCACCGCGTACACGGCGTCGTCCGCCTCCACGAAGAGCGCGAGCGCCGCCCCCATCTCGACGCACGCGATGGCGCATTCCGGATCGGTCATCCCGTCCATCATGTGCTCCTTGGCGCACATGTCGTCGGTGACGTGCGCCGCCCAGGTCTGCTCCTGTGCGGGCGCCGTGAATGTGAACGCCGACGCCCCCAGCACAAAGAACGCGAGGGAGACGGTGATGGCTGCGATTCGATTCAGGAGCATGGTGCCCTCCCGCCGGCGAACCCGCCGACTCTCACCGGTCATTGTGGCGCAGCGGTGGCAACGCATACCAGCGGAGCGGTCAGTATGCTCCCCGCCGTCCATGGGGAAAGCGCCAACCAAGCCGGTCAGCGGGATGCGGGACCACCTTCCCGCCGCTGCGCTGACCCGCCGGGAGGCGTTCCGCCGCGTCGAGACCGCGTTCGCGGCGCACGGCTTCGTACCCCTCGAGACGCCGGCGATGGAGCGGCTTTCGACGCTGCTCGGGAAGTACGGCGAGGAGGGCGACCAGCTCATCTACCGGGTGCTTCACCGGGGCGAGCGGCTGGCGCGGGCCCTGGGCCGGCAGCCGGTGGAGCCGGGAGACCTGTCCGAGCTCGGACTGCGCTACGACCTCACGGTGCCGCTCGCCCGGGTCACCGCGGAGTACCGCGCCCAACTGCCCCCGGTGTTCCGCCGCTACCAGATCCAGTCGGTCTGGCGGGCGGACCGCGCCCAGCGCGGGCGTTTCCGCGAGTTCACCCAGTGCGACGCCGACATCGTCGGCAGCAGTTCCCTGGTCGCCGATGCGGAGGCGCTGGTGGTCCTGCACGCGGCGCTGGCGGCTCTCGGCTTTTCGGACTTCACCATCCTGCTGAACCACCGGGAGTTGCTCCGGGCGCTGATCGCGGCCAGCGGAATCCCCGCCCGGTCCGAGCAGGAGACGCTCGTGGTGCTCGACAAGATGGGCAAGATCGGCCGGGAGGCAGTGGCGAGCGAGCTCGGCGGCCTCGCCGCAGTGGGGCCGGACCGGGCCCGGCGACTCCTCGAGCTGGTGCCCGGCGCCGCGGAAGACCGGGACGGCGATCTGGACCGGCTCCGCGGTCTCGGGCAGGCGCTGCCGGAGGGGCCCGGAAGGAGTGCCGCTTCGGACCTCGTCGAACTGCTGGATTCGCTCGACGGCGCGCTGGGAGGAGCCGCCCCGGTCCGTTTCGCTCCCAGCCTGGCGCGGGGCCTGAGCTACTACACGGGACCCATCTTCGAAGTGGTCGCGGCGGGAGGCGCCGGGTCGCTGGCCGGAGGCGGCCGCTACGACGGACTCGTCGGGATGTTCAGCGGGAGGGCGACCCCGGCGGTGGGGTTCTCGCTGGGCATGGAACGCATCCTGATGCTGCTCGAGGAGGGCGGCGCGTTCTCGGCCGAAGGCTCGGCGCCGCAGGCGATGCTCTGTCCCCTCCCGGGAATCGCCGTCCGCGACACCCTCCGGGTCGCCCGCACCCTGCGAGCGGCCGGAGTGCGGCTCGACGTCCAGGTGGACTCCCTGAAACTCGGGAAGCAGCTCGGGCGCGCAGCGGCCGCCGGCGTTCGTTTCGCGCTGATCCTTGGCGAGCAGGAGCTCGACGGCGACTGCTGCACCGTCCGTAACCTGGAAAGCGGCGAGCAGCGCACCGTGCCGCTCGCGGACATCCCGGCGACCCTCCAGAGCTGACCGATCCCTAGTCCACCGGCGTCAGCAGCACCCGGCTACGGTCGCGGATTCGGGGATTCAGCGGGTCCGCCCTGCCCTCTCGTGGGTCGGGCAACGGCTCGGCCCGGAAGCGCCGACCCGCCGCGAAGTACTCGGGCTGCCGCATGGGAGGAAGGGGTCGCGACGGATCGCGGACATAGGTTCCGTCCTCCGTCTCGCGCATCGCGCCGACGAACAGGATCTCGCGCCACTTCCGAAGGGGAACGCTGAACGCGCCCCGGTCTCCCACTGGCTTCAGGTCGTGGAACGGGCCGCGGTCAGGCACGCGGGAAGGCGCGCGTCGGCTGCGGCGCCGGTGGAAGGGCCATCGGGTCCATCGGACTGGGAATCAGGACTCCCGGCTGATTCACTGCGCTGACGCGTCGGCGCGAAGCAGCCGCCGCAGGAGCATGGTCCGCAGGTCTCGGCGTCCGTCCGCGATCAGCAGCACGAAAACACTGTCTTCCTCCACGCGGTAGACGATTCGATAGGGCTTGAAGAACACCTCGCGATAGCGACGGATGCCGAACTCCAGCAGTTCATCCGGAAAACTGCCGCGTTCCGGGAACGCGGACAACGCCGCGACCGCCTCTTCGATGCGCGTCAGCACGTACTGGGCCCGACGGCTCCCATCCACCCGGGCCACGTATTCGCAAATGTCCTCCAGATCCCGAACGGCGTCATCGCTCAGCCGGACGGCGAAAGGCATCAGTCAGCCCGATGGCGCTCCCGAAGCCGCGCGATCACTTCGGCGGCGGGCTGTGTCTTGCCGGCTTCCATCTGACGGTCTCCCAGTGCGAGCATCCTGAGGAGGGCCAGGGTTTCCTGCATCCGTTCATAGCTGCCGATGTCCTGCAGCACCGCCTTGGCTTCGCCGTTCTGCGTGATGATGAGCGGCTCCTGATGGTCCCCGAGCGTGCGGACGATCTCGGCCGCCTGGGCCTTCAAATGACTGATCGGCTTGATCCGGTCGGACAAAGGCATGGCATCACCTCACAACAGAACCAAATATAGTCCGTAATTGGGTCTTGTCGCAATCCAGTGTGGACCGTGCCGGATCCGGAGCGCCCCTACGATACGCACGCCGCCATGGCGCAGGTCCACATCGTGCTCGTTCGGCCCCGCCGGCCCGCGAACATCGGCGCGGTCGCCCGGGTGATCGGCAATACGGGACTCGCGGGGCTGCGGCTCGTCCAGCCGGGAGACTGGCGCACCGTTGAGGCCTTCCGCATGGCCTGGCAGGCCGAGGAGGTACTCGAACAGGCAGCCGTGTTCCCGACGCTGGCCGAAGCGGTCGGCGGTTGCCGGCTGGTGGCCGGACTGAGCGGCCGGGGCCGGGAAGCGATCCGCCACCTGACGCCGCGGGAACTCGCCGGCGAAATCGCGGCCGTGGAGTCCGGCGGCGAGGTCGCGGTGGTCTTCGGCAACGAGTCGAGCGGGCTGACCCTGGAGGAGCGCTCGCTCTGCCAGCGCCAGGTGCGGATCCCCGCCTCGCTCCGCCAGCCCTCCCTGAACCTTGCCCAGGCCGCGATGATCGCCGCCTACGAGATCTTTCTGGCGAGCGGTCCCGCAACCGAGGAACCCGTGCGGCGGGCAACCGCGGAGCAGGCTGAGCGCGCGCTCCTCACCCTGCGCGACGCCATGCTGGCCGTTGGGTTCCTGCCGCCGGAAAAACCGGAAGCGCGCTTCGCCGAATGGCGCGAACTCTTCGGGCGCGCCGGCCTCACCGAGCGCGAGACCCGGATGATGATGGCCTTCACCCGGCGGGTGAAGGACGCGGGGACCAGGGCGGGAAAACTGCCGGCCCGGAGCGACTGACACCCCGGTTGGCCAGCCGGTGCGGCGGCCCCGGCTTCAGAGGCTGCCGCGGAAGAGGCGGACCACCCGGTCCCAGGCGTCGGCGGCCGCGTCGGCGTCATACACCTCCGGACGGCCGTCGTTGAAGAACGCGTGGTCGGTTCCCGGATACGTGTGGAACTCGTGAGCAACGCCCGCACCGGTGAGCGATGCGTCCAGGTTGGCGACCGCCTCGGCGTTCACGAACCCGTCGTTCTCGGCGAAGAGCCCGAGCACCGGACAGCGGATCGCGCCGTAGTCCGGGTGAACGTTCGGGTGGACGCCGTAGAAGTCGACGCACGCGCCGATGCGCGGCGACTTGCTGGCGGCATAGAGCGCGAGCTGGCCGCCCATGCAGAAACCCACCACCCCGACGGAGTCGCCGGAGGCGACGGTCGCCAGGTGGTCCGCGGCGCCGCGCAGGTCCTGCTCGGCGCGGTCCACCTCGAGCGCCATGAACAGCTTGCCGGCCTCGTCCGGCGAGGTGGTCGCCTCGCCGTGGAACAGATCGGGAGCGAGCGCCGTGAATCCGGCCTCCGCGAAGCGGTCGGCAACCTCCCTGATGTGGCCTACCAGACCCCACCATTCCTGGATCACCAGAACCCCGGGCCCCGGCCGATCCGGCACCGCCAGGTAGCCGTCCGCGGAACCGCCGTTCGCGGCAAAGGAAACCATTTCGCTGCGCATCGTGACCCTCCTTCCGGGGGGCGCGATGCTACCAGCGGGGGTCCTTCCGGCCGCGAAATTCCTTCCGGAATGCGCCCTTCCTTTGTTATGTTCGGCCGGCTACCGCGCTAGGAGCGAAAGGAAGGACGCCGATGAGCCCACTGCTCGCGACGCTCGTGTGCTTCGCGCTCTACATCGTCGGCTACCGCTTCTACGGCCGGCGCATCGCCCGCCGCTCCTTCGAGCTGGACGATTCGCGGCCGACTCCCGCCCACGAACTGAACGACGGGCACGACTACGTCCCGACCCCGAAGCCGGTCCTCTTCGGGCACCACTACGCCTCCATCGCGGGTCTGGCCCCCATGCTCGGGCCGGCCATCGCGGTGATCTGGGGCTGGGTCCCCGCGATGATCTGGGTGGTCGTCGGAACCCTGCTGGTGGGCGCGGTGCACGACTTCTCGGCGCTCTGCATCAGCATCCGGGCGAAGGGCAGGTCCATCGGCCGGATCGCCGAGGACATCATCGGCCGGCGCGCCAAGTACCTCTTCCACGCCCTGATCGTCTTCCTGGTCGGGCTCGCGATGGGCGTCTTCGTCCAGGTCGTCGCGCAGCTCTTCTCGAGCATCTTCTATCCCGAGGCGGTCGCTCCGAGCACCGCGGTGATGGTGCTCGCCATCGCCATGGGGTACCTCTCCTATCGGAAGGGCGTCCCGCTGCGCTACCTCGTGCCCGTGGGCGCCACGCTCCTGTTCGTGAGCATCTGGCTCGGGATGGCGGTGATTCCGACGCCGGATCTCTCCACGACGGCCTGGAGCTATGTGCTGCTGGTCTACGCCTTCTGCGCCTCGGTCCTGCCCGTCTGGCTGCTGCTCCAGCCGCGGGACTTCCTGAACTCCATCCTGCTCTACCTGGGGCTCATCGGGATCTTCGTCTCCTTCGTGATCCAGAACCCCGAGTTCGCGGCCCCTGCCTACAACCCCGAGCCCAGCGGCGCCCCGCCCATTCTCCCGTTCGTCTTCGTCGTGATCGCCTGCGGCGCGGTTTCCGGGTTCCACGCGCTGGTCTCGTCGGGCACCACTTCCAAGCAGATCAACAAGGAGAGCGACGCGCCCCTCATCGGCTACGGGGGGATGATCGCCGAGAGCCTGCTCGGGCTTTCGGCCGTGCTCGCCTGTACCGCGGGATTCGCGAGCAGCGATCTGTGGCACCAACACTACGCGGACTGGAACGCCGCGAACGGTCTCGCCCAGAAGCTGGACGCCTACATCACGGGAGCCGCCAACTTCCTGGTCACCATCGGGATTCCGGTGGAGGCGGGGAAGGCCTTCGTGGCGCTGGTGGCGGTCTCCTTCGCCCTCACCACCCTCGACTCGGCAACCCGGATCCTCCGCTACAACATCGAGGAGATCTCGGAGAGCATCAAGGTTCCGGCCCTCGGGAACCGCCACGTGGCCTCCCTGCTCGCGGTGGCGATCATCGGCTTCTTCGCGCTGATGAAGGTCCCGTCGGGGACCGGAGAGATGGTGCCCGCGGGCACCGCGCTCTGGGCGCTCTTCGGGACCACGAACCAGATCATGGCGGGACTGACCCTGCTGTCGGTCACCCTCTACCTCTACTTCCGCAAGAAGCCGTTCGCCTTCGCGCTCTTCCCGATGGTGTTCATGGTCGGCATCACCATCGCCGCCATGATCTACAACATTCGGCTCTACGCGGAGTCCGGCAACCTCGTCCTGCTATTGGTGGGCGGGGCGATCATGGCGCTCGCCGTCGGGTTGGTCTTCGAGGGGATTCTGCGGTTCACCAGGGGCCGGGAAGCCGCGATCGAGGGAATCCGCCGCGCGTTCGGAGACTAGTCACGGAAGGGGCATGCCGTCGCCGATCCGGTCCGGCGTCCACCTGATCGCCGCGCTGCTGCTCGCGGCCACCGCTGCGCCGCAGGACCGGCTGGCGCTCGTCGGCGGCATGCTCCTCGACGGCTACGACGTGCCCCCGCTCCACCACGCGGCGGTGCTCATCGAGGACGACCGCATCGTCGCCGTGGGCCGCGCCGCGGAACTGGAGATTCCCCAGGGCGCCCGCGTGGTGGACACCAGCGGGCGGGTGATGATCCCGGGGATGATGGACCTCCACGCCCACCTCGCGGTCCTCGGCCACGGCGAGTACGGCCGGTGGTTCTCGTGGATCGACGAGGAGGGGGTGGACATCGAGGAGGTCATGGAGATCTCGGCGAAGCAGCTCCTGCTCGCCGGGGTGACCACCGCGGTGGACCTCGGGGCGCCGCTCGAAGCCAGCCTCGCGGTGCGCGACCGCATCGCCCGCGGCGAGGTCCCCGGCGCCCGGCTGCTGATGGCCGGCCCCTGGATCACCCGCCGCGTAGGTTTCTGGCCCGAGAACTACCAGATCGGCATCGGTTCACCCGAGGAAGCCTCGGCGGCGGTCGAGCGCCTCGCGGAAGCGGGCGTGGACGTCATCAAGGCCTGGGTCGGGCTCACCCGCGAGGACTACCAAGCGGTCGCCGACACCGCGCACCGGCACGGCCTTCGGGTCCACGCGCACGTCTACGCGCCGGACGACGTCCGGAACGCCCTCGAGGCGGGCATCGACGTGCTCACCCACGCGGGATCAGCGGGGACGCCGCCCTACGAGCCGGACCTGCTGCGGGACATCGTCGTGGCCGGCCGCCCGGTGGTGATCACCGGCGCCCACCGGGTCTGGGTGTTCCCGGCCACCGTGGAGTTTCCGGAGCGCCTCCAGGACCCGCGGCTCCGGGACGACCTGCCGGCGGCCATGTACGAGGAACTGCAGCGCAGCTTCGAGAGCTTCCACACGCTCCCCTACTTCCAGACGACCGCCCGCCAGATGTTCTTCGGCGACGCCTCCCTCGGACAGTGGATCGAGGCGGGGGCGGTGATGGGCATGGGGACCGATTCCGGGACGCCGCTGAACTTCCATACCGAGGCCCTCTGGCGCGAGCTCAAGGCCCACGTGGATCTGGGCATGACGCCCATGGAGGCCATCGTGGCGGCGACGCGCGTCAACGCCCGGATCCTCGGACTCGCGGACGACCTCGGCACCATCGAGCCGGGCAAGATCGCCGACATCGTGGTGCTCCGGGGGGATCCACGGTTCAGCATCACCGCGCTCGACGACCCCGAACTGGTGGTCAAGGACGGCAAGGTGTACCGGCGGGATTAGCCGCCGTTCAGGAGAAGACGAAGATGAAAACGACCGGTTTCCGATTCGGGGTGGCGGCGGTTCTGCTGGGACTCGCGGCGCCCTCGTTCGCCCAGGAGAGCGCCCACCCCATCCGCATCGGGGAGATGCGCAGCCAGGACCGTCCAGTGGTCCCCGGCGTCCATGGTCTGGTAAGCGCGGGGCATCCCCTCGCCTCGATGGCCGGCATCCAGACCCTGATGAAGGGAGGCAACGCGATCGACGCCTCGGTTGCGGTGCTGGCGGTCCTGAACGTGGTGCGCCCCCAGATGTCGGGAGCGGCGGGCAACGGTTTCCTCACCTACTTCGACCAGGCGACGGGGACCGTCCACTCCCTGAGCGCTACCGGAGCGGCTCCCGGGGCGCTCCGCGCCCAGGACCTCGCCCCCGCCCAGTTGAACAAGGGCATCAACGCCGGGGTGGTCCCGGGACTCTTCGGCGCCTGGATCTCGATGCTCGACCGCCACGGCACGATGAGCCTCGAAGAGGTGCTGGCGCCCGCGATCGACTACGCGAAGAACGGCCATCCCATGGAAGCGTCGGTGTCACGCGCGATCGAAGCCTCGCGGGAGGACTTCGAGCGTTTTCCGACCAGCGTGCGGATGTTCCTGCCCGAGGGGCGGGTGCCGGAGACCGGCGAGCTCTACAAGATGCCCGACCTGGCGCGGACGCTCGAGAAACTCGTGGAGGCCGAGGCGGCCGCCCGGCGCGCCGGCAAGGACCGCTCGGAAGCCCTGGACGCCGCCTTCGACCGCTTCTACCGGGGAGACATCGCCGAGGAGATGGCCCGCTTCTACGAGGAGAACGACGGCCCGTTCACGCTCGACGACTTCGCCGCCTACGAGCCCATGTGGAAGGAGCCCCTCCACACCAACTACCGGGGATACGACGTCTACTCCAGCCCGCCGACCTCCCGCGGCGGCATGGAAGTGCTGATGCAGCTCAATCTGATCGAGGGCTTCGACATCGCCGAGCTGGGACAGAACTCGGCTGAGACGCTCCATCTGGTGATCGAGGCGATCAAGGTCGCCAAATCGGACGTCTACCGCTACGTCGCGGACCAGGCCAAGTTCGACGTTCCGCTCGCGGGACTCCTCTCGAAGGAGTACGCCGAGACGCGGCGTGCGCTCATGAACGAACGGACCGCAATCGCCTACCCGGAGGGCGGCGTCCCGCCGGGCGCTACCGCCACCGATGCGGCGCCCGGTGTCCTTTCCGCGGCGAACCCGGCGGCCAGCCGATCCTTCGCCGGCAGCACCACCAGCTTCTCGGTGGTGGACGGCGCCGGCAACGCGGTGGCCTGCACCCCGACCCACGGCGGCATGTTCGGCACCGCGGTGGTGGTGGGGGGCACGGGCCTCACCTTCAACAACGGGACCAGGATCGGCTCGACCGCGCCGCATCCGGACCACCCGAACTACGCCCGCGGCGGCCAGATCCCCATCCTGAACAACTCGCCGATCATCGTCCTGAAGGACGGCGAGTTCATGCTCGCGCTGGGGACGCCCGGCGGGGAGACCATCGGCCAGACCCAGTTCCAGGTGCTGCTGAACATCCTCGACTTCGGCCTGAACATCCAGGAGGCGGTGGCCGCTCCACGGCTCAGCCTCTTCGCCGACCCCAACTTCTACAGCCCGGGCGCCGACATCCTGGTGCGGGTGGAGAACCGGGTCATGCCGGGGGTGGTCGAGGCGCTCCTCGGGATGGGCCACCGGGCCGAACTCACCGGCGGCTACGCCCTCGGCAGCAACAACGGCATCCTCATGGATCTCGCGGCCGGCACCATGACGGCGGGCGCCGACCCCCGCCGCGCCGCCTACGCCATCGGCTACTGATGGCGCCTCGTACCGTCCCCAGCAGGAGCGCCGGTCTTCAGACCGGCATCGCCGGGCGCAGGCCGGCGAAACTCCCATCGCCCCTCCAACTCATGACCGGAATCCCTCACCAGAACTCCCTGTTCGCCACCCTGATCGCTTCCCTCCTCCTCGCCGCCACCGCCCCCGCCCAGGACACCCCCATGCCCGAGATGGTGGAAATCAGGGGCGGAGTCTTCTTCATGGGCTCGCAGGCCGGTCCACCCCAGGAAAAGCCGATCCACGCCGTCCAGGTCTCGGACTTCTGGATCTCGAAGTACGAGATCACCCATGCCGAGTTCGCCGCCTTCGTCGAGGACACCGGTTACGAGACCGAGGCGGAGAAGTTCGGCACCGGCCGGATCCTCCGGGACGGCCGCTTCGTCTACTCCCCGGGCTTCACCTGGAAGGAGCCCCACGGACCGGGCTCGACGGTCACGGAACCCGACCGGTACCCCGTGGTCCAGGTGAGCTGGAACGACGGCGTCGCCTACACCCGCTGGCTCAGCCGGCAGACCGGCCAGGCCTACCGGCTGCCCACCGAGGCCGAGTGGGAGTACGCCTGCCGCGGCGGCACGCAGACGACCTACTGGTGGGGCGACGACTTCGACCAGACGAACGTGAACACCGCGGGCGCCTGGCGTCCGGGGGGCGCCCCCTGGCCCCGGGACGAACACACCCTGATCACCCCGATCGACCGCTACCCGGCGAACCCCTTCGGGCTCCACGACATGCTCGGGAACAACTGGGAGTGGGTCCAGGACTACTCCTCCGCCGACTACTACGCCGCCCAGGTGCGGCGGCCGGAGTCACCGGTGGTGGATCCCCAGGGACCCGCCTCGGGCAACGAGCGCGTCCTCCGCGGCGGGGGCTGGAACGTGAACCCGGACCGGGCGACCTGCTCCTTCCGGTTCCTCGCCGACCCACCGGTCTACCGCAGCGACCACGTCAGCCTGCGGGTGGTCCGGAACCCCTGACGCGCACGGCATCTCCCGATCGGGACTGCTGCCGGTAGAACGGCAGCCGCCCGCGACGACTCCGGTCCCGGCGCCGATGACCATGTCCGGTAGCTGACTCTTCCGGGGGGTCGGATTGCGCGGCCGGGACCGGGGCCGCGCCGCCGAAGCGGAGGTTCCGCGTCTCCCGGCATTCCCTCCACGAATCCGACCTTGGCGGTCCGGAACGTTGAAGGCGGACCGGGAGAGTTTGGTTTATCCATCAATCGGCTTCTCCGTTTTCTTGGAGACCGCGGATCGGGGCGGGTGGAGCGGCTGTCGGAGCGAGCGACGACTCGCATGGAAGCAGTGACTCATCGCGACTTTCCGGCCGCGTTCGGACGTTCGGCCACGGGGTTGCATTTTCTTGCGCGGCGTCCGCCGGTCGGGTTCGTCCGGCTCCGCCAAACCGGAATTCCGCAACTTCAAAAAGGAGAAACCATGCGAAAGTCCATATCTGCGCTGCTGCTCGCGGCGTCCGTCGCCGTCCCGGCCATGGCGCTGGGCCAGGGCGGCGATTCCAGCATCCGCGGCACGGTCACCGACAACTCGGGCGGCGTCCTGCCCGGCGTCACCATCACCGCCACCAGCCCGGCGCTGATCGCTCCCGAGGTCTCCGTCACCGACAGCCAGGGCGCCTTCCGGCTGCTGAACCTCCCGGTGGGCGCCTTCACCATTGAAGCCTCGCTCCAGGGGTTCGCCACCTACCGGCAGGAAGGCATCGTCGTCCGCGCCAGCACGAACATCGGCGTGGACGTGGTGATGTCCATCAGCGAACTCGAGGAGACCATCACGGTCACCGCCGAGACCCCGATGCTCGAGATCGCCCGCCCCGGCAACATCCTGACCATCGAGGGCGATTTCCAGCGCGACCTGCCGATCCAGGCGCGCGGCAACTGGAGCGACTTCCTCGAGATGACCCCCGGGGTCAACGCCCGGCCCTTCGATGACGGTTCGGGACGGATGGTGTACTTCGGGCACGCCACCGAGCACTTCGCCCATGTCATCCAGCTCGAGGGCATGGCGGCGGCTGGCTACCAGGACGCCCAGGTCACCTATGTCGGCATGGGTTCCGACGTGATCGAGGACGCCTCCGTGAAGACCGGGGGCGCCGAAGCGAAGGATCCCCTCGGCACCGGGCTGATCATCAACATCGTCACCAAGAGCGGCGGGAACGACCTCTCCGCCTCGGCCTCCTACGACCACCAGGAGTACGACTGGGGCACCGGAGACGACGAGGGACTCGGGGGTTTCTTCGGCGACAACGAACTCCCCGACAACTTCAACCCGTTCGCCTCCGAACTGGCGAGCTTCGAGGCGCTCGGCGTGTACAACCCGCCGGACACCGTGGTTGCCGGGGCCGGAACCCCGACTGCGCATCTCGTCCGGCAGGCGGACTTCTCGGTCGGGGGGCCGATCCTGCGCGACCGGGCGTGGTTCTTCGGCACCTACCGCTACGCCGACCTCGCGGCGCGGATCAGCCGCAGCGCGGTGGACGTGGACCGGCTCAGCCAACTGTCCGGAATCCCGCTCGCGAGCGGACTCGGCAGCGCGCCGGCCTACAGCGCGTTCCCGAACACGACGAAGAGCCACCAGCCGTACGTCAAGCTGACCACCCGGCTGAACCCGAGCCACGAGCTCTCCGCCTACTACCAGCGCGACCAGCTCGACAACACCTCGAACCGCGAGTACGACATCGCACCGCGGTTCACGGTCAAGACCGGCGGCGACCTGTTCGGCGCGAAGCTGACCTCCGTCTTCGGCGGGAATACGACCGGCCAGTTCCTCGCCTCCTGGAACAACAAGGCGAGCGAGGTCCTGCAGGACGCGCAACCGCAGCTCGACTCGATTCCGCTCTACGTGGAGATCCACGACGGTTTCACCGTCAACCCGTCCGGGACGACCGGCGACGGCGGCCGCATTGCCGCGCTCGGAACCGGCGGCGGTGGGGCCAACGGGAACCAGGGCCAGATCCGACCCACGCGGCTCCTGCTGCTTCGCGGGGACCTGACCCACTACGTGGACGATCTCGCCGGTTCGCACGAGATCGGCTTCGGCGTCTATGCCGCCCCCTGGAACCTGTACGAGGAGACGCGGCTGTATTCGCCGGCGGGCGCCTGGCGGCAGGAGTGGCACGCTCCGGTGGACGCGAACGGCAACCAGGTCTCGGATCTCTCGCAGGCGGTGCGCACGGTCTGGTACCGGCGCCGCTGGAACGGCACCGAAACGGCGCCCGCAAGCGAGCTGCTGGTCCGCGACGCCCGGGACAGCGACCTCGCGGTCTATCTCCAGGACGCCTGGCGGCCGAACGACCGCCTCACCCTGAACCTCGGACTGCGCGCCGACCGGGTGAAGCGCCGCGACGGCATCCTCGACATTGACCGGATGGACACCATCGCGCTCGGCCCGCGCGCCGGGTTCTCCTACCAGCTCACCGGGGACGGCCGCACCGTGCTGCGCGGCAACTACGGCCGCGTGCACGAGCAGGTGAACGGGCGCGACCAGGTCACGTTCAGTCATTCGGGCTCGACGATCGGCGAATACAACGAGTACGACCACGACGGGGACGGCATCCCCGACCACAGCGTCTTCACGCAACCGGTCGCCGGACTCCCCCCTGACGTGCTGTTCGATCGCGACATCGGGCAGCCGTTCGTGGACGAGTTCATTGGCGGCATCCGCCGGCAGTTCCCGGGCCAGCTCGCGATGGACGTCGCGGTGGTCCACCGGCGCTACACCGACAACTACGCCTTCCTCGAACAGAACGGCTTCTGGCCCGCCGAGTCGCCGGCTTCGGTTCCCCGCGGCGAGTTCCAGTACGGGCGCGTGGATCCCGATACCGGCAATGTGTACCAGCAGACGAACAACTCGTGGAGCAACCTCGTCTATACGGCGCTCGAAATCACCACCACGAAGCGCACCGAGCGGATGTCCGCGACGCTGAACATCAACCGGCAGTGGCAGCACTTCGCGGGCGACTGGAACCCGAACGACCCGGCGCGCTACATCCAGCCCGAGAAGTTCGACTCCAACAGGGCGCTCTACATGCCGCGGGGCAACAACGAGCACAACACGCTGCGGAGCAACAACGCGCTCTCCTATGCCCCGACCTGGCGGCAGTTCTCGGTCCGCGGCGGGCTCACCTACCTGCTGCCGTTCGACATCACCGGCGGCGTCAGCTACACGGCGAACGCCGGCCCCTGGTCCGGTCCGCCGCTCGCGCGGCTCGCGTCCGACGACCCGCAGGTCACGCAGTACGGTCCGGGACAGGCGAACAACGGCCAGACCAACCCTCTCTCGACCCGCTACCGCATCGTCGGCGCCGACCGCGGCGAGCTCCAGCCGCAGGCGCCCACCGTGCACACGGTCGGGCTCTCGCTAGGCAAGATCGTGGACTTCGGGCCCACGCAGCTCGAGGTCACGGCGCAGATGTTCAACCTGCTCGACGCCCACAACCACAACCAGTTCACCTACAGCTCGGCGAACCGCGCGTTCAGCTCGAACTTCCTCCAGCTCAGAAGCCGGCAGAACGCCCGGACGATGCTGCTCCGGGGAACGCTCCGCTTCTAGAAGTCGCGCCTCGAGGGCGCCTTCCCATGCGGGAGGGCGTCCTCCCGGCAGGATGCGCGTCGGGTCGGCTAGGGCCTGACCGATCGGGAGCGGACCGAGCCTTGCCCGGCTACCGCGCGCAGGTGAGGTGACGGCCGCCGTCCACCGGGATGGTGACCCCGGTGCAGAAGCCCGCGTCGTCCGACAGCAGGAAGAGCGCGAGATCGGCCACCTCCTCCGGCGTGCCGATCCGTCCGATCGGGTGCGTGGTCTTGCTGTGTTCCACGAAGGCCGCGTAGCGGTCGTCGTCGAGCCCCCCGGCCAGGTGGAGTTCGGTCCGCGTGACGCCGGGGTTCACGGAGTTGACGCGCACCCCCTTGGCGGCCAGTTCGAGGGCCGAGCAGCGCGTCAACTGGTCGAGGGCGGACTTGCTCGAGTTATAGGCCAGCACTCCCGGGAACGAGCGGATGCCGTTGACGCTCGAGACGTTGACGATGCTGCCCTTCCGCTCCAGCAGGTGCGGCACCGAGAGCCGCATCAGGTCGAAGACGGCCTCCACGTTCAGGGCGAACATCCGCTGCCAGGCGTCGAGCCCGGTGTTCTCGATGGTGCCGAAGGCGATCACCCCGGCGGAGTTCACGAGGTGGTCGAGCCCACCGAAGCGCCCGACGGTCTCCTCCACCACCCGCGACCGGAAGTCGGCTTCGGTCACGTCGCCTGCCAGGGGCAGCGCCGCCCCGCCGGCCATCTCGATCTCGCGGGCCAACGCTCCGAGACGCTCGGGCCGGCGGGCGGTGACGGTGACCCGCGCGCCCTCCCCCCCAAGCGCCAGCGCGGTGGCCCGTCCGATCCCGCTGGAGGCTCCGGTCACGATGGCGACCCTGTTCTGAAAGCGTTTCTGCGCGCGATCCGGCACGTTGTTCTCCTCTGCCTGGCAGCGGCGCGGCGCGCCGCCCGCTGGACATCCCCAAACCCCGGGCGGGAGACTATCGCCCGTGCCCGAATTTCCCGACGTCGAGCTGTACCGCTCCGCGATCGGGGGCCGGGTCGTGGGTACGCGCCTCTCGGCGTTTCAGATCGCCTCCCCGCACCTCCTCGCCTCGGTCGAGACGCCTCCCGAGGCGCTGATCGGACGGGTGGCGACCGGGGTCCGGCGGATCGGCAAGCAGCTCGTCATGGAGTTCGAGGAGGAGCTGTTCTGCGCCGTCCATCTGGCGGTGGCGGGGCGGTTCCACTGGACCGCGAATTCCGGCTCGACAAAGCCGGTGCGGCTGTCCCCGCGCGGCAATCTCGCCGTCTGGAGTTTCGAATCGGAGGCCGGGAGCGGCGGAAAGTTGCGGCTCGTCGAGCGGAGCCCGAAGAAGCGGGCCTCCATCCGGGTCGGCCAGGGTCCGGAGCCCCTCCGGGCGCTCGACCGCGGCGGGCTGGAGATCCCCGGATCCACCCACGAAGAGTTCGCGGCCCGGCTCGCGGGCCTGACGAACACGATCAAGCGGGCGCTCACCGAGCCGGCCCGCTTCGCCGGAGTCGGCAACGCGTATTCGGACGAGATCCTCCACCGGGCCCGCCTCTCGCCGACCAGACGCGCCGGCAATCTCAGCGACGAGGAGATGAGGCATCTCCACAACGCCGCGGAGGCCGTCCTGACCGAGTGGGCGGCGCGGCTTCAGGAAGAGTGCGGCGGCGCCTTTCCCACCGGCGTCACCGCCTTCCGCGAGGGAATGGCGGTGCACGGCCGCTTCGGCCAGCCCTGCCCGGACTGCGGATCCCCGGTGCAGCGGGTCCGCCGCGCCGAGAACGAGTTCAACTACTGCGCGACCTGCCAGACCGGCGGCCGTCTGCTGGCGGATCGGGCAATGTCCCGGCTGCTCCGGAAGAAGTGGCCGCGGACGCTCAAGGCGGCCGAAGAACGCCGTCGGCGGCTGAAGAGCCCGGAATCCGGTTCGTTGTCCCCGGACGATCGCGGCGAGAGCTGAGTCCGGTCCAGGCGTTACCACGGCAGGAGGGAATCCAGCGCGAAGATGGTGAGGATTCCGGCCCCGAAGACCGCGACGACGAGTCCGAAGAGAAGGGCGCGAACGACGCCGGTCAGGAGGACGATCACGATCCCCCGGCCGGCCGGGCAACCCCCCATGTCCATGATCGAGCGCACCTCCAGAACGATGGAGTAGATCCAGGCGAACGTGCCTACGAGCGGCACCAGTCCGAACATCCAGGGGCTCAGGGTGAAGTACTGGGCTCGGATCCAGTCGCCGTAGGACGGCAGGCCTCCCGCGGGCGGTTCCTTGACGAACACTTGCGTAAAGAGCCGCGACAGGGCGGAATGGAAGGTGAGCCAGGCGAGCACCAGCAGGGGATAGACGAGCGTCAGAAACGCGCCCAGCGTCGCGACGCTGCCCACGAGCGCGATTCCGAGCAAGGCAACCAGAAGACTCTGGAAGGTGCGGGGAGCCTCCGCGATGTGCCGGAAGGCCCCGGGCGAGAGGCTGAGGACGGCCACCAGGCGTTCCCCGAGGCCGGGTCCGAGGGCCGGACCGGCGGGTGTGGACGGCGCCCCTTCGGGCGGGTTCCGGTTCTCGGAAGCGGGAGGTGACGAATCCATAGCGCTCGAAAGTAGCACGGGTTAGGCGGAGTGTGGAGGGGCGTGACGCCGTTCGTCCCGGGCTCTGGCCTGACGGCGTGGGCCGTGTCCGCGGGGACTCACGCCGAGACGGGCACCACCCGGCCGGTTGGGATTCTTCCCGCCGCCCGCCTTCGGCGGGCTGTGCCGTCCGGAGGCCGGCGTTCCAAGCCGTCGGCGCCGTAGGCCGGCGTTCCGGGCCGCCGCGCCTCCTCAAGCCGGGTCGGTGCGGACCCCCATGAGGCGGCCGGTGCGGCCGATGGCCGCCCCCGCGACCGTCATGCCCCAGAAATAGCCCGGAATGGCGCCGATCAGACAGAGGAGGACCGTGAGATCGGCGATGAACGCAAACAGGATCAGGCTCAGCAGCAGGACGATGTAGTTGCCGAAGTTGGCTCGAATCAGGCCGACGTTCTCGCTCACCCGGAAGGCCGCGGTGAATCGGCCGGTCGCCGCCAGCTGCACGATCCCGGCCGGGATGAGCGCCTTGGCGATCAGCGCCGCGAACACGAGGAAGAAGATGGAGGTCAGGCTCCCGATCACGGAGGTCGCCACCACCGCCGGAGACCCCATGGACTGTCCGATCAGCGCCCAGAAGACGCCGATCGCCACCAGAGCGAGGCCCATCACGACCGCCGCCAGCGTGTAGCCCGCGATCACCCCGAACGCCTTGATGCCGTCCAGCAGCACCCCTCCGAAGTCATCCCAGTCGGCCATCGGATGCTCGTCGCCGCGCAGGGCGCCCCGGGCCGTGCGAACGCCGAAGCCGAGGAGGGCCAACAGACCCAGGCCGAACAGCGGGATGAGCACCACCATGAGGCTGCCGATCACGAACTTGGAGAGCGCCTTCGGATCCCGGAAGGCGAAGGCGAACAGGCGGCCCAGCTCGAATCGCTCCGGGGCCGGCGGCGCGGGCGGCGGCGGAGGCGGCGGCTCGTCAGTCGGCAGGACTGGTTGGTCTTCGGTCATCGTTTTCCTTCCCGGATCGCCGGGTCCGTTTCCCTTCCCCACTCAACCTAACGAAGCCGGTCCGCGACGGTTCTCGGACGGCAGGCGGCGTCGAGCAGCCTGTGGCAAAACCCTCGCGGCGTTCGAGCGGCGATGCATCCCGGCTGACCGGGCCGCTACGCGCCCCTCATCGTTGCGTTTCGGTCGGAATACACCCGGTATTCCTCCCTCACGCGCCTTGTCAGCCGGGCGCCTCACCGCTCTCGGCGCTCACGCGGGTTTCACCACAGGCTGCTAGATCCCCATCGTGCGGGCGCTCTGTCCGAGGCCGATTCCAAAGGCGGCCTGACTCCAGAACAGTCCCGGGATGATCCCGATTCCGCACAGGGCGAAACTCGCGGCCTCCAGGATCTCGATCAGGATCACGATCAGCAGGAAGACGACGTAGGTGCCGAGGTGGGCCTGGATGAGCCGGAGGTTCTCCTGGATCCGGAACGCGGAGCCGATCTCGTTGCTCGCCACCATCTGCGCCAGGGCGACGGGCAGGAGGATCACCGCGAGCAGGCCGAGCAGCAGCGTCACCGGGCCGAGCACAAAGTCCGCGATCCCTCCGAGCACCGGGATGACGCTGAGGACTGCGGCGACGATGGACAGCGCGAGCGGCGCCAGGAGATAGCCGAGCGCCACGCCGAGCACCCGAAGCCCGTCACCGAGCAAACTTCCGATGTCGCCCCACTCGGGCATCGGATGCTCCTCGCCCGCCCGCGCGCGCTGCGCCGTCTGGAAGGCGAAGCCGAGCAGCGCCAGCAGGCCGAGACCGAAGAACAGGATGCCGATGACGGCGAGGCATCCGCCCAGGAACTTGGGAAGGGCCCGGGGATCCCGGAAGGGACCTCCCAGAATCGCGCCCAGGTCCAGGCTCTCGGATGCGGCGGCGCCGGCGGTGGTGGGTTGTTCTTCGGTCATGGTGTGTCCTCAGCTGAACTAACGGCAATCAGTCGGCCGCGGTTTCGGCGGCCTCCACTTCGACGCCCATGATGCTGCCGGCATGGCCGATCGCGGCGCCGGAAGCCGTCCAGGTCCAGAAGAGCCCCGGCACCAGACCCACCAGGAAGAGCGACAGGCTGAGGTTGGCGAGGACTCCGAAGAGAACCAGGATCAGCAGCAGCAGGATGTACGTCCCCGGGTGGGCGCGGATCCGCCGCAGGTTCCGGACCCAGCCGAGGGCCGGGCGGATCCGCCCGGTCGCGGCGAGTTGCATCAGCCCGGCCGGCAGGAGCGCCTTGGCGAACCCGGCCAGCAGCACCACGAACCAGCCGGTGACGACCAGGCCGAAGACGGCTGCCGCTCCCATCAGGCCGGCTCCCGCGACCGGGACCGCGACCATCTCGGGCAGGATCTGGCCAAAGACGTCGGGGGCGACTCCGCTCTCCATCGCGGCCCCGGCCACCGCGGCGAAGATGCCGCCGGCGATCCCGACCGCCACCAGGCCGATCAGGGTGCCGACCAGGAAGAGCGCCCCGCCCACCGCCGCCACCACGGCGGCATAGACGAGGACGATCGCCACCACGCGCAGACCGTCGGCGAGTTGGCTCCCCACCGCGTCCCAACCGGGCATGGGGTGCTCTTCCCCCCGCAGCGCGCCGCGCGCCGTCTGGACGGCGAAACCGAGCAGCCACAGCAGCCCGAACCCAAGCAACGGGATCAGCAGGACCGCCAGGCAACCGATCATCCACTTGCGGAACGCGCGTGGATCCCTGAACGCGAAACCGAGCAGGAAACCGAGATCGATCCGCGCCGGCGGCGCGTCAGCAGCAGTGGTCGCTTCGTCGTTCATCGTGGCCCCCCGAGGGGCCGCTCGCTATCCTTACCGCCCCTCGCGCCAGCCGATGTTACATAACTCCTTCGGGTCCCTGGAGAAGCACCGCACCGCCGGCGGGGACTTGCACGTCTACGCTCTCGAAGCGGTGGAGCGGGCGGGACTCGGGTCCATTTCCCGGCTTCCGTTCTCGATTCGGGTCCTTCTCGAGTCGTTGCTCCGCGGGGTGGACGGAAGAACGGTTCGTGAAGAGGACGTGGCCGCCCTCGCGGCCTGGAACGCCCAGGCGCCGGCCCGGCGCGAGGTTCCGTTCCGCCCGGCCCGCGTCATCCTGCAGGACTTCACCGGAGTTCCCGCGCTCGTGGACCTGGCCGCCATGCGCTCCGCGCTGGCCCGGATGGGGGGCGACCCCTCGCGGATCAATCCGAAGGCCCCCGTGGACCTGGTCATCGACCACTCGGTGGTGGTGGATTCCTTCGGCACCCCGATGGCGGCCCGCCAGAACGCGGCGATCGAGTTCGAACGGAACCAGGAGCGCTACCGGTTCCTCCGCTGGGGAGCGGAGGCGTTTTCCCGCTTCCGGGTCGTTCCCCCCGCCACCGGCATCGTCCACCAGGTGAACCTCGAACTCCTGGCCAAGGTGGTCATGGAGGACGGCGAGGGCGACGAGCGGGTGCTGCTCCCGGACACCCTGGTCGGAACCGATTCCCACACCACGATGATCAACGGCCTCGGCGTCCTCGGCTGGGGCGTGGGGGGCATCGAGGCGGAGGCGGCCATGCTCGGCCAGCCGTGCTACCTCATCACCCCGAAGGTGGTCGGTTTTCGCCTGAGCGGCGCCCTGCAGGAGGGGGTCACCGCGACCGACCTCGTGCTCACCATCACCGAGCGGCTGCGCGCCCACGGGGTGGTCGAGAGTTTCGTGGAGTTCTTCGGCGAAGGGTTGTCGGAGATCTCGCTCTCCGACCGCGCCACCGTGGCCAACATGGCGCCCGAATACGGCGCCACCATGGGCTTTTTTCCGGTGGATGCCGAGACCCTCTCCTATCTCCGCCGCACCGGCCGGAGCAACGAGGAAGTGGACCGGGTCGAGGCGTACGCCAAGCGCCAGGGCCTCTTCCGGACCGACGAAACCGCGGACCCCGAGTACACCGACGTGCTCGAACTCGACCTGGGCACGGTGGAGCCGAGCCTCGCGGGTCCGAAGCGCCCGCAGGACCGGGTGGCGCTCTCCGACATGCAGCGCGCCTTCCGCGCCTCCCTGAGCGCGCCGGTGGCGGAGCGCGGCTTCGCGCTCGAGTCCGCGCAGCTCGCCCGCACGGCAAGCGCCGGGAACGGCCGGAACCTCGGCCACGGCGCGGTGGTGATCGCGGCGATCACCTCCTGCACGAACACCTCGAACCCGGGCGTGATGCTCGCCGCGGGTCTCCTCGCGCAGCGGGCGGTGGGGCTCGGGCTCACCACCCCCGATCACGTCAAGACCTCGCTCGCCCCGGGTTCGAAGGCGGTGACCGAGTACCTGCGGGACGCGGGACTTCTGGGCCCGCTCGCGGATCTCGGCTTCCACCTGGTGGGCTACGGGTGCACGACCTGCATCGGGAACAGCGGGCCGTTGCCGGAAAAGGTGGAGCGGGCCATCGAGAGCGCCGACCTGGTGGCGGCTTCGGTCCTCTCCGGGAACCGCAACTTCGAGGGCCGCGTGCATCCGACCGTGCGCGCCAACTACCTGGCGTCTCCACCGCTGGTCGTGGCCTACGCGCTCGCCGGCACCGTGGACATCGATCTGGACGAGGAGCCGCTCGGAACCGGCGCCGACGGGAATCCGGTGTTCCTGCGCGATGTCTGGCCGAGCAGCGAGGACGTCCGGGACGCTCTCGACCGGGCGCTCCGGCCGGAGACCTTCCGCCGGATGTACGGGAACGTCTGGGACGGGAACCCCACCTGGAACGAGATCCCGGTGGACGCCTCCGAAATCTACCCCTGGGACGAGAGCTCCACCTACATCCAGGAGCCGCCGTTCTTCTCCGGCATGACGGCCGAGCCGGCGCCGCCCGCCGACATCCGGGGGGCGCGGGTGCTTGTCCGGTGCGGCGATTCGGTGACGACCGACCACATCTCGCCCGCCGGGACCATCGCCTTCGATTCACCGGCCGGCGGTTGGCTCCGGGAGCGCGGGATCGAGCGGCGCGACTTCAACTCCTACGGCTCGCGCCGCGGCAACGACCGGATCATGCTCCGCGGCACCTTCGCGAACATCCGGTTCCGGAACCAGCTCGCCGGCGGCGCCGAGGGCGGTTTCACGGTGCACCACCCGTCGGGCGAGCAGACCACCATCTTCGACGCCGCCGAGCGCTACCGCGAGGAGGGCACCCCGCTCGTGATCCTCGCGGGCAAGGAGTACGGGACCGGCTCCTCCCGCGACTGGGCCGCCAAGGGAACGCTGCTCCTGGGCGTCAAGGCGGTGATCGCCGAGAGCTTCGAGCGCATTCACCGCAGCAACCTGGTCGGCATGGGCGTCCTGCCGCTCGAGTTCCCGGACGGCGAGAACGCGGAGTCCCTCGGTCTGACCGGCGACGAGGTCCTCGACATCGAGGGCGTGAGCAACGGCCTCGGACCCGGCGCCCGGGTCACGGTGACTGCCACCCGAAACGGAGAATCGCGCTCGTTCGAGGCGCGCTGCCGCCTCGACTCGGCGGTGGAAGTGGACTACTACCGGAACGGCGGGATCCTCCAGACGGTGATGCGCGACCTGGCCCGGGAAGAAGAGCCGGCCACCGCCTGAGGCGCACCAAACGGCGCCCCCCGGGCGCTTGCGCAGTCCGCCTACGGACTGAGAAAGGGATCCATCACCCGGACCCCGGCGTAGTCCTGGCCATGGTTCAGGTCCTCGGTGAAGAGGGTGCGGGCGCCCAGGGCCTGCGCCGCGGCCAGGATGGCGCCGTCCCAATAGCTGATCCGATATGTCTCACTGATCTCTGCGCCAAGCTGCACCGTGTCCGGGCCGATGGGGTGGCACGGGAACATCGCGAACTGTTCAACCCACCCCAGCGCATCCACCGGCGGCAGCGGAACCGCGATCTTCCGGACGACGGTGACGTAGAACTCCTGAAGGACCTGAGCTGAAATACCGAAATCGGTCGTTTCGATCAGTTCGAGTGCGCGCGCCTTCCTGGCCGCCTCGTCGGGATCGCCGGAAACCGCATAGACCAGGATGTTCGTGTCAAGGAACGAATCAGCGCGCATGCAAGTCGTCGCGCGTCCAATTCCGGGACCCGACGCGGGCGGCGGACTGCCCGCTCAGCTCCCGGATGCGTTCGCGCGCCTTGCTGACCCGGTCTTCACGAGTCGCGATGCCGCCGAGGAACTCACGAACCAGCGCATTGACCGAAGACCCGTGCTGGGCCGCGTAGATGCGCACCGTGCGGAGCACAGTTTCGTCCACGTTCAGCGTGATGTTCATGAACACAGTATACGTGTTCCCGTGTTCTTCTGGTCACCGCGCTGAAGTGGGGGTCTCTCCGGCGAGGATGCGCCGGAAGACGTCCATCTCGATGTTCCCGCCGGACACCACGCAGACGATCCGCCGCTTCCGGTCCGCCTCGCCCTGACGCCGCGGAACCCGGCTGGCGAGCGCCACGGCCACCGGGCTGGCGCCGGCGCCCTCGGCCACGATCCGGCTTCGCGCCGCCAGGGTGCGCACCGCCTCGGCGATCTCGTCGGGCGAGGCCAGGAGCGGTTCTTCCAGGAACTCCTGGACGAGCGGCCACATCGGGTCCAGCACCGTGTTTCCGCCGATCCCGTCCACGAAGCTGGGCTCGGTGTCGATCCACTGGGGTGATCCGTGCCGGACCGCGGCCGCGACCTTGGCGGAGGTGGTGACCTCGACCGGGTGAACCCGGGCCCGGGAGCCTTTCAGGCGGAGGGCGTTGGAGATCCCGCAACTCAGGCCGCCGCCGCCGAACGGAACCAGCACGGCGTCCACGTCCGGCAGGTCCTCGAAGATCTCCAGGCCGGCGGTGGCGTTGCCCACCATGACCTCCCTTTCCTCGACCGGGTGGACGAAGCGCGCGTCGAGCCCCGGGTGGGTGTGGGTGACGATCGCCTTCCACCACTCCGGGAACGGCTGGACCACGATCTCCGCCCCGAGCGCGGCGATGGACCGGCGCTTGTTCTCCGGCGAGGTCTCGGGGACGACGACGGTGCAGGGAACGCCCCGCTCCCGCGCCATGAACGCGGCCGCCTGGGCCCAGTTGCCCGCGCTGGCGGTCATGACTCCGCGCGAAAGCTCCGCGTCGCTGAGCGAACCGAACAGATTGGCGGCGGCGCGGATCTTGAAACAGGCGAAGGGCTGCAGGTTCTCCAGCTTCAGCCAGACCTCGTCGGGGCCCTCGACCGGCAGCCGCACCAGCGGGGTCCGGACGGCGTAGGGGGCAATCCGGGCGCGCGCCGCCTCGATTTCGGTCAGCGGAATCATGGGCGCGGGAGTCTATGCGGGAGACGCGGCGCTCCGGGACACCACGATCCGGACGCCTTCCAGCGTCAGGCGCTCGTCCACCAGGTCCACCACGCCGGTCCAGTCCGCCACCTGCTGGGCCAGGCCGCCGGTCGCGATGACCGTGTAGCTCCCGCCGAGTTCCTCCTTCAGCAGCCGCACCATCTCCCGCACCATGCCGGTCCAGCCGTGGACCAGACCGGACTGCATGGCCGCGACCGTGTGCGTCCCGACCACGCGCTTCGGCGGCCGCAGCTCCACCCGGGGCAACCGCGCCGTCCGGCGCACCAGCGCTTCGGCGGAGACGCCGAGCCCGGGGGCGATGGCCCCGCCCCGGTATTCCCCTTCCCGGGAGATCACATCGAACGTGAGCGCCGTTCCGGCATCCAGAACGATGGCATCCACCCCGTAGAGATGGTGGACCGCCACCGTGTTGGCGATGCGGTCGGGGCCGGTCTCCTCGGGAGTGTCCACGGCGAGACGGATCCCGCGTGCGGTCTTGTGGTTCAGCACGAAGAGCGGGCTCCCGAAGTGGCGCTCCGCAAGGTTCCGGAGGATCTCCGTCGCCGAAGGGACCACGCTGGCCGCCGCGAGCCCGTCAATGTCCTGCCGCGAAACCCCCGCCCCGGAGAGGAGGCTGTCGAGCAACGCGGCCGTTTCGTCCGCCAGGCGCTCCGCCTGGGTGGAGATCCGCCAGTCGCAGACCCAGCGCTCGTCGGCGTGCAGGCCGATGGCGGTCTTCGTATTGCCGACGTCGAAGACGAGGAGCACGGTCAGTCGCCCAATCCTACGGGAACGGTCGTCACGTCCGTGGGCCGCCGGTCGCGTTTCGGGACGCGGTCGCTCGCCAGATTCCGGCGACAACGCTGCCGATGAGCGAATGGAAGAGGCTCGAGATGGCGCTCGGCACCGCGACCAGCGGGCTAGTGAAGTTCTGCTGCGCGAGAACCGTCCCGAGGCCGGAGTTCTGCATGCCGACCTCGATGGAGACGGTTCGCGCGGTCGGGATGCGGCGCGAAACGAGCCGGGTGAGGGTGTAGCCGAAGAAAAAGCCCCCGGCGTGGAGCGCGAACACGGCAACGACCAGCAGATCGCCCGATTCGAGGATGATCGCCCGGCTCGAACCAATGATCGATGCGACGATCAGGGTGATCAGCACCACGGACGTGAACGGGCCGTAGGGAAGGACCGCCCGGGTGAGTCCCTCGGCGTACCGCCTCAGGACGAGGCCGGCCGCGACCGGCAGGATGACCACCTGCACGGTGCTGAGCAGGAGGCCGGCCGCCGGCACGTCAATGCGGCTGCTCGCCAGCATGGCGGTCAAAGCCGGGGTCAGCAACACGGAAAAACCGGTCGAGACCGCGGTCATGGAAACCGAAAGCGGGACGTCGGCGAGCGCGAGGTAAGAAATGACGTTCGAGGCCACCCCGCCGGGGCAGCAGGAGACCAGGATGAGTCCCACCGCGAACTCCCGCGGCAGATCGAGCGCCCAGGCCACGGTCCAGCCCATCAGGGGCATCACCACGTACTGGAGCACCACTCCCAGCCCGATGGGCGCCGGCCGCCGCAGGACGCGCCGGAAGTCGTCCACCTCGAGGGTCAGCCCCATGCCCAGCATGATGAGGCCGAGGCCGACGGTGATCAGGCCGCCGCTGAACCAGGTGAAGAACTCCGGCCGCCAGAGCGCGAGGAGGCTGGCCAACAGCGCCCAGACCGGAAACGCGAACGTCCCGATCCGGAGGGCCTGGTGAAGCATCGCGGGAGCTTAGTGGGGCTCCGCGGACCGGCCGGGATAATGTGCTGGCTCCGGGCCGCGCCCTGCGATCCACCTCCGGACACGAAGCCCGGGGCCCAAGGAGCGACGAAGCGATGAACCCGTCCGCGACCCCGCCCCGGACCATCGCCGACTACCTCGCGAGCCTGGATCCGGCAAGCCGGGCCGCGCTGGAGCAGGTCCGCCACGCAGTCCAGGCGGCGGCCCCCGAGGCGGAGGAGTGCATCAGCTACGGGATGCCCGCGTTCCGCCTCAACGGCAAGCTCATCGCCGGATTCCGAGCGGCCGCCAGACACTGCTCGTTTCATCCCATGAGCGGACACACGGTCGGCACGCTGGGGGCCGAGCTGGACGGGTACGACACCAGCAAGGGAACGGTTCGGTTCTCCCCGCGCACCGGACTGCCGTCCGCGCTCGTGCGGCGCCTCGTCAACGCGAGGATCGCGGAACTCCCGGACTAGCGCCGCCCGCTGGCGGGACCGGCCGGAAAGAGTGACGACGAACCGCGACGAACTGGAGCAACACCTGGCCGCATGGCGCGCCCACAACCGGCAGACCGATGCGGTCCCCGGGGCTGACCTCGACGCGCGAGAGCGGACTCTGTCAACGGAATTCGCCGCGCTGCGCGAGGCCGGGCTCGATCCCGACGAAGCGTTCCTCGTGGCCCTGAAACGGGTTGGGGAACATGATGCGTCAACGCGCGAGTTCGCTCGCCGGCTCCAACCGGACGGCGGCGCTCGGCCTGAACCTGGTCCTGCTCGCCAACCTGGCGGGGTCGGCCTGGCTCTATCTGCGCTTTCTGCGCGGGCGGGGACCGTTCGCCGCGCTCGAACGCTGGCAGACCGGCTTCCTTCCGGTGTACGCCGGCTGGGCCGCGGTGGTCGCCGCCCTCTTCCCCCCGGTGTTCGGCTACCAGTAACCGCCCTCGGCCGGCAGCCGGTCAGAACCGCAGCTTCAGGAAGACGTTGAGCGCCGCGTAGGCGACGCTCTCCTCGGTCCGGATCCGGAACGTCACCGGTTCGCTGCCGTCGAGGCGCAGCTGCGAGGCATGGCTGCGCAGGCGCTCCCACTCGGTCTCGTCCTCGAAGGCGTCCGAACGGACGTAGCGCGCCTGGAGTCCCAGCGAGGCGTTGTCGTTGACCTCCCAATCCACGCCGGCGAGGGCCTGGAACGCCGTGAGGCGGTCGCTCAGTTCTCCCTGCTTGCTGGTGGTCGTCGCGGCGAGGTTCCTCCGGATCTCATCCTCGTTGGGCAGACCCGCCGCGGTGGCGATCTTCGCCGGGTCCGCGTTACGCACCCACAGGTCCCCGTAGTCCAGCTCCGTCCACGAGACTCCCACCCCCAACCCGGCGAAGGGGGTCAGGGCGCCGGCCGCCGGCAGGTCGACGATGAGGTTCAGGAAGACGTTGCGGGAGGACACGCTGCCGATCCGGTCCTCGGCGCGCACGATCTCACCGTCCAGCTTGCCCGCGGTGTCTCCGGTAGCGCTCGCCACCGGCGAGGTCTGGTCGTATTCCGACTCCCGGTGGAAGGTCTCGACCTCCATCCGGAACCAGTCCGAGACCCGGTGGCCGACCGCGAGACCGGCGAGAGTGCCGTAGGCCGAATCGAAGGCCGTCTGCCAGCCCGCGGACGAGCCGCGGCCCGGATCGGTGCAGCCCGGGATCTCGGCGTAGCGCGGGTTGATGAACTCATCGCACCGGCTCGCCCGGTCGTTGCTCTTCCCGTGGAGGACGACACCACTCGCGAGGTTGGCCCCGAGACCCGCGCGCAGGTAGAAGCCGGAGCGCTCCTCCTCGGCGAGCGCACCGGGCGCGCCAACGAGCAGGAACACGGTCCCGGCGGCCGCCCATCGCGTCAGGGACAGGTTCCGTGGGGCGGGAACACACCGACGGTTCATCGGATCAACTCGAAATCCGGGGCTTCACCGACCACTCCGGCGCGCTCGGCCATCGAGAAGAGCGCGCGGAGCGCGGCCTCCCCGGAGTCGCCCATGTCGCGAGTGAGCGCCGAGACGTACATCTTCACGAACTTCCGCCCCAGCTCGCGCTCGAGTCCGCGGCCGAAGAGGAGCGCGTAGTCGAGGGCCTCGTCCTCGTTGGCGTAGGCCCAGTCGATGCTGGCCCGCATCGCGCGGTTGACTTCGACCGCCAGGTCCCGGCCGAGGTCGCGGCGCACCACGTCGAGCCCGAGCGGCAGGGGCAATCCATGTTCCTCCTCGAACCGGATCCCGAAGTCCGAAAGCAGATGGAACCCGCGCGCCTCGTAGGTGAGTTGTCCCTCGTGGATGACGACGCCGGCTTCGGCGCGGCCTGCTTCGACCGTTTCGAAGATCTGGTCGAACGGGACGACCACCGGCTCGAACTCCCCGATGTAGCAGCGCGCCAGGAGCGCCGCGGTGGTCCGCGGACCGGGGATCGCCACCCGGCGGCCCTCGAGGTCCTCGAGCTTTCCCGGCTCTTGACTCACCACCACCGGGCCGTACCCCTCCCCCATGCTGGCTCCGGTCGCCATGATCCAGTAGCGGTCCGCGACCGAGAGGTAGGCGTGCGCGGAGATCGCGGTGATCGGCAGTTCGCCGGCGAGCGCCCGGTCGTTCAGGCTTTCGATGTCCTCGAGGACATGCTCGACCTGGTAGTCACGGATGCGCACGGCGCCCTTCGCGAGGGCGCAGAACATGAAGGCGTCGTCGGGGTCGGGGCTGTGCCCGACCCGCAGGATCGGAGGAGGAGTCACGGATTGGTTCCTTTCGTTGGTCAGGGAGGGCCGGAAGTATCCCCCTTCAGGCAAGCCGCAGCCCGGTCAATGCACTCATCGTCCCAGCCCGCCGGGAAGATCAGATCGGCGGCGTCCCCGGCGCCGCCGAGGTAGCGCCGCTGCGCCGGGATCACCATCTTCTCGAAGCGTTCCCGGACCTCGGCCGGCGTATAGGCGCGCTCCGCGCCATCCCTCGCGATGCGCCGGCGGAGAAGCACCTCGAGGTCGCCCTCCAGCAGGATGCGGAGATTCGCCGCCGCCCGGACCCGCGCATCCCGGAAGGCGAACACCCCCTCCGCGATCACCAGCCTCGTTGGTCCGAGGGCGCCCGTTACCCGGCGCGCGCCCGTCGAGAAGTCGTACTCCAGATCGGGGACGGACCCACCGGTGCGGAGCGTCTCCAGGTGCTCGGCGAACAGGTCGAGGTCGTACGACTCCGGCTCGTCGTAGTTGACGTCCGTGCGTTCGGTGCGGGACAGGTGGGAGGTGTCCCGGTAGTAGTCGTCCTGCGACAGCACGACCGCCGTCCAGGCGGGAAACCGCGCCGCCAGCGCCCGGGCGAAACGGGTTTTCCCGGTGCACGTCCACCCGGCGACGGCCACCACGCGGACGGTGTCGGGAGGAGCGATCAGGACTCTCCCGGGCCTGGATCGAGCGCTCGTTCGAGCGCCGCCCGGGCCTCGCGGGCATCCGCTTTCCCGCGGAGTTCGCGCATCAACTGCCCCACGAAGAAGCCGATCACCTTCTTCTTGCCCGCCCGGTACGCGTCCCGGTCGGCCGGGCGCCGGGCGACGAGGCGGGCGGCGATCTCGTCCAGGCGAGACCCGCCCGCGAGGTCCGCGAATCCGAGTTCGGCCGTGAGTTCGCGGGCGGTGCGGCCGGTGTCGCACATCGCCTGGAAGACCTCCCGCGCGGCGTTTCGCGGCAACTCCTTCGCCGCGACGAGATGCACGAGTTGGCCGAGCCGCTCCGGAAGCGCCGTGAGCCGTCCGTCCTGCTTTTCCCGTGACGCGACCTCGGTGGTGATCCAGCCCGCCGCCACGGCGGCAGCCTCGCCGACCGGGGAACCGGCGCCCGCCGCCGCGGCCACCGTCGCCTCGTAGTAGTCCGCCAGCTCCCGGCGCGCGGCGATCCGCCCGGCCTGGTCAGCGGCGATTCCGTGCTCGGTCCGGTAGCGGGCGGCGCGGGCGGCAGGGAATTCGGGAAGCCCGTGCCGCGCCGCATCGAGCAGACCGTCCGGAAGCCGGAGCGGGGGAAGGTCGGGATCCGGGAAATAGCGGTAGTCCTCGGCTTCCTCCTTGCTCCGCATGGGCTCGGTCACTCCGCGCGCCTCGTCGTAGAGGCGGGTTTCCTGAACGACCTTCCGTCCGGCGACCAGGACTTCGCGCTGGCGCCGTTCCTCGTATTCGAGCGCCCGCTGGAGGAACCGGAACGAGTTCAGGTTCTTCAACTCCACCTTGACCCCGTAGTTCGGGTCGCCCCGCCGCCGGACCGAGACGTTGCCGTCCATGCGCAGGTTGCCCTTCTCCATGTCGGCGTCGGACACTCCGCAATAGACGATCCGGCTCCTGAGCTCCCGGGCGTAGGCGACCGCCTCGGCCGCCGAACGCATGTCAGGGTCGCTCACGATCTCGATGAGCGGCACGCCGGCGCGGTTGAAGTCCACCCCGCTCCGCTTGTCCGATCCCGGGAACCCGTCGTGAACCAGCTTGCCGGCGTCCTCCTCGATCTGGATCCGGTTGATGCCGACCGTGCGGTCCACCGGCTCACCGTCCGGCCCCGCATCCAGCCGGACCCGGACGGACCCCGCCTCCGCGAGCGGAAACTCGTACTGGGTGATCTGGTAGCCCTTGGGGAGATCCGGATAGAAGTAGTGCTTCCGCTCGAAGACCGACTCCTCGTTGACTTCGCAGTCGAGGGCGAGCCCCGCGAGCACCGCGAGTTCCACCGCTCTCCGGTTGGGCACCGGAAGCGCTCCGGGGAGGCCGTAGCACACCGGACAGAGGTGCGTGTTCGGGGGTGAGCCGAACTCGTTCCGGCACCCGCAGAAGAGCTTCGTCCGGGTATCGAGCTGGACGTGTACCTCGAGCCCGATGACGGTCTCGAAAGGGTCGGTCACCGGGTCGCAGACGGAACCGTCAGCCGTACAGCGACTCGATGAGGTCGGCGTACCGCTCCGCCACCACCCGGCGCTTCACCTTCATGGTGGGCGTCAACTCCCCACTTTCGATCGTGAAGGCCGCCGTCACCACCGCGATCTTCTTGACCTGTTCGAAGGACGCGAGTCCCTCGCTCAGCCGGCCGATCTCAGCCATCAGATGCGCCTGGACGCGCTCGTCGGCGGCCATCGTCTCGGGGCTGTCGGCCGGGATTCCTTCTCCCTCGCACCACCTCCCGAGCTGCTCGAAGTCCGGCGCGACCAGCGCCGAAAGGTAGGGCTTGCCGTCCCCGACCATCACCAGTTCGGCGATGTAGACGCTCGACTTGAGGCTTCCCTCGATCGGCTGCGGGGCGACGTTCTTGCCGCCGGCGGTGACGAGCAGATCCTTCTTCCGATCCGTGATCCGCAGGAAACCGTCCTCGTCGAAGGCGCCGACGTCCCCGGTGTGGAACCAGCCGTCCACGATCGCCTCGTTCGTGGCCGCCTCGTTGCCGAAGTACCCCTTCATCACGTTGTGACCCCGGCAGAGGATCTCCCCGTCGTCGGCGATCCTGACGTCCACGCCGCGCACGGGAATCCCCACCGTTCCGAACCGGAAGCGCTCCCGGCGGTTCACGGTGATGACCGGTGAGGTCTCCGTCAGTCCGTAGCCCTCGATCACCACCCACCCCGCGGCCAGGAAGAACTCGGCGACGTCGCGGGGAAGCGCTGCTCCGCCGGAGACGAAGAGCTCCATCCGCCCGCCCATCCGGGCGTGGAGCTTGCTGAAGACCAGCTTGGTCGCCAGTCCATACTTGAACTTCAGGCCCGCGGGCACGGAGGTGCCGTCCTGGCGGTGCTGACCCACCGCGTACCCGACCGAAAACGCCCAGTTGAAGATCTTCTGCTTCAGGGGGCTCCCGGCGGCCGCCGATTCGAGGACCTTGTCCCGCATCTTCTCGTAGAAGCGAGGCACGCACGCCATCACCGTGGGATGGACCTCCCCGATGTTCTCGACCAGGGTGTCCATGCTCTCGGCGATCGCGATCGTGACGCCGGCGTGCGGATACAGGTAGTGCGCCACCATGCGGGCGAACACGTGGCTGTACGGCAGCACCGAGATCGCCCGGTCTTCCGGCGTCAGCGTCAGCGCCTCGTGGGCGACGAGGGTGTTCTGGACCAGGTTCGCCTGGGTGAGCATCACCCCCTTCGGATTCCCGGTGGTTCCCGAGGTGTAGATGATGGTCGCGAGGTCGTCACCCGAGACCGCCGCCGCGAGACGCTCGGCCGCCCCGGAGTCCACCGCGCGCGAACTCTTGCCGGCGTCGATCACCCTCGACCACGACTGGTCCCCGGAACCCTCCACCGGCGCGTCGAGCGTGAAGACCATCTCGACGCTTGTCAGCGAGTCCCGGACTGCCGCGATCTTGGCCTGCTGCTCTGCGGAGGAGGCGATCACGACCCGTGCTCCCGAGTCCCGGATGATGTAGGCGGCCTGCTGCGCGGTGAGCGTGGGATAGATCGGCACCGTCACGGCGCCCAGGATCTGGAGTCCCGCTTCGATGGTGAACCACTCCAGGCGGTTCTCCGAAAGGAGCACCACCCGGTCTCCCTTCGCCACTCCGCGCAGCGACAGACCGACCGCCGCATCCCGCGCGGCGTCGAGCCAAGCCGCCGAAGAGAGCTTCTTCCACTCCCCGCCCTCCTTGTGGAGGATGGCGTCGTCCTTGTTGTGCCGCGCACAGGCGGCGGCGAACAGTTGGTTGAGGGTCTGCGCTTCCATGGGGCACACCTCCGACCGATGATCTTACGCAACCGCCCGCGCCAGGATCACACCCGCGGCTTGGAACGCCGGTCTCCGACCGGCACGCGCCGGGGGCCCCACCCCCCCCCGCGGGAAGCCCCCCCCCCCCCAGGCACACAACATAGGAGCCCGCCC
>JAJEIY010000085.1 GCA_022828085.1 Acidobacteriota bacterium | reverse complement strand
GTGGGGCAAGCACTCCGCGCGCGCACGGACCGCTGGATGCAATGCGCGCCCGTACTAGCGCCCGGGCGGTGTGCTTGCCCCACGGGTGGTCACTGTCCGCCGACCCAGCCGGCGCTCAGTCCGGCCCGGTCCACTTCCTCGCCGCGGAGATACACCGACTCGATGTCCCGGGTGTTGGTGATGTCATCGAGCGGGTTCGATCCGAGCACCACGAAGTCGGCGCTCTTCCCGGCCGCGATGCTGCCGGTGTCGTGCAGCATGAGGTACTCGGCGCCGGCGCTGGTGGAGGCGACGATCACCTCGTGCGGGGTCATCCCGGACTCCACCATGTCGCGCATCTCGATGTGGGGCCGCCAGCCGGCGTTGCCGTCGGTGCCCATGACGATTTTCATGCCCGCCTCGTTCAACCGGGCGAGGTTCCGCGCCTGGATACCGAACGATTCGTGCGCCTCGGGGCGGTCCATGTGCTGCGCCTGGGCCGCCTCGAGCGCTTCGCCGGAGAGGGTCCCCGACAGGAAGCTCATGTCCTCGTGGGCGCCGCGCCCTCCCAGGTTCGGGATCAGGACCACGTTGGGCCGCTCCTGGACCATCGCCACGAACTCGTCGTCCACGTCCATGTCGCGGACGCTGTGGGCGAACGAGTCCACCCCGGCCTCCAGCAGTCCCTTCGCGTCTTCGAGCGAGAAGATGTGGGCGGTCACCCGCAGCCCGTGCTCGTGGGCCTCCTCGATGATCGGACCGTAGAGGTCCGCGGTCAGCTTGTCGTACTGGCCGCCCCGGTCGTCCACCCAGATCTTCACGAAGTCCACGTTCGCGGCGGCAAGTTCCTGGACCGCGGCGCGGCCTTCCTCCGGCGTGTTGATCCAGTAGGGGACTTCCGAACGCCCCGGCTCGGGACGCGTGATGCCCCGCCCGGCGGTCATGGCGAGGGCCGCGCCCGCGACCGGAGCGTCCCGGACCGCGGCGGTGGCGTCGCCGTCATCATGGCCCAGACTCACTGCGGCGCCCACCCCGTAGTAGGCGCGCCGCTGGAGGTCGTCGATCAGGGCCTCGCGAGGCACCGAAAGGTGCACGTGGGTGTCGATGAGCGCCGGGATCACGAACCGGCCCGAGAGGTCGACCCGCGCGGCGCCCTCCGGCGCCATGACCTCGTCCGCCGCGCCCGCGGCGACGAACCGGCCGTCCTCGACCACGAAGACGCCGTTTGCGATCGGGTCGCTGCCGTCACCGACGATGACGGTCGCGCCCTCGAACACGACGGCGTTCGACTGCGGGGCCTCCTCGGTGGGGGCGCAGGCGCCGAAGAGCAAAAGCGTGGCGAAAAGAGTGGCGCAGGCCGCGCCGGTTCTGGTTCGGAACATGCTGTCTCCTCCTGGTCTCGCGGCGGGTCTGCGGACCCGTCCGCGGGGAATTGCGAAGGGAGAGACTACCGGCTCGGACGGTGGAGATGCGATTCCGCAACCGGGCCCGTGGCCGACGCCGCCACGCCCGCCCCGGCGGTTAGGATGGGCCGCCCGCCCAATGCGGGGTCCGCAGATGCCGGAACACGAATCGGACATCGAGGCCATCCTCGCCCGCCGGTACGACAACGGGGCGGACTACTGGGCCACGCCGGATGGCCGGTGCTACGTCGGCAACCCCTTCAGCACGCTCGCGTGCCTGGGCATGCTCCATGAACTCGGCGTCCCGGCGGACCACGAGGCGGTGGCCGGGGGACTGGAGATCGTCCTCGGCGCCTGCCGCGACGACGGCCGGATCCGCCTCGCCCCGAGGGCGCCGCTCTACCCGTGCTACACCGCCGAGGCCGCGCGCGTGCTGTGCCGGTTCGGGATGACGGAACACCCGGCGCTGCAGCGGACGATGGCCTATTTCATGGGGGCCGCGCACGATACGGGCGGATGGCGCTGCAACTTCACCCGGTTCGGCCGCGGGCCGGAAACCGAGTGCGCCAACCCGGGCGCCACCCTCAACGTCCTCGATGTCCTCCGCCACGTCCCCGCGTACCGGCGTGGAAACGAGGTGATCGCGCGGGCCGTGGAGTCCCTGCTCGACCACTGGGAGACGCGGCTGCCGGCGGGGCCCTGTCACTGGGGCATCGGCAGCCGGTTCCTGAAGGTGGAATATCCCTTCGTCCGGTACAACCTGTTCTTCTACGTGTACGTGCTGTCGTTCTTCGAACGCGCGAGGGAGGACGCCCGCTTCGGGGCCGCCCTGGCAACGCTGGAAGCCCGGCTGGACGACACGGGGCGGGTCGTCGTGGAGCGGCCGCACCGCGATCTGAAGGGGCTCCGCTTCTGCGCGCGCGGCCAGCCGTCCGCGTTGGCCACGCGGAGATATCGCGAGATCCGGCGAAACCTCGCCGGCGCGGATTCCGGCTGAGCGCATCCAGTAGTCTCCGTTGTGTGATCCGGCCACCGGGGGGGCCGCGGCCGGACCGAGGAGGGGTCATGAGACTGCACCGTTTTCTCGTCGTCGCGACCGGATTGGCGTTCGCCGGAGCGCTCGCGTGTTCGCTGGAGGAAGGTGGATCGCCGCCCGCGTCCGCCGACGAGGTCGCCGGCCCGATCGGCGCCGCCGCCCTGGTGGACCTCCGGGCCGCGGTCGGGGGCAGCCGTTCGCCGCAGTGGGCGCCGGACGGCTCCCTGATCACCTTCGTGTCGGCCGGGGGCGACCTCGCCGGCGTGGACCCCGGGGACGGGTCGTTCCGGGTCCTCACCCCGGACCTGTCGCTCAGCGGCGTGGGATCGCTGGGGGCCCCGCAGCCGGTCTGGTCGCCGGACGGGCGCTTCGTCGCCTACACCACCGACCGCGGCGGCGCGCCCGACATCTGGCTGTGGTCGGCCGAGGACGGCGCGGACCGGCGGCTCACCCGGCTCTCCGCACGGGCGAACGGGCTCGCCTGGTCTCCCGACGGGGAATGGATCGCGTTCTCCGGCGACCGGTTCGGCACCATGGACATCTGGAAGGTCTCGGTCCCCGGCGGCGAGGTGCACCGGGTGACCGACGACCCGCTCTACGAGGGGTATCCGAGCTGGGCCCCGGACTCCGGAGCGCTCTTCTACGTGCGGATGGACGACCGCTGGGTGGACCACGACGTGATCGAGGCCGCCCCCGACGGCCGGAATCCGCGCACCGTGATCGCGGACACCGGCTTCTTCGACTACCGCGCCGGCCGGGCGTTCGGCGCCGCCCAGCCGTCGCCCGACGGCGAGCACCTGCTCTTCCGCTCGCAGCGCAGCGGCTGGCTGAACTTCTGGATCGCGCCGCGCGCGGGGGGTGAGCCCCGGCCGCTGGCGGCTTCGGACCACGACCAGAGCGACGCCCGCTGGTCGCCCGACGGCGCCTCGGTCAGCTACACCGAGAACCGGGGCGGCGTGCATTCGCTGCGGCTGGCGGCGGCGGACGGGTCCGGGAGCCGGACGCTCGTGGAGCGGGAGAACGGCGCGGCGCTCCGTCCCGAGTGGTCGCCCGACGGGAGCCGGATCAGCTACACCTTCGAGACCCCGGCGCGTCCCGCGGAGCTCTTCGTCGTGGACATCGCTTCAGGGGAGAGCACGCTGGTGCACAGCGAGATCGGCGCGGACGCCAACCCCCGCGTCGAGCTCCCCGAGAAGATCAGCTACCCGAGCACCGACGGCCTCACCATCGAGGCCTACGTGCACCGGCCGCCGGACGCCGCGCCCGGCGAGCGCTTCCCCGGCGTCGTCTGGATCCACGGCGGACCCACCTCGCAGTTCGACGACCAGTTCCGCCGGCACCAGCAGGTCCACTTCTTCGCCCAGCGCGGCTACGTGGTGCTCATGCCGAACATCCGCGGCAGCTCCGGCTACGGCCTCGCCTTCGAGGACCTCAACAACGGCTGCTGGGGACACTGCGACCTCGAGGACGTCCTCGCGGGGGTGGACTACCTGAAGGGCCGTTCCGACGTGGACCCCGACCGGATCGGGGTCACCGGAACCAGCTACGGCGGGATCATGACCATGGCGGCGGTCGCCTTCGCCCCCGACGTCTTCCAGGCGGCGATCTCACTGTCGGGCTACGGCGACATGACCGAGTTCCACTCCACGGTCCACGAGCTCCAGCACATCAAGCTCGTCGAGTACGAACTCGGCCCCTATCCCGAAAACCGGGAGACCTACCTGAACAGCTCCTCCATCCTGAAGGCGCACCAGGTCACGACGCCGACCTTCGTGATCCAGGGCGAAGGCGTGGCGGCCGGCTGGCGGATGCGCGAAGACCAGCCGCAGGCCGCGCTGAACTTCGCCCGCAAGCTCGACCAGCACTACAAGATCGTCCGCTACAAGGCGTATCCCGGTGAGGGGTACTACGTCTACGGGAGGCAGAACACGATCGACAAGCTCCACGACATGCTCGACTTCTTCGAGGAGTTCCTGGTCACCGACATCCGCTACTCCACCGCGGAGTGATCCCCGGGCGGGCAGACCCTCCGCTCCGTTGGATGGCGTGCCGGCTTGGAACGCCGACCTCCGGTCGGCACAGCCCGCCGCAGGCGGGCGGCGGGACGTATCTCATCTGCCGGGATGGCGCGGGCTCGGAACGCCGGCTTGAGCCAGCTCCAAGCACGAATCCGGCCCGAGTCCCGATCAGGTCCCGGTCGCCGAAGGCCGCAGGAACCGGGACCCCAGCCACCCCATGAACAGGTCCCACAGGACGTGGCACACCACGCCGGGCCAGATGGAACCGGTCTCGATCACCACGAATCCCCACGCCAGGGCCCCGGCCGCGGCCCCGACGACACCGCGCCATCCCTGGCCGGCGTGAGCGGCCCCGAAGAAGAGCGCCGGTAATCCGACCGCGAGCGCGGCTCCTTCCGATCCGGGGCCGAACCACGCGCGGAGAACGGCGATCATGAAGCCGCGGTAGACGATCTCCTCGCAGATGCCGGCGCTCAGGGCGAGAACCGTGTAGCTCCGGAACTCGCCCGTCGAGACCGGAATGTAGGGGTTCTGGATCCGCCATCGCTCCCGGGTGCCGGAGATCCGCGAAGGGGCCGTCTGCCTCGCGGTGTCCGCGGCCAGCCAGACGATGAGGGCGAGGGCGGCGCCGGCCGCCGGCCAGATCCAGCGGGGCGCCGCCAGGCCCAGCGAGGCCCAGTCCCGCCCGGCGAAACCCCACCAGACCAGGGTCCCGACCGCGAGCACCCACAGCATGACGCTCCCGCGCCGATAGATGGAGCGCTTCTCGGCCGCCGTCAACTCCGCCGGCGGAGCGTCCCGAGCCTCGCGGACGGCGAGGGCGCCCGACCAGGCCGATACGCCCGAAACCAGGATCAGGACACCCAGCCAGACGGCGTCCACCAGTCCCGGTTCGATGCGCTCCAGCTTGCTGCGCCCCTCGTTGCGGCGCGGAGTATAGGGAGCCGGGTCGTGGGTCGCGATCAGCGGGTGAACAGGAACCCGAACACGGCGAGCAGGACCGAGATCAACACGCCGAAGGCACCGACGAGCAGGCGCTGCCTGGCGTCGAGCACGTCGAGCCTCCGGTCGTGATCGGCGAGCTTCGCCTCAACCCGGTCGAAGCGGCGGTCCATTTCCTGATTGAGCCGGTCCAGCCTTGCCGCCAGCGGCTGCAACTGGGCGGCGATCACACTCTCCAGCACGTTCCGGACCTGATGGTCCGCAGTTTAGGCGAGGCTGGCGCCCGCGCCGGCGTCCACCAGCGCGCGGAACAGGGCGCCCGGGGTGGAGGGATCCGGTGCCGCGGAACCCGGCTCGGGAGGCGCCGTTTCGTCCGGTGGGGCCGGACGCCGCGCTCCGTGTTGAGCGGGTGGTTGCGGTGCAGGCTGCGGAACGGACTGCGGCATGGGGAACTCCTCCTGACGATGCCGGCCGGGGGCCGGCGCTCCGAGCGGCGTTCGCTCGAACTACTGCGGCTCGCCCAGATTCACCGGCTCCGGATCCACCAGCTTCACTGCCCAGAGGCCCGAGTGGTGGTCGGCGACGAAGATGTGCCCCTTGTAGGGCTGCGGGCCCCAGACCATCGGCGCGTTGGGGATGAAGCTCTCCGGGTCCTGCGGCCAGAAGACCGCGATCTCCCGCCCCTGCCGGTAGAGGTCGCCCCGCAACTCGCCCGAGATGTCCACGACCCGCAGGCCGCCGTTGTAGTAGCCGATGTAGAGGACGTCGTCCTCGACCCAGAGGTTGTGGGTCCCGGCCTCGGGCACCTGGTAGCGCGCCACCTCGCGGGCGTCCTCCCACTCGTCCCACTCGTAGATGTGGATCCAGCCGGCCGCCCGGTCGGGAGTGTCCGGCTCGCCGATCGTCTGGTAGGGGAACGCCTCGTCGCCCCCGATCATCAGGAACTTGCCGGTGGACTGGCTCCGGTAGGGGTAGGCGGCGTGGTTCCACCCGCTCGGGTAGCGGGTTCGTCCCAGCTCGACCGGGTTGTTCGGCGCCCCGCCCATGCCGCCGCCGCCCACGTCCACCGCGACGATCCCGTCATCCCAGTTGGAGGAGTAGGCGATGCCGTCCACCACCCAGACGTCGTGGATGGAGTGGCCGGGAGTGTCCAGCTCGAAACGTCCGACGCGGTAGGGGTTCGTGGGGTCCTCGGCGTTCAGGATGTCGTAGCGCCGGCCCGCCGAGAGCGCATAGATGTGGTCCTCCGCGATGAAGACGTTGTGGACCCCGCCGGTGAGTTGGTCGTCGTAGCGGGCGATCACCTGCACCCCGCTCTGCGGGTCGCTCACGTCGAGGATCACGAGGCCGTTCCGCCGGTTCGAGGCGCCCTCGCGGCTGATCACGCAGAACTGCGCATCCTCGGAGACCTTCACGTCGTTCACCGTCCGGGCGTCCACCCGCACGGTGTCGATGAGCGACATGGCGGAGGGGTCGGTGACGTCCCAGAAGTAGGCGTGCCCGTCGGCGCCCCAGGTGCCGGTGACCGCGTAGTCCCGGCCGTCGGTGCCCTCCCAGACCCAGAGGTCGGAGGTGTAGCGGTCGCGGACGGGGCCCTGCCCCACGATCTCCACGTCCTTCCGCACCTTCCGTGACGTCACCGCCACGGTGGCGCTGGCCGACGTCGTGAACCCGTCGGCGATCACGGTGTGGGTCCCCGAACGCTCGGCCACGAAGGCGCCGTCCGCGTCCACCTGCCCGATGGCGCCCGGCGCCACGATCCCGTCCGCCGGCACCCCGAGGGTCGCGAACTGCACGGGGTAGTCGGGGACCTCGTTCCCGGAGGCGTCGGTCACCTTCGCCTCGAAGAAGACCACGTCGCCGGTGCGGATCGCCTCATCGGGCGCTCCGCTGAGCGTGATAGAGGCGACCGGGTTGGCCAGCACCTCGATCGCGGTGTCGCTCGACGCCTCCTCGGCGGAGACGGTGATGGTCGTCCGTCCCGCTCCGGTCAGGGCGAGCGTCCCGAGGGCGTCCACGTTCGCCACCGACGGATCGGCGCTGCTCCAACGCACCGCCACATCGCTGCGGACCGCGCCCGAGATGTCCGTGACTGTCGAACGCAGCCCGATCTCGGTGCCTGCGTACAGATGTCCCGGAAGATTCGCCACTTCGACCGTGGCCACCGGCGGGTTGGGGATCGTGACCGGAATCTCCACCAGCACCGCGGGCTCGGCGCGGCGGTCGGTGTCCTCGGGGTCCTTCGGCACCATGGCGATCAGGGTGTGCTCGCCGGGCCGGAAGGCCTCCACGATGCCGGCGGGGTTCACGCCCACCGAGCGGCGGCGGCGCGAGAAGAACACCACCGTCCGGTCCATGGCGTTGCCGTCGGCATCGCGGACCTCGGCCTCGAGGGTCGCGGTCGATCCCACCTCGAGCGTCAGTTCGCTCGGGGTGATGACGAGTTCGGTTGGCTCGGGGCCGGTGGCCTCCTCGGCTTCCTCCTGGGCGAACGCCGGAAGGGCAACCAGGAGAACGGCGGCGGCCGCCGCGGGGATGGGTTGAGGGCGGAATGTGCGGGTCATGGAGCGCGGTCCCTCCGTGCCGGGGAATATACGCCCGCCCGCCGCTTGAGCCTCTTCGCTTCGACTTTTCCACATTCCTGGCCGAGATGGGAAAGAACGAGCCGGAATTGCGTCCATGTCTTGGGGGAGGCGCTCCCGGTCAGCGGGCGCCCCTTTCCCCGAAGGAGTTCCCGATGCCACAAGGCGCGCCGCAACCATCCCCAGGTGAACAGGAGACGTCTCCGCGACCGAGGCGAACCCCGCCTCCCGCCGGGGACAATGCGCCGCCGAAACCAGAGCCGAATGGCGCTCTGTTCCACACCCTGGTGAAGGCCGGATTCGAGCCTCAGGTGGCCTATACTGCCGAAAGGCGGATACAAACCATGACTTCGGAGATCGCTGGCGACCGCATGCAGCCGGTGCTCGCGGAAATCCGCCAGATTCGCGAGCAGATACGGGAGAACATGGTCACGAAGGCGGATCTGGCTGCCACCGAAACCCGGATCGTCAAGTGGATGTTCGGGGCGCTGATGGCTCAGGGGGCGTTCATCATCGCCGTCATCAAGCTGTTGGGCTGATCGCCGGGGCGGCCAGACCAGGGCCTCAGCCGGACGACCGCGGCGCCGCCGACGTGAGCGGCGCCGTGCGGTTTCGCCTCACTGCGTTCCGCGATGCCGGCCGGAGCCCGGCGCTCCGAGCATGGGGGCCGGTGGCGTCACGACGTGCGCGGCGCGGAGCGCCGCGCGTGCCGGTCTGAAGACCGGCGGTCCCGGCCCCCTCGCCCTACTCCGGTTCGCCCAGGTTGATCGGCTCCGGGTCCACGAGCTTGACGGCCCAGAGTCCCGAGTTCATGTCGCTGAGGAAGATGTTGCCCTTGTAGGGCTGCGGTCCCCAGACCATCGGGGCGTTCGGGATCCGGCTCTCGGGGTCGAACGGACGGAACATGGCGATCTCGCGGCCCTGCCGGTAGAGGTCGCCCCGCAGCTCGCCGGAGATGTCCACGACCCGCAGGCCGCCGTTGTAGTAGGCGATGTAGAGGATGTCGTCCTCCACCCAGAGGTTGTGGGTGCCGGCCTCGGGCACCTGGTAGCGGGCCACCTCGCGGGCGTTCTCCCAGTCGTCCCACTCGAAGATGTGGATCCAGCCGGCCGCCCGGCCCGGCGTGCGTTCGGCGCGCATCGTCTGGTAAGGGAACGCCTCGTCGCCGCCGATCATCAGGAACTTGCCGGTGGACTGGCTCCGGTAGGGGTAGGCCGCGTGGTTCCAGCCGCTCGGATAGGGCGTCTTGCCGAGCATCACCGGGTTGTTCGGGGCGCCGCCCCTGCCGCCGCCGCCCACGTCCACGGCGACCACGCCGTCAGACCAGTTGGACGAATACGCGATCCCCTCGTGGACCCAGACGTCGTGGATGGAATGGCCCGGCGTGTCCAGCTCGAAGCGTCCCACCCGGTACGGGTTCGTCGGGTCCTCGGCGTTCAGGATGTCGTAGCGGCGTCCCGCGGAGAGCGCGTAGACATGGTCCTCGGCGATGAACACGTTGTGGACGCCGCCGGAGAGCTGGTCGTCGTAGCGGGCGATCACCGAGACGCCGTTCAGCGGATCGCTGACGTCGAGGATCACGAGCCCGTTCTTCCGGTTGGAGGCCCCCTCGCGGCTGATCACGCAGAACATGCCGTCCTCGGAGACCTTCACGTCGTTCACGGTCCGGGCGTCCACCCGCACCGTGTCGATCAGGGCGATCGCCGAAGGGTCGGTGACGTCCCAGAAGTAGGCGTGGCCGTCGGCGCTGTGGGTGCCGGTGACGGCATAGTCCCGGCCGTCAACGCCCTCCCAGACCCACAGGTCCGAGGTGCGCCGGTCGCGGACCGGGCCCTGCCCGACCACTTCCACGTCCTTGCGGACGTTCCTCGGCACCACCGCCACGGTGGCGCTGGCCGACGTCGTGAAGCCGTCGGCGATCACCGTGTGGGTGCCGGTGCGCTCGGCCACGAAGGCGCCCTGCTCGTCCACCTGGCCGATCGCTCCCGGAGCCACGATCCCGTCGGTCGGGACCCCGAAGGTGGCGAACTGCACCGGGTAGTCGGGCACCTCGTTCCCGGAAGCGTCCATCGCCGTTGCGGTGAAGAACACCACGTCGCCGGTCCGGACCGCGTCCCCGGGCGCCCCGCTCAGCGAGATGGAGGCCGCCGGGTTGGCGAGCACCTCGATGGCGGCGTCGCTCGACGCCTCTTCGGCGGACACCGTGACGGTCGTCGCGCCGGCGCCCATCAGGGTGAGCACCCCGAGGGAATCCACGCTCGCCACCGACGGATCGGCGCTGCTCCAGCCCACCTCCACGTCGTTCCGGACGGCGCCCGAGATGTCGGTGACCAGGGAGCGGAGGCCGATCTCGGTCCCCGCGTAGAGGTGGCCCGGCAGGTTCGCGACCTCGACGGTGGCCACCGGGGGATTGGGGATGGTCACCGGGATCTCGATCATCACAGCCGGCTCGGCGCGCCGGGAGGTGTCCTCGGGATCCTTCGGCACCATGGCGATCAGGGTGTGCTCACCGGGGCGGTAGGCCTCGACGATGCCCGCCGGGTTCACGCCCACCGAGCGCCGCCGGCGCGAATAGAACACCACCGTGCGGTCCATGGCGTTGCCGTCCGCATCCCGGACCTCCGACTGGAGCGTCAGCGAGTCGCCGACCTCGAGTTCGACCTCGGACGGGGTGATGATGAGTTCGGCGGGCTCGGGCGCGGCTGTCTCCTCGGTTTCTTCCTGGGCGAATGCCGGGAAGGCGAGCAGGAGAAGAGCGGCGGCCGCCACGGGAAAGGAATGAAGGTGCAGTGTCCGGTTCATGGTTCGTTGTCCCTTACTGGGGTTCTCCGAGGTTCCGCGGCTCGGCGTCCACGAGCTTGACCGCCCAGAGGCCCGAGCTGTTGTCGGCGATGAAGATGTGGCCCTTGAAGGGCTGGGGACCCCAGACGAACGGGGTGTTCGGCTTGACGGTCTCGGGGTCGAACGGGCGGAACATGGCGATCTCGCGGCCCTGCCGGTAGAGGTCGCCGCGCAGCTCGCCGGAGATGTCCACCACCCGCAGGCCGCCGTTGTAGTAGGCGATGTAGAGGACGTCATCCTCCACCCAGAGGTTGTGGGTCCCCGCCTCGGGCACCTGGTAGCGGGCCACTTCCTGGGGGTTGTCCCACTCGTCCCACTCGAAGATGTGGATCCAGCCGGCCGCCCGGCGCGGGGCCCGCGGCCCTTCCATCAACTGGTACGGGAACGCCTCGTCGCCCCCGATCATCAGGAACTTGCCGGTGGACTGGCTCCGGTACGGGTAGGCCGCGTGGTTCCAGCCGCTCGGGTAGGGGGTGCTGCCCAGCATGACCGGGTTGTTCGGCGCCCCGCCCATGCCGCCGCCGCCCACGTCCACCGCCACGATCCCGTCGTTCCAGTTGGACGAATAGGCGATCCCGTCCGCCACCCACACGTCGTGGATGGAGTGGCCGGGGGTGTCCAGCTCGAAGCGTCCCACCCGGTAGGGGTTCGTGGGATCCTCGGCGTTCAGGATGTCGTAGCGCCGTCCCGCGGAGAGCGCGTAGATGTGGTCCTCGGCAATGAAGACGTTGTGGACCCCGCCGCTGAGCTGGTCGTCGTAGCGCGCGATCACCTCGATGCCGTTCGCCACGTCGCTGACGTCGAGGATCACGAGGCCGTTCTTCCGGTTCGAGGCTCCCTCGCGGCTGATCACGCAGAACTTCCCGTCCTCCGAGACCTTCACGTCGTTCACCGTCCGGGCGTCCACCCGCACCGTGTCGATCAGCGAGATCGCCGAGGGATCGGTCACGTCCCAGAAGTAGGCGTGGCCGTCGGCGCTGTGGGTGCCGGTCACCGCGTAGTCGCGGCCGTCGGTGCCCTCCCATACCCAGAGGTCGGAGGTGCGCCGGTCGCGGACCGGGCCCCGTCCGACGACCTCGACGTCCTTGCGAATGTTCCGGGATACGACGGCGACGGTCGCGCTCGCCGAGTTATTGAACCCGTCCACGATCACCGTGTGGGTTCCCGGACGCTCCGCCACGAAGGCGCCCGCGTCATCGACCTGGCCGATGGCGCCCGGGGCCACGATGCCGTCCGCCGGAATCCCGAAGGTGGCGAACTGGACCGGGTAGTCGGGCACCGCGTTCCCGGCGACGTCCGTGACCTTCGCCTCGAAGAACACCACGTCTCCGGTGCGCACCGGCTCGTCCGGCGCCCCGCTCAACGTGATCGAGGCGACCGGGTTCGCGAGCACCTCGATGGCGGTGTCGCTCGCAGCCGCTTCGGCGGACACCGTCAGGGTGGTCCGGCCGGCGCTTACCAGGGTCAGCGTCCCGAGCGCGTCCACGCTGGCGACGGACGGATCCGCGCTGCTCCAGCCGACCTCCACGTCGTGCCGGACGGCCCCGGAGGTGTCCGTGATCGTCGTACGCAGGCCGACCTCGGTCCCGGCGTAGAGGTGCCCCGGCAGGTTCGCAACCTCGACCGTGGCCACCGGGGGATTGGGGATCGTCACCGGGATCTCCACCATGACCGCGGGCTCGGCCCGCCGGTGGAGGTCCTCCGGATCCTTCGGCACCATCGCGATCAGGACGTGCTCGCCGGGGCGGTAGGCCTCGACGATCCCCGCCGGGTTGACGCCGACCGAGCGGCGGCGGCGGGAATAGAACACCACCGTGCGGTCCATGACATTGCCGTCGCTGTCCCGGACTTCCGCCTCGAGCGTCAGCGAATCCCCGACCTCGAGTTCGAGTTCGGACGGGGTGACGATGAGTTCGGCGGGCTGCGGGCCGGCGTCCGCCTCCTCTTCCTGGGCGAGCGCGAGCCCGGGGGCCAGCGCGAGGGTGAGGCCGAACGCGATCAGCAGCCGCGTCCGCGGGTTCGAGTACTTCATCGTCCGTTTCCTCCGACGAGCGGCCTTACGGCTCGCCCTTCCAGTAGATGATCCCGCCGGCCTGCTTGCCGACGTCGATCTCGGAGACGCGCTGGGCGGTCGCGATGTCATAGACCTCGACCGTCCCCGGCTCGCCGCCGACCCCTTCGAGGGTCACGATCGCGTAGCGGTCGTCGTCGGAGACCACCACGCCGTGCGGCACCCGCCGGGTGGTCTCGGGGGCGGCGATCAACTCGCCGCTCGCGAGATCCCAGAAGCCGACCTTCTTGCCGGACTTGTAGGTGGCGACCAGCACGCCGCCGTCCGAAGTGATCTCGAGGTTGTAGGGGTTCTCGCCCGGTCCGGCGTCGAACCGCCGCGAGACCTCCCATCCCTCGAGGTCCACCTCGTAGATGGCGCTGTCGCCGTTGCCGGCCACGTACACCTTGCCGGCGGGCGAGGGCTTGGTCGCCCAGGTCGGCTTGACCACCGGCGCGCGCATGCCGCCCATGTCCCCGTGGTCCATGCCGGCGTGTCCGGCATGCGGGTCGGTCCCGAGATAGAGGCGCCGGGCGATCTCGAAGCGCATGGCGTCCACTTCGACGAGTTCATCGTCCATCATGTTCACGGAATAGAGCCGGTCGCCCTTCGCGTTCATCCGCGCCCCGTGCGGCATCACGCCGGTGTCGATGGTGGCCACCTCGATCATGGTCCCGGTCTCCACCACCGAGATGGTGCTCGGGACGTGGTCGCCGTGGAGGTTGAAGTTGACGACGTAGAGAAGGCCGGTGCTCGGCGAGACGTCCATCGTCGCCGGGAACATGCCGAGGGTGGCGTCGCCGATCCACTCGTTGGTTCCCGTCTCGTACTTGTGCACGGCGCCGAACGGCATACCGTGGGCGATGGACAGGAACCAGTGACGCCCGTCGGGCGAGATGTTGATCCCGTGCGGGCCCTCGGTCTCGGTCGGGAAGCTGCCGACCGTGATCTCGTCGAGCTCCTCGAAGCCGGTGGGGCCGTAGCGGAGCAGGTGGACGGTGTCATCCGACTCGGCGCAGACGTAGACGAAGTAGTTGCGCCGCGGCGGCTCGGGATCTTCGGCGGCGGCCTGCGGGGCGAGGGCAAGCCCCACGAGCAGGGCGGACGCCAGGAAGCGGGAGCGGGAAGACATCAGTTGGGTTCCCCCATGTTGCGCGGGGTCTCGGGGTCCACGAGCCGCACGGCCCAGAGACCCGAGTTGAAGTCGGTGAAGAAGATGGTGCCCTTGAACGGCTGCGGGCCCCAGACGAACGGGGCGTTGGGCTTGAAGCCGTCGGGATCGGCGGGCTCGAAGAAGCTGATCTCCCGGCCCTGCTGGTAGAGGTCGCCGCGCAACTCGCCCGAGACGTCCACCACCCGGAGGCCGCCGTTGTAGTAGCCGACATACATGATGTCGTCCTCGATCCAGAGGTTGTGCGTGCCGGCCTCGGGCACCTGGTAGCGGGCCACCTCCCGGCCGATCCCGCCGTCCTCATCCCATTCGGCGATGTGGACCCAGCCGGCGGCCCGGTCCGGGAGCTTGCCCTCGGGGTCGAAGCCCCAGGGGAAGTTCTCGTCGCCGGCGAAGACCAGCATCTTGCCGGTGGACTGGCTCCGGTAGGGGAAGCCGGCGTGGTTCCACCCGTTCGGGTACTTGAAGCTGCCCATCATCACGGGGTTGTTGGGCGCGCCGCCCTTGCCACCGCCGCCGATGTCCACCGCGACCACCCCGTCGGTCCAGTTCGAGGACCAGGCGATGCCGTCCTGCACCCAGACATCGTGGATGCCGTGGCCGGGGGTATCGAGTTCGAAGCGGCCCACGCGGTAGGGGTTCTCCGGATCCTCGGCGTTCAGGATGTCGTAACGCCGCCCGGCGGAGAGCGCCAGGATGTGGTTCTCGGCCACGAAGGTGTTGTGGACCCCACCCGTCATCTGGTCGTCGTAGCGGGCCAGGATCTTCACCCCGTCGGTGGGGTTCGCCACGTCGAGGACCACCAGCCCGTTCCGCCGGTTGGAGGCCCCTTCCCGGCTGATGACCGCGAACTTCCCGTCCGGCGAGACCTTGACGTCGTTCACGGTGCGGGCGTCCACCCGGACGGTGTCCACCAGGTGGATGCTCGACGGATCGGTCACGTCCCAGAAGTAGGCGTGCCCGTCGGCGCCCCAGGTGCCGGTGATCGCGTAGTCGCGGCCGTCGAGGCCTTCCCAGACCCACAGATCCGAGGTGTGCCGGTCGCGCACCGGACCCCGGCCCACGATCTCCCAGTCCTTCTTGATGTTGCGGCCGACCGCGCGGATGGTCTCCCGGGCGGTGAGCGAACCCCCGGAGGCCACCACGGTGTGGAGGCCCGGCCGCTCGGCGACGAAGGCGCCGTCCGGCTCCACGAAGGCGGCTGCGCCCGGGGCCACCAGGGTGTCCGGGGTGCGGGTGGAGACCGCGTACTGGATCGGGAAGTCCGGAACCTCGTCTCCGCCCGCGTCGAGGGCGCGGGCCTTGAACCAGACCACGTCGCCGGTGCGGACTTCCTCCTCAGCCGCGGAGACCTCGAGGCGGACCGCCGGATTGGCGCTCACCCGGACCATCGCGTCGCCGCTGGCGGACTCGGCGCTCGCGGAGATCGTCGCCGACCCCTCGCCGTGCAGCATCAGGACGCCGTGGGGGCTGACCGTCGCCACACCGGAATCGCTCGATGACCACGTGAAGTCGGGCTTGCGCTCGGCCCCGGAGGTGTCCGTCGCCGTCGCGGTGACCCGCAGCGAAGTCCCGGCGTAGAGGTTCCCGGGCAGCGCCGCGACCTGAACGCTCGCGAGCGGCGGCCAGGGCACCGTGACCGGAATCTCGACCATGAGCGCCGGCTCGGCGCGCCGGTCCATGGCGTCCGGATCCGCCGGAACCATGGCGATCAGGGTGTGCTCGCCGGGACGGTGGGCTTCCACCATCCCCGCCGGGTTCACCCCGACGAAGCGCCGGGCGCGCGAGAAGAACACCACCCCGCGCTCGAGTTCATTGCCGGCCGCGTCCCTGACGGTCGCGGCGAGCTGCGCGGTCGTTCCGACCTCGAGCGTCAGTTCCGGCGGATCCACCACGAGTTCCGCCGGATCCTGCGCCGCGGCGGGCCCCGCGAGCAGAATCCCGGCGCACGCGAGCGCGCCAAGGAGCACCAGCCGGTCAGAACGCCTGCCGGCGGAAGAACGAATCATCTTTACCATGGCTGTGGAGAGCCCTCCTGCTGCCCGATGGGCAACAGGCGATTTTATTCGGGAAGCGTCACTCTTTGCAGCGGCACCGTCCCACGAACGATCACCAAGGCGGCCGGGAACGCCGGTCTCTGACCCGCACCCGCGGCCCGAGAGGCCGCGGAACTGCACTCCTCCATCCATCCCACAGCCAAAACGCCCCGAAACGCCACCAGTCGCTACTGACGCCACGGCTTGGAGCGCCGGCCTCCGGCCGGCACTCGCGGCCCGAGGGGGCCGCGGAACGGATCACCCCAATCACTCTTACAGCCAAGACGGCTTGGAACGCCGGCATCCGACGGCACCTGAACCGCGCGTCACATGTCGACGTTCGTGGACAAGGATCAGGTTCAAAGTGCCACGGTGCTTACAAAGCCCGGCCCCGCCGGTGGGCGGCGGTTGCCCGGTTCGAGCCTTGGCTCGGGGCTTGAAGAGTGCCTCGGCCAGGTGGGCCAGCCGAACCAAATGTCAGGAACTGCGATCCGCCGAAAAGGGAATGTGCACCCTTCAACGTCGGCTCCCCGCGCCGTTGCTTTGAGTGCTCCGTCTTTCGTCTGCCCCTACTCTTCGAGAATACGCTCACGAGCGATCCGCTCGATCCGAGCGGCATCAATGCTGCCGTCCCGCCCGTCCTCGGAAGTGATCAAGCGCTCGGCGTATCCGTTGTCTTCGTACCACTTTCGCTTGCGTTCCCACGCCTCGCGGTAGCTCGGCACGCTCAGCATGCCGAGGTGTTCCCAGTAGTACGTGTCTCCCTCGAAACTGGCGGTGAAGTCCGGTAGGCGGAAATCCCTCGGGTCCGAGCGCGAGAACAGCGGCTCTTCGTACGAGTAGCTGATTCCAAGCGCATACAGGATATCGGCCACGACTACCTCGCTCTTGGAGCGGACCGCGTCTCCCTTCCGCGTGCGATGTTTGAGCGCTGCCAGGTGAGGCCGTCGTATGTCGTCGGAACGGATCGCCAGGCAAAACATGCGGGTGTTGCGACTGCCGGTGTCCGAACAGTCGGGGCTACGTAGGCGGCGTAGCGCGTCGACGTCCCTCTCGATCAGCAGTACCAACTTCTGACGAAAGCGGGTGAGTCCGGTGTAGATCAACTCGCGCGACAAGGTCGATGCCGTCTGCGGGACGATCAGGAATACCTTGTCGAAGTCGCTACCTTGGGCCTTGTGAACGGTCAACGCGTACGCAAGTTGGATGTTCTCGTCCACCTGCGAGCGGTAGTACCGGTAGGTGACCTCGGGCTGGGTGGAGAACGCAACATCGAGTCTCTCGGAAGAGGTACTCGCGACGATTCCGATTTCCCCATTCGCCACGTAATCTAGGCCCAGCCCGCCGGGCCATGCCCTCATGGATCTATTGAGGATCTGGATGACCTTGTCGGTCCACACGATTTCCTGGTCGCCAAACGGCTTCTGCCTCCTGCGTTTGGCGGTGGCGATGAGGCCACCTTTGTACTCCAACTGTATCTGGCGGTTCAGCTCCTCCGTGCCGAAGTACTGTGCTCGGGTGGGAGAGAGGATCTGCCAAGCCTCGCTGAGTTTCCAGTCTCTGGTGTCGATGCCGAGGGATCGATTGAAGGTCTCATAGTCGTCGTTGCCTATCCCGAGGTTCGCCGCCATCCGGCTCCTCAATTCCGCGAGCAACTGATCGTGATCGTTCCAGAACACGACCTCCAGATCGCCCGTCGACTCTCCACGAGCGACCGCAGCCAGAATCTCATCATCACCGGGGTTGACGACCGACGCCCGGTAACCGTCGGCGAGGGCCAGCGCGACGCTGTCCTCTGAGGGATCCCCGCCTTCCTCATTGGTGCGCATGCAGACACGAAGCGGCGCTATGCACTCGGCGTGGTTGTCTTGCAGCCAGTCGATGATGTCCGCGAAGGGCCGCCCCGGACCGATGGGAGGTAGCTGGGCGGGATCGCCCACCAAGATCAGCCGACTCAGCGGTCCTGAGTCGAGGGCGAGGAGTAAGGTCCCGAGGAGGTCGGTCGGAATCATTGAGCACTCGTCGACGATGACTGTCGTCGCCTGATAGGGGCTCCGGTCGCTGTCCGGCTTCAGTGCGAAGATGTTGGGTACAAACCAACCCTGCTTCAGTAGAAACTGGTGAATGGTCATCGCCTTGCGCCCAGTCTTGGTCGCCAGCCGCACGCGTGCCTTCCCGGTCGGGGCCAGCAGTAGGGTCGGATGGCGGCCCTCGACGCATGCGAGCTCCTGAAGGAATACCTTAAGGACTGATGTCTTCCCCGTGCCGGCACTCCCAGTCAAGATGCTCAGCCTTCGGGCAAAGAGCGTCTCCAGTGCGCCCACCTTTTCATCCAGCGCTGCACGCTCGCGGTCGGATTCCGGCTCGCCGAAGTGTCCCTTGAGTGCGGCGAACCAGTCGATCGGCGGATCGGCCCCTGCGTTGAGCCTCTTGGCCCGGCGCCTGATCATCGAAGCGGAGCGCTGCTCTAAGGAGTGAAGGCGTTTGAGAGCAACGAGCTGTGGATCGGTATCGAAGGCGGTCCAGAGGGAATGCTGGTAGAAGTCCGCCTCGGCCGTTACGACCTCGCGGTCCGGCTGGCAGGCGCGCTTCTCGGGGAACCGTTGGCTGACACGGTTCAGGAGATCGGGAAGCGTTAGGAGGGTATCTCCGTTGTTGGAGGCTTCCTGTAGCACGGCAACCCCGACGGCGCGGACCCGGCGTCTGTCGTCATGAGACACCTCGTCATCGTCGGGGAACAGCGCGGCGTCCCCCGCAGGTCGGAGACCGTGATCAATGGTCTCCACCGCGATCGGGTCGGAACCCAAGGCTCCGAGGTCGCTCTCGGACAAAATGTACGGATTGGCGACCAGTGCATCTTCGTTAACGTCGATTCCGCTCGCCGCCCGCTTGTCGGGATTCGCGATGCGCTGAACCTGGGGCAGCGTAAGCTCGAACCTAGCGAGCTTCGATAGAAGGGATTGACGCGACTTAAGGATGCTCCAGCGCTCACGCGCCTTGAGAAGCCCGGCTCGATACGGCCCGCCTTCCGGCTCGGTTCTTCCCTCCAGAATCGACAGCACGTAGTCCCAAGCGTTCCCGGCCCGTTTCGCCATCGGACCCAGTACGGCCCGCTGGAACGACGTGGCTTTCGAGAACCCAAGGTACTGCAGGACACTCCCCGCACCGGGGAACGGCCCACGCCCGGTCCATGCCTCGGCCAAGACGTCATTCAGCCAAGCGAGACGACGTTCCCAATTACCAGCGACGTGTCCGTCGGCGACAACTCGCTCGACGCACTGAATGACGCGTTCCAGTATGGCGACAGCAACATCGTCGGAGACATGTTCTCCCCCGTAGGAGAAGGGCAGTAGGGCGTTCCCGGGCACCCGACACACGATGTTCTCGGTTGCGTGACCACCGTGCAAGTACTCTTGGTAAGGGATCCGAACACCCTGGTGTGGGTAGGCTTGACTGATTCGCCTCGACCAGACGGGGTACTGGTCGCGGTATTTCGGTGTCGTCCCAAAGTAGAGTTGCTGACCCATACCTGCAATCCGGCCGACGCCGACGATGATGCGTGGTGTGTTCTCGTCGAGGGGGTTGCCGTGATTGCAGTAATAGAAAACTAGGGAGTTGTTGGGCTCCAGTTTCTCCCAAAACCGCTTGAGCAGTGCACGCTGGCGGTCCGGCTCGAAGACCCAACCGTTGTTTCGCGCCTCGTCCGGACCTCGGATCGTCAGGTCCTCCGCCTCGCAAACCTCTTGGAAGAACTCCTCGCGCATCCAGCGATACGGAGCAGGACAGGATGAATACGGAGGTAAGTCCTCCGATACCGAGGGAAGCCGACGAAACTCGAGCGGGTCCCGATGGGCGATGACAAATCCAGTCTCGGCGTAGGCGGCCGGATCCCGCGAGCAAGGCGGGAGCCATCCGTCCAACTCGGACAGAGCCCTACCCGCAAGACTGCGCTCCTTGTCATCGTCCCGCGTGTCGCGTATGTGTTGGTGAACAATGCAGTGGGCGTTGAGGTGCGGCGCGTCGCAGACACGGCCATCCCAACCGCGGTCATGCCAAGCCAGTCGCGCTGAGAGATGCGTCGTCATGGATCCTCTAGAGCCATCCAGGCTTGCTCAGGAACTTCAAGCATGACCTTGGTCGGCGGCATGGTACTGCGCTTGGTGGTCTGCCGTCCCGCAGTTGCCGTACTCGTCGTCCCGCCGACCGAGACCAAGCGCGGGAACGCCGGGACAGCCCCGCTACCAGATGTCCCCGACCGTGAACCCCTCCGGGAAGGGATCCCCCGGGTCCACTGAATACTGCGCCATCCCGGTGATCCAGGCGGTGCCGCTGATGGTCGGCACCACCGCCGGCACCCCGCCCACGGTGGTTTTGCGAATCAGCCGTCCCACGAACTCGGTTCCGACGGGACCGAGGTGGTGGAAATCCTCGCCGATCCCGAGCAGGCCGCGCGCGTGGAGCGCCGCCATCCGCGCCGAGGTGCCCGTCCCGCAGGGCGAGCGGTCGAGCGCGCCGGTCCAGGTCTCGGGACGGTCCCAGTCGAGATCGCCGACCGCGACGGATACGGCGTTCGCCGCGGTGCGCGTCTCCCGGTCGAAGGGGCCGGTGAGCTGCCCGATGCTCGCCTGCCGGATCTCGGAGTTCTCGGGATGCACCGCCTCGAGCTGTTCGCGCGCCGCCTGCTTCACCATCGCCCCCACCCGGGCCAGCTCCCGCCCGTGTTCCGGCGCGATGCGGAGTCCGAAGCGGGCCGCGTCGGCGATCGCGTAGAACATCCCGCCCCAGGACACGTCCACTTCCACCTCCCCGAAGGTCGGCACCTCGATCTTCGCCCCCAGATGGACCGGAAAAGCGGGCACGTTCTCGAAGGTCACCCGGGTGACCTTGCCGCCCTCCACGCTGGCCTGCACCCCGACGAGTCCGGCGGGCGTGTCCAGGGTGAGTTCGGTCACCGGCTCCACGGCCGCCACCATGCCGGTCTCGATGAGCGCGGTGACCGTGCAGATGGTGTTCGTTCCCGACATCGGGGGGTACTCGGTCTGCTCCATGATCACGAACCCCGCGTCGGCGTCGGGGTGCGTCGGAGGCAGCACCAGGTTGCAGTTCGCGGCGGGGTATCCCCGGGGCTCCCGGAGCATGAGCTTCCGGAGGCCGTCGGCGTGGCGCTCCAGGTACTGCATCTTCCGGAACATCGTCTCGCCCGGCACGTCGAGGACACCCCCGACGATGACCCGTCCGGGCTCGCCGGCGGCGTGGAGGTCCACCGCCTGGATGAGTCGCCTTGAACGCATCGCTTCCCCCTAGTGTTCTTCGACGACCCGGAACAGCCCGGGTCCGTCCACCGGCACCCGCTGTTCGGCGCCGGCCGGCCAGCGCACCCTAACCGAGTCGGGGACTCCGGGCCGAAGACCGATCCATACCTCCCGGGCCCCCGACGACAGGTAGCTCGACCCGGCGGTGACCACCGACCGGGCCGACCGTCCTCCCCGTTCCACCACCACCTCGGCGCCGACGCCGTCGCGGTTGGACAGCCGGCCCACCAGCCGCAGCACCGCCCGGGGAGCGGGGCCGCCGCCATTCCGGAGTAGGGCCGCCGTTCCGCCGGACCGGGAGACGGCGAGATCGAGGAGGCCGTCCTCGTCGAAATCGAGCGTCACCAGGCCCCGGCCGACCGCCGGGGGCATCTCCAGCACCACCGGCTCGAACGAACCGCCCAGGTTGCGGAAACAGACGTCCCGCTGGCGGTAGTCGGTTCCGGGAAAGAGGATCGGCGCGTTGTCGAGGACATGGCCGTTGGTGACGCAGAGGTCCGGCGCGGCGTCGTTGTCGAGGTCCGCGAAGACGGCGCCGAAGCCCAGCCAGGCGAGCGAAGGGCGCCCCACCCCGGCGAGGAAGGAGACGTCCCGGAAGACGCCGTGCCGGTCCGACACGTAGAGGTTGTTCGCCTCGCCCTGGAAGTTCGTGACGAACAGGTCGAGGTCCCCGTCGGACTCGACGTCCGCCGCCGCGATCCCCATGCCGGCGAGCGCGTTCCCGTCGCCGTCGTAGGCGACGCCCGCGGGAAGGCCCCGTTCGCGGAACCGGAGCCCTCCCAGGTTCTCGAAGAGAAAGTTGGGAACCGTGTCGTTCGCCACGTAGAGGTCGGGCAGAGCGTCCCCGATCAGGTCGGCGGCGAGGACCCCGAGCCCCTTGCCGGTCCGGAGTCCCACGCCGGCGGCCTCGGTCACGTCGGCGAACGAACCGTCGCCGCGGTTCTCGTAGAGCAGGTCCGGCACTCCGGAGAAGGCGTCGGGCAGGCAGTAGGAGCGCACCGGCTCGCCGGCGATCGTCCGCGCGCACACCGGGTTGTTCGCCGGCGACCAGTCGAGGTAGTGGGTGATGAAGAGATCGAGATCGCCGTCCCCGTCGAGGTCCGAGAAGGCGGCGCTCGCGCTCCAGCCCGCCGCGTTGAGTCCCGCATCCCGCAGCCCGAACGTGCCGTCGCCCCGGTTCTCGTAGAGCAGGTCCGTTCCCGCGCGGGTGATGAGCAGGTCCGGGTCCCCGTCGTTGTCGACGTCGGCGGCGACGGCGCCCATCCCGTGACCCTCCACCGGGGCCGGCGCTCCGAACCCCGCCGGTCCGCTCACGTCCCGAAAACGCCCCGCCCCTTCGTTGCGGTAGAGCGCGCCCACGAGCCCCGGCGGCCGGCCCGTCCCCGGGACCTCCCCGCCCTGTACGAAGAAGAGGTCGGGCGCCCCGTCGCCGTCGTAGTCGAGCACGGCCACGCCGGACCCCATCGTCTCCACCGGGTGCCAATCGCCCCGGGCGCCCCGTTCGTGCCGGAAGGAGACGCCGGCGGCCTCCGCAACGTCGCGCAGAACGATCTGCGCGGACGCAGACGAAACCGGCAGGACCAGTACGAGGAGTCCCACTCCCAGACCTGGCGCGCGCGGCCCGCAAAACGGTCGTCCCGATCCTCGTCCCGGGCCGTTCATCCGCATGCTGATTCCCGCGGAGCGAACGTGAACGGGCCCATCAGTCCGAGAAGAACCTCCTTTGCAGATCACTTTCCGCGATGAAGCGGGACGCCTGTCGGTAGATCGCCTGAAGCGTACCGGTCGCAAGCTGCCGGTGCAGCGGGACCGTGACGGTTTGTCGGCTCCCCGAGGGCAGCACCCGAACGAGTTTGGCGTGACTGCCGCGAGTCGTCACCACCACGAACCCGAAGTCCGCCAGGATCTTCAGCACCTCGCGGGCGGTGAGGCGCCGAAGGCGAGGCATCAGCGTTGGAAAACCATCGTTTCGTAGCTGACCAGGAGGCGCGGTCTGGACGAGAGTCCGAGGCGCCCCAGCTCTTCGTCGTCAAGGTGGAGTTCCAGGGCCTCGCCGAGATTGTCTAGCGTTTCGTCGAGCGTCCTGCCCTGGGTCACCACCGCCGCTTCCACACATTCCGCGACAAACCAGGAACCACTTCGGACGATGACGGCATGAATTGAGGACCGCTCCGGACCCGCGGCGTGTTCATAGGCGACGGTCGGCTCGGCCACCCGGTCCGCCGCCTCGAGCCTTCCGGCGGCTTTGGAGGGCCGCGCCTGGGCCTGGAATGCGGGTTCGATCCGGTAGACGCCGCGCCGCAGGCGCCGGAAGTACGGCCAGCGATGCGGATGATTCGCCGGGGCGTTCACGCAGCACCGGCTCGCGACGTGCGTCCGAACGGTGCGTTCGTTCCGATGCGGCAAGGCCCGGACAACATCCACTAGCCGAAACGTCCAGTCGGAGGAGCGACTGAGACGCTGCGCTGCGACCAGGACCTCGGCATGAATCGCCTGGCCTTGATCGTCGATCGACGCCGGTGTCATGGCGCCTGAGTATACAAGGGTATGATCAGTCTTTCAATATTTACCCATTCTTGCTCATCAGTTCGAGGACACTGATGCAGCGCACGCGTCCGAGCAGAACGTCCGCCCGTCCCGGACCACCGCCCGTTCCTCCGGGACGTGGAGGTCGCACCGTTCGCAGGCCACGACCCGGCCCCGTTCTTCGGTTTTCCCGGCGGGACCCGCCCGAGGCGGACTCGCGGGCTTGCTGAAGAGCGTGCGGATCAGGCCCCACAGGATCCGGACCACCACGAAGGCGACAAGAATCTGGAGGAAGCGCACGATCACGGCGTTCTGATCTTATTCAGGCGAGTGATCGGCGGGCGGGCCGAGCCCGCCCTACGGGTGCGCGGTCCGGAGCGACTCGATCTGGGCCCTCAGCGCCGCCGCCTCGGGCGAATCCGGCCGCGCCGCGATCGCGCGCTCCCAGAACTCGATCCCGGCGGCCAGGTCCTGCTCCACGAACAGTCGCACCCGGCCCAGCGCGAGCAGGCTTTCGAAGTGTCCCGGGTCCTCGGCGAGCACGGCCTCGTAGCCGGCCACCGCTCCGGCGACGTCTCCGGCGCCGAGTTGCGCGAAGGCGAGGCGGGCGCGGATATCGAGGTTCGACGGATCGAGGTTGCGCGCCTGCTGCAGCCAGTACACCGCTTCGCCGAAGTCCAGTGCGTCGAGATGCAGGTCACCGACGGCAGCCCGTGACGCCGGGTCCTCCGGATTCGCCTCGACCACGGCGAGCAGCGTCTGGAGAGCCTCAGGGTCCACCGGCCGGGGCTCGGGGAGCGGAGCCGAAGCCGTCTCCGGCGCGGGCGCCGGAGGTGGCGCAACCGGCGCCGGCGGCCCCGGCGACCCGGAGACGAGGAATCCGACGAGGATCCCGAACGCCAGTCCGGCCCCGAAGAACAGCGCGCGTTCGGAGAGTCGGTTCATTCAGCCCGCGGCGGCGCGGCGCGCCTCGAGGAGCGAGCGGCCTCCGACATAAAGGTAGCCCGCCGCAAAGAGGAGCAGGAACGGCGCCGAGGCGGCGACCCCCTCGACCACGGCGTAGAAGGTGGCGCCCGCCATCACGAGTCCCAGGCCGAACTCCAGCGCCGGGATGGCGCCGGCCGGCATCCGGTAGGTCTTCTGACGCCAGCGGCCGCCGGTTCCGGCAATCCCGTATTTTGGCGTTCGGACGAAGGGCGTGCGGCGGCCGAGCACGCCGGACAGGACGGCGGAGGCGTTGCTGAACGAGATTCCGATGCCCACCGCGAGCGCCGCCGGAATGTTCCGCGCCCGGCGCCAGAGGCTCTGCCGCTCGTCCGGCGCCTGGAGCCGCAGCAGGCGGCTCTGGGAGAACGCGTAGAAGGACACCACCGAAAGGGTGGCGGCGGCAAAGATGGGAATGTCGAGGAGCGCCATCTCCCGGAGTCCGGTGCTCACCCGGGCGAAGAGCACCGGCGTCATCAACAGGCTCAGGACCGCCATCAGCGGATAGGCGAGGTTGCTCGTGAGGTGGAAGAAGGCTTCCGCCCGGACGCGCAGCGGCAGCGGCGACGCCAGGATCTGCGGCAGCAGCTTCCGGGCGGTCTGGAGCGATCCCTGGGCCCAGCGGCGCTGCTGCGCCTTGAAGGCGTTCATGGAGACCGGGAGTTCGGCGGGGGCCGCGATCTCGGGCACGAACACGAACTTCCAGCCCCGGAGCTGGGCGCGGTAGGACAGGTCGAGATCCTCGGTCAGGGTGTCTCCCGCCCAGCCTCCCGCGTCCTCGATCGCCGCCCGCCGCCAGATGCCCGCCGTTCCGTTGAAGTTGAAGAAGCACCCCGAGACGTGGCGTCCCCCGTGCTCGGCCATGAAGTGGCCGTCCAGCAGGATGGCCTGCACGTCCGTGAGGAGCGAGTAGTCCCGGTTCAGGTGGTCCCAGCGGGCCTGCACGAGGCCGGTGCGCCGGTCCGCCACCAGGTACGGCAGCGTCCTCCGCAGGAAGTCGGGTTCGGGGACGAAGTCGGCGTCGAAGATGGCCACAAAGGGCGCGTCGGAGGCGTCGAGGCCCGCCTGGAGGGCCCCCGCCTTGAAACCGCGGCGGTCCGTCCGGTGGAGGCGCCGGATGTCGAGCCCGGCGGCGGCGCACTCCTCCACGACCGGGTCAGCGATTCGCCCGGTGTCGTCGGTGGAGTCATCGAGCAACTGCACGCTCAGCCGCGACCGCGGATAGTCGAGCGCCGCCACCGCCCGGACCAGCCGCTCGACGACGTAGCGTTCGTTGAACACGGGGAGCTGGACGAGCACCCGCGGCGGGTCGCGCTCGAGGAGCGGCGCCCCGCGGACCCGCAGCCGTTCCGCCGCCGCGGCGGACCGGCCGGCGAAACGGGACAGGCGGTACACCAGGACGTACCGGTGCGAGCCGTAGACCGAGAGCAGCAGCAGGACGACGAAATAGGCCGTCAGGACGGCGTCGGCGAAGGGCAAGCGGGTGAATTGTGACTCCGCGGGGAGCGTCGTGCGCCGGCCCGGGCCGGCGACGGCCCCTGGCCCCGCCCGGGCGGTCGTACACACTCCCCGCGGCGTGAGTTGGCGCTCCCTGGCCGCACTCGGCGGTTTCCATGTTCTCCTCGCGGGCGTCCTCGCCACCGTGCTGGAGAGCGCCGCGGGGTTCTGGTGGCACCTCGGAACCCACGCGCTGCTCTTCGTCCCGCTGTTGCTGGTCGTCGCGCCCGCGCTCCGCGCCGCGGTCCACCCGGGGCGGCGGCAGCTCGTCATCGTGCTGGCGGCGGCGGCGCTGAGTCGAGTCCTCCTGCTGCCCACGACTCCCGTGCTGTCGGGCGACGTGTACCGCATGGCGTGGGAGGGCCAGGTGGTGCTCGACGGCAAGGACCCCTGGGCGCAGGCGCCCGACGATCCGGCCCTCGCCGGACTCGCGGCGGCGCATCCGGAGCTCCGGGAGCGGGTCGGCTATTGGAAGCTGCCGGCGATCTACCCGCCCTTCGCCCAGCTCTTCGGGGCCGGGGCGGGATGGATTTCGCCGAGCGTGACGGTCCTGAAGGCGGCGCTCCTGCTCGCCGAGGCGGCCCTGATCGCCGCTCTCCTCGCGCTGCTCTCGAGCCGGGGGCACAACCCCCTCCTGGTGGCCGCCTACGCCTGGAATCCCCTTCCCCTCACCGAGATCGCCGGTGGCGGCCACGGCGACGCCCTGGCCGTAGCGTTCCTCTTCCTGGCGCTGCTGGCTCTCGAACGCGGGCGCGCGGCCGGCGCGGCGGCGCTGGCGGCCCTCTCGGGGATGACCAAGTTCGCCGGCTTCGTACTGCTCCCGTTCCTGTTGCGCCGGGTCGAGGACCGGCGTCGCCGGCGGGCCGCGCTCGGAGCCGCGGCCGGGATCGTCCTCGTCACCCTGGCGCCCTTCCTCACCCCGGCGCGGCTGGCCGAGGGTTTCGTGGTCCGGTTCCAGGAGTTCGGATTCAGCCTCTGGCACTACGCGCGGCACTGGCGTTTCAACGACAGCCTTTTTTCGCCGCTGGACGCGGTGCTGGGGGGCGCCGCCCGCCCCGTCGCCTTCGCGGTCCTGATCGTCCTGGCGGCGGCGCTGGTGATCCGGCGGCGCCCTCCCGGGCTCTCCCTCGCCCTGCTGGCGGGCGCCGCGTTCCTGTTGTCCCCGGTGGCGCACCCCTGGTACCTCCTCTGGACGCTCCCCTTCCTCGTCGTGAATCCCGAACGGCGCGGCCTGCTGGCCGCCGGCCTCACCATGACGCTGACCGTCGCGTTCAGCTACTACGCCTACTGGACCATTCCGCCGGGACTCGACTGGACGCTACCCGCCTGGGTCCGGATCGCCGAATACCTGCCCGTGCCGCTCGCCGCCCTGGTCTTCGGCAGGCGCGGTCAGTCGTCGGACGGGGGCTCGCCCCCCGACTCGAGCCGCCGGAAATGCGCCACCGCCAGCGCCGCGGCGTAACCGCCGCCGAACCCGTTGTCGATGTTCACCACGGTGACCCCGGGGGCGCAGCTATTGAGCAGGGAGAGCAGCGCCGTGAGCCCACCCCACGACGCCCCGTATCCAGTGGACGTGGGGACCGCGATGATGGGACAGGGCGCGAGCCCCGCCACGACCGGCGCAAGCGCCGCTTCCATGCCGGCGACCACCACCATGGCATGCAGCGAGCGGAACCGGGAGGCCTCGGTGAGGAGCCGCTGGATGCCCGCAACCCCGATGTCGAAGGTCCGCCGGACCTCGGCGCCCATGAGTTCGGCGGTCAGCGCGGCTTCCTCGGCCACCGGGATGTCGGAGGTGCCGGCCGACACCACCCCGATCCGGGCGCCCGTCGGCGCGGGGGCCGTGCGGGAGACCACCACGGCTCGGGCCTCGGCATGCCATACCGCGTCCGGAACCGCTTCCCGGACGGCGCGCGCGGTTTCGGGGGCGGCCCGGGTGACAAGCGTCTGACCGGCGGTTTCCCGGAGCGCGCGAACGATCTCCACCACCTGCTCGGCGGTCTTGCCTTCGGCCAGCACCACCTCGGGGAAGCCCCGCCGGAGTTCCCGGTGATGGTCGAGGCGCGCGAAGGGCGTCTTGCCGTCCTCGCCGATGGTTTCGAAGGGAAAGCGGAGCTGCCGCTCGGCGTCCTCCGGGGTGACGTCGCCGGCGGCGATGTCCTCCAGCAGACGGCGGAGGGCTTGATCATTCATCGGCCAAAGAGTTTGGCACGATGTGGCGCCAAGCGGATACGGCGGATCCGCACCAAAGGGAATCCTCCAAGGCTATAATCTGCTTCATGAAAACAACAATTGATATTCCAGAAGAGGAGCTGATGGATGCTCTGCGGTTCACGCGCGCCAAGACCAAGCGCGAGGCGGTGGTGACGGCGCTCGTCGATTTCAATCGGCGCCGCCGGATGGCCGAACTCATCCAGTACGCGGGTACGTGTCCCGAGATGATGACCGTCGAGGAGCTGCAAGCACAGCGCTGGCGCCGGGAGGAGTCCATTGATTCTGATTGACAGCTCGTCCTGGATCCACCTGCTCAGGCCTCAGGGCGATATCGACACCCGGCGGCGGGTCGAGGCTGCGTTGCGTGCCGGAGAAGCCTGCTGGTGTCCCATCGTGCAACTGGAACTCTGGAACGGCGCCCGCGGGGAGCGCGAGCAGCGGGTGTTGCGCCGGTTCGAGGACGTGCTCTTGTCGCTGCCGATGGATGACGAGGTGTGGGCCACCGCCTGCGGCATCGCGCGTCGGGCGCGCTCCCGGGGCGTGACCGTCCCGGCACCGGAGATCGCAATCGCCGCCTGTGCCCACCGCCACGGGGTTGCGCTCGAATCGGCGGACACCGACTTTGATCGTCTGGCTGCTCTCGGCGTTCCCGAAGCATGACCCGGACCCGCTGAAGTTGACCTGAAATGGCCGGGCGGGAGGCGTTCCGGGATCAGGTCCGGGACTCCAACGACATCGTCGAGGTCATCGGCGAGGCGGTCGCGCTTCGTCCCGCGGGAACCGGCCGCTTCACGGGACTCTGTCCGTTCCACAACGAGACCGCCCCCTCCTTTCACGTCAACGCGGAACGCGGCTTCTTCCACTGTTTCGGCTGCAAGGAGAGCGGGGACGTGTTCGGATTCCTGATGAAGCGCGAGGGGCTCTCCTTCGTGGAAGCCCTCCATCAGCTGGCGCGGCGCGCCGGGATCCCGATCCCCGAAACCGATCCGAAGAAGTTCTCGCGCGACGAGAGGCTCCGGGCCGCCAACCGGAAGGCGCTCGACTACTACCAGCGCGCGTTGCGGAGCGAAGCCGGTCACCGGGCGCGCGCCTATCTCAGGAAACGCGGGCTCGGCGAGGACACGATCGCCGAGTACGGCCTCGGGTTCGCCCCGGACCGCTGGGACGACCTCACGACGGCTCTCGAGAAGTCCGGCATTGCCCGAACCACCCTGGTCGAAGCGGGCCTCGCCCGCGAGGGGAAGCGCGGCGGACACCATGACTTCTTCCGAAACCGCCTGATCGTTCCCATCTTCGACAGCCAGGGACGCGCCGCCGGCTTCGCGGGCCGGAGCCTCGACGGGTCCGAACCGAAGTACATCAACAGTCCCGACAGCCCGATCTACCGGAAGCGCGCCGTCCTCTACGGACTGCACCGGGCGCGGAGCACCATCCGCCGGGAGCGCTCCGCCATCCTGTTCGAGGGCTACTTCGACTGCCTGTCGGCGTGGCAAGCGGGGATCGCCGGCGCCGTCGCGGTCTGCGGCACGGCCCTCACGCCCGATCACGCGAAGCTGCTCTCGGCCCAGACCCGCGACGTCGTGCTCGCCTTCGACGCCGACGCCGGCGGAAGGCGCGCCACCCTGGCGAGCCTGCCGATCCTGCTCGAGGCCCAGCTCCGGGTGCGGGTGGCTCCCCTCTCCGGGGGCCGCGACCCGGACGACATCATCCGCGAGGACGGCGCGGACGCCTTTCGGGAGGCGATCCGGACCGCTCCGGCGTTCGTGGAGTTCCTGGTCGAGGAGGCCCGGCAGCCGGCCCGCGCCAGCGGCGGGCGCGCGGCCGCGGCCCGGGAGGTGCTGGAGATCATCGCCCGCGCCCCGAGCCCCCTGGACCGGGAGGAATGGCTCACCGAGGCCGCCGGATCGCTCGGTTTCTCGCTGGAGAGTGCCTGGCAGGAGATGGCGCGGCTCCACGGCCGGCCCTCCCCCGGGAGAACGCGCAACGAGGGTGCCCGATCCCCCGAGGACCCCGCTCCCGCCCCACCCCGGAGATCGCCGACTCCGGCCGAGCGCGACCTGATCCGCTGGGCGGAAGTTCACCCCGACAAGGCAGCCAGCGTCCTCCGGGCGGCGGAATCCGGGGATCTCGAGGGGTTCGTCAGCTCGGACCTGCTGCTCGACCTGAAGCAGGCGGCCGAGGAGGGCGGCCCTCGACTCGCGGACCGGATGCAGGAGTTGCTCGCCGGCGAACCTACCGACCGGCAGCAGCTCCTGATCGAGGTCCTGGAGCACCGGGTGGGTCTCAACACCGAGAAGCAGAGTCCGGGAGAGTGCCTCGACGCCCTGCGGATCCTGAGCCTCCGGCAGAAGCTGCCGTCCCTGCGGGCGGCCGCCGGAGGCGATGGGGAGGAAGCGCTCGCCGCTCTCGCGGAACTGCAACGAATCAGTGAGGAGATCGACCGGCTGCGGCAAGGCTCGGGTCCCGAAGGCGACCGGTCCTGACCGGTTGCTCCGGTTCGCCGCCGGGGCTGTAACGCCCGGCGCATGCTAGAGTGCCCGGTTGCTGTTTGGCGTCGCCCGGCCGGCGAACGAGCGGGCTGAACGCCGGACCGATCCGAACTTGCCCGCCCCTGCCGTCCGTTCCCGCCGGGAATTGCCATCTTCGAGAGTTTGCGGAACCCGTCTCTACCGGGGCGCGGCAAACCGAATGAAAAGGCCGGCGAACGCCAGTGCGCCGGCTGACCACCTTTCCCGCGCGGAGCCCAAATCTCGGACGGCCTGTTAGGCGTCGGTTCAGAGGACTCGCCCGGAGGACCAACCATGGAACAGGCGGAAACTCCCGGGTACGACCTGGAGCTGCTCCGGGATTTCGGAGTCGAAGCCCAGACCGATGAAGTCAAGGCGCTCGTCGCGCTCGGAAAGGATCGCGGCTATCTGCTGAACGAGGAGGTTCAGGACGCCTGGGGGGGCGACGACCCGCCGGAGGAGTTCCTGGAGAGCCTGACGGAATGGGGCATCCCGCTCTTCGAGTCCGAAGAGGAGTACGAAAAGTCCCGCGATACGGAGGGCACCACCCTCGACCTGACGCCGAGCGCCATCGAGCGCACCAACGACCCGGTGCGGATGTACCTCCGCGAGATGGGTGTCGTTCCCCTGCTCGACCGGGAGGGGGAGGTCCGGATCTCCAAACGCATCGAGCGCGGCAAGAACCGCTCGAAGCGCGCCATCACCCGGCGGCTCTACATCATCAATCAGTTGCTCGTTGACTTCCGGCCGCAGATCGAGGCCGACACGATGCAGCTCCGGGAGAACTTCGAGGTTGCCGAGGGCGGGACCACCATCCGTCACGACCAGCACCGGGAGCGGATCCTCGGCGCCCTGGGCCGACTCGAGTCCCTCTACAAGCTGTACCGGCGGCGGGTGTCGCTCCTCCGCAACGTGGCCCGCCGCACCCGCGCCTACCGCCGCCGGGCCAACGCCGCGGCGCGCACGCGGATCGAGATGAGCCACGTCATCTGGACCATGCGTCCGACCGACGGCCTGCTGAGCCGCTGGATGGAGGAACTGAAGGGCCTCTCCCTCGATGCCCGCCGGGCCACCCACGAGATCGAGATCTGCGCCGTGCTGCGGAAGGAAATCGACGCCGCCCGGGACACGACCCCGGAGGCCAAGACGTCACTCCGCCGCGAGGTCATGGGACGCCAGCGCGAGGCCCAGGAGACGCTCGACCGCGCCGGTCACGTCATGCCCGAGTTCGGCACCGCCAAGAAGATCAAGTCGGCGCGCCTCGAAGTGCAGCCGGAGCTCGAGGCCGCCGTCGACAACATCGACCTCGGGGAAGAACGCGCCCAGCTCGCCAAGCAGGACCTCGTGCAGGCGAACCTGCGCCTCGTGGTCTCGATCGCCAAGAAGTACACGAACCGCGGGCTCCAGTTCCTCGACCTCATCCAGGAGGGCAACATCGGCCTGATGAAGGCGGTGGACAAGTTCGAGTACCGGCGCGGCTACAAGTTCTCGACCTACGCCACCTGGTGGATCCGCCAGGCCATCACCCGGGCGATCGCCGACCAGGCCCGGACGATCCGCATCCCGGTGCACATGCACGAGACCATCAACAAGCTGCACCGGACCCAGCGGAGCCTGGTGCAGGAACTCGGCCGGGAACCGCGCCAGGAAGAGATCGCGGACCGGATGGGCATGACCCCGTCCAAGGTCCGGAAGGTCATGAAGATCGCCCAGGAACCGATCTCCCTCGAGACCCCGATCGGCGAGGACGACGACGGGCATCTCGGCGACTTCATCAAGGATCCGAACGCCCCGTCTCCCCAGGACCTCGTGATCAACAAGCGGCTCCAGGAAACCATCGAAGCCGTCCTGAAGACCCTCACTCCCCGGGAAGAAGCCGTCCTCGAGAGCCGGTTCGGCCTCGGCGGCCTCCAGGAAAAGACGCTGGAGGAGGTGGGAAAGCAGTTCGAGGTGACCCGCGAGCGCATTCGGCAGATCGAGACCAAGTCCATCCGCAAGCTGCGCCACCCGGCGCGCGCCCGCAAACTGCGGCAGTTCTCCGAATGAGCGGCGCGGGGTCCTTCCGATCGGCCGGGCCCATAGCTCAGTGGTCAGAGCGGCCGGCTCATAACCGGTTGGTCCCAGGTTCAAGTCCTGGTGGGCCCACCGGCCGGAGTTTCAGCACCGTGCGCGGGCGGTTCCTCCGCCGGCCCCGAGTTGCCCGCAGCGCTCCTCCCGGGGACGCTTGAGCCCATGCTTCCCGAGCTGGCGACGCTCCGGGAAGTTCAGGGCTTCGATATACGGCTCGCGGCCTGCGATCGGGAACTCGCGCGGGTGCCGGGCGCCCTCGAGGGCATCGACGCGGAGATCGAGGCGGCGAGGTCCCACGTCAAGGCGGTGGAGGAGGAACTCCGCCAGACCGCGGCCGAACGCCGCCACGCCGAGACCGAGCTCGAAGAGGCCGAGGCGAACGTGGACAAGTACGGCGACCAGTTGCTCGGGGCCCGCAGCAATGAGGAATACAAGGGACTCCAGAAACAGATCGCCAATACGAAGACCAGGATCGGGACCATCGAGGACCGGATCCTCGCCCTGATGGAGAAGGCCGACGAACTGGAAGACAAGCTCGCCGACCGCAAGCGGACGTTTGACGAACGCAGCACCGTGCTGGAAGCGAGAAAGACCGAGATTCGGTCAAGGGCCCGGGAGCAGGAACAGGAACGCGATCAGCTTCTGAAGCGGCGCGCGGCCACCTTCGCCGGTCTTTCCGAAGAGATCGCGGCCCGCTACGAGCGGATCCGCGGCGCTCGGCACGGCGTGGCCGTGGCCCCCATCAGGGACGAGCGTTGCTCGGCGTGCAACGTGCGCCTCCGGCCCCAGCTGCTCGAGGAAATCCACGCGGATCACTCGATCCACGCATGCGAGACCTGCGCCCGCATCCTGTTCTTCGAAGCGGACGCGCCCGCCGCATGAGCCGACTCCTCAACGAGCGGGCCGAGAGACGGCGCGCCCGGGAAACCTGGCTCGAAGGGCCGGAAACCGGCTTGCCGGTTCCTTCGGCGTCCGGCGCGGGGGGATTGCGGATCGCCGTCGGTTACCCGAACCGCTACGCGCTCGGGATGTCCAACGTCGGCTTCCAGGCGGTGCACCGCTTCTTCCACCTCCTGCCGGACACGGTGAGCGAGCGGTTCTTCCTCCCCGACCGCGCCGAAATGGACGAGTACCGGAGGACCGGACTCTCCCTCAGCACGCTCGAGAGCGGGAGCCCGGTACGCAGCTTCGACGTGGTGGCGTTCTCGATCACCTTCGAACCCGATCTGGTCCACCTGGTCGAGATGCTCCAGCTCGCCGGGATCCCCGCGCTGGCGGCGGACCGGACCGCCCGGGATCCGCTGGTGATCGCCGGCGGTCCGGTCACCTTCCTGAATCCGGAGCCGCTGGCCCCTTTCGTGGACGCCTTCGGGGTGGGCGAAGCCGAGGCGCTGCTTCCGGCCCTGACCGGCGTCCTGCAGGCCGAGACCCGCGAACAACGTCTCCGGGGTCTCGCCGGGGAGTCCGGGTTCTACGTGCCGGCCACCCACGAGGTCGAGTACGCGCCGGACGGCCGCGTGCTCCGGCGCCGGATCCGGGGCGGACATCCGGTGGTGCGGGCCCGCATGGGCAAGGACGCCCGGTTCCCGCCTCCGGCCACCTACATCCTCACCCGGGACACCGAGATGTCCGACAAGTTCCTGGTCGAGGTGTCGCGAGGTTGCCCCACGCTCTGCCGCTTCTGCTGGGCCGGCTACAACTACCTGCCGAAGCGGTCCTTCGAGGTGGAGCGGCTGCTGGCGCTCGCCCGCGCCGCTCGCCCCCACACCGACCGGATCGGGCTGGTTTCGACCGCGGTGGGGGCGCACCGGGAGATCGTCCCGCTGGTCTCGGACCTTCGCGACCAGGGGTTCCGGGTCAGCGTTTCGTCGATCCGCTTCGAGGACGTGCGGGACGAGTTCGCCCGGCCGCTCGCGGAAAGCGGGGAACGGACCGTCGCGATCGCGCCGGAGGTGGGGACGGACCGGCTGCGCAAGGCCATCCACAAGCGGGTGACCAACGACGAGATCCTCGACAAGACCGGCACGCTCCTTGAAGCGGGCGTGGAGAACCTGAAGCTCTACCTGATGGTGGGGCTGCCGGGCGAGACCGGCGCCGACGTGGAGGCCATCGCGCCCCTCGTGCGCCGTATCCGGGATCTGGTGCGGGCGAAGCGGCGCGGGGGACGCACCATCGCGAGCGTCAACCCCTTCATCCCGAAACCGGGCACGCCGTTCCAGTGGCGGCCCATGGCGCCGCTGCCGGTCCTGAATGCCCGAATCCGCTATCTGCAGCGCGAACTGGGAGCCCTTTCCGGCGTCGAGGCGCACTGCAAGTCCCCGCGCATGGAGCGGCTCCAGGCGCTGCTCGCGCTGGGCGACCGCCGTCTGGCCCCCGTCATCCTCGCGCTGGCCGAGGGGCGCGGCCTGAACCGGAGCCTCAAGGACGCCGGGCTCTCGCTGGACGCCTACCTCTACCGGCAGCGGGAACTCGACGAGGAACTCCCCTGGAGTTTCATGGACACCGGGATGAAGGACAGCCTCCTCAAGGACCAGCTCGCCAAAGCCGACCGCCTGGTCGCGTAGGACTCAGGACAGGCGGCGCGACGGCTTGGAACGCCGGTCTCCGACCGGCACGCGCGGCGCTCCGCGCCGCGCACGGCGCAACTTCGCCTATCCCCCGGGGCGGATGACACGCTCCGCAACCTCCGCTTCCAGGAGGCGTCAGGCGGTTGGCGTCCCCGCCACCACCACCGACCAGTTGCGCCCCACGCCGGGACCCTCCCGCCGGTAGGAGTGGAACGCGGGCTCGCATCGGGTGCAGAGCCCCGTGTCTTCGATCGTGTGCTCCGGCAGGCCGGCCGCGAGGAGCTGGAGGCGGTTCGCAAGCACCAGGTCGAGGTGGGGACGTCCCGCGGCTTGCGGCCGGACGGCGAACCGGTCCACGTCGTGCCCCGCTGCGCGGAATGCCGAAACCACCTCGGGTCCGACCTCGAAGCAGCAGGCGCGGATCGCGGGACCGATCACGGCCCTGAGCCGCGACGGGGGAGCGCCGGCCTCCGCCGCCAGCGCCCGGACGGCCGCGTCAACCACCCGCGCCAGGGTGCCGCGCCAGCCCGCATGCGCCCCGGCCACCGCACCGGAGACGGGGTCCGCGAGCAGCACCGGAACACAGTCGGCGGCCTTGATCGCGACGGCGGTTCCGGGGATGCGGGTTACGAGGGCGTCGCCGACCGCCGGGGCGCCCGGCCGCGCGGCGCTACGGAGCACCTGCACGTCGTTGCCGTGGACCTGCCGCAGGGCGTGCACGGCCTGAATCCCGGCGGCGCGCTCCAGCAGCCCGAGGTCGCCTTCCATTCGATCCCGGATGCCGAGGTATGAAGCGTCCGGCTGCCGGGTCCGAACCCGGCAGGTGAAGCCGTGGAGCGCCGGGAAGCGGCGGGAGGCGAGCACCTCGAGCGGTTCGCCGGGACCGAGCGGCTGCCAGCCGAAGCCGTCCGGCGGGTCCGGGAAGCGGACGGGTGTCAACGTCAGAAGCCGTGCTTGCGCTCTTGTTCAGGCCGCGAGGGTGAGCAAGGCCGCGCCGTGCGCGGTGCGGAGCACCGCGCGTGCCGGTCGGAGACCGGCGTTCCAAGCCGGCGCGTCATCCGGCCGGGCTGGAGGCTGGGGTTCCAAGCCGGGGCGTCACCCCCCTAGCTGCGGCGGTTCAGGTACGGAGGCGTCTCGAGGTCGCCCCAGCGGTCCTCCCCCACATCCTCGGGAACGGACATCGGCTCGTCGATCACGAGCCGCGAGCCGGACCCGAAGACGTCGGCGCCGCCCTGGGGGGTCCCGTTCCCGTTCCCTTTCGCTTCCACGCGGTTCGCGTCGGATTCCGCGATCGTGGGCAAGGTGTCCAGTTTCGGGATGGTTCGGCCGACCCGCCCGCCGGCCCGATCGGCCGGTCCCGCCGGTCCCGGACGGGCCGAGGCGAGCGCACCGCTCCGCGGGCCGAAGGTGCCGGTCGCGCGGGTGGTGTAGTTCGCGAAATCGTTCGGGGTCGCGTTTGCCCGGTTCCGGTCGGGGAACCCGGTGGCGACCACCGTCACCTTGATCTGGCCGGTCTCGTCCATGCTCGGATCGAGCGCCGTCCCGATCAGGATGTTGTCTCCGGGTTCGGGGTCCGCCGATCCGTAGATCCCGGTTCCCTCGGGAGCCACGGCGTCCCGAACGACCTCGACGGCGCGCTGCACCTCGTTCAGCGTCAGGCTCTCACCCCCGGTGACGTTGACGATGATGCTCGTCGCGCCCTGGATCGAGGTGTCCTCGAGCAGCGGCGAAGAGATGGCCGCTTCCGTGGCCTCCTCGACGCGATGCTCGCCCGACGCCTGCCCGATGCCCATGACCGCGTCTCCGCGCAACCGCATGGCGGAGCGGACGTCGGCGAAGTCCAGGTTGATCTCCCCCGGGACCTGGATGAGGTCCGAGATCCCCTGAACCGCCTGCCGCACCACGTCGTCCGCGCTTCGGAACGCGTCCCGGATCTTGAGGTTCCCGTACACCGCAACGACCCGGTCGTTCGGAACCAGGATGAGGGTGTCCACGAATTCGCGGAGTTCGCGAATCCCGTCGTTGGCCGTCGTCATGCGCCGCTTGCCCTCGACGGTCATCGGTTTGGTCGCCACCGCGATGCAGAGGGCCTTGATCTCCTGGGCCACGCAGGCGATCACCGGCGCCGCGCCGGTGCCGGTGCCGCCTCCCTCACCCACGGTGATGAACACCATGTCGGCGCCCCCCAGCACGTCGATGAGACGATCCATGTCGTCGCGCGCCGCCAGCCGTCCCACCTCCGGATCGCCGCCGCAGCCAAGCCCCCCGGTGCGCTCGGTTCCCAACTGAATCTTCAGGGGCGCATTCGACAGCTCGAGCACCTGGGCGTCGGTGTTCGCCGCAATGAAATCGACGCCGGTCACCCCGGCCTCGATCATCCGGTTGACGGCGTTGCCGCCACCGCCGCCGACGCCGATGACCTTGATGACGGCTCGTTTCTCCGAGACGTCGCTGGACGCCGCCAGCGGCGGCTTCCTCGTCGCGGCGGCCGGAGCGGCGGCCGCAGGGGAGGCGGCCGCGGTTTCCTGCTTCTCGGCCGGCGGTTCCGCCGCGCGCGGCGCCGATGCCTCGACCGCGGCTACCGGTTCCGCCGCCGCGGCGGCGGTTCCCTCGGCGGGCGCCGCCGATTCCCCGGCCGCTGCCGGCGGCTCCGCCGGCTCGGGAGGCGCGCCTTCCGGCTGGCGGGCCCCCGGGGCGCCGGACCCGGCCTTCGGGGCCGCATCCGCGCTGGCGAAGAGCGCCGGCTGCGCGGCAGGGGCCGATTCCGCCGCCGATTCCGGCGGTGCGTCCTGAGACGCGGCGGCCTTCCGCGTCTCCTTCGGACCGGCCTCGGGTTCGCTGGCCTTGGTTGTCGGTTCTTCGGCGAAGAAGATCATGAGTTCACTCCTTGGGGTGGGGGTGGTAGGAGAAAAGTGGTCATTGGACTTTCCGGAGGTGACCCGCGACCCGCCGCAGGCTCTCACCGATGGCGCGGCCCATTTCGGAGAGCGCCGACCGGGATCTGGTGGCGGGGGCGCGCCGGCGATGCAGGAGGCCGTAGCGGCAAAGACCCATCGCGCAGGCGACGTCCGGACGCGTCGCAAGATCGCGCCGGCCCGTCAGTTCCTGGGGACCTCGACTCTCGGCGTAGGCGCCGAAGACCAGTCGGGCCACGTCGCTCAACCCGTCGAGGTTCGCTCCGCCTCCGGTGAGCACCATGGTGCGGGGGACCTCCCGGAGCACGCTGGCCAACTGGTCGCGGATCTTGGTGAGATCGCTCTCCGCGCGCTGCTGAAGGACGTCGGCGAGCAGTCGGCGGCGCCATTGCTTGGGGTAGCCGCCGCCCGAGACCTGGATCTCGAAGTAGTCGTCCTCGGAGACCTTTTCCACGAGCGCGACGCCGTAGCGGCGCTTGGCCTGCTCCGCGTGGGCGTGGGATGTCTTGAGTCCGAGGGCGATGTCGCGTGTGTACGCCCTGCCGCCGCTCGGCATGAGGTCCGAATGCCGCAGGGCTCCATGGCGGAACACCGCGATTTCGGTCGTCATGGCTCCGACGTCGAGGAGGACGACGCCCTCCTGCCGCTCTTCCACGGTGAGGACGCCGTAGCCGGTGGCCAGGGGGGCAGCCACCAGGCGCTCGATCCGGATGCCGGCGGCGTTCACCGCCTCTTCAATGCGGTGAAGGGTGGCGCGGGGACAACTCACCAGATGCACGTGCGATTCGATCTTCTCGCCCGTCCAGCCCGTCGGGTTGTCGGTGGAATCGAGGTCGTCCACCCAGAACTCCTGGGGGAGCGCGTGCAGCAGTTCGTACGGAGGGCGGAGCCACGCGGTGCCGCCGTCTCTCGGCACCGCCGCCATCACGGCCCGGTAGACGTCGGACTCGGCGATGCGGTGCTCCGGCGTCAGGATCGAGATCGCGCCGGAAGAGTTGATGCTGCGGCGCGTCCGGCTGCCTACCGAGACGAAGGCCGAGCCGACCTCGACGCCGGCGGTCTGTTCGACTTCCTCGACCGCCTGGCGCACGGCCTCCGTGACCCCTCCCAGCCGTACGACCTCGCCGTGCTGGACCGAGTTCCGCGACTCGGCCTGCCCGACCGCGAGCACTTCGAGCTCCATGCCCTCTTCCGTTGCGGAGGGAGCCTCGGGCGCGCGGGCGAGCACGGTGCGCACCTGATCGGATCCGATGTCGATGCCGCAGAGCAGCTCCGCCGGCCTCATCATTGCGTCGGTCCTCCCACCGAGGGGGCCGGCGCCTCCTCGAGGACCGCCGCCGGCTCGGCGCGGACGAGAAACCGGTCCGGGACCCGGGCGTCGACCTGCGAGAGCCCCGGCCAGCGCTCGACCAGATCCGGCAGGAGTCCGGCGACGCGCTCGAGGCCTCCCAGAAAGCCCCGTTCGCGCAGAAGGATCGGGAGCGCCGGGGACCTCAGGATCACCTGCACCCGGTAGGGGCCGCCGCTCACGTCCACCTCGGAAACGAGCCGGTCCAGGTCGGGCCGGCGGGACAGCGCCGCCGCCAGCCGGCCGGCGAGCGCCGCGCGCCGTTCGAAGTCGGCGTGGCTGCGGTCGGCGCCCCGGACGAGGACCAGGTCCCCCGCGCCGGCCAACGCGAAATCGGCGGCGCTGGCCGGTCCGAGGACGGTTCCGTCGCCCGCCAGCGCAGCCGGAGGCTCCCAGTCGAGGACCGCCACGGCCCGCTTTTCCTCGATGTCCACCAGGATGCCGCCGGGCAGCAGCCGCTCCACCAGGACGCGCTCGGGGATTCCCGTCGCCAGCAGTTCCTCGCGGATGGCGGCCGCATCGACCCACAACCCCGCGGGGCCGGGGATCCCGGACCCGTCCAGGTGAACCGCTCCGCGGATCCGCACGTCCACCGGGCCGGCTTCGGGCGCCGCAACCGCGGTGCCGGCGGCGGTCAGGCGCCCGACCACCACTCCGGCGGCCAGGGCGAGGCCCACGGACCCGACCGCGATGCGGGCCACCAGCCGCGGCAGCGGGGTCCTGGGCGCCGGCGGCGCCACCAGCCGCGGTTCCCGGTTCGCCGTCCGGCGCCGGGCCTCCTGGTCGGCGTGCGGCGGGAGTTCGATGGGCATCGAATCGCTCCGGCCTTGCCTCCGCCGGTCACGCCACCCTTTCACGGAGCACCTCCTGCAGCAGGTCGGGTAGCTGGGTGATGCTTCCCGCGCCGAGCGTCAGAACCACATCTCCGGCCCGAAGTTCGGGAGCCAGCCGGCTCGCCACCTCGGCGAGGGGGCCCAGGAAACGGACGTCGGGATGTCCCGCGCCCCGGATTCCCCGGGCAAGCTCTTCGCCATCCACTCCCGGGATGGGCTGCTCGCCCGCCGGGTAGATGTCCGTGACCGCGACGACGTCCGCGCCGCCGAAGGCCCGGCAGAACTCCTCGAGCAGATCCCGCACCCGGCTGTAGCGGTGCGGCTGGAACACCGCGACCGTGCGGGCGCCGAACGCCGCCCGCGCCGCCTCGAGTGTCGCCCTGATCTCGCTCGGGTGGTGGGCGTAGTCGTCCACGATCCGCACCCCGCCCACCGTGCCGCGCATCTGGAACCGGCGTTCGACCCCGGTGAAGGCCTCCAGGCCCTTGCGGATCGCCGGGGTTCCGAGGCCCAGTTCGAGTCCGACGGCGGCGGCCGCCAGGCTGTTGAGGACGGCGGTACGGCCGGGCTGCTTCAGGTGGACGGCGCCGGCCAGGCCGCCCCGGATCCGCAGCTCGTAACGGGTCCCGTCCTCGGAGATGGAGATCCCTTCGGCCGAGATCTCGGCATCGGGCGAGAGCCCGTAGGTGATGACCCGCCGGCGAACGCGCGGCAGCAGCGCACGCACGTTGTCGCAGTCGGTGCAGACGATCGCTCCCCCGTAGAACGGGGTCATGTTGATGAAACGAAGGAAGGAATCGAGGAGGTCCTCCATCCCGTCATAGGCGTCGAGATGCTCGCGGTCGATTCCCGTGACCACCGCCAGCACCGGCAGCAGCCGCAGGAAGGTGCGGTCGGACTCGTCGGCCTCCGCCACCAGGATCTCGGACTTCCCGACGCGCGCTCCGCCCCCGATCGTCGCCACCCGGCCCCCGATCACCGTGGTCGGATCGAGGCCCGCGTGGTCGAGCAGCACGGAGGTCATCGAGGTCGTCGTGGTCTTGCCGTGCGAACCCGCCACCGCCACCGCAAACTTCATCCGCATCAGCTCGGCGAGCATTTCGGCGCGCGGAATGATGGGGAGCTGCCGCTCCCGCGCCGCTGCCACTTCGGGGTTTTCGGCCGGAACCGCCGACGAGACGACCACCACATCGGCGTTATCGACCTGGTCGGCGGCGTGCCCCTCGAACACGATCGCACCGAGTTCGGCCAGCCGCCGAACGCTCGCCCCGAGCCGGAGGTCGGAGCCGCTGACCGGGTACCCGAGATTGAGCAGCACTTCGGCGATGCCGCTCATCCCGACTCCGCCGATGCCCACGAAATGGACGCGGGTCCGCTTGGAGAACAGGAGGCCGCTACCCACCCCGGCGGGAGAGAGCCGCGGCGCCCGGCCGTTCATGCCGGACCTCCCGCGAGGTCGTGAAGCCGGGCGGCGAGCCGCTCCGCCGGGCGGTCGCGGACGAGCCGGCGGGCCGCGCCGGCCATGTCCTCCCGCCGGGGCGGGTCGTCCAGCAGGGAGAAGAGCGCGCTTGCGAACTCCGCGCCCGAGGCGCCCTCGTCCATGGTGAGGGCCGCCCCCGCCGCGGCGAGCGCAGCGGCGTTCTGCCGCTGGTGACCACCCGCGACCGGCGCCGGCACCAGGATTCCCGGCCGGCCGGCGGCCGCGAGTTCAGCGCAGGTAATGGCCCCCGCCCGGCCCACCACCAGGTCCGCGGCCGCCATCGCCCGGGGCATGTCGTCGAGATACGCCACGACATCCGCGCCGAGCCCCGCATCGCGATACGCCTTGCGGACCCGCGCTTCCTCGGCGGGGCCCGTCTGATGGGTGATCCGCAACCGGCCGCCCCACGCGCGAAGCTCCGGCAGCGCTTCCGTCACCAGGCGGTTCAGCCGCGAAGCTCCCTGGCTGCCGCCGGTGACGAGCACGGACACGGTCCCGTTGTTCCCGGGGGCCGGCGCCAGCCCGAGGAACTCCCGGCGGACGGGGACTCCGGAGAGCAGCGCCCGGCGCCGGAAGTGCCGCCGGGTGCCCTCCCAGGCGACGGCGACCTCGGTGGCGAAGGGAGCGCTCCACCGGGTCGCGAATCCGGGCTCCGCGTTGGGCTCCAGGATCAGCGACGGGATGCCGAGGAGCCGGGCGGCGAACACCGCCACCCCGGAGACCGAGCCGCCGGTTCCGAACACCACTTCGGGACGGAACTCTCTCAGGAGCCGGCGCATCTGGCGGAGCGAGCGGAGGAGCCGGACCGACGTGCGCGGCAGGACGAGGGGCGACCGGCCGCGGATGGGCGGCACCTCCACGAGTTCGAGTGCGAACCCATGCTGCGGCACGAGGCGCCCCTCGAGTCCGGCCGCCGTGCCCACGAACCGGACTTCGGCGGGTCCCCGCTCGGCAAAGGCGCGGGCCACCGCGAGACCCGGGTAGATGTGCCCGCCGCTCCCCGCCGCCGCAATCAGGAGCCGTGTCATGGCACCCTCTGGGAGACCGACAGCACCAGCCCCGCCGCCAGCAGGGTGGTGATGAGCGAGGAGCCCCCGGCGGAGATGAACGGGAGCGGCAGCCCGGTGGTCGGCAGGATCGCGGTCGCGACGCTGAAGTGCAGGAAAGCCTGGAGCGCGATGGTCAGCGTGGCCCCCGCCCCGAGGAGCATGCCGAAACGGTCGGGCGCCCGGCTCGAGACGAGGAGGCCGCGGACCGTGAACAGGAGGAAGAAGACCACCACCAGCCCCGCCCCGATGAAGCCCAGTTCCTCGCCGACCACCGAGAAGACGAAGTCGGAGTGAGGCTCGGGAAGGTAGAGCAACTTCTGGCGGCTGGCCGCGAAGCCGACTCCGGTAACGCCTCCGCTCCCGAGCGCGATCAGCGACTGGCTCAATTGGAAACCGTCGCCCAGCGGATCGCCGAAGGGATCGAGGAAGGTGAGGATGCGGGCAATCCGGTAGTCCGCGGCCAGCACCCCGGCCGCAAACAGCGGAACCCCCACCGCGGCCAGGCCTGCCAGGTGCTTGAGGCGCGCCCCACCCAGGAAGATCACCGAAGCGCCGACCAGGGCCAGCAGGGTTGCGGTTCCGAGGTCGGGCTGCAGGTAGATGAGCCCGGCGAGGAACCCCGTAGCGACGAGCGGCAACAGCAAGGTGCGGAAGGAATCGGCGCTCCGGACGGCCAGCAGATGGGCAAGCGCCACCACCAGCCCGAGCCTCGCCGGCTCGGAGGGTTGCAGGGTGAACCCGGCGAGCTGTACCCAGCGATGCACCCCGTTGATGGCGGGCGAGAGCAGGGCCGCGAAGAGCGAGACGATGACCGCCCCGTACAGCGCCCACACCACGGCCGGCCGGTTCAGCCGCCGGTAGTCCGACCGGGCGAGGGCGATCATCGCGAAACAGCCGAGCGCCGCCCACACGGCCTGGCGCCCCAGGAAGTACGACGGACTGCGGTCGCTGGCGTCCGCCACGATGGCCGACGCGCTGTAGAGCATGACCAGCCCGAAGACGAGCAGCGCGAGCGTCAGGAGGAACAGGGGCCGGTCGGGGGCCATGCGCCGCGCCATTACGGCCCGCCTCCCGCGGCTTCCCGCAGGCGCTCGACCGCTGCGCAGAACGTCCTTCCCCGATCACCGTAGTTCTCGAACAGGTCGAAGCTGGAACAACCGGGAGAGAGCAGGACGATCCCGCCCGGACGCGAACGCGCGAGAGCGCGCTCCATCGCCTGTTCCAGGGTGTCGCTGACTTCCACCGGAACGCTCCGGAGCTCGGCGGCGATGCGCTCCTTCGTCCGCCCGATGGCCTGAATCCCTTCCACCGCGCCGAGCGATCCCTCCAGATCGGCGAACCGGCCGCCCTTGAGGATTCCGCCCAGGATGAGCTGGATTCCACCGCTCGCCTCCGGGCCCAGCGCGTCGAGCGCCGCCCGGGTCGCCTGCAGGTTCGTGGCCCGCGAGTCGTTGACGAACCGGACGCCGGCGACGGACCCGGCGTCCTCGAGTGCATGCGGGAGGCCGGAGAAGCCGGCCGCCGCCGCTTCCAGCGCGTCCCGGCCCACCCCGAGCAGGCTGCCGGCGGCCGCCGCGGCGGCGAGGTTCCTCTGCTGATGCCGGCCCGGAAGGCGGAGGGCAACGAGGCTCGCGAGAACGCGGGTGGCCGCCCGGTCGCGCCGCACGATCCGCCCGGCGTCGAGGAGCACCTCCGGATCGTGCGCGCCGGCAGGACCGCCGAACGGCAGCAGGCTGGCGCCGCTCCCGCGGGCGGCACTCGTCGCCAGACCGGAAGCCACCGCATCATCCCCGTCGAAGACGACCCAGTCGGAAGCCGTCTGGTTCTCGAAGAGACGGGCCTTGGACCGGCGGTAGTCCGCGAGGTCCGGATGCCAGTCGAGATGGTCCTGGCCCACCTCCAGCATGACCGCGATGCGCGCCCGGAAGCGGGCGATGGTCGCCAGCTGGAAACTCGAGGTCTCGACCACCGCGACCTCGCCCGGACCGAACGATCCGGCGAGCGCGGTGAGCGGTTCCCCCAGGTTCCCGCAGGCCCGGGCCGGCGTGCCCTGGACGCGCAGGGCGTCCGCGAGCAGGGTCACCACCGTGGACTTGCCCTTGGTGCCGGTCACCGCCACCAGCCGCTCCGCGGGTTCCCCGAGCGCCCGGTACCCCAGCTCGAGTTCCCCCCAGACCGGAATCCGCTCGCGGCGCGCGGCTTTCAGGATGCCGGTGGCGGGCGGCACTCCCGGACTCGTCACGACGAGCGACATCCCGGCCAGCAGCGACGGAGGATGACCGCCGCCGTGAACGCGCGCTCCGAGCGCCCGCAGCGCGGAGGCCGCGGGGATCTCCGGCTCCGGGCGGGAATCCGCCACGAGCACCCGCCGGCCGCTGCGGCTGAGGTAGCGGGCCGCCGCCTGACCGCTGGCGCCGGCGCCCAGCACCAGAACGTCCGGTCCCGGGATGTCTGGGAGATCCGCCATCGGTCATCGCAGCTTGAGGGTGGTGAGGGTGGCGAGCGCGCAGAGGACGGCCAGGATCCAGAAGCGGACGCTCACCTGCGTCTCCTTCCAGCCCGCGAGTTCGAAGTGATGGTGGAGCGGCGCCATCCGGAAGAGCCGGCGGCCGGTGAGCTTGAAGGTGGCGACCTGCAGGATCACCGACAGCGTCTCCATCACGAACACGCCACCGACGATCACGAGCAGAATCTCCTGCCGGATCAGAATCGCCTGCATGCCGACCCCCGCCCCGAGGGCGAGCGATCCCACGTCGCCCATGAAGACGCGCGCGGGATGGGCGTTGAACCACAGGAACCCGAGCGCCGCCCCGGTGATCGCCGCGCCGAAGATGGTGACCTCGGAGGCGCCGGGGATGTAGAGGATGTCGAGATACGCCGAGAACTCGGCGTGCCCCGACAGGTAGGTCAGCGCGGTATACACCGCCGCCGCCACCAGGACGCAGCCCGCCGCGAGCCCGTCGAGCCCGTCGGTCAGGTTCACCGCGTTCGACGACGCGACGAGCACCAGCATGACCGCCGGCACGAAGAGCAGCCCGAACTCGGGCTGGAACTCCTTGAAGAAGGGGAACACCACGCGGGTGGTGAACTCGCCGCCACCGGCGTACCAGAGGAGGAAGGCGCCGGCGGCCAGCCCCAGCAGGAACTGGATGCCGAACTTCGTGCGGACGCTCAGGCCGATCCCGTCCCCGCGGCGCAGCTTCTTCCAGTCGTCCACGAACCCCAGGGTTCCGTAGCCGGCCATGGTGAGCACGGCTACCCAGACCAGGACGTTGCCCAGATCCGCCCAGAGCAGGGTGGACAGGATCACGGTCCCGACGATCAGGACCCCGCCCATCGTCGGCGTGCCGGCCTTGTGCTGATGCGCCGGACCGTCGGAGCGGATCGTCTCCCCGACCCGGAGCCGGGAGAGGCGGGAAATCACGAGCGGTCCGAAGCCGAGCGAGAGCACGATGGCGGTGGCGGCGGCCATCGCAGTGCGGACGGACACGTAGCCGAAGACGTTGAAGACACTGATCTCGTCCGCGAGCGAGAAGAGCAGGTCGCCGAGCATCAGGCGTCTCCTCCGGCGGAGGGTTCTTCCCCACCGCGGACCTGCAGCCGGCGGAGCGCCGCATCGAGTCCGACCGCGCGGGAGGCCTTGAAGAGCACCAGGTCGCCGGAGCGCAGGACGCCTTCCAGGAGCGCCGCCGCCTGGTCGGGACCGTCCGCGGCGAGAGTCTGCGATCCGGAAGCGGCCGCCTCGGCGAAGGTCCTTCCCAGGGGGCCCACCCCCACGATCAGGTCCAGGGCCAGCTCGCCCGCAAGCTGCCCGCACGCGCGATGGAGCGGCTCGGCGTCCTCGCCGAGTTCCCGCATGTCCCCCACGACGACGATCCGACGCGCGGCGGGGAGGGCTGCAAACTCCGACAGCACGGCGCGCAGCGCGCGGGGACTGGAGTTGTACGTCTCGTCGAGCGCCACCGCGCCGCCACGAAGCCGCACCTTCGTTCCCCGGCCCGGCAGCGGAGTGAGGTCCGCCACCCCCCGGGCCGCATGCTCGATCGGCACGTCGAGGACCGCGGCCGCGGCCAGTCCGGCGAGCACGTTGCCCGCGTTGTGACGGCCGGCGAGACCGCACGAAACCGACACGGCGGGTCCGCCGAAGGCGCTGACCTCGAAGACGAGGCCGGACGGACGCGCGGCGTAGCCCGAGCCCCGCACGTCGACGCCCTCGGCGAAGCCGTAGGTGACGCGCCGTCCGCAAAAACGGCCGGCCTGGGCCCGGACGAGTTCGTCGTCGGCGTTCACGACCGCGGTCGCTCCGGCGGGGAGCGCCTCGAAGAGCTCCCCCTTGGCGGCGGCGATGGCGCCGAGCGATCCGAAGTACTCGAGATGCGCCTCCGCGATGGTCGTCAGGACGCCGCAGTCGGGCACCGCGATTTCGGTGAGCGTCCGGATCTCCCCCGGAGCCGACATCCCCAGTTCGACGACGCCCACTTCCTCGTCCTCCCGGGCGAGCAGCGAGAGTGGAAGCCCCCACTGGTTGTTCAGGTTCCCCCGGGACCGGAAGACGGAGCGCTCCATGCCGATGGCGGCGGCCGCCGCCTCCTTGGTGGTCGTCTTGCCGAGACTTCCGGTAATCGCAACGATCCGGGCGCCGCTCTCGAGCCGCTGCTCGCGGGCGAGGGCCCCGAGCGACTCGGTCGGGTCGGGTACCCGGATCAGGAAGCCTCCGGGGGCTTCTTCCCGACGGTCGTAGCCGCGCTCGACGACCACGCCGGCCGCTCCCGCGCGGAAGGCGGCCGGAACGAACGCGTGGCCGTCGAAGCGTGGCCCCCGGATCGCGAAGAACAGATCTCCCGGAGCGAGGGTCCGCGAATCGATCGAGACTCCGGTGAACATCCCGGCCGGGCCTTCCAGGGCGCCCCCCATGGTCCGGGCCGCCGCTTCGCCGTGGAGTCTCACGAGAGGGAGACCTCCAGCGCGCCCGCCACCACCTGCCGGTCATCGAAGGGAATCCGGTTGTCCCCGAGGTGCTGGTGGGTCTCGTGCCCCTTGCCCGCCACCAGCACGAGGTCACGCGGTCCAGCCGCGGCCACCGCCTCCGCGATGGCGCGCCGGCGGTCCGGTTCCGTCAGGACCTCGGCGCCGAACGCCGGGTTCTCGGCGCCCACCCGGATCTCGGCGATGATCGCGCCGGGCTCTTCCCCGCGGGGGTTGTCGGAGGTCACGATGACCCGGTCGGCGAGCCGGGCGGCGGCGTCTCCCATGAGCGGCCGATTGCCCCGGTCGCGTTCGCCGCCGCAACCGAAGACGACGTGCAGCCGGCCCTCGCCCACGAGGCAGCGGGCGGCCGCGAGGGCGCGCGCCAGCGCGTCCGGCGTGTGCGCGTAGTCCACGAGCACCGCCGGTTTCCGGCCCCGCCGGCTTCCCCGCGGCGCCCCGATCCGCTCCATCCGGCCCGGCGGCGGAGCGGCCCCGGAGAGAACCTCGGCGGCCCGGGCTCCGTCGAACCCGAGCGCGGTGAGCGCTCCCCATGCCGCCGCCAGGTTCAGGCCGCTGAAGTGCCCGAGCAGCGGGCTCGAGATCTCGCCGGGCCCCGCCGGGCCGTCCAGCGAGACGCGCGTCCCGTCCAGGTCGGAGCGGATGGCCGCGAGCCGGATCGCGGCCCCGGGGTCGGACCCGAAACCCACGATCCTCACGTCGGGACGCAGTTCCTGCAGTTCACCGGCGAGCCGCACCCCGAAGGGATCGTCCCACCCGATGACGGCGGTGCCGCCCGGGCGGAGCAGATCCGTGAACAACTCCCGCTTCGCGCGGAAGTAGGAATCGAACTCGCCGTGGAAATCGAGGTGGTCGCGGGTGAGGTTGGTGAAGACCGCCACCTCGAAGGCCGTCCCTCCGAGCCGTCCCTGCCGGAGGCCGTGCGAGGAGCATTCGACCGCACCGAAGCGGCACCCCGCGGAGCGCGCGAGCGCCAGCAGGGCCTGGAACTCCGGGGCCTCCCGGGTGGTGAGGCCCGCCGCGGCGGGTTCGAGGAGGCGGCCGCCGGCGTGAGCCCGGTGCGCCACCGTCCCGCAGTAGAGGCCTCCGGAGGTCTCCCGCTGGAAGAACGCGTCGAGCAGCCAGGCGACGGTGGTCTTCCCGTTGGTCCCGGTCACTCCGACGAGCCGCATCGCGTCCGAGGGGCGGCCGTGGAAGGCGGCCGCCACCGGTCCGGCGGCGCGGCGGGCATCGCGTACCCGCGCGAACGGGATCCCCGGATCGGGCGGCGTCGTTTCGACCAGCGCGGCCGCGGCCCCGGCGGCCGCCGCGGCCGGCACGAAGTCGTGGCCGTCGAAACGCGCACCGGGTACCGCGATGAACAGACTCCCGGGCTCGACGGCCCGCGAATCGCAGGTGACGCTCCGGATCCGGAGGTCGCCGGCGCCCGCCGGCAGGTCCGCTTCCAGGCCTTCGAGAAGGTCTCGAAGCCGGCGGGGGGGCATGCCGGTGGCGTTCATCGCGGTCGGCTCTCGTCGTTCTCCAGGGACGGTTCCCGGGGGGCCGGGGTTCCCGTCTCGGGATCGGCCCCGGCGGGGCCGCCGTCCGGGGATCCGGGGGTAGCTGGCGGAGGGGATTCGGGGATCGCGGACCGGACCGGCCGCTCGTGGAGCCCGGCGGGCGTTGCCGCGGCTTCGGCGATCAGGGTCGTCCCGGAAGTTGTCGGATCGGAGGCCTCCGCCATCCTCACCCGCGAGGCAACGAGGTCGCGCGCCGAAGTCTCGGATCCCGCCGCGGCCTTCGAGCTCCACATGGCCGACGCGGCCCGGCTGCGCCCCTTGCGGGCAAGCTGACGGACCCGCGGGCCCGAACTGACCAGTCGCTCCGTTCCCCAACCGGTCCGCCGGTCCCGCCAGAGCACCCGGTCAGCGATCCTTCCGAAGACGGCCGCGGCGCCCGTCCCGCTGTGATTGGGCCTTTGGACGTCGAGGATCACGACCCCGGTGAAGAGCGGATTGCGGGCGGGCGCAAAGCCGGCGAAGGAGGCGGTGTAGTCGGTGTCCGAGTAGCCGCCCGCTTCCGCCTTCTGGGCGGTCCCCGTCTTCCCCGCGACCGAGAACCCCGCCACGGCGGCATTGCTGCCCGTTCCCTCCTGGACGGCGCTGGCGAGCAGTTGGCTCACCCTGGCCGCCGTCATCGGACTGATGACCTGGAGGCCGTCTTCCGGCGGTTGGACTTCCCCGCCGATGCCCCGGATGAGGCGGAGGGGCCGGCGGACTCCCCCCGTCGCGACGGCGTTCACCCCCTGGACGAGCTGGACCGGGGTGACCGCGATGCCGTGCCCGAAGGAGACGGTCGCGAGCCGGATCGGCCGCCAGAGGCCTCTCCCGGGGACGATGCCGCGGCTCTCCGCGCCGAGGGGCAGCCCGGTGGGCTCGCCGAAACCGAACGCGGCCAGATACGCCTGCAGGGTCTCCGAACCGATGCGGTCGGCGACCTGCAGCGTTCCGATGTTGGAAGACTGCTGGATGATGCCGGCGAAGGTGAGCGGCCCGAGCGGCTTCCAGTCCCGCACGATCCGTCCGCCGATGCGGTAGCTGCCGTCGAAGGTCTCGAATTCCTCTTCCTCGTCGGTCACTCCCTCCTCGAGAGCCGCCGCCGCGGTGAAGATCTTGAAGACCGATCCCGGTTCGTAGGGATCCGTGATGCTTCGGTTGGCGAGCGTCGCCAGCGGGAACTCGCCGGCCCGGTTGGGATCGAAGGAGGGAGCGCTGGCCATGGCCAGCACCTCGCCGGTCCGGGGCTCGACGAGAATCACGGCCCCCGACGCCGCCGGAATCTCGGTGAGGGCCCGGGCGAGTTCCTCTTCGGCGACCGCCTGCAGGTAGGCATCGATGGTCAGCTCGATGTCGGCCCCCGGCCGCGATTCCCGGACGACCCGGCTTCCCCGTCCGGTGCGCCGGCCGTCGGTCCAGACGGTGCGCCGTCCGGGTTCTCCGCGCAGGACCTGGTCACGGGCGAATTCGATGCCGCCCAGCCCATCGCCGTCGGCCCCGACGAAGCCCAGAACGTGGGCCGCGAGTTCCCCGCCGGGATAGAAGCGTCCGAACTCCTCGATGGTCCCGACGGGGAACCCGGTCTCGCGGGCGCACCTGACCTGCTCCGCCGCCGCCTTGCGCTTGAGCCAGGAGAAACGCGACTCGCGCCGCAGCCGGCGTTCCACGAGCGCCACGGGCACTTCCAGACATTCGGCCAGGCGATCCGCCGCGGCCGGAATCGTGGCCTCGGAGTAGTCGGGGGGAACCACGTACACCGAGTCCACCGCGACGGTAAGGGCCAGCGGCCGTCCGTTCCGGTCGTAGATCCTCCCCCGGAACGGCGGAATGGTGAGTTCGTGGCGGTGCTGACGGTCGGCCCGCCGCACCATGGTCTCGTGGTCGAGGACCTGGATCTGGACCAGCTGACCGAGGATCAGAGCCCCCCACACCCCGATCAGGACCACTCCCACCATCACCCGCCGGCGCAGTCCCGCCCTCCCGCCGTCCTCCGGTGATCCGGCGCCGCCCGGCGCCCGCTGCGATTCGGGCGCCGCGGCCGGCGCCGGTTCGCGGCGGCGCTTCGATCTGGGCGACGACTCCTGACCAGCCGTCCGGAGCAGCGGCGCCGGCAGATCGGGGAAGAGGCTGTTGGGGGGAGGCTTCCAGCCGCCCGGGTTCTTTCGCGGAGGGCTCATCGCGCCTCGGGACTCCCGGGATCCGGACGGCCATCCGCCGGAGCGTCGGGGGATTCGAGGATCACCCGCTCCCCCGCGGGCTCCAGTCCATAGGTTTCGCGGGCGATCCTCTCAACGGAGCTCGGGTTGGTGAGCTCGCTCAACTCGAGCTGATAGCGCTCGATGTCCTTTTGGAGCTGGTCCCGCTCCAGGCGGAGTTCCTCGACGCGGTAACCGAGCCGAATCGCCTCGAGGTAGGGCCAGGTAGCGGCAACCGCCGCCGTCAGCGCAAAGATTCCGATGACGAGATACAGGAGGAGCTGCGCGTACCGCTTGCGGTCGAGTTTCCGGTGCAGCCAATGGTTGTCCGGACGGTAGGTGACTTCGAAGTGTTCCGGAGTCATCGGGGGGACTCCTCCTGGGGGGCCGGTTCGGACTCGCCCGCCTCCCGGCGGCGCAGAATCCGCAGGCAGGCGCTCCGGGACCGGCGGTTGGCGCTCAACTCGTCCTCGTCCGCACGAATGGGCCGCCGCGTTCCCAGCTCGAATTCGGGCTGGGCGGCGAGCCGGCGGAAGGCGTGCTTGACCGGACGGTCCTCTCCGGAGTGGTAGGAGATGACCGCCAGGACGCCTTCGTTCCGAAGCCGCGCGGGCGCCGCGTGGAGCGCGGCGGCAAGGGCCTGAGGCTCGCGATTCACCGCGGAGCGCACCGCGAGAAAGGTCCGGGTGGCGGGGTCGATCCGTCCCCGGCGCGGTCCGACGGCGGCGATCACGGCGGCGCGCAGGTCTCCGGTCGTGCGAAGCGGCCGGCGGCCGGCGATCCGCCGGGCGATGGCGCGGGAGCGCCGCTCTCCGATCCCGAAAAGCAGATCGGCGATCTCCCGCTCGTCGAGCCGGTCGAGCAGCTCGGCCGCCGTCTCCCCCGAGCCGGGGTCGTAGCGCATGTCCAGCGGGCCGTCGTGGCGGAGCGCGAAGCCGCGTTCCGGCGTCTCGAGCTGCGGGCTGGAGAGGCCGAGGTCGAGCAGGATGCCGTCCACCTGGTCCCAACCCACCTCGTCGAGGGCCGACCCGAGTTCGGAGAAATCGGCCGCCAGGAAGCGGAAGCGAGGGTCCCGGGCGGCCAGCGCCGCCGCGGCGGGCGCCGCGTCCGGGTCCTTGTCCAGACCGAGCACGAGAGCCCCGGGATCGGCCGCCAGGATGGCTTCCGTGTGCCCGCCCCGCCCGAACGTGCCGTCGAGGTACCGACCGCCGGAGCGGGGAGCCAGCCAGCGCAGGACCGTATCCCGCAGGACCGGCTGGTGGAGGGGCGGCTCCGGCGCGCCGGTCGCGGTCATCTCAGGTCGGGTCCGGGAGGAGAGTCGCGCGAGGAGCGACGCGAGCGGGAGCCCGGACGGCGCCGGACGGGGGGCGGGGGAGAGCTGCGGGAACATGCCTGCCGGAATCCAGCGTCAGATCCCCTCCTCCGCCAGGGTGGCCAACTCGCCGTCGGTCATCGGATCAGCCTCGATGTCGGCGTCGAGGGGCTCGTGATCCCACACGTGGAGGTAGCGCCCCTGCCCCAGCACGTCCACCTTGCCCACGGTGTTGGCTTTGGTCCGGGTCTGCTGCGGGAGCAGGAGCCGGTTCTGGGCGTCCAGTTCGGCGACCTGTCCGTAGTAGCTGGTGACTTTCAGGAACTTCCGCCGGATCGGGTCCAGTTCACCGCGGGCCAGCATCCGCGACTCGATCTCTTCCCAGACCGTCATGGGGAAGATGGCCACGCAGTCGCCCTTGAGACTGGTCACGAAGACCTGCGTGCCGAACTTCTTCAGCGTTGCGAGGAACGCAGCCGGAACCTTCAGTCTCCCCTTCGCGTCCACAGTGGCGGGGTGGTTGCCGCGAAACACGGGATCGGGGGAGCTTGGGGGGCGGGTGTGTTTCCCTCCCCGCCCACTCCGGGACGTGAGTCTGGATTCAGGTACTGGATGAGAAGGAAGGTTCGCCCTATTTAACCACTTCCACCCACAAATTTCCACAAGGAAAACAACATCCACCACCCCGCCCACTACCGGCCGGGAACGCCGGTCCTCAGGTCGGCGCCCGCTGCGCGCAGCGCCGCGGAACCGCACCCCGCCACCCACCCGGATCGCGCACACGGCTTGGAACGCCGGTCTCCGACCGGCACGCGGCCCGCAGGGCCGCTGAGCGCGTAGGGCTGTTCAGCCGCATGGCTCACACGGCTTGGAACGCCGGTCTCCGACCGGCACGCGGCCCGCTGTCAAGAGACACCCACTTTTACGCAGTTGGGAGACACCCACTTTTACGCACCCCCGGTTCTGTGTCGGGGCGGCGTTTCGGGTCGGCGAGGGGCGAAGCGGAGGGAGCGGAGCGACGGTAGCGAC
>JAJEIY010000086.1 GCA_022828085.1 Acidobacteriota bacterium | reverse complement strand
CACCCTCACCGGCGCCGCACCCGGCGAAGATCAGAACAAGACACACAAACGTAGTGCCAAGCTGCCGGCGCCCGTTCTTCTAACAGGCGACCTGTCAACGGCTTGCAGATCCCGATACGTCCAAAGTGGCGAAGTCGGGTTCAGAGCGGCATCGTCCCGCGAAGCGGGGCGAAACTCCCGTCGTTGCTCTCCCGTACGGCGGAGCGCCGGACGAGGACGGCGTCGCGCCATCCCGGTTCAGGTCCCGGCAACCAGCACACGGGAAGATGGGAGTTTCGCGGCGCTTGGCGCCGCGATGCCGGCCTGAAGGCCGGCGCTCCTTGCCTGAAGGCCGGCGCTCCTTGCCTAGAAGCGGAAGAGGCGGGTGAACTTGACGATGAAGGACTGCGTGTTGAGTTCGGGGTATCCGGGGGCCAGGGTGTCCCGGAGCGAGTTGTAGACGACGTAGAAGTCGCTGCCCGGCTCGTACTCCCAGCGGAAGCGGACGTTCGTGGAGAGGCTGTTCGCGGCGGTGTTGTACTGGAGGAACGCCGCGAGAAAGCTGCGGGGGGAGAGGGTGTAGTTGATCCGGGACGCCAGCAGGCTGGTGTCGTAGTCGCCGGTCGGCAGGTCGATCCAGTTCAGGGAGAGGGTGGGCTCGAGGGAGAAGCGCGTCGTCACCTCGACCCGTCCGCGCCAGGCCGCTTCGCGGCGGGTCCCCGAGAAGAAGCCCCCCTGCTGGAAGGCGAAGTTTCCCGAGATGGGACGCTGCGGCCCCGCCTGGTAAGCAACCCGGACGTGGTCGAAGTCGTACGGCCCCGCCCCCACGCCGATCCCCTCGTCCTCGTCCAGCAGGAACTCTTCACTGAGCACCTCGTGGTTCCGGGCGGTATCCACGTTGAGTCGGTCACCGTTCTCGAGCTCGACCTCCGTAGCCAATTGGAGGATCCGGGTCTCGAGAGTCCCTGCGTTATCGGTCGTGTAGTCCATGCTGCCGGTCCAGCCGATCTGGCGCAGCCACGAGATCGAATGGGGGCGGGGGCTGAAGCGCGCCTCCGCGTAGTTGCGCTGGAAATCACGGCGCCGGAGGAAACCGATCCCGGGGTCGAATCCGTCCCCGACCACCAGCCGCTCGGTCTTCACCCCGTAGCGGTCGCCGTTGTATTCGAGCTGGCCGAGGTAGCTCATCCCGGTCGTGTCCTCGAGTTCGTTCTGGGTCCAGGCAGCGTAGGACTGGATGGTGAGGTTGTCGAAGAACCCGAAGCGGGCGTCCATCCCGTAGGCGAAATTCCGCCCCAGCCCGCTGGCGGTGTGGGAGCGGTAGGTGCCCATGACGCCGATGGTGCTGCGGTTCAGGATGTCGCGCTTCAACCGCAGGACCGAGAAGTCGGTCTCCGGCGCGCCGGCGGCGCTGTTCGCGCCGGTGCGGATGGCGAGCGCTCCGACACCGAAGTCGCCGAGCTTGCCGGTCACCCGCCCGCCCCCGAGGATCGGCACCACCTGGCCGCTGGCGATCCCGATCTGGCGGCTGAAGAAGAGCACCGGGGTGCTGCTCGGCGGGCCGAAGCTGCGCGTCGATCCCGCGGGAGGGCTGCGGCTCGAAGTGCCGAAGCTGAAGGTCCCCTGCCCTTCGAGGAAGAACTCGCGCTTTTCGGGAAAGAACAGGCTGAAGCGGGTGAGGTTGATCTGCTGGGCATCCGCCTCCACCTGGGCGAAGTCGGTGTTCCAGGTGAGGTCGGCGATGAGGCCGCTCGTGATGCCGACCTTGGCGTCCACCCCGAAGTCGCCGCCGTAGTCCCGGTCCAGCCCGCCGGCGTCGGCGCGGATGCCGGCCGAGTCCCCGATGAGGTAGGGCTTCACCTCGACGGTGCGGGAGCTGGCGGGCGCCTCGAGGCCCACGAGCGTCCCCGCCGAACTGATCTTGGTGATGGCGCGGGGTCCGAGGGCCGTGGGGACCTTGGTGAGGTAGGACAGCTCGTTCTTCCAGCGCACGGTGCGGCGGAAGTTGATGCCCCACACCTGGGGGCCTCCGCTCGCGTAGCGCAGCGTCTTGAACGGGATCCGCATCTCCATGGTCCAGCCGTTTTCGAACCGGGCCGCCCGGGAGTCCCAGACCGCGGTCCAGTCGCGGTTGGGCGGGTTCTCGTCCGCGATGAGGCCGTCGAAGAACCCGCCGAGCGGATTCATGTAGAAGAAGAAGGCGTTCCGCCGGTCGTAGAAGGTGTCGAGGACGACCGCGAGGTTCTCGTTGTTGAAGATGCCGAAGTTGTCCCGCCGCATCTCGGTCGCCACCATGCGGTGGGGCTGGCTGTCCCAGCACCGCCCGGCGATGTACACCGCCTCGTCGTCGTAGAAGACCCAGACGTCGGTCGGTTCGGTGGCGGGCTCGCCTTCGAGCGGCAGCGCCTGGATGAAGTCGCCCACCCCGGGCACCCGGTCGTAGATGGCGTCGTCGAGGCGGCCGTCGAAGTCGAGCGGCTCGGTGAGGCGGGTGGCGCGCATGGTGGCGCCGCCGACGTCGTCCCGGCGGACCATCTCGGGGAGGTCGGGCGGGGCGGGGCCGCGCACCACGGACGTGGGCGCCAGCGCCGAACCCTGGCCGTCCTGGCGGTCCGCGAGCTCCGCAGACTGCGCCCACAGCGAGATCGGAACGATCAGGGCAGCGCCGGCAAGGGGGAGCCGGAACGCGAAGTGGCGCCAGGAAGGGAACACGGGCAACGGAACTCTACGCCGGGGTGCTCGGCCCTTCCGGATTCCGCATGCTGTCCGCAGGTGGGGGTTGCCAGCCGGCGATGCCGTGCGGCTGGGTGGAGTTACGACGTGCGCGGCGCGGGGTGCCGCGCGTGCCGGTCAGAGACCGGCGTTCCAGGCCGGGGGCGCCATTCAGAACCGGAAGAGACGGGTGAACTTGACGATGAACGACTGGGTATCGAGTTCGGGATACCCGGGCATGAGGGTGTCCCGCAGCGAGTTGTAGACGAGGTAGAAGTCGCTGCCCGGCTGGTACTCCCAGCGGAACCGCACGTTCGTCGAGAGGCTGTTCGCGGCGCTGTTGTACTGGAGGAACGCGGCGAGAAAGCTCCGGGGAGAGAGGTTGTAGTTGAGCCGCGCGGCGACCAGCCGCGTGTCGTAAACCCCGCCCGGGAGGGTGATCCAGTTGAGGGAGATCGTCGGTTCCACGATGAAGTGGGGAATGACTTCGAGCCGGCCGCGCCAGGCGAGTTCGCGCCTCGTTCCCGAGAAGAACCCGCCCTGCTGGTAGGCGAAGTTTCCCGAGATCGGCCGCTGGGGCCCGGCCCGGTAGCTGAGGCGGGCGGTGTCGAAGTCATGGGGGCCGACGGCCACCGCCAGGTCGTCCGCCAGCCGGAACTCCTCGTGGAGCACCTCCCGGTTCCGCGCCAACTGGAACTGGAAGCTGTCTCCGTTCTCCAGCTCGGCGTCGGACCGGAGAGCCAGGATCCGGGTTTCGAGATTCCCCTCGGTGTCGGTTGTGTAGTCGAGGCTGCCGGTGCCGCCGATCTTCCGCAGCCAGGCGATCGAGCGCGGCCGGGGGCTGAAGCGCGCCTCCGCGTAGTTGCGCTCGAAGTCCCGGCGCCGCAGGAAGCCGATCCCGGGATCGAAGCCCTCGCCGACCACCAGCCGCTCGAGCTGGAGCCCGTAGCGGTCGGCCTGGTAGTCGAACTGGCCGCGGTAGCTCATGCCGGTCCGCTCTTCGTGCTCGTTCTTCGTCCAGGCCGCGTAGCTCCGGATGTCGAGGTTCTCGTAGAACCCGAAGCGCGCGTCCATCCCGTAGGCGGCGTTGCTCCCCAGACCGGCTCCCGTGTCGGAGCGGTAGGTGCCCATCATCCCGACCGTGCTGCGGCCGAGGATGTCCCGCTTCAGCCGGATCACCGAGAAGTCGGTGTCCCGGACGCCCGCGGCGGCGCTCTCGCCGGACCGCATGGCGAGCGCGCCGACGCCGAAGTCGCCGAGCTTCCCCGTCACCCGGGCGCCGCCGTGGATGGGCACCAACTGGTTCCCGGCGATCCCGATCCGCCGGCTGAAGAAGAGGAGCGGGACACTGCTCGGCGCTCCGAATCTGCGGGCCGAGGCGCGCGGAGTCCGCTCCGAAGTCCCGAAGGCGAAGAGTCCCTGCCCTTCGAGAAAGAACTCCCGCTTCTCGGGGAAGAAGAGGCTGAACCGGGTCAGGTTGATCTGCTGGGCGTCCGCCTCGACCTGCGCGAAGTCGGTGTTCCAGGTCAGGTCGGCGGTGAGCCCGCTGGTGATGCCGACCTTGGCGTCGACCCCGAAGTCGGAACCGAATTCCCGCTCGAATTGGATGTCCCCGGTCCGCGTCCCGGCGGCATCGCCGGTGAGGTATGGCTTCACCTCGACGGTCCGGGAGCTGGGCGGCGCCTCGAGGCCGACCAGGGTGGCGTAGGAACTCACCTTCGTGATCGACCAGATGCCGAGGGCGGCCGGGAGTTGGGTCAGGTAGGAGATCTCGTTCTTCCAGCGGACGACCCGGCGGAAGTTGATGCCCCAGATTTGCGGGCCTCCGGCGGGATAGCGGAGGGTCTTGAACGGAAACCGCAGTTCGGTCGTCCAGCCGTCCTCGAACCAGGCGGTCCGGGAATCCCACACCGCGGTCCAGTCCCGGTTGAAGTTGCGTTCGTCGGTGATGAGGCCGTCGAAAAACCCGCCGAGGGGGTTCAGGTAGAAGATGAAGGCGTTCCGGCGGTCGTAGAAGGTGTCGAAGGTGACGGCGAGGTGCTGGTTGAGCCAGATGCTCCCGTGGTCGCGCCGGAGTTCGTTGGCCACGATCCGGTGGGGCTGGGTGTCCCAGCAGCGTCCGGCGATGTAGATCGCCTCGTCGTCGAAGAAGACCCAGACCTCGGTCTTCTCGGTGGCCGGTGCGCCTTCGAGCGGCTCGGTCTGGATGAAATCGCTGATTCCGGGGACCCGGTCGTAGATCGCCTCGTCGAGGCGTCCGTCGAAGTCGAGCGGCTCCTCGAGCCGAACGGCCCGGATGGTGGCGCCGCCCTGGTCGTCGCGCCGGATCATCGCCGGGGGGTCGGGCGGCGGCGGACCGCGGATCACGGGAGCCGTCGCCGGTTGCTCCTCCTGGTGCCCGCCGGCCAGCGGCGCCGTCGAAACCAGTCCGGCGGCGAGGGCGCCAAGCAGCCCGGGAAGGCGGCTCAGAAGCGGAAGAGGCGCGTGAACTTGACGACCAGAGCCCGGTCGGTCAGCCCGCTGAGGCCGTCGTCCCCGTCCCGGTTCGTGCTGAAGACGACGAACAGATCGCTTCCCGGCGAGTACTCCCAGCGGAAACGCACGTTGGCGGACATGAGCTGCGCCGCCGAGTTGTACTGGACCAGCGCCCCGACGAAGCTGCGGGGCGAGACGGTATAGGTGGCGCGCAGGCGGCTGACCTGCGCCTGCACTTCGCCCGCCGGGACCGTGATCCAGTTGAAACTGAGGTTCGGCTCCATGGAGAAGCGCCGGTTCACCTCCGCCCGCCCCCAGTAGCCCACTTCCTGCCGGGTGCCACCGAAGAAGTCGCCGAACTCGTAGCGGACGTACCCCGAGACGGCGCGGTGCGTGCCGAACCAGAACCGGACCCCGCTCCGCGCGAAACGGTAGTTGCCGGCGGGGACGTCGACTTCGCTGGAGAGGGGGAACCCCTCGAGGAGGTGCTCCTCGGTCACGGAGTGGGTCACTACGAAGCGGTCGCTGCTCTCGAAGATGGCCCGTCCCTCGAAGTTGTACTCCCGCGTCTCCATCTCCCCGTCCGGACGGTCGTACTGGTTCGCGTCCAGTTTCAACTCGAACTGGCGGATGGCCTCGATCCCGCGCGGCCGCGGCGCCAGCGTGAAGGACCCCCCGTTCTTGGTGAAGTCGCGGCGGCGGACGAAACCCATCCCCGGATTGAAGTCGTCGCCGAGGTAGAGACGCTCGGCGGAGATGTCGACCAGGTCGGTGTCGTAGCGGAACTGGCCCATGTAGCTGGCCGCCTGGTGTCCGGTCTCCACTCCGGCCTCGCTCGTCGCCATGTAGAAGGTGTTGACGCGGATGTTGTCGGTGGGGGCGAAGTTGCCGTCCACGCCGTAGAGGGAGTTGGATCCCGAGCCGTCGGCGGTCATGTTCCGGTGGGTGGCGATGACGCCGATGTTGGAGCGCGCGAAGAGGTCGCGCTTCACCCGGAAGGCGCTGAAGTTGGTGCCTTCCACGTCCAGGCCCGCCACCGTGCCGGTCTGGATGTTCATGAGCCCCATCTGGTAGGCGCCGGCCCGGCCGTGGAGGCGGGCGCCGCCCAGAATCGGAACCGCGCTTCCGCCCGAGATCCCGATCGATCGGCTGAAGAACGGGATGGGGGCGTCGGACGGGCCCTGGCCGCCGAAGGCGCGGGTCTGCCGGCCGCCGAAATCGAACACCCCCTGTCCCTCGAGGAAGAACTCCCGCTTTTCCGGGTAGAAGAGGCTGAAGCGGCTCAGGTTGACCTGGGTCTCGTCGTCCTCCACCTGCGCGAAATCGGTGTTCCAGGTGACGTCGGCGGTGAGTCCGTCGGTGACACCGAACTTGAAGTCCGCGCCGACGTCGCCGGACCATTCGTTCAGGGTGTCCTGCAGAGGGGCGTGCGCCTGGGAGCCGATGGCGTAGGGCTTGAACTCCATCCGCCGGGATCCGGGGGGCGCCTCGAGCCCCACGAGCGTCGCCGCGTTGGACAGGCGGATCAGGGCCTCGCGGTTGTAGGCCTGCGGCGTGGGGGTGAAGAACACCTTTTCGTTCCGGTGCTTGATGTTCCGCTGGAAATTGATGCCCCAGAGCTGGGACCCGCTGGCTGCATAGCGGAGCGACCGGAAGGGGATCCGGATTTCCGTCGTCCAGCCGCCCTCGACGATCCGACTCTTCGCCCACCAGACGGTGTTCCAGTCGCTGTTGGTGTTCCGCTCGTCGGTCACCTGCGCGTCGTAGAGGGCGCCGAGCGGGTTGGTCTGGAACAAGAAGCCGTTCCGGCGGTCGTAGAACGTGTCGAGGACGATCTGGAAGCTGTCGTTCCAGCCGATTCTCATGTGGTCCCGGCGCATTTCGCCCGCCATCAACGGACCCGGGTGCTCCAGATCGGCGGCGATGTAGAGGTTCTCCGCGTCGTAGAACACCCAGACGCGGGTGTCCTCGGAAGCGGGAGCGCCCTCGTTCGGCTCCTGTTGCAGGAAGCCGCCCGCCGCCGGCACCTGGTCGTAGACCGGGTCGTCGAGGACGCCGTCCACCGTGATCGGGTCAGAGAGCCGGAAGGCGCGGAGGGTTACCCGGCCGTCGGCGCCGCGGCTGACGGCCTCTCCGGCCCTGGGCGCCGGCGGACCCAGAATGCGGCTCGCCATCGACGAGCTGACGCTCTGCTGGTCGGCGGCGAGCCGGCCCGCGCCGCGTAACGGGATCGCAAGTCCGTCGGAATCGTCCTGGATCTGCCGGTCACCGGGCGGAGGAACGGGTCCGTCAGCACCCGCGGCAACCCCGGGCAAAAGGATGGAAAGCGCGAGGGCGGCAACGCCCGAAGAACTCTGGAAAGTCAGAAAAGGGCGGTACACGGCGACCGGCTCTCGGCGCGAGAAATCTCGAAAACCAACGCGAATTCTAGCGGAACGGCGCCATGTGCCGCCCTGCCGTCTGCGGCCGGGAAGCGGTCCCGTCAGAACCGGAACAGACGGGTGAATTTGACGACCAGCGCGCGGTCGCTGAGCCCGGAGAGGCCGTCGTCCCCGTCGCGGTTCGTGCTGAACACCACGAACAGGTCGCTTCCCGGCGAGTACTCCCAGCGGTAGCGGACGTTCGCCGAGAAGAGCTGGGCCGCGGAGTTGTACTGGACGAGCGCCCCCAGGAAGCTGCGCGGCGACACGGTGTAGGTCGCGCGCAGCCGGCTGACCTGCGCCCGCACGTTGCCCTCGGGCACCTCGATCCAGTTGAGACTGACGTTCGGCTCCAGGGAAAAGCGGGTGTTGAACTCCGCCCGTCCCCGGTAGCTCACCTGCCGCCGGGTGCCGCCGAAGAAGTCCCCGAACTCGTAGCGCAGGAACCCGGAAAACGGGCGGTGCGATCCCATCCGGACGCGGACGCCGGTACGGGAGAAGCGGTAGTCGCCGGCGGGAACCCCGACCTCGCTGGACAGGCTGAACCCTTCGAGAAGGTGCTCCTCGGTCACCGTGTGATCCACGAAGAGACGGTCGCTGCTCTCGAAGATGGTCTGGACCTCGAACATGTACTCCCGCGTCTCGGTCTCGCCATCGGGACGGTCGTAGTTGTCCGCCCGCACCTGGAACTCGACCTGCCGGATCGCTTCGATACCGCGGGGACGCGGCGCGAACGTGACGCTTCCCCCGTCCTTCGTGAAGTCCCGGCGGCGGACAAAACCCATCCCCGGATTGAAGTCCTCGCCGAGATAGAGGCGCTCGGCGGAGATGTCGAGCAGATCGGTGTCGTAGCGGAACTGGCCCAGGTAGCTCGCGGCCCGGTGCCCGGTCTCGACGCCCGGCTCGCTCGTTGCCATGTAGAAGGTGTTGATGCGGATGTGGTCGGTCGGGTTGAAGTTCCCGTCCACGCCGTAGAGGGAGTTGGATCCGCTCCCGTCGGCGGTCACGTTCCGGTGGGTGGCGATCACCCCGACGTTCGACCGGGAGAAGATGTCGCGCTTCATCCGGAAGGCGCTGAAGTTCGTGCTCTCCGCGTCCACTCCCTGCGCTTCGCCGGTCTGGATGTTCAAGAGCCCCATCTGGTAGGCGCCGGCCCGGCCGTGGAGGCGCGCGCCTCCCAGGATGGGTACCGCGCTCCCTCCCGAGATCCCGATCGAGCGGCTGAAGAACGGGATGGGGATGTCGCTTCCACCCCCGCCGCCGAACCCCCGGGCCTGGCGGCCGCCAAAGCCGAAGACCCCCTGCCCTTCGAGGAAGAACTCGCGCTTTTCCGGGTAGAAGACGCTGAAGCGGCTCAGGTTGACCTGGGTCTCGTCGTCTTCCACCTGCGCGAAGTCGGTGTTCCAGGTGACGTCGGCGGTGAGCCCGTCGGTGACGCCGAACTTGAAGTCGGCGCCGACGTCGCCGGACCACTCGTTCAGCCGGTCGTTCAGCGGGACGTGCGTCTGGGAGCCGATGGCGTACGGCTTCAACTCCATCCGCCGCGAACCGGCGGGCGCCTCGAGACCCACGAGGGTCGCCGCGTTCGAGAGCCGTTCCAGTCCGTTCCGGCTGTACGCCTGGGGCGTCGGGGTCAGGAACGCCTGCTCGTTCCGGTGCTTGATGCGGCGCCGGAAGTTGATTCCCCAGAGCTGGGGCCCCCCGGCCGCGTAACGGAGCGAGCGGAAGGGAATCCGGATCTCCAGGGTGTAGCCGTCTTCGACGAGCCGGCTCTTCACCCACCAGACCGTGTTCCAGTCGCTGTTGGTGTTCCGCTCGTCCGTCACCTGCGCGTCGAAGAGCGCGCCCAGCGCGTTCGTATGGAACAGGAAGCCGTTCCGCTGGTCGTAGAACGTGTCGAGGATTACCGAGAAGCTGTCGCCCCAGTCGATGTTCCGCTGGTCGCGGCGCATCTCGTTGGCCATCAGCAGTTCCGGATGGTCTTCTTCCAGCTCGGCGGCGATGTAGAGGCTGTCGGCGTCGTAGAGCACCCAGACGCGAGTGGATTCCGAAACCGCGGCGCCCTCGTCGGGCTCCTGCTGCACGAATCCTTCCGCCGCCGGCACCTGGTCGTACACCGGGTCGTCGAGCACTCCGTCCACGGTGATCGGCTCGGAGAGGCGGAAGGCGCGGAGGGTGACCCGGCCGTCGGCGCCGCGGCTGACCGCTTCTCCTGCCGTCGGGGCCGGCGGACCGAGGATGCGGCTCTCCATCGCCGAACTGAGGTCCTGCTGGCCCTCGGCGAGCCGGCCGGCGCCGCGGCCCGGGATTCCCAGGTCGTCCTGACTGTCCTGGAGCCGCCGGTCCGCGGAAGGAGGGCCCGGTCCGTCCGCTGCGGCGCGGGCGAACGACGCGCCGGCGGCCAGCGTCAGGAGGCTGACGGCGGCAATGCCCCTCACGAAGAATGCAGTTCGCAGGCGGCGGAACAAGGGGATTTCCTTCCGAACCGGTGGTGGGACCGGCGCGGACTATAGCCGTCCGGCCGCCTGCTTGCGAACGCGACGCGACCGGCCCGGCAGGGAGGTGGCGGACGGGGTCCGGAACCCCGTCAGAACCGGAACAACCGCGTGAATTTCACGACGACCGCCCGGTCGCTGAGCCCGGAGAGACCGTCGTCTCCGTCGCGGTTCGAGCTGAAGACCACGAAGATGTCGCTGCCCGGCGAGTACTCCCAGCGGAACCGGACGTTGGCCGAGATCAGTTGCGCCGCCGAGTTGTACTGGACGAGGGCACCGAGGAAGCTGCGCGGCGAGACGGTGTAGGTCGCCCGGAGGCGGCTTACCTGCGCCGTCACGTCACCCCCCGGCACCGTGATCCAGTTGAGGCTGATGTTCGGCTCCAGCGAGAAGCGCTGGTTCACCTCGGCGCGTCCCCAGTAGCTCACCTCCTGCCGGGTACCGCCGAAGAAGTCGCCGAACTCGTAGCGGAACATGCCTGAGACCTTGCGGTGGGACCCCATCCGGACGCGCACCCCGGTCCGCGAGAACTTGTAGTTTCCGGCGGGCACCGCGACGTCGTCCGAGAGGTCGAAGCCCTCGAGGAGGCGCTCTTCGGTCACGGTGTGGTCGAACATGAGGCGATCGCTGCTCTCGAAGATGATGCTCGTGTCGAACGTGTACTCCCGCGTCTCCATCTCCCCGTCGGGCCGGTCGTACTGGTTTGCCTCGACCTCGAATTCGACCTGGCGGACCGCCTCGATGCTCCGGGGGCGCGGCCCGAACAGGAACGAACCGCCGTTCTTGGTGAAATCCCGCCGGCGGACGAAGCCCATGCCGGGATTGAAGTCCTCGCCCAGGTAGAGGCGCTGGACCTCGACGTCGATCAGATCGGAGTCGTAGCGGAACTGACCCATGTAGCTGGCGGCCTGGTGCCCGGACTCCACCCCGGGCTCGCTGGTCGCCATGTAGAAGGTGTTGAACCGGATGTTGTCCGTGGGCGCGAAGTTGCCGTCCACGCCATAGAGGGAGTTGGATCCGGAGTGGTCGGCCGCATGGTTCCGGTGGGTGGCGATGACCCCGATGTTGGACCGCGAGAACAGGTCCCGCTTCACCCGGAAGGCGCCGAAGTTCGTGCCCTCGTAGTCGAGGTCGCCGACCGCGCCGGTCTGGATATTCATCAGGCCCATCTGGTAGGCGCCGGCCCGGCCGTGCAGCCGGGCGCCGCCGACGATCGGCACCGCGCTGCCTCCCGAGATTCCGATGGACCGGCTGAAGAAGGGAATGGGAACGTCCGTCGGGCCGCCGAAGAACCGGGTCTCCCGGCCGCCGAAGTCGAACACCCCCTGCCCTTCCAGGAAGAACTCGCGCTTTTCCGGATAGAACAGGCTGAAGCGGCTCAGGTTGACCTGGGTCTCGTCGTCCTCCACCTGCGCGAAGTCAGTGTTCCAGGTGACGTCGGCGGTGAGTCCATCGGTGACGCCGAACTTGAAGTCGGCGCCCACGTCGCCGGACCAGTCCTCGTTGATGTCGCGCAAGGGAGCGTTCGTCTGCGAGCCGATGGCATACGGCTTGAGCTCCATCCGCCGCGATCCGGGAGGCGCCTCGAGACCGACCAGCGTCGCCGCGTTCGACAGCCGCAGCAGCCCGAACCGGTCGTACGCCTGGGGCGTCGGGGTGAGGAAGGACCGCTCGTTCGCATGCTTGATGAGACGGCGGAAATTGATCCCCCAGAGTTGGGCGCCACCCCCGGCGTAGCGGAGGGAACGGAAGGGAATCCGCATCTCCACCGTCCAACCGTCGTCCATGACCTGGGTCCGCACCCACCACACGGTGTTCCAGTCGGCATTGGTGTTGCGCTCGTCGGTGACCTGGGCGTCGTAGAGCGCGCCCGCCGCGTTCGTGTGGAAGAGGACGCCGTTCCGGCGGTCATAGAAGGTGTCGAGGATGACCGAGAAGCTGTCGCCCCAGCCGATGTTGCGGTTGTCGCGGCGCATTTCGTTCGCCATCCGCAACTCCGGGCGGCGCTCTTCCAGGTTGGCGGCGATGTAGAGGCTGTCGGCGTCGTAGAGCACCCAGACGCGCGTCGATTCCGAGACCGCGGCGCCCTCGTCGGGTTCCTGTTGGGTGAAACCCTCGGCGGCCGGCACCTGGTCGTAGACCGGGTCGTCGAGCACCCCGTCCACAGTGAGCGGCTCGGCGAGCCGGAACGCGCGGAGCGTCACGCGGCCGTCGGCGTCACGGCTGACCGCTTCGTCGGCGGCTGGCGCGGGCGGTCCCAGGATGCGGTCCGCTATGGACGAACTGAGATCCTGCTGGCTCTCCGCGAGCCGGCCGGAGCCGCGGGAGGAGAGATCGAGGTCACCCTGATCGTCCTGGACGCGCCGGTCCGGAATTGGCGCCGAACCGTCCTGGGCCGCGGCCGCGCTGCCGGCGGTCAGGAACCCACCGACCACCAACCAGACCGCCGTCTTCCAGGCCCCGCGGCACGCCCTCTGGATGGGCGGGTAACAGTGCATGACCCCCAGCGTCCGGTCTCCGAATTGAACGATGAACGAGCAGTGTAGCGGGGATGTTCCGTGCATTCCCAACGCGTTCCGCGGCCGGACCTCCGGCCGCAGATACAGTCGGCCGCGATGAGTGTCGGCGAAGCCGCCATCGGAGCCACCGTCCACTACGGGCGGGCCGAATTGGTCACTCTGGCGATGGAAAACGGCGCTCCCCGATTCCTCGATCGGCGGCGCGTCGGGTTGCTCGACGACGGCCTCCCGAGCGCCCCCTACCACCACGAGGCCCTGGAACTGGACATCGGGGCGGCGACCGCCCTGGTGGATCGGGTGAGGCGGTCCGTGGCGGAACGCGCGGGCGCTGCGGTCTCCGGCATGCTCGCGACCTGGCGGGTCGGGATGCTGATCCTGCCGGCGAGTCCCTATGAGCGCCTGCCCGACTCGCTGGAAGAGGTGCTGGGTTCGCGTCCGCTGACCCTCGCCGCCGACGGAATGCTCTACCGCGAGTTCTTGGCGCAGGCCGCGTCCGAAGCCGGCATGAAGGTCCGGAGGTACCCCCGTAGGACCAACCCGGCGCTCCTGGCGGCCGAAGCGATGGGGGTGGACGTCGCCGAGGTCCGTGCGCTCATCGCCCGGTTCGGCCGGGAGGCGGGACCGCCGTGGCGGAAGGACCACAAGCTGGCGGCAGCGGCGGCCCTCAGCGTCCTCGGCGCCGGATTCGTCGGTAGATCCCCAGGCGCAGAGCGGCGCCGCGGCCCGGCGGTGTGAGGCTCTTCACCAGGCCGCGCCGCGCGCGTAGCGGCGCCCGTTCAACTGCTTCCCGATGAACGTCGGCCGCACCAGGTGCCGGTACGCCACCAGCAGCAGGGCGATGGCGGTCACCACCACGAGAGCGAGCTTCACGATTCCCGGCAGGGGCGCGTCCCTGAGAAGAAGGGGCAGCAGCATGACCACCGGCACGTGGACGATGTAGATCCAGTAGGAGGCGTCCGCCAGGTACCGCCAGCGGCGGCTCGGCCGGTCCAGGTAGCGGAGGAACAGCCCGAACAGGGCATAGGCCAGCAGCCCCATGGCCAGCGCGAGAAAGACGACCGTCCCCAGGTGGTGGACCACCGAAGTCCCGGTGCAGATGCGGTCCGGGCCGGCGTGGCAGCCGGTGTCGGCGAAGTGGCGGTACGCGAAGAAGCACGCGATTCCCGCGGCCAGGTGCGTCCAGGCGGGCTGCCTGAACCCCCCGAGCGTTTCGCGGCGGTGGAACAGCAGCCACCCGAACCCGAAGAACAGGCCCCACAGCGCCAGCAGGCGCAGGGGCGGGAACGGGCCGGCGTAGTAGTCGATTTCCCACGACTGCATCCGGTACAGGACCGCCGCCGCGCCCAGGACCAGCGCCGCGATGCCTCCCCGGTGCACCAGGCGCGCGAAGAGATCCAGCGCCCGGACCCGCAGGCGCTCCGGGATGCGGACGGCAAGGAGCCACGCCCCGGCGGCGATCACGCAGAGGATCATCAGGTGATAGAGGAACCACAGGTGCATGAACAGGTAGCGGCTGCCCTGCGCCCACGTCTGTTCGGCCAGGCCGTAGCTGAACCCCTGCGGAACCGGGCTGAACCGGGAGAGGAAGGGCAGGATGAAGTACATCGTGACCCCCACGAGGGGCCAGGCCACCAGGAACGGCACGCCGATCCGGCTCCAGCGCTGGCGGAGGAACCCCCGGACGCCGTGCCGGTGAACCAGGTACGCCCCGAAGAACCCGGCGATCGCGAAGAAGACCGGGAGCTGGAAGACGCGGATGAAGACGATCACCCAGCGAACGAGGACATCGGCCGCGGCATCCTGGTACGGCCATCCCGCGAACACGGTGGGTTCGTAGCTCATCGCGGCGTGCCGAACCACCCCGAGCGTCATCATGGCCGCGCGCAGCCGGTCCAGCGCGTGGTACCGGGGAACGGAGACCCGGCCGCCGGTCAAGAGGACGAGTTTCCGGCGCCGTTCGTTGCCGCGGCCGCGTGCGTTCGGCGGCCGAGAACCCGGATGTTGAAGCCGACGGGCCGCATGGTCGGGAACGACCGCACCCGAAGCGCATGGTCGGGACGGAGCGGTTCCAGAGCGAGTTCCCGCAGGATCGTCGCCATGGTGAGGCCGAGCTGGACCGGGACGAGACCGGCGCCGAGACACCGGTGGTTGCCGGTCCCGAAGGGGGCGTAGGCGCCGCGCTGCCGGTGTTCGGCGCGGACGTCGGTGTAGCGCTCGATGTCGAAGCGCTCCGGCTCGGGAAAGTACTCCTCGAGTGCATGTCCCACCGACGTCCCGACCATGACCAGGGTCCCGGCAGGTATCCGGTATCCCGCGAACTCGAAGGAGTTGGCGGTCGTCCGCCGGACGGCCGGTGACACCGGATGGAGCCGCAGGGTCTCCATCGCCACGCGCCGCGAGACGTCCAGCCGCCGCAGCCCCTCGCCGGGCGTCAGGCCCTGCTCGAAGAGGGCGTCGGCTTCGGCGGTCATGCTTTCCATGAGCTCCGGGCGCTTCAGGACGTTTTCGAGCATGAACGCGCAGGTGCTCGCCGTGGTGTCCAGCCCGACCAGGTAGGGCGCCAGCACGGTCAGGTTCAGGTTGGTCTCGGGAAGGAGCTGGGGATCGGCCTCCCGCAGATCCAGCATGAGGTCGATGAAGTCCGGGCCCGCCCGCCGGGGGCCGACCTTCCGCTTGTGCTCGAGGACCGCGCCGGCCAGCTCCTCGGCCCGCGCGCGGGCGCGCCGCATTCGCGGGAGTTTCATGACGCGCGGGAACACCGACGCACTGATGAGCAGCCCGCCGAGGAGCGTGCTCAGGTCGTTCGTGTAACCGCCGGGTGAGTAGCCCGCCATCACGTAGCCCATCTGCTCGGCGATGACGTGCCGGATTCTCGGCAACACCTCGAACCGCTTCCCGACCGGCCACTTCGCGATCTCGTCGCGGGTGATCTCGACGACCTCCACCCCCCGCTCCTCCACGACGCGGGCCGCGTATCCCCGGGCCTGGGCCCTCCGGGTGGTGACGTGGTCCACGCCGTCCATGGTCACGATGGAGCGCGACGCGTCCATCGCGTTATGGAAGTTCGCCATCGGCTCGAGCGACCGGAAGACTCTCTTCCCGTGCGACGCCAGGAAGTTGGCCGCCTCCGGCCCCGCGAGGCACACGAACCGGCGTCCGGGAGCGCGTATCCGGAAGACCGGGCCCAGGTCGCGGTACTGGCGAACCAGGAATGCCGAGAGTCCCCTGCTCATGGCCAGGCCGTTGCCCAGCAGCGGCAGGCCCGGAGCGACCGGAATCTCGTTCGCGGGCCCGGGCGCCGCGGCCGCTGCCGCGGGCTCCTCGCGTCCCTCGATCGCCTGGCTCATCGTCCGGCCGATCAGGTCGAGCTTCGTGAGCAGGTCGATTCGGTCCTGGACCTGCGCCCGCTCCTCCGCTGACAGGATGGTGCGGAACACCCCGCAGGCGCCCGCCAGCGCGATCATCGCGATGTCGCGCGGATCCGGGATGTCGTCGCTGAACAGCACCCGCATGATGCGCAGCCGCGCTTCCTCGATCTGCTGCCCGTCCGCGGTCGGGTAACGCCGCGACCGGGACACCGAGGGGGCGAGCGACAGGAGCCCGTGCGCCTCGGAGCGCAGGATGCCGCGCTCGATCAGGCGAGCCGACGCATCGCGGCGGATGCGGTCCCCCCGCCCCGCAGTCCGGTCCAGCCAGTAGCGCGTGTCGCGCCATTGGCTCTCGCCGGCGATCTCGGCCAGCGTCGGATCGAGAATGTCGTCGCCGAGCGGCGTGGGGTCCACGAGCATGAGCCGCTCGAGATCCGTTTCGATGCGCTTTTGGAGCGCGAGATCCATCAGCACCGCTCCGGCGAGGGCCAGGTTGAGCGAGTCCGGCGGCAGGCTTCCCAGGTCCCCCTGTCCCTCGTCCAGGACGAGCAGCAGAATCTCCTCGGCGAACGTCAGCATTGGCCGCTCCCTCCTCCGGTCGAGGCGTGATCCACCGCCGGCGCCACGTACGGCAACTCGCGCGCCGCCAACATCACGGAGCCCGCGCGCGCCCACCCCCTGCGCGACCGGCGCCGGGGCAGCGCCGTCAACGTGCTAGTCGGCATTGGCTGTGTGACAAAGCGGTGGCGGCTGGCAGCGATTGTCCGCGCGGAGAATGGCACTCCTGGGAACGGAAGGAGTCCGGAAAGCGCCGTTACGGCGATATGTGACGGCATGATGTCCCGTCTAACTTACAGAAAGGTGACAACAGGCAGAAGTTGTCGTCAAGCAACACCCGGAACCGGGCCGCCGGGCCTCTGCCGCCGACGGCGTGCGCGAACCTCTGGCTCAGGCCGCGTCCGCACTCGGAGGCCGGACCGCTCACCGCCGGTCGGCCGGGAGGCGGGAACGCCCTGGCGCAAGGGCCGCGAGCTGGCGGCCGCGGCCCTGAGCGTCCTCGGGCGTCAGGTTCGCCGGTAGGGCCTGCGGAACCTCACGGCATCTCGTCTTCCGGTACGGGAGGCTGCCCGCCGTCGCGCCGGAGGAGTCGGCGCGCCAGGTCGATGTCGGCGCCGGCCGCCCGGCCGGTGAAGAACTCGGCGGTCTTCAACGCGGAGAGCTTCTCCGCCACCGCGGTCGTCACGAACTGGTTGATGCTCGTCCCGTCAGCCCGGCTGACCTCGGCAACGGCCGCTTTGAGCGACGCCGGCAGGCGTAGGGGATAGGTACTGAGTTGCTTCTTCATGACGGGAGCCTCCTCAAGGCATCCTGTGGCGAGAGCAGGGCGATGCCGAAGTCTTCGGGAACCTGACCGAAGTCGCGACGATTGAAAGTGACCAGCGCGTCGGCCCGGCCGTTGATGGCGGTCTCCAACACCATCTCGTCCGCGGGATCGCGCAGCTGGGGTCGCCACAGAAACCGGGTTTCCACCGGCTCCGCAACCGCGCACAGCGCGTTCACGATGGCTTCCACTTCGGTCCCACTCAGTCCCGACACAATCCGTTGTGCCGGGTCGCGGCAAACAGCCTCGTATTCCAACACGAGCGGTACGGACGCCAGCAACACGAACGCCCCGCTCAGGGCTCGGTCCAACAAGCTGGCCGATGCACCGTGCGGACTCCGCAGGGCGGCGACGATGACGTTGGTGTCCAGCACGTAGCGCATCACCAGTGATTTCATATCGTATCAGATGTTGATTGCGCTCCAGAGGTGTGGCCGGGATGTGTTGGGGAAGAGGGGACTCCAGACCGGGTGGGCCATCAGCGCGTGGAGAACTTTCCGGTTCTGCGGCGCTCTCGCGACGCGGGTGCCGGCTGAAGCCGGCACTCCAAGCCGTTTCGCTGCCTTGTAGGGGGCGGCGTTCCCGAACCGTCCCCCGGGGGGGGAAAGTGTGAAAGGGGGGGCTCGCCCCCCCTTTCACAAAAAGACAGCGCAAAATCGGAACTCGCCGAAGCGCGCCCAGCGCGCGAGGGAGTTTCGATTTCCGGCACGAAGTGCCGGGCGGTTCGGCAGGGGGCTGGCTTCCGCAACCGGCCTCGCAACTGTCCCGTTCGCGGAAGCCAGCCCCCTGTCGGACCGCATGGTGCGCGGTGCGGGATTCGAACCTGCGACCCCCTGCGTGTAAGGCAGGTGCTCTTCCGCTGAGCTAACCGCGCAATCTCGGCCGGGATTCTCGCAGCAACCCGGGACGCGGGCGGTCCCCATGCCGTGGGAGTTGCGATACATTGCAGTGCAATGCATACTGACACTAGGTATGAAATGTCATGGGATCCGGCCCGCGGTCACCGATGAAGAGTCCGGCATCCCACTGCGTAGTTCTCAGGCAGATTCACCGGAACTCCGGAGGATGCACATCCGTTAGGAGAGAGCATGAAGCGAAAGTCCCTGCTCCTGTTGCTGGCCGCCGCGACCCTCGGCATTGCCGCGGCCGGCCTGTTCGTCGTCCCGAACCTGACCGGGGTCAGCGAAGCTCGCGAGATCACCGGCGAGCCCGGAGAGGCGGCGCCGACCCCGGTGAGCGTCGCCGAAGCGCGGGTCGGCCCGGTCGCCCTCCACCTCACCACCACCTCCGCGGTGGAGGCCGAGCGCACCGCCCAGGTGCTGTCCGAGACGTCGGGCGTGCTGACCGAGATCAGCGTCCGCGAAGGCGATTCGGTGGCCGCCGGCCACGTGCTGGCGCGGGTGGACGCCCGCGAGCGGCGGCTCGCCTTCGAGCAGGCCGAACTGCGGCTCTCGCGCGCCGAGTCGGAACTCTCGCGCCAGCAGCGGGCGTTCGAACAGGACCTGGTGGCCGAGTACGAATACGAGAAGGCGCGCTTCGACCGGGACCTCGCCGCCTCCGAACTGGAGACGGCCCGGCTGGAACTGGAACGGACCGAGATCCGGGCTCCCTTCGCGGGCAAGGTGACGGAACTCATGCTGGTCGAGGGCGGCCGGCTCGAGCCCGCCCAGCACCTGCTGACGCTCGCCGACTTCAACACCCTGGTCGCCCGGCTCTACGTGCCGGAACGGGACGTGGCGGGGCTCGCGCCCGGCCAGCCCGCCGTGGTCCGTCCGGAGTCCGACGCGAGCGGCGCCGGAATCACCGGGCGCATCCGGGAAGTCAGCCCGATCGTGGATCCGGGCACCGGCACCGTGAAGGTGACGGTGGCGCTGCCGGCGCCGGCGGGAACGGTCGTCCGGCCCGGTTCCTTCGCCCGGGTCGTCATCGAGACCGGCCGGCGCGAGAACGCGGTGCTGGCCCCGAAGCGGGCCGTTGTCCAGGGCGAGACCGGCTCCCATGTCTTCGTGGTCGAGGGTGGCAAGGCCGTCCGCCGCGAGGTGACCGTGGGGGTGGAGATGGAGAGTTCCGAAGGCGCGCTCATCGAGCTTGCGGACGGGCTCGCACCCGGGACGCGGATCGTGGTCGCCGGCCACGGAGCGCTCAGTCCGGGGGCCGCGGTCGAAATCCTGAACAACTGATCGATCGGCTCCCCGTCCGGAGAATCGCCCCGTGAAGTCCCTGATCGCCGGCTGCATCCGCCGGCCGGTGAGCGTCGGCATGTTCACCGTGGCCGCCTGCGTCTTCGGGTTCGTGGCGCTCGGCCGGCTGCCGGTCAACCTGCTCCCGGAGATCTCCTATCCCACCATGACGGTCGAGACCCGGATGCCGGGCGCGGCCCCCATCGAGGTGGAAACGCTGGTGACCCGGCCGATCGAGGAGGCCGCCTCGGTCGTTCCGGGGCTGCGGCGCGTGACCTCCCGGTCCCGCGCCGGCGCCTCCGAAGTGACCCTCGAGTTCGTCTGGGACACCAACATGGACTTCGCCGGACTGGACGTCCGGGAAAAACTCGACAGCGTCCAGCTCCCCGAAGACGCCGAACGGCCCCGGCTCCTCCGGTTCGACCCAGCCTCGGACGCGATCTTCCGGATCGGCGTCTCCGGGGACCAGCCGCTCTCCTCCGTCCGCCAGTGGACCGAGGAGGACCTCAAGAAGGACCTCGACGCGGTGGACGGCGTCGCCGCGGTCCGCATCGAGGGCGGGCTGGTCCGCGAGATCCAGGTGGACGTGGACGAGGGCCGCCTCGCCGCCTACGGCATCACCGTCGCGGAGGTCCGGGACGCGCTCGCGGCCAACAACGTGAACCTCGCCGGCGGCAGCGTCTACGAGGACGAGGCCCGCTACCTGGTGCGCACCCTGAACGAACTGGACACCCTCGACCGCATCCGCGCGGTGATCGTGAAGGACACGGAGGGGCGGCTGGTGCGGCTCCGCGACGTGGCCGAGGTCCGCTCCGGTTTCAAGGACCAGGAAGTGATCCTGCGCCAGGGCGGCGCCGAGGGCGTCGAGGTCCGTATCTTCAAGGAGGGCGACGCGAACACCGTCCAGGTCGCGGAGGGCATTCGCGCCCGGCTGGAGGCGGTGGAGGACTCGGTTCCCGAGGGCCTCGCGCTGGCCACCCTCTTCGACCAGTCCCGGTTCATCGAGGGGGCCATCTCGGAGGTGGTGCGGAACGCCTGGGAGGGCGGCCTGCTCGCCATCCTGGTGATCGCGCTCTTCCTCCGGAACCGCCGGTCGACCGCGGTGGTCGCGATGGCCATCCCGGTCTCGGTGATCGCGACCTTCTTCGTGATGCAGCAGATGGGGCTCTCGCTGAACATCATGTCGCTCGGCGGGCTGGCGCTCGGGGTGGGCATGCTGCTCGACGACTCGATCGTGGTGCTCGAGGCGATCCACCGCCGGCATGCCGGCGGCGAGGGAGCGCGCGAAGCCGCGGTCGGCGGCACCGTCGAGGTCGCCGGGCCGGTGATCGCCTCCACCCTGACCACCGTCGCCGTCTTCCTGCCGATCGTCTTCGTGGAAGGGGTCGCCGGCCAGCTCTTCCGCGACCAGGCGCTGACGGTCTCCATCTCCATCCTCGCCTCCCTCGGCTTCTCGCTGGCGCTGATCCCGGTGCTCTCGAGCCGTGGGGTGACCGCGGCCGCGAGCGCCGGCGAGCAGCGGGCGACCGCCGCCGTGCGCGCGCTCCGCGGGCTGCGCGCCGTGCTGCGCAAGGCCGGACGGGGGCTGATGTTCCCGTTCCGTCCGGTGGCGTCGGGGTTCACCGCGGCGGAGGGCGCCGTGGCGCGCGCCTACCCGCCGGTCCTGCGCGCCGCCCTGCGCCACCCGGCCATCGTCTTCGTGCTGGCGGCCGGGCTCTTCGCCGGTTCCCTCGCCGTGGGCCGGGCCGCCATCGGGGTGGAGCTCATCCCGGCGCTCTCCCAGGGAGAGTTCCACTTCGACGTCCACCTTCCCGAGGGGTCCGCGGTGACCGCAACCGATACCGTCGTGGACGCCGTCGGGGAGTCGGTCCTCGAGGACCCGGCGGTGCTCCGGGTGACCACCGAGGCGGGCGCCGCCGCCGGAGGCGGCTTCGCCGGCGGCTCCGGACGCGCGGAGCACCAGGGACGGGTCCAGGTGATGATGGCGGACCCGGGCGACAAACAAGCGGAGGCGGCCGCCATCGAACGGGTCCGGGCGGACCTTGCGGCGCTTCCCGGGGTCCGCTACGAGTTCGGGCGGCCGTCCTACTTCAGCTTCCGCCAGCCGGTCGAGGTCGAGGTCTATTCGGAGGATCGGTCGCTGCTCGTCCCGAGCGCCCGCCGGGTGCAGGCCGCCGTCGCCGACGTTCCCGGGCTCGCCGACGTCCGCTCCACCGCCGAGGCGGGCAGCCCCGAAATCCGGGTGCGCTTCGCCGCCGACCGGTTGGCGAGCCTCGGGCTCACCGTGGACCAGGCCTCGGAGGGGCTGCGCTCCAAGCTGCGCGGCGAGGTCGCCACCCGGCTCGACGAGGGGGACCGGCGCATCGACGTGGTGGTGCGCGGAGGCGAGGGCCTCCGGTCCCGCACCGCCGCGGTGCCGGAGTTGATCGTCCACGCCGAGGAGGCGCGGCCGGTCCCGCTGCGGGCGCTCGGCGAGGCCGAGGTCGGCGAGGGACCTGCCGAACTGCGCCGGGTCGGGCAACGGCCCGCGGTGGTGATCTCGGGGAACCTCGACGGCGCCGACCTGGAGGGGGCCACCGAAGCGATCGATTCCCGGATCGCCGGGCTCGGGCTCGGTCCCGGCGTCTCCACGCGGTTCGGCGGGCAACGCGAGGAGATGGAGCGGTCCTTCGCCAGCCTGGCGCTCGCCATCGGCCTCGCCATCTTCCTCGTCTACTTCGTGATGGCGAGCCAGTTCGAGTCGCTCCTCCACCCGTTCCTGATCCTCTTCACGATCCCGCTGGCGGCGATCGGGGTGGTCTGGGCGCTCCTGCTCTCCGGGTCCACGCTGAGCGTCATCGTGCTCATCGGGGTGGTGATGCTCGCCGGGATCGTGGTGAAGAACGCCATCGTGCTGGTGGACTGCATCAACCGGCTGCGCCGCGAGGGCATGGAGAAGGCCGAGGCGATCGTGGCGGCCGGGCAGATCCGCCTCCGGCCGATCCTGATGACCACGCTGACCACCATCCTGGGGCTCACCCCGATGGCGCTCGGGCTCGGCGAGGGGGCCGAGATCCGCGGCCCGATGGCCATCACCGTCATCGGCGGGCTGCTGGTCTCCACGGCGCTCACCCTGGTGGTGATCCCGACGGCGTATTCGGTGTTCGACCGCAAGAGGTTCGCGGCATGACGCGGCGCAGGAGCGCCGGCCTTCAGGCCGGCATCGCGGCCAGCGGCCGCGAAACTCCCGGCGCAGGAGCGCCCCATCGCGGGGACCCAAAACGGGGATGGCGAAGCGACGTACTCTCGGGCCGTTGGCGCCGCGCCATTCCCTTGGGCGGCGGTGCGATACGGCGAAATGACGTTGGGAGTTTCGCCCGCTTCGCGGGCGCGGGCGATGCCGGTCTGAAGACCGGCGCTCCTGGCGCTCCTGGCGCTCCTGCGAGGGCCGCATGAGTCTGCCCCGCCTGGCGGTGACCCGCCCGGTCACCACCGCGATGGTGCTGCTCAGCCTGCTGGTGCTGGGCGGCATCTCGTTCACGCGGATACCGCTGGCATTCCTGCCCGACGTGGACTTTCCGGGCGTCTTCGTGACGGTCCCCTACCCGAACGCGAGCCCCCGCCAGATCGAGCGCGAGATCGTCCAGCCGCTCGAGGAAGCGCTCGCGACGATCCCCGGCGCCCGCCGGATCCGTTCCAACGCCACCGCCGACAGCGCCGACCTCCAGCTCGAGTTCACCTGGGGCGAGACCGTGGACGTGGCGCGGGCCAAGGTGTTCGAAGCCGTGGAGGACGCCCGCGGCGACCTTCCCTCCGACGTGAGGGAGATCTACGTCAACACCTTCTCGACGACGCAGATCCCCATCGTCGAGGCGCGGATCTCGGCCCCCGGGATGGATCTGTCGGCGGGCTACGACCGGCTCGAACGGCGGATCGCCGACCCCATCCGGCGCGTCCCGGGGGTCGCGCGGGTGGACCTCAACGGAGTGGAGCCCCGCGAGGTGCGGATCAACCTGCGCCTCGACCGGCTCGCGGCGCACCGCATGGACCTCGGCGAGATCTCGGACCGCGTCACCAACATGAACCGCAACGTTTCACTCGGGCGCATCCGGGCGGACGGCGCGGTGACCCCGGTGCGCGGGTTCGGAGCCCTCGCCGCGATCGACGAGATCGGCAGCCTGCCGCTGAACGACCGGGGGATCCGGGTCGAGGACGTGGCCGACGTGACCTACCGGGAGCCGCCGATCCCCTTCGGGCGGCACCTGAACGACGAAACGGCGATCGCCCTGACGGTCTACAAGAGCGCCGAGGCGAACACCGTCGAGGTGGCGACCGCGGTCACCGAACTCATCGAGACGGAGATCGCCGCCGACCCGGCGCTCGCCGGGATCAACCTCTTCGTCTGGGACGACCAGGCGGCCCAGATCACCTCGGGCCTCGCCGGCATCCGCACCGAAGGCCTGCTCGGGGCCCTCTTCGCGGTCATCCTGCTGTTCCTCTTCCTGCGGCGGGTGGACACCACCTCGATCGTCAGCCTGACGATCCCCATGTCCATCATCGCGACCGGGATCGTCCTCTACTTCGCCGGCCGGTCGCTCAACGTCCTGTCGATGATGGGAATGATGCTCGGCATCGGCCTGCTGGTGGACGACGCCATCGTGGTCCTCGAGTCCATCGTCAAGGAGCACGGCCGGGGGATCCCGGCGAAGACGGCGGCCGTTTCCGGCGCCCGCGCCGTCTCGGGCGCGGTGATCGCTTCCACGGTCACCACCGCGGTGGTGTTCCTGCCGACGGTGCTCGGCGCGAAGAACGAGATGTCCATCTGGCTCGGGGAGATCGGCCTCGCCATCTCCCTGACGATCTTCTGTTCGCTCTTCATTTCGCTGACCCTGATCCCGCTGGTGAGTTCGCGCATCCTCGCCCGGAAGCCGTCGGTCGCGCCGCGCTGGACCGAGCGCCTCGGCGCGTTCTACCAGGGAGCGCTGCGGTTCACGCTGCGCCGGCGCTGGGTCACGGCGGGCATCGCGGCCGCCTTCCTGGTCACGGCGATCCTCCCCTTCTTCCTCGGGCTCTCGACCGCCGTCTTCGCCGGGCTCAACCGGAACATGGTCTTCCTCGCCTACGAGTTCTCGGACTTCCACTACAAGGAGGACGCGCGGCTCGCGGTGCTGGAGGTCGAGCGCCGGCTCGCCAGCCTCCGCGAGGAGCTCGGGTTCGAGTCGGTGTACAGCTACTTCGCCGAAAACGAGGCGCAGACGGTGATCTCGTTCGGCGAGCAGCACATCTCCGACGCCGAGGGCAGGGAGATGCGCGAGCGGATCCGGGAGGTGCTGCCGGTGCTCCCCGGCGCCCGCATCGTCTTCGGGGACGACGACCAGGAGACCGGCGGCGACAGCATGTTCTTCCGGGTCCGGCTCTACGGCGAGGACTCCGAACGGCTTGCCGCGTTCGCCCGCGAGGCCGAAAGCCGCCTCACGGAGGTCGAGGGGGTTGCCGAACTCCGCAGCGCCGGGGACAACCCGCGCCGGGAAGTGCTGGTGCGGCCGCGGACCGAGGAGGCCGCGCGGCTCGGAATCACGCCGCGGGACCTCGCGGAGATCTTCGGTTTCTCGCTCGGCGGGCGGCCGCTCCGCCGCTTCCAGACCGAGGACCGCGAAGCCGAGGTGCTGCTCATGATGTCCCAGCAGGACATCTCGCGGGTCGAGGACCTCCGGAACTTCACGCTGATCGCGGACGGCGGCGTCCCGGTTGCGCTCGGAGACCTCGCCGACTTCGAGATCGTGGAGCGGAGCCGGACGATCCAGCGGTCGGACCGCAAGGCGGTCGCGACGCTCCGCGCCGCCTACGAGGGCGACACCTGGGACGAGACCCGCGGCGCGATCGAGGAGGAGCTGGACGCGATGGCAATGCCCGCCGGGTACTCGTGGTCCTTCGGGGACCGGATCAGCCGGCAGGACACCGACCTCCAGAACATGGCGATCAACTACCTGCTGGCGCTGCTGCTGATCTACATCGTGATGGCCGCCCAGTTCGAATCGCTCATCCACCCCCTCGCCATCCTGATCTCGATCCCCTACGCGCTCTGGGGTGCGAGCTGGACCCTGCTGCTCACCGACAGCCCCTTCAACCTCATGGCCCAGATCGGGATGCTCATCCTGATGGGCATCGTGGTGAAGAACGGGATCGTGCTGATCGACCACGTGAACAAGCTGCGCCGGGCGGGCATGGAACGCACCGAGGCGCTGCTGGAAGGCGGCCGGGACCGGCTGCGGCCCATCCTGATGACCGCCGGCGCGACGATGCTGGCGCTCCTGCCGATGGCGATCGGGCGGACCGGACTCGACGGGCTCTACTACTTCCCGCTCGCCCGCACCGTGATCGGCGGCCTCGCCGCCTCGACGGTCCTGACGCTGGTCATCCTGCCCTTCTTCTACACGCTGCTGGACGATCTGGCGGCGAAGGCGCGGCGGGTCTGGCGCGCGAGCGCTCCGGCGCCGGTGGTTCCGGTCCCACCTGCGGAACCAGTCCGAGCCTCCTGATCCTCAGGAACTGTCGCCAACTCGGGAACATCGCGCACCCGGCTCGGAACGCCGGCCTCGGCCGGCAGCGCCCACCGCCGGCGGGCGATGCGACCCGGCACTCCCACAAGGCACGAGGTATCGCCGGTGACCGTTTATAACGATCTTAGTCAGTTTATCGAAATCGGATAAACTCCCTAATATCGTTATAACTCCCCTCGGATAGCCGGTCGAACTCATGGATCCTCTTACCAATCCCTTCGCGCCGGGCGCTGGGACCCCGCCCCCCGAGCTGGCCGGACGCGACGAACTCCGGAACGGCGTGCGAATCGCCCTCGGAAGGATCCGAATCGCGCGTCCGGCCAAGAGCGTGCTCATGGTCGGACTCCGCGGGGTCGGCAAGACCGTGCTACTCGTGCGGATGCGGAAAGAAGCCGACGAATTCGGACACCAGACCGTGTACATCGAAGCACCGGAGGGCCGGTCCTTGCCAGCCATGCTGGCGCCTCAACTCCGTGCGACGTTGTTGAAGCTCTCATGGAACGACAAGGCAAGGGACCTCGCTGATCGCGCGCTCCGGGGTCTGGCCGGTTTCACGAGTGCGCTGAAGGTGCAATACCAGGACATTCAGGTAGGTCTCGACTTCGATCCCGAACCGGGGCTTGCGGACAACGGCGACCTCGAGCAGGACCTGACCGCACTGTTGCTCGCTGCCGGTGCAGCCGCGAAGAAAGCCGAAACAGCGCTCGTCCTGTTCGTGGACGAGTTGCAGTACGTCCAGGAAGACGAACTGGCGGCCCTCATCACCGCGCTTCACCGCGGCACACAAGAAGAAATGCCCGTCACCCTGGTTGGCGCTGGACTACCTCAACTGCGGGCTCGCACCGGGCGGGCGAAGTCCTACGCGGAACGTCTGTTCGATTTTCCCTTCATTGGACCGCTGGGGGAGGAGGCGGCGCGAACCGCCATCGCGAAGCCCGCTCTGGATCAGGGAGTTGGAGTCACGGACGAAGCCTTGCGCACGATCTTCGAAGAGACCCGCGGCTACCCGTACTTTCTGCAGGAATGGGGCAAGCACGCCTGGGACGTCGCCGACGAATCGCCCATTGCTCTCCGCGATGTGGAACGAGCTGCCTCGGGGGCCAAGACCGCGCTGGACGAGGGCTTCTTCCGGGTCAGGGTGGACCGGCTCACGCCATCCGAGCGAAGGTACCTGAGGGCTATGGCCTCTTTGGGCGCCGGACCGCATCGGTCAGGCGACATCGCGAAGGTCCTCGGCAAGCAGGTCACTGCTCTTGGACCCGTGCGGAACAACCTGATCGCGAAAGGAATGGTGTGGAGTCCCGGTCACGGCGACACGGCCTTCACGGTCCCGCTCTTCGAGGAGTTCATGACCCGGTTCATGCCCGGCGAGGACTGGCGAAACTAGGCCGTTCCTCACGCCCTCCGATGACGGGTGCGGGCCGCGTGCCGGCTGAAGCCGGCGGGCATCGGCGCCGGCCTCAATGTCCGCGAAGCCATCGTCCACGGACTCGAAACGCTTGAGGTAACGTCGGACTGGTCCGGAAAAGGCATCGCAACGTCCTTCTACCCTGAAATCTCGATATGTCATGTCGGATTTTCCGGGTTCAATGGGGCGCGACGACTCCGCTCCTGAGTTCCACGCCGAGGCGGGAGCCGCCTTGTGCGGGTGGGGTTGCGACGTGCGCGGTGCGGAGCCCCGCGCGTGCCGGTCGGGAGACCGGCGTTCCAAGCAGTACGTGCCACTGGCTTCGTCCGGAGTTTGCGGTTTCGCGGCCCTGGCGGGCCGCGATGCCGGCCGGTGGCCGGCGCTCCGACGCACCGAAATGTCGGAACCCGGTAGGCTGCGCACCGTATTGACCCGTAGACGGAAATGAACGGAAACGGCAGCGAAGCGAACGGCGCGCTGGCCGTGTCCATGCGGGACGTGACCAAGGTCTACCAGATGGGCGAGGTCGAGGTGCACGCGCTCCGCGGGGTGAGCGTGGACCTCGAGGTCGGCGGCTTCCTGGTCCTGCTCGGGCCTTCCGGGAGCGGCAAGTCCACCCTCCTGAACATCCTCGGCGGACTCGACGTGCCGACCTCGGGGCAGGTGCTCTACCGGGGGCAGGACCTGACCCGGGCCGACGAAGGCGAGCTGACCCGGTACCGGCGGCGCCGGGTGGGGTTCGTGTTCCAGTTCTACAACCTCATCCCCTCGCTCACCGCCCGCGAGAACGTGGAGCTCGTGACCGAGATCTCCGAAGACCCGCTCCCCGCCCAGGAGGCCCTCGACATCGTCGGGCTCGCCGACCGGAGCAGCCACTTCCCCTCGCAGATGTCGGGCGGCGAGCAGCAGCGGGTGGCCATCGCCCGCGCCATCGCCAAGCGGCCCGACATCCTGCTCTGCGACGAACCGACCGGGGCGCTCGACATCACCACCGGCATCCAGGTGCTCGAGGCGCTCGAGCGGGTGAACCGCGACTACGGGGCCACCACCGCCATCATCACCCACAACGCCGCGATCGCCACCATCGCGGACCGGGTCATCTCGCTCGCCGACGGGCGCATCTCCCGGCAGCTCGTGAACGAGACGCGGGCCGCCGCCTCCACGATCCAGTGGTGAAGACGCCGTGATCCCGGCCCTCGACCGCAAGCTGTTCCGCGACCTCTGGCGGGTCCGCTCCATGGGACTCGCCATCGCGGTGGTGGTCGCGTCGGGGATCGCGCTGCTGGTCGCGTCGCTCATCTGCTTCGACTCGCTGGAGACGACGCGCGACCGCTACTACGCCCGGAACGAGTTCGGGGACGTCTTCGCGAACGCCAAACGCGTCCCCCGCTGGGTCGCCGGAAGCCTCGACGAACTTCCCGGGGTGGACCGGGTGGACACCCGGGTGGTGGCCGGCGTCACCCTCGACGTCCCCGGAACCAGCGAGCCGGTCAACGGCCGCCTCATCTCGCTCCCGGACAGCGGCCGTCCGGTCCTGAACGGGGTGACCCTGCGCAGCGGGCGCTGGCCCGACCCCGGACGCGCCGAGGAGGCGATCGTCAACGAGCGCTTCGCCCAGGGGCACGGACTCGGACTCGGCGACCAGGTCTTCGCGGTGATCAACGGGCGGCGCCAGCGCCTCGAGATCGTCGGGACCGGCCTTTCCCCCGAGTTCGTCTACGCGATCGCCGGCGGCGACCTTCTGCCGGACCCGACGCGGTTCGGGGTCTTCTGGATGGCGCGCCGGCACCTCGCCACCGCCTTCGACATGGAGGGCGGGTTCAACGACATCTCGCTGTCGCTCGCCGAGGGCGCCGCCCCGGAGCCCGCGATCGCGGAACTGGACCGCCTCCTCGAGCCCTACGGCGGTCTGGGCGCCATCCCCCGCGCCCAGCAGATCTCCCACTGGTACCTGCAGAACGAGCTGACCGGGCTCCGCGGCATGGCGCTCCTGATGCCGATGATCTTCCTGGGGATCGCGGCGTTCCTCCTGAACGTCGTCCTCCGGCGGATGGTCGCGGTCCAGCGGGAGCAGATCGCGGTGCTCAAGGCGGTCGGCTACTCCAACCTGCGCCTCGGGCTGCACTTCACCCAGTGGGCCGTCGTGGTGTCGGTGCTCGGCGGCGTGCTCGGGATCGCGCTGGGCGCCCTGATGAGCGCCGGGATGCTCAATCTCTACATGGAGTACTTCCGCTTCCCGGACCTGATCATGCGCTGGAGCTGGGGGCACATCCTCGGCGCGCTGCTCGCCTGCGGGGCGGCGTCGGTGCTGGGCGCCGCCGCCGCGGTGAAGAGCGTGGTGCGCCTGCCGCCCGCGGAGGCGATGCGGCCCGCCGCGCCGGACACCTTCCGGGTCTCGCTGCTGGAACGGCTGGGGCTCAAGCGGTGGCTGACCCAGCCCCTCCGCATGGTCCTCCGCAACCTCTCGCGCCGTCCGGCCCGCGCCGCCATGTCGGTGATCGGCATCGCGTTCTCCGCCTCGATCATGGTGCTCGCGAGCGCCGCCATGGACTCGTTCGAAGAGCTCATGCAGCTCCAGTTCAACGTGGTCCAGCGCCAGGACGTGACCGTGACCTTCTTCGAACCGGAGGGGCGCGCCGCCTTCTACGAGCTGGCGTCGGTGCCGGGCGTCGTCGAGGTCGAGCCCCTGAACGGCGCCTCGGCGCGCCTCCGGAACGGGAACCGGAACCGGCAGGTCGGGATCCAGGCGCTCCAGCCCGACGCCAGGCTGCAGCGGGTGGTGGGCGCCGACTACCAGCCGGTGCGGTTCGACCGGACGGGCCTGATCCTGTCCCGGAAGCTGGCCGACGTGCTCGGCGTCGCGCCGGGCGACACGCTGCGGGTGGAGGCGCTCCAGGGGACGCGGCCGGAGCGGGACATGGTGGTGAGCGCCACCGTGGACGACCTGATGGGCGTTTCCGCGTACATGGAACCCGAGGCGCTCCGCCGCTTCCTGAGCGACTCGGCGACCATGAGCGGAGCGGCGCTCGGGATCGATCCGGCGGCGCGCGAGTCGGTGTACGCCGCGCTGAAGGGCATGCCGGTGGTGGCGGGGGTGGCGCTCCAGCACGCGATGCTCGAGGACTTCGAGACCTTCGTCGCCGAGAACATGAACAACACGATGGCGATCAACCTGCTCTTCGCGATGGTGATCGCGTTCGGCGTCATCTACAACACGGCGCGCATCTCCCTCTCCGAGCGGAGCCGCGAACTCGCCAGCATGCGGGTCATGGGTTTCACCCGCGCCGAGATCGGCGTCGTGCTCTTCGGCGAACTCGCCATCCTGACGGCGGCGGCGATCCCGGTGGGGCTCGGGCTCGGCTACTCCATGCTCGCGGGCATGCTGGCCGCCTACGAGACCGAGCTGTTCCGGATGCCGCTGGTCACCGAACCGGGCACCTTCGCGTGGGCCTCGGCGGCGGTCGTCGTCGCGATGGGGCTCTCGGCGGCGGTCGTTCGCCATAAATTGAACCGGCTCGATCTCGTGGAAGTCCTCAAGACGCGGGAGTAGCAATGAAGAAACGACGGCGGCTCATCCTCTGGGGCGCGGGCCTCGCCGCGCTCGTCGCGCTGATCGCCCTCGGGTCCCGCCCGCGGCCGATTCCGGTGGACATCGCCGCGGTGGTCCAGGGGACGCTCTCGGTGACGCTCGACGAGGAGGGCGAGACCCGGGTCCGGGACCGGTTCGAGATCTCGGCGCCGGTGGCCGGCCGGGTCCTCCGCATCGAACTCGAACCCGGAGACCCGGTGCTGGCCGCGGAGAGCGTCCTCGCCACCTTCCTGCCGGCATCGCCGGTGCCGCTCGACCCCCGCCAGCGGGCCGAAGCCCAGGCCGCGGTCGAAGCCGCGGAGGCCGCGGTGGGCCGGACCGGGGCGCTCCACGAGCAGGCGGCGCAGGAGCGCGCCTTCGCCGAGTCCACCCTGAACCGGCTGCGCCGCCTCCAGGAAGAGGGGGTCTCCTCCGCAGAAGCGCTGGAGATGGCCCAGCTCGAGCTCGACACCCGCCAGGAGGCGCTGGAGGCCGCCGAGTTCGCGGTCCGCGACGCCCGCGGGAACCTGGCGCTCGCCCGGGCCCGGCTGCAGCGGTTCCGCTTCCGCGCGGGCGATCCGGGGACCGGGAATCCGGAGGCGATCCAGATCTTCTCGCCGGTGGACGGGGTGGTGTTGCGGCGGCTCCGCGAGAGCGAGGCGGTGGTGCCCGCCGGCGAGCCGCTGCTCGAGGTCGGGGACCCGAGGGAACTCGAGGTCGTGACCGACTACCTCTCGAACGACGCGGTGCGGATGCGCGCCGGACAGGCGGCGCTCATCGACCGCTGGGGCGGCGACCGCCCGCTCGACGGCCGGGTGCTGCGGGTGGAGCCCTCGGGTTTCACCAAGATCTCGGCGCTCGGCGTCGAGGAACAGCGCGTCAACGTGGTGATGGAGCTGGAGGACCCTTACGAGAACCGCTCCAGCCTCGGTGACGCCTACCGCGTCGAGACGCGGGTGGTGGTCTGGGAGGCGGACGACCAGGTGAAGGTGCCCGTCGGGGCGCTCTTCCGCCGGGGCGAGAGCTGGGCCGTTTTCGTCGTGGAGAACGACACCGCCAGCGAACGCGCCGTCGAGATCGGCGAGCGGAACCGGCAGGAAGCGCAGGTCCTCGGCGGCCTCGCGGTCGGCGACCAGGTCGTCGTGTACCCCGGGGACAGCGTGGCCGACGGGGTCCGGGTCGCGCCGGCGAGCGCGGCGTCCGGATGACGGAGGCCGAACTCCGGGACGCCTTCCCGCGGGTCCGGCGGCAGACCGCCGAGCTCGCGGCGCCGCTCGCCATCGAGGACTACGTGGTCCAGTCGATGCCGGACGCGCGCCCGGCGAAGTGGCACCTGGGCCACACCTCCTGGTACTTCGAGACGTTTGTGCTGGGCCGGGAGGGGTCGGGGCTCCCGCCACAGGAGCCCGAATACCGAGAGATCTTCGGCGTCTCCGATGCCGGCGTCGAGGTGCGCCACGACCGGGGCGTGCTGTCCCGGCCGACGGTGGCCGAGGTCTTCGACTACCGGCGCCGGGTGGACGACGCGATGGCGGAGCTCCTCGAAGGAGAGGTTGCGGAAGACGTCCGGGAACGCGTGGTGATCGGGCTGCACCACGAGCAGCAGCACCAGGAGCGGATGCTGGCCGACCTGAAGCACCTGTTCTCACGGAATCCGCTCCACCCGGCCTACCGGGAGGCGTCCGGCGGGCCGGAACGAGGCGCCGCCCCGCCGCTGCGGTTCGTCTCGTTCGGCGGGGGAACGCTGCCCGTGGGGCATTCCGGCACGGGGTTCGCCTACGACAACGAGAGGCCGCGCCACGAGCGGCTGGTCGCTCCGTTCCAGCTCGGCTCGCGCCTGATCACGAACGGCGAGTACCTGGAGTTCGTGGAGGAGGGCGGCTACCGGGAGCGCTCGCTGTGGCTCGCGGACGGGTGGGAAGCGCGCGTGGCGGGCGGCTGGGAGGCGCCGCTCCACTGGATCCGGCAGGGCGGCGGGTTCGCCGAGTTCTCGCTCGCCGGGCTGGCTCCGCTGGCGCCCGCGGCCCCGGTCGTCCACGTGAGCGCTTTCGAAGCCGACGCCTTCGCGCGCTGGCGGGAGGCGCGGCTGCCCACCGAGTTCGAATGGGAGTCGGCGGCGGTGGACCAGCCGGTCACGGGGACGCTCCTCGAGGACGGCCGTCTGCAACCCCAACCCGCACCGGCGGCGGCCCGTCGCGGGGCGTCCGGCCCGGTGCAGCTCTTCGGCGATGTCTGGGAGTGGACGGCGAGCGCCTACCTCCCCTACCCCGGCTTCCGGCCGTCCGGCCGGTTCGGCCAGTCGAGCGGCCGGTCCATGTCCGGGCGGATGGTGCTCCGCGGCGGGTCCTGCTTCACCCCGGCCTCCCACATCCGCGCCAGCTACCGCCACGTCCTCCGCCCCGACGCCCGCTGGCACGCGACGGGCATCCGCATCGCCCGCGACGCGTGATGGCGGTGCCGGCCTGGAACGCCGGTCTCCGACCGGCACGCGCGGGCCGCAGGCCAGCGCACGTCGTAACCCCACCCGCCCCAGCGGCACCCCCGGCCCGGCACGCCGGCATCCCGTGACCGCGCCCCCGGCCTGGAACGCCGGTCTCCGACCGGCACGCGCGGCGCTCGGCGCCGCGCACGTCGTAACCCCACCCGCCCCTACGGCACCCCCGGCCCGGCACGCCGGCATCCCGTGATCGCACCCCCGGCCCGGCACGCCGGCATCCCGATCACACCCCCGGCTTGGAACGCCGGTCTCCGACCGGCATCGCGCGGGAGCGCGAAACCAGCGCCGATGGCACAGCGCCATACCAACTCGGATGTCTGACTTTGCGGTAGCCCAAAGTGCGGCCCGGGAGGAGATCCGCCGCGGCCTCCTCGGCAATCCCCCCTCCATCTCCCCCAAGTTCTTCTACGACCGGGTCGGATCGGACCTCTTCGAGCGGATCACGCGCACCCCCGAGTACTACCTGACCGCGACCGAGATCGGAATCCTCGAACGCAACCTCCAGGAGATCGCGGCGGGGATCGGTCCGCGCGCCGTCCTCGCCGAAATCGCCGCCGGCAGCGCCCGCAAAGCGCGCATCGTCCTCGGCGGGCTGAACGCTCCGGCCGCCTACGCGCCGGTGGACATCGCCGAGGAAATGCTCGCGGACCAGGCGGCCGCGGTACGGCGGGACTTCCCGGACCTGAAGGTGATTCCGGTGGCAGCGGACTTCTCGCGCGACCTCGCGTTCCCGGAATTCGGGTTCGACCACGGCGGGATCACGGTCTTCTACGCCGGGTCCTCGCTCGGCAACTTCGAGCCCGATGACGCGGCGGTGTTTCTCGCCCGGCTCGCACGCGCCGCCGGGCCGGGATCCCGCCTCCTGCTGGGGGTGGACCGAAAGAAGGACAAGGCGATCCTCAACCGCGCCTACAACGACCCCGGCGGCCTCAACGCGGCCTTCAACCGGAACATCCTGAACAACGTGAACCGGCTGGCGGGCGGCGACTTCGACCCGGAGAAGTGGATCCCGCACCAGTTCTACGACGAGGAGAAGGGCCGCATCGAGCTGTGGCTCGAGAGCGCCGCGGACCAGACGGTCCGAGTGGCGGGCGAGACCCTGTGCATCCGGGCGGGCGACCGCCTCCACACCGAGAACTCCTACAAGTACGACGTGGACGATGTCCTCACCCTCGCCGCCCCCGCCTGGACCCCGCTCCACGTCTGGTGCGACCCGGACGAGCGCTTCAGCGTGTTCCTCTTCGCCGGACGGGACACGCCTCCGGGCGGTGGCGCGGCGGCGACCGTAGAATGACGGGATGCGTGCGGTAGCGGTTGCGGAGGGCGGCCGGGGCCAGCGGACGCCGGTGTCCGAGTTGGAGTTCGTGGGCTGCGAACCGGTAAGGGTGAGCGCCGCCGAAGTCGAGGGACCCAATTGGGAGGAGCGTCGCGTGGAGTACTGGCACGCGGCGAGCGAAACCGCCTGGATGGTGCGGGAAGCAGCGACGGTGTACCACGAGGGGCCGGGGGCGCGGCTCGCGGCACTGGTCGGGCAGATCGGGATGGCGCGAGGCTCGGAAGCGCGGTGCATCGGCGCGACAGACCTGCGGATCCGCGACGAGGGCGGAACGCTCGGGGACATCATGCAGGCGGATCAGGCCGTGTATCTCGATCCGGCGCGCGCCGAGCTGTCGCGCTACGGACGGGTGATCGTCGGGGAGGACCCGTTGCCGGACGTGGTTCTGGAGGTGGACCACACCACGGATGTGCGGCCGGGGAAGCTCGTCGCCTACGAGGACTGGCGCCTCCCGGAGGTGTGGGTCGAGGTCCCGGACCGCGGTTCCCCGGGCCGCCGGCGGGGACTTCCTCCGGGGCTGCGGATCTACCTGCTGGAGGAAGCCGGGTACCGGGTTTCGGAGGTGAGCCGGGCGTTTCCGGGCTGGCGGGCGGCGGAGATCCACCGGGCGCTGAACGAGGGGACGATGTCGGAAGCGACCGAGGCGGCGCTCTGGCGCGTGGGCCGCGCGCTCGGCGACCGGGAGGGCACGGTCCCGGAGGACGACCTCCTCTCGCGGCGGCTGATCGGACGCGGATTGGCGGACACGGCGCTCTCCATTCTGCGCCGGCGCGGCATCGAGGTCTCCGCGGACCGGATCACGGCCGCGGTGCGGGACGCTTCCGTCAACGCAGTCGTCGAGGCCGCCCTCACCGCCGCAGACGAGGCGGACTTTCTCGCCCGCCTGACCTGATTCCCGCGTTTCGAACCCATGCCGGCTACGGGCTTTCTGGGGACGCGGGCGGACGTTTTGGTGGACGTGGCGGTGGTGTTCTTCGTCGCCGCGCCGTTCCTGATGGCCGTGGCGGTGCGCCTCGCGGCGAGGCGCCGCTACCGCGCCCACCGAGGACTCCAGGTGGGGGTCCTGCTCGGGGCCGTCGTGGCGGTGCTGCTGCTGGAGGGCAGCATCCGCTTCGGAGACGCCATGGACGCCTTCGCCCTGAGCGAGTACCACGGCAGCGCGACGCTCGCCGGCCTCTTCGGCGTTCATCTCGCGGTCGCGATCCCCACCTTCGTCGCCTGGTGTGTGCTGGCCGTCCTGTCCTGGCGCCGGTTCCCCGACGTCACGCCGGGTGCCTTCGGCCGGCGGCACCAGCGCTGGGGCCGGCTCACCTTCGCGGGACTGTGGTTCACCTGCGCGACCGGAGTGGGTCTCTACGTGATGAGCTTCGCGCTCTGAATCCACGGCATTGATCCCAACGAGAACTCCAGCGTCTTCCTGTTCCGTTGTACGCCATGATGACGCCATGCCCGCCACGACCCCAGCAGACAGGCCGACCGCCAAAACAGGCCGGGTGAACCACACCCGCGTCCACCTCAGGATGGACGGGCGCACCAAACGCGTGCTGGAACGGGCAGCGGCCTACGAGGAGACGACGGTGAGCAGCTTTGTGCTGTCGAGCGCCATCGCCGCCGCCGAGCGGGTCATCGAGTCAAGGGAGCGGATCATCCTCCCCACGACCGACTGGGACACCTTTTGCGACACATTGCTCAACCCACCGGAGCCGAACGAGGCCCTGAGGGCAGCAGCCCACCGCCACCGCGAGCGCGTCGCTGAATGCGCCGCCGGTGGCCGCCAACCGGCGGAGCGCCTTACCGCGGCACGCGATTCAAGATAGCACTATCTTTGACTCAATAAAGGGAAATCGGGCCTTTCTTCATTCAAGTTGACACTATGTCGGCGCTCAGCGCCGGCGTCACCGGGTCCCCAGCCCACCGGGTTCACGTCCGAAAGTAGCGGCGCCCGCGCGCGACCCGCCGCAGGCCCGCACCAACCGTCACGGGGCGGCGAAGCCTTTCTGGCCCTTCCGCGGGCGATGGTCTCCTTACGCAGGACGATGTTCCCGTCTGGTCCACTTGGCGAAACCCTCCGCTGAGCCACACATGGGCGCGGGCCGCTATCCGGCAGGAAGGAGCGCCTCCGAGATCAGGCAGGCCGAGTTTGTGCAACGAAAACGAACTTCAACCACACCCCGTCGAGACGGTCGAAATCCGTATCCGTGGACACGAGGACTGCCTCGCCCGCGTGAGCCGTTGCCGCAACCCAGAGATCGTTCTGGGACATCGGTAGGGCAGGTCGCGGCGGTGGCGCGTTCGTCGGAGCCTGAACGGAAACGCCGCGCGTCCAGGCATCGATCAGGGAGTAGGCCGACAGAATGGACGGTTGATTGATCCCTATCGTCGGGAATCGGTTGAGCACGGATTCCATCTGCTCTCGTTTGCCTGCACCCCATCCGCGCTTCTCGGCCAGGGCCATTAGCTCCCCTCGGCAGACAGCCGACGTGAACGCGAGCGTTTCCGGGCCGCTGAGATCCAGTTCGGCGTCGGCCGTCAATGCCCAGGGGGCTTCGCGCATCAGGCCCACCAGCATGCCCGTATCCAACAGGACACGCTTCATCGTTACGCGGTCAGTCGAGTAGGGCCAACAACTCTTCTACCGTCTCGTCGCCGGGCCAGGCGCCTGCGAGATCGCGCGGTCTCGCGTACTCGTCGGATGAAGAGGGCCGTGCAAACAGGCTCCGTGACGGGCCGGGTTCCGCATCCGGCAGCTCGGCGAAGACCTCGTCTCCGGCATCTTGAGCTGTGATGCGACGAGCCTCAATGAACTGGGGACGACCGGTGGGCTTGTAGCGGACGGTCCCCATGATGGTTGCCTGTTTGCCCCAGAGGGGGCGAAGCGCCTCCTTGTCCAGTACGCCAGGGTCAAGACGTCCCGGCAGCCGAGCACCCTCACCAAGGACAATCTGAAACCTGCCGCCCTCGTGCTTGATCGCGTCCAGGCGACCAGTGACGATGGACGTTCGTGGAGCAGGAATCTCGTTCAGGAGTCCCTGAAGCTGCGATCCCACATCAGCATCGAGGGCAAACCTGGCCCGCGTAGAGCCATACGGAATCAGTTCGCAGCGAACCTCGGGATTGCGCGCCGCCCTGGTCATGTCCAGGACGGCAGCAAGCACGGACGCATCAAACCGTTCCCCGGACGGACTGCTGGACTGGGATTCCTCGATGGCATCCGCAACCAGGTCGAGGGCAGTTGCCTCCGAAGGAAACATCGCTCCCCAGAGCGATGGGACAGCGAACTGTTCCGGGGCGGCCTCAGAGAGCCACGGGGCCTCGAACCGAAAGACGGTGGAGCCGGCCGAAGGGGCGCCCATCGTGAAGTCGAGCGCGGCTTCAAGCCAGGCCGGCCGCTTCCCTCTCCCGATTCCCTCGCCAGTTACCGCCAACCGGGTAGCGCGTTCCGCAGTCTGCAGCAGCGCTCCGATGAGGCGGTGGCAGGTGACGGCCCTGATCGTCCCCGTTGATTCAGTTAGCCCGCGCAGGCGCAGGTCGTAGGTTCCCTTGTTCGTGAGCGCGTCCTCCGGCGATCAGGTTACCAACAGGCGCCAGGTCTGTCCGGGAACGTGGGCGTTGTCGAGATAGAGGTCTCAGGTGCTCTTGGCGCTACGCGTACTCGTCGCCCTGCCGGGCGACGGTGCCGACCGGAGGTCGGCGTTCCAAGCCGGTGGCGCCACGGTGGGCCTGGATGGGGTTGCGCCGTGCCCGGGCATGACGCCAGTGTGTGCCGGCTGAAGCCGGCGTTCCAAGCCGCCGCGTCCCCCTCCCCGATAATCCCCGCCATGACCCGACTCGCCGTCCTGCTCCTCCTCGCCGCGTTCGCGGCCGAAGCTTCCGCCCAGCCGGAAGATGCCGCCACCCCGCGCGTGGAGTGGCCGGCCTGGGGCGGCGATCCCGGCTCGATGCACTACTCCCCGCTCACCCAGGTCAACCGGGAGAACGTCGCCGGCCTGCAGCTGGCCTGGGAGTGGGACACCGGCGAGGGGCCGCTCCGCGGGCCCCGGCTCCCCGTGCCCGACAACCCCGTGCGGCCCGGCAGCTTCGAGAACACCCCGCTCGTGTACGACGGCGTCATGTACGTGAGCACCTCCTACAACAAGGTGGTGGCGCTGGACCCCGACACCGGCGAGGTGCTTTGGACCTACGACCCCCGGATCACCGAATGGGGACAGGTCCCGAACGGCACCGGCTTCGTCCACCGGGGGGTCGCGCTCTGGGAGAACGACAGCGGTGACCGGCGGGTCTTCCTGAACAGCCGCTGGCGGCTGATCTCGATCGACACCGTCACGGGCGAACCCGACCCCTCGTTCGGGGACGGCGGCGAGATCGACCTCACGGCGCAGCTCCTCTGGCCCATCAACCGGCTCCACTACACGCAGACCTCGCCGCCGGTGGTCTTCGAAGACCTGGTCATCATGGGGAACGGGGTCTGGGACCGGTTCGTCTACGAGCGCGACCCGCCGGGGAACGTGCAGGCGTTCAGCACCCGCACCGGCGAGCTGGTCTGGTCCTTCAACCTGATCCCGCAGCCCGGTGAGTTCGGGAACGACACCTGGGAGGACGGCGCCTGGGACCGGGTGGGGCACACGAACGTCTGGGCGCCGATGTCCCTCGACGCCGAACGCGGGCTCGTCTACCTCCCCGTGGGCACGCCGAGCAACGACTACTACGGCGGACACCGCCTCGGCGACAACCTCTTCGCGGAGGCCATCGTCTGCCTCGACGCGCGCACCGGCGAGCGCGTCTGGCACTTCCAGACCGTGAAGCACGGCCTCTGGGACTACGACCTGCCCGCCGCCCCGACCCTGCTGACCATCAACGTGGACGGCCGCGAGATCGACGCGGTCGCGGCGCCGGCGAAGACCGGCTTCGTCTATGTCTTCGATCGGGTGACCGGCGAGCCGGTCTGGCCCATCGAGGACCGCGCGGTCCCGCCGAGCGACGTCCCCGGCGAACGGGCCGCCGAGACCCAGCCCTTCCCCACGAAACCCGCGCCCTTCGCCAAACAGACCTTCACCGAGGACGACGTGATCGCTTTCACCCCGGAACTCCGGGAGGAGGCGCTCGAGATCGTCCGCAAGTACCGGATGGGAGGGCTCTACACCCCGCCGTCGCTCGGCGGGACGATCGCCAACCCGGGAATCCTCGGCGGCGCGAACTGGGGCGGCGCGGCCGCCGATCCCGAAACCGGGGTCATCTACATCAAGGCCAACGAGTTCCCGTCGCTCCTCGCCATCACCGAGGCCAACCCGGACGAGACCGAAGGCCGCTACTGGCTCGACCGGGACCGCCGGTCGCTGAACCTCCCGAACGGGCTGCCGATCAACAAGCCGCCCTACGGCACCCTGACCGCGATCGACCTGAACACCGGGGAGCATCTCTTCCAGGTCCCGGCGGGCAACAACCCGCTGGTCCGGGGTCACCGGGCCCTCGAGGGCGTGGATCTCGGGGAAGAGCGGCTTGGGATCGTGGGCGCGCCGGGGCCGATGGTCACCGCCGGCGGGCTCGTCTTCTTCAGCGGGGGCGCCGACCACCTGTTCGCCATCGACAAGACCACCGGCGAGGAACTCTGGGCCCACCCGCTCGGGGCGAGCTCCTACGCAAACCCGATGACCTACGAGTCCCCCGCGGGAGTGCAGTTCGTGGTGATCGCGGTGGGGCGTGGCACGGGCAACAAGCTGGTGGCGTTCTCGCTCGGCGAGGCGGCCTCGGCCGGCAACTGAGCGGACGGTATCCTTCCGGAACACCCGTCCGAGGAGACTTCGCCATGCCCCTTCCCCCGCTCTACGACCCCGACGCCGTCCGGCCCATGTGGGAGGAACTGGCCGACTGCCGGGTGGACCCGCTCCACCAACCCGAAGACGTGGACGACATGCTGGCGAAGCCCGGAACCGCCCTCGTGGTGGTCAACTCGGTCTGCGGCTGCGCGGCCGGCTCGGCGCGTCCGGGCGTCACCATGGCGCTTCAGCACACGAAGATCCCGGACCACCTGGGGACGGTCTTCGCGGGGGTCGACCGCGACGCCACCGACCGCGCCCGGGGCTACATGACCGACGTGCCCCCGTCGTCGCCGTCCATCGCGCTGTTCAAGGACGGCCAGTTGATCCACATGCTCGAGCGGCGGCACATCGAGCGGATGTCGCCGGACATGGTCGCGGGGAACCTGGCGGCGGCGTTCGACGCGCACTGCGAGGCCGAGGGGCCGTCGGTGCCGCGCGACGTCTGGGAACGGTCGGCGCGCGAGCGGATGTGCGGCTCGAACGTCCCGATCTTCAACCCGACGTTCCGCTAGCGGTCCCGTTTCCAGCTTGACCGGGGGACCGGGGCTACCGGCCGCGGCGCTCTTCCTGAGCGTCGAGGGAGTCGAGGGCGGCGGCAAGTCCACGCTGGCCCAGCGCCTCGCCGCGCGGCTGCGCCGGGAGGGCCGCCGGGTCACGCTGACCCGGGAACCGGGCGGCACCGCGGCCGGCAAGGTGATCCGCCAACTGCTGCTGCACGGCGAGGGTCCGCTCGTTCCCGAGACCGAGCTCGCCCTCTTCTTCGCGGCGCGGGCGCAGAACATCGCCGAGGTGATCCGCCCGGCGCTCCTCCGGGGGGAGGTGGTGATCACCGACCGCTTCACCGATTCGACGATCGCGTATCAGGGCGGCGGCCGGGGACTCCCGCTCGAACGGATCCTGGCGGTGGACCAGGCAGTCACCGGAGGCTTCCGCCCGCACCTGACGCTCGTGCTGGACCTTCCGGTCGCCACCGGTTTTTCGCGCCTCAAGGGGACCGACCGCATCGAGCAGGAGGCGGAACGGTTCCACCGGCGCGTCCGCGAGGGTTTCCTCCGGATCGCGCGCGAGGAACCCGGCCGGGTCGTGGTGATCCCCGCCGACCAGACGCCCGACAAGGTGTTCGAGGCGGCGTGGGCGGCGGTCTCCGCCCGGCTCGGCTGATGCCCGCATTCGGCATCGGCGCGCCGTTTTCGCGGCTCGCCGCCCTGGCGGCGGGCGGCCGGCTGCCGCAGAGCCTGCTGCTGACCGGGCCGTCCGGGGCGCCCACGGTGGAGGCGGCCATCGCGCTCTCGGCGATCGTGAACAGCATCGACCAGGACCTGGAGTCCGAGGCCACCCGGGTGCTCCACCAGCGGATCCTCCACAGCGATGCGGCGGCGCAGGCCGGCGGCGCGGCGGGCGAGTGGACGGGTCCGGCGGCCGGTCCCTACCCCGACGTGCGGCTCCTGCGGCCGGAGCGCGGCAAACCGATCCGGGTGGACGAGATCCGCGAGGCCATCGCCGGGACCCGCACCCATCCCTTCGAGGGACGCCGCCGCGTGCTGGTGATCGAGGCCGCGGACACCATGAACCCGCCGGCGGCCAACGCGCTGCTCAAGACGCTCGAGGAGCCGCACCCCTGGCTGGGCCTCATCCTCTGCGCCCAGTCGGAGGCGGCGCTCCTGCCGACCATCGTCTCCCGCTGCCAGCGCTGGCGCTTCGCCGCGCCGACGACCCCGGAGGTGGCCGCCCGCCTCCGGGACGAGCACGACTACGCGCCCGAGGAGGCGGCGGTGGCCGCGGCCGCCGCGCGCGGGGACCTCCAGCGGGCGCTCGCGCTGCCGCGGGACCGGCTCCTCCCGCTCGCGGAGGAGGCCGAACGGATCGCGGCCGTCGTGGGGAAGGGCATCCCCCCGCCGGCGCGCACGAAGCTCACCGAGCGCTTCACGAGGGCGGCTCCCCGCGGCCGCAAGTCGGGCCAGCTTGACGAGCTGGCGACGGTGCTGGTGCTGCTCCGCGCCACGCTCCGGGACCTCGCGGCGCTGCGGTCGGGCGGCGCGGCGCTCTCCGGCGATGCCGGCCGGCTGCAGAAGATCGCCGAGCTCGCCCCGGAGAGGGCCTTCGCCGAGGCGCTGCTGCTCGTCGAGCAGGCCGACCGCGACATGTACCGCTCCTACGGCAACAAACGGATGCAGTTCGACGCGCTGCTCCTCGCGTTCAACGAGATCGCGAGGCCGATCGTGGTCGCGCGCCGCCGCGGCGAGCGGGCGAAGTAGTCGGCCGGCGCCGGCGGAACGAACCGCCGGCCGGGGTCGTTGTGGCCGTTGACGATGCGATGTCTTCTGTCCCGGTACGGGTTGGCGGCGTTCCTGATCGCCGCCCCCTCCGCCGCGTCGGCGGAGGACCAGGCGGCGCTCGCCACAGTCCTGGAGGAGACCCGGGCCGAACTGAGGATGCCCGGCCTGCGGGCGGCGGTGCGTTTCCCGGACGGGCGCATGGTGCGCGCCGCCGTGGGACTCGCGGACCGGGAGGCGGACATCCCGCTCGACGACAGCGTGCGCATGCCGGGCGGCAGCACCGGCAAGACGTTCGTGGCGGCGCTGACGATGCTGCTGGTCGAGGACGGCGTCCTGTCGCTCGACGACCCGGCCTCGAAGTGGCTCGGCGAACGGGACTGGTACCGGCGGCTGCCGAACGCGGATGAGATCCGGGTGCGCCATCTGCTCTCGCACTCCGCCGGGCTCGGCGACTACCCGGGCACGATGCGGTTTCGGATCCGGATGGTCTGGCGGACGATCCGCCGCAGCGGCCGTTTCGAGCCCGAGGAGCTGATCGGCTTCATCGGCCGGAAGCCGAGGTATCCGGCGGGCCGGGGCTACGCCAACACCGACGCCGGCTATCTGGTGCTGGGACGGGTGATCGAGGCGGCGACGGGGCGCACCTACTACGACCTGCTGCGCGAGCGCATCCTCGATCCCCACGGGCTCGACGAGATCGGGCTCCAGGACCGGTCGGCGCTGCCGGACATCACGCCGGGCTACACGATGGGCGCCCGCAACCTGCGGGACGACGGCACCATGAAGTTCGATCCCTCGTCCGAGTGGACCGGCGGCGGACTCACCACGAATCCGACGATGCTGGTCGAGTTCCACGGAGCGCTCGCGGAAGGCCGGGTCGTGCGGCCGGACTCCCTCGACGCAATGCTCGCCGGCGGCTGGCGCGATCCGGCGCGGCCGGACTGGCACTACGGCTTCGGGCTCTTCGTGTACGACGGCGGGGCTTCGTTCGGCCACGGCGGCATGTGGCCCGGCTACCGCACCCACGTCCGGCACTACGCGGCTTCGGGCGTGACGGTCGCCGTGCAGACCAACCGGGACGGGCGCCTCGACATGCAGGCGGTCGTGGACCGCATCGTGTCGTCGCTGGGTGGAGACGACAGGACCGCCGTCGCCTCCCGGTGACATGATCGGAGACCTCACGCCGCCCGCCGCGCGTCCCGCACCAACCTTCCCCGGAGACCGCCCATGCTGACCGTCCTCTCGCTCTGGCTGCCGATCTTCCTCGCCGCCGTCGCCGTGTTCCTCGCCAGCTCGGTGATCCATATGGTGATCGGCTTCCACAAGAACGACATGAAGGCGATCCCCGACGAGCGCCGGGTCGCCGACGCGATGCGGCCCTTCGCCATCCCGCCGGGCGACTACTTCATGCCCCACGGCCACGCGAAGGAAATGCATACGCCCGAGTACATCCAGAAGACGAAGGAGGGGCCGGTGGCGATCCTGACGGTCCTGCCGAACGAGCCGGCGAACATGGGCAGGAGCCTCGGTCTCTGGTTCGTCTATTCGCTCGTGGTCGGGGCCGTCGCCGCCTACGTGGCGGGGACGACCCTCAGCGTCGGCGCCGCCTACGGCGAGGTGTTCCGGGTGGTGGCCGCGGTCGCCTTCGCCGGGTATTCGCTCGCCATCCTCCAGGCCTCCATCTGGTGGGGGCGGAGCTGGGGCTACACGATCCGCACCATGGTCGACGGGCTGATCTACGGCCTGCTCACCGGGGGCGTCTTCGGCTGGCTCTGGCCGTAGGCGCCAGGGGGCAGCATGGCCCGCCGGCGGACGAGCGCCTGCCGCGACGCGCAGGCGGCGGCGGTTCCGGCGCCGATGCCGGCGGTCCGGTGAGCGATCGAGGATCGCTTCCCGGGCGCGGCCGCTCCGTCCTTATGATCCGCGAAGGAGATGAGTAGGCACGCCGGCGAGGAAGGCCTTTGACCCGGTCCCGGGGTGCGTGGGCGGGGAGCGCGCTGGCGCTTCTCGTTGCTTGCGGAGGCGCGCCGGCCGATCCCGGTTCCGAACCGCGCGAAGGGCCGCAAAACCGGCATCTGCTCGTCGTCATCGACGGGCTGCGGCCGGACTACGTCACCCCCGCGCAGATGCCGAACCTCCACGCCCTCGGAGAACGCGGAGTGGTCTTCACCGACCACCATTCCGTGGTTCCGACCGTTACCCGCGTCAACGCCGCATCCATCTCGGCCGGCGCCTACCCCGAGACCCACGGACTCATGGGGAATGCGGTGTTCTTCCCGAACGTCGACCCGGCCGGATTCCTGAACACCGCGGACCGGAGCAACCTGCTCAGGATCGAGCAAGCCGAAGCGGGGCGCCTGCTCACCGCGCCGACTCTTGGAGAGCGCCTCCAGGAGGCCGGGCGCCGGATGCTGGTGGTCAGCGCGGGCTCCGCCGGATCCTCCTTTCTGCTCAACCACCGGGTTGCGGGCGGCGGCATCATCCACCACGAGTACGCCCTGCCGGAAGCGCTCGGCCACGCGGTACGGGAACGGCTCGGGCCTCCACCCGCCGGGGCCGTTCCCCAGCACGAGCGCAATCGCTACATCGTGGATTCGTTCCTCGAGGTGGGACTCGATCACGTCGATCCGGCGGTCACCGTCATCTGGCTGACCGAGCCCGATACCACCGCCCATTCCCTGGGCATCGGGCACCCGACGTCGATGGAGGCGATCCGCGGGGTGGACGAAGAACTGGAACGGCTTGAGCGCCGGCTTCGAGCCGCCGGCCGGCTGGACGAGTTCAACATCTGGGTCACCTCGGACCACGGCTTCTCGACCCATACCGGCGGTGTGGACATCGAAACGCTGCTCGCTCCTTTCGCCGCCCGGCAGCCGGACGGTTCCCCGCGCATCGTGACCGGGGGCGGCGCGATCTACGTCCGCGACGGCGACCCGGCGACCATCGCCCGCGTCGTCGAGGCGCTCCAGACCGCGGCTCGGGTCGGGGCGATCTTCACCCGGGACGGGTCGGCGCCCGGAACGCTCCCCCTGGACCTCGCCCGGCTCGACCACCCGCGGGCGGCCGACATCCTCTACTCGCCGGCCTGGACCGATGCCGCGAACGAACACGGCTATCGCGGGACCTCGGCTTCCGGCGGCGCCGCGGGTCACGGGAGCACGAGTCCGTATGACATTCATAACGTCCTGATTGCGGCCGGCCCCGATCTGCGCTCCGGGATCACGGTCGAGCTCCCATCGTCAAACGCCGACCTGGCCCCCACCTTTCTCGCCCTGCTCGGCCTGGAGGCTCCCGAAACCATGACCGGACGGGTCCTGACCGAGGCATGGACAGACCGATCGAGCGCGCCGGCCGAACGGCGGTCGGACGAGGTCACCGCCGAGACCTCCGACGGGCGTTACCGGGCGATCGCCCACCGTTCGGTCGTCGCGGGCCACCGCTATCTCGACGCCGCCACGGCCGAGCGCCGGTAGCGGCGGCGCCGTGCGGCTTCGGGCGGGGCGGCCGGGTCGGACCGCCGGACCCGCCGGGCTGAGCCGGCACCCGGCCGGCACCCGCAGCGGGCCGGTCCAGCAGGCCCGTCCGTCTGTAACTTTCCCGGACGGCGCGCGTAGAAGGAGAGAGACCAGCGCGTTCGGCCTCACGGCCGGGCTGGTCGGGTCAACTTCGGATGCTGCCGGTTCGCTCCCCACTCGCCGAGCGCCTGGTCCCCGGGTTGCACCCAGGCGGGCACATGAAGAGAAAGACCCGGCCGACGACCCGGCTCCCATGGAGCCGGCTCCTGGTCGCGGCCCCCCTGGCGGCGGCGCTGCTGCTCGCGGCCGTCGGCGACGCGACGGCGCAGCGCCTCTACGTCGGGTTCGAAGAGGGTGGTCCCCGCGCCCGGACCGCGAATTCCTCCCAGACGTTCCTGAACCACCCGACGCGGTGCGACAGGCTCCTCTATCCCGAGGGGCTGACGCCTCCGGACGATGCCGCCTGCGGCGCCCGCGAGGCGGTTACGGCGATCACGAACTCCTTCGACGTCGGGACCGGGTTCGGCTACGGCTCGACGGTCGGCCTCTCCTTCGGCGCAATCCGCGTCGAGCTGGATTTCCGGATGCGGGGTCACGGACGGGACACCCGGCCCATCAAGGTGGCCGACGGCAATGAGGCGCTGAACGGGAAGCGGGCCGAATGGGCGACGGCCCCGTTGGAGACGCTCTCCGATGTACGCGCCGACGAGGGCTTTTTGAACCTCTACTACGACTACGAGAACCGCACGCGCTGGACGCCCTACGTGGGCGCCGGGATCGGGTTGGCCCAGATCGAGGCCCACTATGCCGCGAGCTTCGTCCGCAAACCGGAGCCGGAGTACCTGGCCATCGAGTTCGTCCCCGACTGGCGCGAGGAGGCGAAGCGCGCGGCCGCCGGGACCGCCAACCTGCTGAACGCCGAGATCAGCGGCTGGTCCCCGGGGCTCCAGTTCATCGCCGGGCTCGACATGAACCTGGGAGAGCTCATCGTGGGCGTCAAGGTCCGCTGGGGGCGCTTCCGGGAGCTGACCACCACCGCGGAGTACGACCTGATCCGCAGCCATGCACCGGTCCAGGCCGACGGGGTGACCCCGTTCTCCGTGGACATCGACCTCGGCGGCCTCGGATACCGCGAAGTCGCGCTGGTCATGAAGTACTACTTCTGAGGACCCTTCCACGGAGGAAACGCGATGAAGTACCTGTTGTCACTGTCATTGATCCTGGGGCTGGGATGCGCGACCGCCGCGATGCGGGCCGAGCACACGACCGCCGAGCTGGACCGCCTGCCGGGCCGCTCCGATCCGGTACGGGCAGCGTGCCGCGACCAGTCGGGAGGAGCGGTGGGCCGTCTGCCCATCCAGCTCCGCTCGGAAACCGGGCCGCGCGCCACGGAGGCGGCGTTCGTGGACTGCATGGACGTGATGAGCGTCTTTGTCTCGGTGGCGATGGACAGCGGGGACAGCACTGACGACGGGCTGGGTGCCGTCCGGAACGGCCTGGCGGGCCTCGATTCCGAATCGCTCACGGATACCTGCGACGAGCACTACCCTGCCTGGCAGGCCCTGTGGGTTCAGGAAGGTAGCTTCCGCTCGCTGGACGCTGCCGTCGTCGACGACGAGAGCATCGCGCGGTACGACTTCTGGATGCGGCGCTGCCGCAGGGTCTTGCGGCCGGTCGCCGCGGCGGCCTCCTAGCAGCCTGGTTGGCGGGCTCCGGCGGCGCTTGCATACGATAGGCCCCATGCGAACCGCCATCCTCCTCGTCATCCTGTTCACACCGCTCGCCGCCGGCTGCGGCGGCGACCCGGCGCCCGAAGCGGGCGGCTCGGACCCCGCCGCCGCGGCGGACGCCGCTCCAGCGGCAGAGGAGGCGCTGTGCCTCGACATGGGGCCGCAGACGCCGCGGGACATTGCCGATCCGGCGGGGCTGAATCCGGAGATGTTCCCGCTGGCGCCCGCGGCCGGCGAGCTGAACCTCTGCAACCTCCACACCCACACCAACGCGGAGCACAAGGGCCCGGGATTCAGCGTCTTCGTGAGCGACGCCGAGGACGGCGGCTACGCCTGCAACGAGACGGCGGACCTCACCCCCGCCGAGCTGGAGCCGGCCGAGGGGGCTTACGGCGGCGTGAGCCCGGGGGACACGATCGAGGTCCACTGGGTCCACACCTCATGCGACGCGGCTCCGGGCGTCGGGCTCGGCTCGTGCGTCCCCGAAGCCTGCGAGAACCCGCTCCTCCGCGTGGAGGCGCAGGTATTCCTCGTCGTCAACGATGCGGACGCGCTCGACTTCACGACGATGGCCTACGGCGGCAACATGGCCGGCGGCCTGCATCAGGCCAGGATGATCCCGTCCAACACCGGTGAGCCGGTGCTGTTCCGCGGCTCGACCACGGGCCCCTCCTACGACCAGAGCACCTGCTCTCCCGTCCGGGTCACCTGGAACGTGCGGCCGCAATGCGCCAAGCTGGACATCAGCTCCCTCCACCGCTGGGCCGCGTCGGGCAACGTCTTCGACGAGACGAAGTCGCACGGCGTCCGGCAACTCGTGACCGCGCCGGAACTCCTCGCGCCGATCGAGTAGACCAGGCCCGCGGCGCGTCCTCCCGGTCCGGGTCCGCGGCTGCCCGCGACCCGGAGCCGCCGTCAGTGGCCGCCATCCCGGGTTGACGCCGCACTCGGGGTGCATCAGATTCGCTCCGTTCTTATGATGTTGTGATGTGATGATGACTTAATGCTATAGTGCACCAATGCGAACCACGGTAACGATCGATGACGATGTGCTGTCGGTGGCGCGCGCGCTCGCCGAGCGGAACGGCGTAAGCGTAGGTCGAGCGCTGTCGGAGTTGGCGCGTCGCGGTTTCCGGAGCAATGCCGCCGTCGCTCAGCGCAAGCGGGAGCGGGTGACCGTGTTTGCGGTGGATCGCGATGCCGGTCCCATCACGAACGACGACGTCCATCGTTCCCTGGGCGACTGGCCTTGATTGCGCTTCCGGACGTGAACGTCCTGGTCGCGCTTGCCTGGCCCAATCATGTGCATCACGACGCCGCGTGGGCATGGTTCGATGCGGATCGGGATGCCGGCTGGGCGACCTGCCTGTTGACGGAGGCAGGTTTTGTGCGCGTTTCCTGCAACCGCGCGGCCGTCCACCACACGGTCACCGCTCTCGACGCCATCGGGGTTCTGGAAGGCCTCACCGGGCTGGGCTCCCATCGCTTCTGGCCGCTGGACCGCTCCATCAGCGAGCTGCCGGAGTCGGTCAGCGCGCGTCTCCAGGGCTACCGGCAGGTCACGGACGCCGTGCTGCTGGACACCGCGATCCAGCGGGCCGGTCGGTTGACGACGTTTGACGGCGGCCTGAAGGGACTCGTCCCCAGAAGGCACCAGTCCTCCTTGCGCGTGCTCCCGGTCTGAGCCCGCGGGCGCCGCCACCACGCAGGTGCGGGTCCCGCGGTTCCCCCGATCCTCCAGCCGGCGTCAGTGGCGGCCCGGACCCGCCCCCGGTCCCGCCGGGATGATCGGCAGGATGACCTTCGAGGGACGGTCCGCGTCGTGGTAGATCGTGTTGTTCGCGATGACCACCGGCATGTCCTCGTCCATCTCCCGGCCGGTGTTGCCGTTCGGCAGCCACTTCGGGAAGGAACTGCTGGACACCGTCATCCGGATGCGGTGACCCGCCTTGAAGAGGTTCGAGATGGGATACATCTCGATCGTGAACTTGTAGACCTCGCCGGGGTTCATCAGGACCGGCGTTTCGTCGCCCTCGCGGTACCGCGCGCGCAGGATGTTCTGGCGGAGCGTCTGCGAGTAGCCGTCCGGATGGACGTCGGTGATCGTGACCGTCCAGTCGGTGTCCACCGCGCTGGATGAGGCCCAGAGCTCCACCGTGGGCATCCCGGTGACCTCGGTGTCCTCCTCGAGCACCGGCGTGGTGAAGGTCAGGCTGCGGCGGTCGGCGGGCCGGTTGTCGCGCGCGCCCATGGGCTGGATGAACAGGTCGCCGCCGATCGACAGCACGGGGTCGCGCGGGTCGTACTCGTAGCTGGTGGAACCCTCGTCGCCGGGCGCCTCGGTGGACAGGGTCCCGTCGTTCAGCGAATCGATCGAATCGGCGTTCTCCGCCCGGAAGTAGTAGTCGGTCCGCACCTCGCGGGCGATCGGATACTCGTTCTCCCGGCGCCAGGTGTTCGCGCCCATGATGAAGAGGCTCACCTTCGGCTCGTCCATGATGCCGTTGTCGATGCCCTTCAGGTGGTAGTCGAACCAGCGGAGGCGCAGCGCGTTGTAGTCGATGGCCGCCTCGGGCCCGAAGTCGAGATCGCCGATCACCCGGGCGTTGATGAGCCCGGCCCCGTGGAGCCACGGCCCGATGAACAGCCGCTGGCTGTCCCGGGCGTTCGCCATGCCCTGGGCCTGGATGCCGTTGAAGTGCCCCACCTGCGAGTGCGGATACCGGTCGTACCAGCTCGCGTAGTGCATGATCGGGGTGTCGATCTGGTCCCACTGCTCGTCGACCGCATACTGCCGCCAGTAGTCGTTGTAGTACGGGTTCTCGATCATGTCGGTCATCATGCGGGTGAGCATGCTCCGGCCCATCGGCGCCTCGGTCTCGAGCCGCCGCTGGTGCCACTGCATCCAGGCCTGATCGGCGCCGACGTAGCCGGTCCGCCGTCCGGGGTCGTCGAGCGGCACCGGCTGGACCATCTCGTTCTGCGAGAGCAGCCAGGTCGGCATGATCATGTGGAGCGCGCCGCCCGCCCAGTAGAGGTCCTTGTAGGCGTTCGAAGCCGAGTGCGCGCAGAACATGGCGGCCAGGTGCGGCGGCCGGGTCGGCGCGGTCAGGTACTGGTTGAAGCAGGTGAACGAGAGCCCCTGCGTCCCCACCTTCCCGGTGGACCAGGACTGGGTGCCCGCCCACTCGATGGTGTCGTAGCCGTCCTGGCGCTCGTGCCACGCCTGGTCGAGCAGCCAGTGGTAGGTGCCCTCCGAGTTGTAGCGGCCGCGCTCGTCCTGGACGATCGCGACGTAGCCGCGCTGGGCGAAGTACGGCGCGAACCGGTGCGCGCAGTCGCCCTTGTTGTACGGCGTCCGCTCGAGGATGACCGGCCACGGACCGTCGCCCTGGTTGTTGGGCATGTACACGTCGGTGGCGAGCATGGTGCCGTCGCGCATCGGCACCATCACCTCCTCGCAGGTGTAGGGCTGGGCGAACGCGGCGCCGGCAGCCAGCAGTGCGAGGGCCGCGCCAAACAGAATCCGGGTCGAACGGCTACTTGAAACCATGGTGTACCTCCACTCCGTCAAGTTGGGGAATCGAGCCTACGGGCAGCCTGCGGGACTGTCAACGGGGGAGAGTGGCGCGACGGCTTGGACCGCCGGTCTCCGACCGGCACAGCCCGCCGCAGGCGGGCGGCGGGACGGCCCCCACCCGCCCGCATGGCGCGCGCGACGGGACGGCCGGCCTTCAAGGCATGCGGATGTCCGTGGCCCCGAGGAACTTCGCGAGATCCGCGATCGCACCGTCCAGTTCCGCACCGAAGTCCGCGGTTACCGCGCAGCTGGGCTCCATGTGGAGAGCCCGGATCTCCAGCAGGCCGCGGTCGCGGTGGAGCTTCGGGTCGAGCCGTCCCACGAGGCGTCCGTCGTGAAGGATCGGCAACACGTAGTAGCCGTACTTCCGCTTCGCGGCCGGGACGTAGATTTCGACGGCGTACTCGAAGTCGAGAAGTTCGGCCGCGCGCTTTCGCTGCCAGAGCAGGGAATCGAAGGGGCAGATCAGCGTGGTCCCGGCCGGCTCGGGCAGACGGTCGATGGCCTCGAGGTGTCCGGGCAGGGCGTAGCAGGGCCCCCGCAGTCCCTCCACGTCCACCTCGACGATCCGTTTCTTCCGCAGGTTGCGGGCGATGACCCGGCGCCGCTCCGCCGCGTTGAGTTCCGGCCCGGTGAAGTAGTTGACGAGGTGTCTTTCCGGAGCGATCCCGCACCCCGAGAGGCCGGTCAGAAGCCAACTGTCGTGGTACTCGGATAGCGACGCGACCGGCCCGTCGGGGTAGACGCGCTCCGCCACGTCGTAGAGGCACCGGAAGTGCCGCCGCCCGCTCACGGCGACTCGGCCGTCGTGCCACAGCAGCGACAGCGAGCGCTTGTCCTCCTTCAGGCCCCACCCGAGCGAGTCCGTCCTCTCCTCGCGGTCGGCCGCCTGCGGCCGGAAGTCGACGCTCTCCAGAGGCCCCTCCGCGCGCAGCCGCCGCAGCACACGCCGCTTCGACGCCGTCGAGGTCACGTATCGGCCCCACCACGCGCGTCCCGACCAGCTCTCGGGAGGGAATCGCCGCATGCGCCGCCGCCCGAGCGGGAGATGGGAGATGGGCAGGATCGAGGCTTCGTGTCCCCAGTACTCGTACGCGAGACGATCCCCGTACACCCACCGATCCACTTTCGAGCGGTCGTACGAGCCGAACCGGCTCCAGAGGGTCAGGTAGTGGGCCCGGTCCACGACGTTCACGCTGTCGAGCTGGAGGGCGCCCGTCCGTTCCAGGTGCTCGACGAAGGCCGCGGCGCCGAGTGAGGTCGCCCCCCGGGGCCGGTCGAACCCCTGGCGGTGCAGCCACAGTCGGGTTGCCGCCTCCCGGGTGAACTTCGGACGGCTCCGGCGGGTCCCGGTCACGTCCGCCCCCGGTGCGGTTCCGGCCTCACGGCCCGTCACCGGGTCAACGAGTGGGAGTTTGCGGGCGGGCATGTGGCAGCGGCCACGAGGTGCATGGAGCGGCGAGTGCTGCGGCCACGAATGAAGCCCCGATTCGGAGAAGCATGGCTCGGGGAGGTTTTCCCGGCTCGGAGGAAGACGGAAGGTGAACCGGTGGGAGTGACGTGCGAGCCAGCATAGCCCGCGGCGCGAAGCCTTTGGAATGGGCTGAACTGTCCACCGCGAGGGGCGCACTCCGCCCAAGTGCACAAGGAGTGGATGTCTCTTGGCAGCAGTCGCGAAACGGCTCCGCGAGACGGACTTTGGAGGAAGACTCGATCAGTAGTTCGAACCCGGGCTGCCCGATTGCGAAAAGCGTACGGCGCTCCTTGAGGAGTGGATACTGGGAGTCCGTTAGGCCACGGTCCTCCCTGCCGGCCGAGGCACCGGTCTGGGGGCCGCCGTTCCAAGCCGGCGGCGCCACCGCCTTGAGCTTTCCTCAGATCTCCGGATCGCCGCCCCGCACCGTCGGGTACTCGATCCCGAGTTGCTCCAGGTAGCTGTCGTAGCGGTCCGGGTCGTAGTAGAACGGCCGCATCGCCTCCCGGAAGGAATCCATCCGCTCCTTGTTGAGATGGATCGCCGGCGGGTCGTTCGGCCCGATCAGGGGGCTGTACTGGTGCTCGGCGGTCTGCTCGGCGAAGTACTCCTTCGCCGCCGCCACGAGTGACGGATCGAGGAACAGGTCCATCAGCGTCATCGCGATCACCCGCGCCCCGGCGGTCACGCCCTTATGAGCGATCGGGGTCGCCATCGCCACCGCGTTCGCCCAATGGTGGCCCGGTCCGCCCGGGATGTTCGACGGATAGCGCATGGTGACCGTCGGGACCTTCCACGAGATGTCCCCGATGTCGTCGGAGAAGCCGCCGAGCCGGGGCTCGGGCGCCGGGCCGCCCATCTGGCCGAGCTCCATGGCGAGACCGCGCTCCTCGACGCCGAGTTCGCGCTGGAGACCCCGGGCGAGCGTCTGGTCCGCCTCGCTCCACTCCGGCAGGCCCACCCGCTCGATGTTGGCCCAGAGCGCCTCCGCGACCGGCTTGTTGAAGTGGCGCGGATACGCATGGCCCAGGATGCGCCAGGACGCCTTGGTGGAGGTCATCGCGGCCGCCGCCTCGGCCATCGTGTTGCCGAGCTCGTACAGCTCCTTCATGTGGGGCTGGTCGAGCTCGCGGAAGTAGTACCAGACGGACGCGAGCTGCGGCACCACGTTGGGCTGGTCGCCGCCGTTCGAGATCACGTAGTGGGAGCGGTGCGGCAGGCGCAGGTGCTCGCGCTTGACGTTCCAGGCCATGTTCATGATCTCGACGGCGTCGAGGGCGCTGCGGCCTCGCCACGGCGCGCCCGCGGAGTGCGCCGACTCGCCCTCGAAGGTGTATTCCACGGAGACGAGGCCGCTGCCTCTGCCCTGGCCCCAGCTCACCCCGAAGTCGGAGGCCACGTGGGTGAAGATGTTGATGTCGATGTCGTCGAAGTGGCCGGCGCGGATGAACCACGCCTTGGTGGCGAGCAGTTCCTCGGCCACCCCGGGCCAGATGACGATGGTCCCGGGGATCCCCTCGCGCTCCATGACCTCCTTGGCGGCGAGCGCGCCCACGATGATCACCGCCTGGCCGGAGTTGTGGCCCTCGCCGTGGCCGGGGGCGCCCTCGACGAGCGGGTCGAAATAGGCGACGCCGGGCTTCTGGGAGGCCTTCGGGATGCCGTCGATATCGCTGCCGAGCGCGATCACCGGGGAGCCGGAGCCCCAGCGCGCCATCCAGGCGGTGGGGATGCCGGCGATCCCTTCCTCGATCTCGAAGCCGTTGTCGCGGAGGACGCCGGTGAGGTAGCGGGAGGTCTCGACCTCCTGGAAGCCGAGTTCGCCGAAGCTGAAGACGGAGTCCACGATCACCTGCGCCAGCTTGGCGCGCTCGGCGGCGCCCTGGTCGGCGACAGGGCGGAGGGTTTCGAGGTCCTGGACGGCGGCGGGGGCCGCGAGGAGGACGAGCGAGAGGGCTGAGAGAGCCGTCGTTTTGGTGAATCGGGGCATGGGAACCTCCCGGCGGCGCGTGATGCGGTCGGGGGCCGATTCTACGGGGACGGGGACGGGGACGGCTCTTGCGCCGTCATGGGGCGCACCGAAGTGCTGCTCCGCCCGCTGCGCGGGCGGGTGCCGGTCGGAGACCGGCGTTCCAAGCCGTTTCAGCCGCCGCGGCGGGCTTGGGCGATGAGTTGCTTGAGGCGGGCGCCGTCCACCGCGCCGGGGACCAGGGTGTTGCCGATCACGAAGGCGGGGGTTCCGTTGATCCCGAGTTCGCGGGCGAGACGCTGGGTGTCCTGCAGGTAGGTGATGATCTCGGCATCGGCCATGTCTCGTTGGAGGCGGTCGACGTCGAGCCCGGCCTGTCCGGCGATTTCCATCACGGACTCCTCGGTGAGGCGGTCAGCCGCCCCCATGAGCGCCTTGTGGAACTCCAGGTACTTTCCCTGCTTCTGGGCCGCCATGGACGCGAGCGCGGCGAAGGTCGAGACCTGCCCGAGCACCGGAAAATCCTTCCAGACGACCCGGAGCTCGGGGTCGCTCTCCAGCAGGTCCATGACCGGCTCGAGCGAGCGCTTGCAGTAGCCGCACTGGTAGTCGAAGAACTCGACGAGCGTCACGTCGCCGTCAGGGTTGCCGGAAACGGGCGACATCGGATGACGGGTCAGCGCCACGCGGTTCTTCACCAGCGCGTCCCGCGTCCGCGCCACCTGGTCGGCCTGCCGCCTCGCCTGGAGCGCGCGGATCGCCTCTTCGATGACCTCCGGATGCTCGAGCAGGTACTCCCGGACGATCTCCCGCACCGCCTCCTTGTCGGGGGGCGGTTGCGGCTGGGTCTGCGCGCCGGTGATCGCCGCGCACGCCAGCGCCGCGGAGAGAGCGAGCGCCGTCTTGGACCTCATGCGGAGTCTCCTGGGAAAGGCCGGGCGCGGCCGAGGCGCCGCGTTCTACGGACCTGACTTTCCCGGTGGGGCGATGGAGGGATTGTAGTTGCGCCTCCCGGCGCTGCCCTCTCAGTGGGAGACGCCCTCGAGTTCCTCCAGGTACCCGACGCCCGGCAGGTCGACGTTTTTTCCCAGGAGATAGAAGTCGAAGAACGCCTTCATGTCGGTGAGCATCTGGATCGTGTTGTCGAAGCCCCGGACGTAGAAGTTCTCGCCGGGGTAGGCCTTGTAGCGGGCGGGCTTGTAGAGGCGCTGGAGCTCGCGGAAGAACTCGGTCATCTGCGGGGAGCCGGGATAGCGGCCCTCGCCGTGGAGGACGAAGACGGGCGCCTGCGCGTCGGCGAGGTGGTAGTAGGGGGAGTTCGCGAGGTAGCGGTCCCGGTGATCTTCGAGCCGGCCCATCTCCTTGCGGAGTTGCTGGAGGTGGCGGAACTCGCCGTCCTCGAAGAAGGTGACGCGGTCGCAGTAGCCGGAGGCCGCGATCACGGCCTGGAAGGTCTCGCCGCCGAAGCTCACCGCCGCGCACGACATGAACCCTCCGTAGCTGGTCCCGGTGGTTCCGATGCGGTCGGGGTGGACGTAGGGGAGGGTCCGGAGGTAGTCGGCGGCCGCCACCGCGTCGGCGAAGTCGCACTTGCCCCAGCAGCCGTCGTTCGCCTCCTCGAAGGTGCGGCCGTACCCGGAGCTGCCGCGCACGTTGGGGAGCAGGACCACGTAACCGCGCTGGACGAAGAACTGGATTGCGGGCTCGAAGCTGTCCTCCCATTGCGACGTGGGTCCGCCGTGGGTCCAGACGATCGCCGGGTGGCGGCCGTCTTCGTCGGCCCAGCCGGCGCTGGGCCGGTAGAGGTAGGAGGGGATTTCCAGGCCGTCCGCGCTCGAAAACGACACCTTTCCCGGGGTGATCAGGCGGTTCCCGATCGCGTCCATCGGCATCGAATCGGTCAGGCGGGACGACTTGCCCGATTCGAGGGTGTGGACGACCAGATCTCCGGGGCGGGTCGGCGTCTCGAGGGTGGTTGCAATGCGGCCGCCGTCCGGGGACCACTGCGGCGCTCCGATCATCCCGGAGTCGGGGGCCGCGATGACGCGCGGCTCGCCGCCGTCCACCGGCGCGACGCGGAGCTGGTAGGTGCCCCCGTGGTTCTCGACGTACGCGAACCCGCCGCCGTCCGGGGACCAGGCGCCTTCGGTCTGGTCGGCTTGGGCCGCCGCCAGCGGCGTGGGTTCTCCGCCCGAGCGGGGCACGCTCCAGTAGTTGATCCACCCGGAGCGGTAGGACGGGAAGACGACCGTGGCGCCGTCCGGGGAGACCAGGGGATAGCCGAACGTGCCGCCCTCGCCGTAGTCGAAGAAGTCCTCGTCGCGCACGATGACCCGCTCCTCGCCGCCGCCGGCGGGGGTTTCCACGATGGTGTGGTCCATCCAGGCGCCGTCGAGCCGGACGAAGAGGACCGAGCCGGAGTCGGGGCTCCAGGTGGGGTAGACCTCCAGTTCGGGTCCGTCGGTGAGACGGCGGGCCTGGCCGGAGGGAACGTCCACCGTCCAGACGTCGTACTGTCCGTGACGGTTGCCGGCGAACGCGATCCGGCGCGCGTCGGGCGACCAGGAGTAGCCCTTGATGAGCCGGCCGCCGTTCCCGGTGAGGCGGAGCGCTTCGCCTTTGTCGATGGACCAGAGCCAGATCTCGGGCGTGCCGCTTTGGTCGGAGACGTAGGAGATCCAGCGGCCGTCGGGTGACCATTGCGGCTCGGCGGACGCGAGGAAGTGGCCGCTGCCGCCCGTGGAGAGCGGCAGGTCGCTGATTGCGCCGCCTTCGGCGCGGATGAGGCGGAGGTTGGTGCCGCCGAGGAGGATGCGTTCGCCGTCCGGGGCCCAGCGGGGGGTCTCGCCGCCGACGGCGGAGGAGAGGGACAGGAGCGTTTCGGCGGGGAGGGGTTCGGGTGCGTCCTGGGCGGCAACCGGAGCGGCCAGGAGGGTGAGCGAGAGGATTGAGAGGGCGGTGATTCTCGTGACTGACGGCATGGGGGACCTCCCGTTGGCGGTGCGGTCGCCGGCGCCTGATTCTACGGAGCGCACGCTTGATGCAGGTGGGCGCGCGCCCTCGCTGCGCTCCGCGCAGCGGTGCCGGTCGGAGACCGGCGTTCCAAGCCGTACGTGTCACCTGCGCTCGGGAACGCCGCGCCGAGGTGGGAACCACGTTCTCCGGGTGTGGTCGCGACGTGCGCGGTGCGGAGCACCGCGCGTGCCGGTCGGAGACCGGCGTTCCAAGCCGGCGGTGCCAAGCCGGTGGTGCCAGGCCGGCGGTGCCAGGCGGGCGGTGCTATGCGGCGGACCGGCGATCGGCCGTCCTACCTTCGCTCGAGCACGCAGTACCGGTAGAGCTTGAGGGTCTCGCGCCAGTCTTCGGGATAGGCCGCCACCATGTCGCCCAGTCCGAATTCCTCGGCCAGGTTGTCGAAGGAGCCGTCCTCGGCCACCCGGAACGGCGCCTGTTCCTCGAACACCTTCAGGTCGGCGAACCCGGTCGGAAAGCTGGCGCCCATCGCCCGTTCCACGTCCTCGAGCCGGCGGCGGTCTTCCTCGTTCTCGAAGTCGCGGCTCTGCAGGTCGACGGCGAAGTAGTCGAAGGCGATCCGAAACGAGGTCATGGCCTCGGCGAGCCGGTTGAGGAACGGCATGATGCTTTCGGGGGGCAGGTACATGGTGTTGCCCTCCCAGACCATCAGCGTCGGCGCGGCGCGGTCGAAGCCGAGATCGGCCAGGCCGCTGGGAACGTCGGCCTCGAGGTAGTTGGCGAAGAGGGACGGCGGTTGCTCAATCCCGTTCTCCGCCAGCGTCGCCCGCTTGAACTCCAGAACCGCCTGCTGGTCGACCTCGAAGAAACGGGCGTCCGAGTGGGCGAACAGATGGGCGCGCATGTCGAAGCCGCCGCCCAGCAGGACCACCTGCCGCGCTCCCGCCGCGATCCCGCGCTCGACGAACCGGGTGAAGTAGCGGGTGCGGAAGCGGACCATGCTGGTCGACGGCGGAAAGGCCGCGTCCAATTGCTCGGCGACCGCCCGGGCCCTGTCGTTCGAGAACCACCGGGCGTAGGGGTCGTTGAAGAGCGGTTGCGGCTTTTCGGGCTCCGCGGCCCGGATGGCCGCGATCACGAACGCGGTGGCGCCAATTTCGTTGATGTCGGTCATGGCGGTTCGCGGCCCTCCCCTGCCGCGGCGCCGGTCTGAAGACCGGCGGTCCCTGCGTCCCTAGCCGAGCGCTTCCCGCGCTTCCCGGTCGGCCTCGCGGCGGCGGAGGGTCTCGCGGCGGTCGCGGTTGCTCTTGCCCTTCGCGAGCGCCACCTGGACCTTGATCCAGCCGTTGCGGAGGTGGATGCGGAGCGGCACCAGGGTCAGACCGGCGGTGGTCAGCTTGCCCGCGATCCGCCGCATCTCGTCCTCGTGGAGCAGCAGCTTGCGGTTCCGTTCCGGGTTCCCCTGTTCCGGCGGCGCGTTCACGTAGGGCGCGATGTGGCAGTTCACGAGGAAGATCTCGCCGTTCCGCTCGCGGCCGTAGGCGTCCTTGAGGTTCGCCCCGCCGGCCCGGCAGGACTTCACCTCGGCGCCGGTGAGCGCGATGCCCGCCTCGAACTGCTCGAGGATGACGAAGTTCCGCCGCGCCCTCCGGTTCTCGGAGAGGACCTGCTCGTTGCGGAAGCCTCCCCCATGCGCCCCGGCGGAGCGCAACCGGCGTTTCTTCCTGGCGGTCTTCTTTCGACTCATGGAAGCGAGTCTAGCCGTCGCATGCCGGAAACAGCACGGCACCCGTTCCGCCGTTTACCATGCGGAAAGCGCCATGCCCGAATTCCTGTGCCAGGTCGGCGAACCCGCGGGCGACCTGCGGCGGCTCCGGCTGACCGCCCGGGACGCCGACGCGGCCCGCCAGGAACTCCAGGGCCAGGGACTGCACGTCTTCGCGATCCGGCGCCTGTCCTCGTTCGCCGCGTTCGGCCGCCTCTTCGAGGGCGGAACGCCCTTCTGGCGCCGGCGTCCGGTCCGCAGCCGCGAGGTGCTGCTCTTCAACCAGGAGCTGGCCGCGCTGCTGCACGCCGGGCTGCCGCTCGCCGAATCGCTCGGCATCATGGTCGAGCGCATGGAGAACCCGACCCTGCGGGAGGCGGTCCAGACGATCCTCTCCGAGGTCAGGTCCGGCGTGCCGATGAGCACCGCCGTCACCCGCTACTCCTTCTTCCCGTCGGTCTATCCGGCGTGCCTGCAGGCGGGCGAGACCAGCGGGGACCTCCCGGGCATGATCGTCCGGTTCACGGACGCCATGCGCGTCGCGGTGAAGGCGCGGTCAAGCCTGACCGCGGCCATGGTCTATCCCGCCTTCCTGCTCACGGCGCTGCTCGGCACCGCCGCCTACCTCCTGCTCGGCGTGGTCCCGAACTTCGTTCCCTTCTTCGCCGGGTTCGGGCAGGAACTGCCGCCCCTGACCACCGCGCTCCTCGGCGGCGCCGAGTTCGTCCGGACGCACCTGCTGTGGGTGACGTCCGGCCTGTTGGGCGCGCTCCTCCTCTTCGCCGCCTGGTCCCGGACCGAGAGGGCGAAGCGGATCCGGGACCGCGGGGTCCTCCGCCTGCCGGCCATCGGCGAAGTGCTCCGGCTGTACGCGGTCTCCCAGTTCTCGCGGTCGCTCGGCACCCTGCTCGCCGGGGGAATGCCGCTCGTCAGCGCGATCCCGGTGGCGGCGCGCGCGGTGGGCAACCGCTACCTCCGGAGCGTGCTCGAGCCGGCCGCCGGGCCGGTCCGTGAGGGCCGCTCCTTCGTCGAGACCCTGGCGGAGACGGGCGAGATCCCGGGCTTCGCGCTCCAGATGGTGCGGGTGGGAGAGGGCACCGGGGATCTCGCCCGGATGGTCTCCTCGGTCGCCGATTTCAACGACGAGGTGATCGAGAACCGGGTGACCGTCCTTCTCAGCCTCCTCACCCCGGTCGTGCTGCTCATTCTGGGCGGCTTCGTGGCGCTGGTGCTGCTCGCGATCTACCTGCCGCTCTTCAGCCTCGCGTCGGTTCCGCAGTTCTGATGCGCCTCTCCCGGCCCGCCGGCCAGCGCGGGTTCACCCTCATCGAGCTGGTGGTGGCCGCCGGGATCCTGGCGGTGCTGGCGATGGGGATCATCCCGGTCGCGAAGGTCGCTTCCGTCCGGGCCGACGAGATCGAGCTGAGCCGGACCCTGCGGACCGTCCGGATGGCGATCGACGCCTACCACGAGGCCGCCGAGGCCGGGGAGATCGATCCCGACTTCATCGAGCCCGACCACGAGAACTACCCGCCGGACCTGGAGGCGCTGGTGGACGGGGTGCCCGGCCCCCGGGGCCCGGACGGCCGCGCCCCGGTCCTCCGCTTCCTCCGGCGCCTCCCGGCGGATCCGATGACCGGACGCGCCGACTGGATGCTGCGCTCCTACCAGGACGATCCGGGACGCCTCTCCTGGGGCGGCCAGAACGTCTACGACGTCCGCTCCGCCTCGCCCCGCCGCGCGCTCGACGGCACGCTCTACCGGTCATGGTGACGAGGACCCTCCGCACTCGCCGCGGCGGTGGCGCCGCCGGGTTCAGCTTCATCGAGATGGTGCTGGTGCTGCTGGTCCTGGGGATCCTGTTCGCGATCGCGGTGCCCCGCTACCAGGCGCAGATCGCGAAGGCGAAGGAGGCGGTGCTGGAGCACAACCTGGCGACGATCCGCGAGCGGCTCGACCAGTACCGGGCCGACCACGACGAGTTCCCGGCGAACCTCGCCGACCTCGTCGTTTCCGGCTATCTCCGGGAGATCCCCGAAGACCCCATCACCCAGTCCATCCTCTGGGAGGAGGTGCGCGACGGCTACGACCCCATGTTCCCGGACGCTCCCGCCGGAGTCTCCGACGTCCGCAGCCGTTCGGAGGAGATCGGCAGCGATGGACGCCCGTACCGTGAGTGGTAGCCGCGCCGGGAACTCCTCCGCGGGCTACGTGCTCTTCGGGGTGCTCATCGGCATCACGCTGCTCGGCGTGGGGTTGACCGCCGCGGTGACGCTCTGGAGCCAGGCCGTCCAGCGCGAGGACGAAGCGGAACTGCTCTTCCGGGGGGAGGCGATCGTGCGCGCGCTCGAGCGCTTCCAGCAGGACCGGCCGGGCACGCTTCCCGAGACCCTCGACGAGCTGGTGGAGGGCAAGTACCTCCGCCGCGCCTGGCGTGACCCGATGACGGGACGGAGCTTCCGCATCCTCCGCGCCGAGGCGGCGGCGGCGCCCGCCACCTCCGTGGCGGGCGTCATCGGCGCACGGGCGCGGCCCACCAACCCGGCGGGTGCGGAGTTCGGGGAGCGGGACGAAGGCGGGGCTTCCGGGGAGCGGGACGAAGACGGGGAGCGCACCGATCCCGACGCGCCGGGGACGGTCACCGGGATCACCGGGGTGGTGAGCACCAGCGACCTCCTCAGCTTCCGCACCTACGAGGGGGCGCGCCGCTACAGCGACTGGCGCTTCGAGGCCCAGGTCGGGGCGGCCGCGGCCGGCGCGCCCCCGGACCGGGAGCGACCCGGGCGCGAACGCGACCCGCGCTGAACGCGGGGTTCTCCCTCCGCACCGGCGTACGTCGCGCGTCCCGATCGCCTCCGGCCCGGCGCGCCTGGCGCACTTCAAACCGACTTTTCCACAAAGCGCCGCCAGGCGGGAAAAAATCGGCTCGAATTGCGTCTATGCATCATGGAGGACTCTTCCATGAACGAACGCATCGAGACGCCCACGGGTACACCCGTCCCTTCGCCGAGGACCCCGGGCGAGCCCTATACTCAACTGCGTGATGAACGGGGTGAACCGATGACCCGCGGAGGCATGGAGCCCGCCGGGAAACTCGGCGGCCACGCGCGCGAACCGCTCACCCGGACCGAGAGGCTGCTGGTCACGATGTTCGTCACCATGTTTGCGACGATGCTCGCCGCCGGTGCGCTCGGGTTCACGACCCTGAGCGGCCAGATGCTGGAACTTCAGAACCAGATGCTGGACTTCCAGAAGCAGATCGGCGAGCTCTCCGAACGGATGGCGCGTGTCGAAACCCGGCTCACCAGTGTCGAAACCCGGCTCACCAGTGTCGAAACCCGGCTCACCAGCGTCGAAACCCGGCTCACCAGCGTCGAAACGCAGATCCAGACACGCCTCGGTCCGGCGCCCGACACCCGAAATCCGGCCGGACTCTGAACGCGGCGGCTAACGCGCCGTTGCTTCCTACCCGCGGCGCGCGAAGGCCTCGAGCCCCGCCCGCGGGCAGGCGCTCCGCTCGACGTAATCGAGCAGGTTCGCCGCCAGCTTGCGGGTGCGGCGTGCGACCGCCTCATCGAGGCATCGTCCCTCCCCATCGAAGACCTTGTGGACGCCCGCGACGGACACCGGGCCCGGAAGGACGATCGCGCCGACGTGGGAGAGCACGCTCCGCAGGTGCTCGAGCGCCTTGACCGCTCCGATCGCGCCCGACGCCGCGCCGATGAGCGCCGCCGGCTTGCCGGCGAGCACCGACGGGAATCCGAGGTTTTCGATCACCAGCTTCATCGCCGCCGCGTAGCTGCCGTGGTACTCGGGGGTGGCGAAGATCAAGCCGTCGGCCTCGCGGATGGCGGCCTGGAGACGATCCCGGTCGGGAAAGTCCCCGGACTGGCCCGGAAAGGGCAGCTCCATCCCCGCCGGATCGAGCCAGGTCACGCTGACGTCGGGGTTCCCCGACAGTTCGTCCACGGCGAGGGCCAGGACCCTGGAGGTGACGTTGCCCGGGCGGATGGTCCCCAGGATCGCGGCGATGCGGAACTCTCTTCGCTCATCGTTCATCGTTCGGATTCTCCGGAGACGGGGTAACGGAGAGGACGACCGGAGGGTTCCGCTAGGCGCCCGCGTCCGGCCCGCCGCCGTCGGCCAGGTACTGCGCGACGTACTCCGCCGGGTGGATCGCGTAGCGTTGCGTCGCGTCGAACACCTGGTGCCGGCACGAGGTCCCCGCCGCCACCAGCGCGTCCTCGGTCGCGAGCCCCCGCACCGCCGGGAAGAGCCGGCGCTCGCCGATGGCCAGCGAGATCTCGTAGTGATCCGAGGTGTAGCCGAAGCTGCCGGCCATGCCGCAGCAACCCGAATCGGCGACGGTGACCTGGGCTCCGGTGGTGGCGAGCAAGCCCTGGAGTGGGCCGGTCCCGCAGAACGTCTTCTGGTGGCAGTGTCCGTGGGCGAGGACGTGGGACCCTTCGCCGCGGCCGCCGGTGAGCCGGGCGAGCTCCTCGCGGTGGTCGGCCAGGAACTCGTCGAAGAGCACCGCGCGCTGCGCGACGTGCTCGGCCGCCGCCCGCTCTTCCTCGGGAACCAGCTCCGGGATCTCGTCGCGGAAGCTGAAGAGGCACGACGGCTCGAGCCCGACGATCGGCGTTCCCGCCGCGGCGATGGGGCCGAGGGCCCGGACGCTCTCCCGGGCCAACCGGCCGGCCCGGTCGAGGAGACCCCGCGAGATCGCCGGCCGGCCGCAGCAGACCTCGGGCGCCAACGCCACGCGGTAGCCGAGCGCCCAGAGCACCCGGCAGGCGGCGATCCCGATCTGCGGCTCGAAGTAGTTCGTGAAGGTGTCGGGGAAGAGCGCCACCTCGCCCCGCGGAGCGGCCGGCTGGGAGGCGGCCTCCACCCTCCGGAACCAGCGGGCGAAGGGCTGGCGGGCGAGGCCCGGGAGGCTCCGGCGCCGGTCGAAACCGATGGTCCGGGCCAGCAGGGAGGCGGCCCAGCCCCGCCGGTCCACCCACCGGGCGAGCGGCCCGAACCGGCTTCCCCAGCGGGCCAGCACGTCGGGCGCGCCGAAGATGCGGTCGGCGAGCGGACGGCGGCGGCCCCGGTAGTAGTGGTGCTGGAAGTCGGACTTGAGCCGGGCCATGTCCACGCCGGACGGGCACTCGGCCTTGCACGCCTTGCAGCCGAGGCACAGATCGAGCGCCTCGAGCACGCGGTCCTCCGACTCCCGCTCGGGCGGCAGCCGTCCGTCGAGCAGCGCGCGGAGCAGGTTGGCCCGGCCCCGGGTGGAGTGCTCCTCCTCCTTGGTCGCCATGAACGAGGGACACATGGTCCCCACCAGCTCCTTGCGGCAGACCCCGGCCCCGTTGCAGAGCTCGACCGCCCCGGCGAAGCCGCCGTGGCGCTGGTAGGGGTAGACCACCGGCAGTTCCTCCGCCCGGTAGTCCCCCCCGTAGCGCAGGTTGTCGGTCATCGCCGGCGCGTCCACCACCTTCCCCGGGTTCATGATGCCGGCCGGGTCGAACGCCGCCTTGAGGCGTTTGAACGCGTCGTAGACCCGCGGCCCGAAGACCTTCTCGTTGAAGTGGCTGCGGGCGAGGCCGTCGCCGTGCTCGCCGCTCATGGCGCCCCCGAAGTCGAGCACCAGTTCGCAGATCTCCTGGGCGAGGGTGTCCATCTTCCGGATCTCGGCGGGGTCCTTCAGGTTGATCAGCGGCCGGATGTGGAGACAGCCGGCGCCGGCGTGCGCGTAGAAGCTCCCCTCGGTGTCGCGGCCGGAGAGGATGTCCTCGAACCCGCGGATGAACTCCGGCAGCCGCGAGGGCTCGACCGCGGTGTCCTCGACGAAAGCGATGGGCTTCTTGTCGCCGGGGAGGCTGAGAAGGAGCGGGAGCGCGGCCTTCCGGACCGCCCAGACGTTCTTCTGTTCCGCCGGGTCGAGGACGCGGAGGTGGGGGCGGCCGCGGTTTCCGAGGCGGCGTTCGAGGTCGGCCAGCCTGGAGACCACTTCCGCCCGGCTGTGGCCGGCGAACTCGACCAGGATGAGCGCCCCGGGCTCGCCCTCGATGAAGTGGAGGCGCCGCGAATACTCGAGCGACTCGCGGGCGAGTTCCATGACCATCCGGTCCACGAGTTCGACGCAGGTCGGACGCAGTTCGAGCGCCACCACCCCCGCCTCGAGCGCCGGGAGCATCCCGTCGAAGTGCAGGACCGCGAGTCCGACCGCGGGCGGCAACCGGTAGAGCTTCACCCGGGCCTCCACCACGGTCCCGAGCGTCCCCTCGGAGCCGACGACGAGGTGCGCCAGGTTCACGCCCGCGGGATCGAGCAGCACGTCCAGGTTGTAGCCGGAGACCCGCCGGGGGATGCGCGGGAACCGCTCCCGGATGTCCTCCGAGTACTCGTCCCGGAGCGCCAGCAACTCGCGGAGCAGCGGGGCAAGCGCACCGTTCCCCCGCGCCCGGCGGCGAATGTCCTCCCAGCTCAGCCAGCCGAGGCGCTCGCAGCTCCCGTCGGGCAGCACGACAGTGGCGTCGAGGACGTTCTCCACCGTCTTGCCGTAGACGAGCGAGCGGGCCCCGGCCGAGTTGTTGCCGATCATGCCGCCGAGGTTCGCGCGGTTGGAGGTGGAGGTCTCGGGGCCGAACCGCAGCCCGTGGGGGGCGAGCGCGGCGCCGAAGGCGTCCTGCACCACCCCCGGCTGCACCCGGGCCCACATCTCCTCCCGGTTGATCTCGAGCACGTGGCGGAAGTGCACCGAGAGGTCGAGCACCACCGCTTCGCCGACCGCCTGTCCGGCGAGCGAGGTGCCGCCGCCGCGCGGCAGCACCGGCGCGCCCGCCTCCGCGGCGACCCGGATCGCTTCCGCCACGTCCGCGGTGTGGCGCGGGATCACCACCCCGAGCGGCTCGACCTGGTAGATGCTGGCGTCGTTCGAGTAGAGGATCCGGCTCGCGCGGTCGAACCGCACGTCCCCCTCGATCCGCGACGCGAGTTCGCGCGCCAGTTCTCCCATGGGGCGTGGAGGGTACCGGAGGGAAGGAGCGTCACGAGCGCACGAAGCACAAGGAGCGCGAAGAGCGCCGGTCTCCAGACCGGCATCGCGGCCGCAGGCCGCGCAAGAGGCATGATCGGGATGGGCCGCACACCCCGCCGACGACAAAAAGGGCCGAACGGCTTGGAACGCCGGTCTCCGACCGGCACGCGGCCCCAAGGGCCGCAGGCGGCGTGTCGCTATTCGCCCTTACGGGACGCCGGGACAAGCACGTCCAATCTGTTCCGGTGGGCTCCCAAGGAGAGAACCATCCCGCAGCCGGCGCCGTGCCATGCGCAGCGCGGTCGCGCAGCGCGATGCCGACCAGAGGTCGGCGTTCCAAACCGGCGGCGCCATCACGGCTGTTGGCCGACCCGCGGGACTGCATTCTCACGGCAAACTCTCCCGGCTCCTCCGCCCCCATGGCGCCGACCCAACCGGGGATGGCGCAACTGCCCCTAGTCCGCGAGTTCCTTCAGCGTCATCTCCGCAATCGCCAAATCCTGAACCCCCAACCCCGTGAGATCGACGACCGAAAACCAGATTTCCACACCACGGCGCTTCCTCAACCTAGATCCTCTGGCGAAGGTTCAACTGGAATCGGCACTGGATCTGGTGTCGGCTCAGTAACCGGAGCGGTCGGAGCAGGGGCGGAAGTCGTAGGATCGGCGCAGCCAGCAACCCGCAGCCAGCAGAATCCTCAGCGACATTCGGGAGTTTCATACATCAAGCCTTCTTGAGATACTCCACTAATTCCTCGGTAAGACGATACCTTGGTGTGTGCTCCGAACTTTCATCCATTACCAAGCCCTTGTTTTCCAGAATGCGGAATTTGTCTGGAAGTTCATCATGAACATCGGTGTAATAGTGAAAGAATCCTTCGCCATTGAAAATCGTAGAAGAGTGGCGAACAACAACCCTCCTTGCGAGGGGATGTGAGGCCAAGTCTTTTCGCATTTCCTTGAACAGTTTGGGCATGAGGTCTTCTACACCACGTATCGATTCCTCTGCCTCTGTGTGTGACCGTCGGTTCTGCAACCAATGTTGTACTCTCCATACGACGAGGGCGACGATGATGGATATGATTCCACTAAGAACTACCGGGATCCAGTCCATGTCTTCTCCTTGTTGACGACCGCATCAATCATTTTGATCCGCAGAGTCAATGTGAGTGGCCAACACAAATCCGTCATGTTATCCGGTTCCGGGGTTTTCCAGCACGTTGATGATAATGCCCACAACTGTCGTTCTTGTCGAATCGTAAAGGAGCTGATCCTCCGCTGAAGCCATGATTGCCGTGAGCGTCAATACTGGTTCGGTTCTGCGACCCTGGAACCGCACTCACAATTCCAGACTTGACAAAGGGCATCCGGTAGCCGTTGTTGAGATTCTCCATGCTTTGATCCCAACCGAAAGGGAATCCTAGAAGGCCAACTCGTTGGCCCAGATGCCATGAACTAATCTCCGGTGGGCGGCTTGGTGTCAACCGAGATGGGTGTCGTAAGACAGCCACATCAACCGAACCATATCCGATGCCAATGACTTGTACTTGACACTTCCTCCATTGGTGGCCGTGTCGAATCTCAAGCGAATCACAATCTTTGATTTCATCAGTAACAAGTCTCGCGGTCAGGACATATTCCTGATCGTGGCGGTCAAGGGTGAACGCCGTGCCTATAGATGGCCCTTTTCTGATGAGGAGCGTCCGCTGGACAGCATTGCGCGTAGAGACAGTGGTGTTCGTCATCGTGCCTCCCCACTCAAGAGAAGGACGACGATCCCGAACAGGGTCGCGATGTAGGCCAGCCCGAGCAGGATGCTGATGGCCAGTTTGCGGCATCGACGGCGAAGTCGACCCCGACGATCGTTCTTGCTGATTGGTAGACGTAGTCATGCCTAGGGCGGTCTAGTGAGAGCCGGAATTACCGGGAGCTACAGCCGCGATTCCGCCAGCGCGTTCAGCGTCATCTCCGCGATTGCGAGATCCTGAACCCCCATCCCGGTCAGATCGACGACCGAGATCCCCTCCCGCGCCGGCCGCGGGTCCGGCTCGGCGAGCGCCAGCATCTCCCCGAAGGAACGGTCGCAGTCCTCCGCGATCTCGCCGGCGCGCACCGCGACGCCGAAGTCGCTGTTGCTGAGGCACTCCTGGTGGGCGTCGGTGACGATGGTGTGGGCCCTGCCCAGGATGCGCGGGTCCAGCTCCGTCTTCCCTGGGGTGTCGGCCCCGACGGCGACGATGTGGAGCGTCTCGGGAACGTCTTCGAGATGCACGACCGGTTTCGTTGCGGGTGTGGTGGTGACCAGGATGGCGCTCGCGTGGCACACCTCGCGGACGGTGGCCATCGGGGTCGCCGCGAGCCCGCCGGTCTGAAGCCGGCCGGCGAGCACGGCCGCCTTGGTCTGGTTCCGCCCCCAGACAGCGACCGAACCGAGCCCGAGGTGGCCGCAGATCATCTCGGCCTGCATCTGCGCCTGGGTCCCGGTCCCGATGACGCCCAGGGTCGCGTCCTTCGAGACCGGCTTCAGGCCGGCGGCGAGGGCCCCGGCAGCGGCAGTGCGGACGTTGGTGAGCCAGCAGTCGTCGTGCAGGATCGCCTCCGGGAGCCCGGTCTCGGAAGCAATCAGGACAATCATGCCGCCCGCCCCCGGCAGGCCGCGCGCGGCGTTCCGGTAGGACCCCGACGCGATCTTGACCGCTGCGTACGGGAGCCCCTTCCAGGTGGCCGACTTGACGTGACACTCGCCGTGGTGTTCCTGCTGCTCATCGCGGAACACGATCTGCATGGGCGCCGGGCACTCCACCTGCCCCTTCGCATGGGCGATGAACCCCGCCTTGACGGCCTCGATAGCGGCCTCCGGGAGGATGGCCGCCTGAATTTCGGCCAGGGAGACGATGCGCATCGGGGTCCTCCTCGCGGCAACGAAGCGTAACGGGCGCAGATCACGAGAACCGCTGGGAACGCCGGCCTCTGGCCGGCACGCGCCCCCAGGGCCGCGAACAGTGTCTCGCCCCGCCGTTCTACGGGACTCGACTCAAGAAAACCAGTCGGCGAGCTTCTCTTCGGCCTGCTGCTTGTGTTCCGGCTTGATGTGGAATGCCACCGTGGCCAGCGCCAGCGCCAGCACCCCCAGGTCGTCCGAAAACCCGGTCAGCGGAACCACATCGGGAATGGCGTCCAGTGGGAAGATGAAGTAACCGAGCGCGGCGATGACGCGCGCACGGGCCCATTTCGGGGTGGCCGGGTCCTTGAGGCACCGGTAGAGGATGAGCGCCCTCCGGATCACCTCCTTGCCCGCGACCGGCGCGAACGCGGTGAGTTTCTCCCGAAACGACTCCCGGCTGTACGCCTCCGCGTAGTTCGGTTCGGCGGGCGGAGTGGCAGCACCCGCCCTGCTGCCCGCAGTCAAAGAAAACTCACCAAGGACAGACTCTTGTACCACCTCAACCGAGCGTCGATGGAATGCTACAGTGTGCGCTCATTCCTTGGTTCACAACGCGCGTTCCAACGCGTTCCACAACTCCAATGGGGCTTCATCTCTCTTCTCGGCTCTGGGCCTCAGAACATGAATGACGGCCACATGGCTCAAGAACACAACTCCGCTACTTCCCTGCGCGCCCAAATCCAACCCTCACGTACGTATAGCCACCGCTTCGCGCGTACCGGTTCCGCTGTGTAACCACTGAGGAAATCCATCGCTGCCAACACACAGACGGCAGCATCGAGAAGATCGTCGTTATCGATCAAGCTCTCTCGGACTGGGGCCTTCATTCCCAACCTGCACATGTCGCGACCACGCTCCGCAAGCAAACCGTCGGCGATCTCGTTTCGCTTTGTACGTTTTTCTTCCCGCGTCCCCTGGCTCGCCTTCTTGTAGCCCTCAAAGATCAGAGAGTACGCCTTCAATGTACTGGCCGGATATACCTCAATCGCAGACACCTCCCGCAAGTCTCGGAAATCCCAAGCGAGAGGAATATCCAGACTCGTCTTGTTTCGAAGATCGGCCATGAAGTTCAGTGCGGCATATGCCACCCTAGCGATCGTGTCTGCACCGATCGCCTGCGGCTTCCTTAGCCGGGCTACGTCCCGCTCAGTCTCTCGCTCGAAGAGTTTGTGTGCCGGGACACAAATCCTCTCCCCGGCCATGTGTCGACTCAACGCCAGACCTAGCTCACTCGGCCAGCCGAGCGGAGCATCTATCGCGATCAGCGCGGGTTCGTCGTCTTTCTTGGCCTTGTCCAACCAAGCAGCTACGAGGTCGGTGGGGCTTCCGGCTGCGCCAGTCTGTACGTCGTCTATAAACGGAACCGTTGTGTCTGGCCCACTGAGTGTTCCCAATGCAAGTCCCGTGTCTGCGGGATTCACCGCGAAATCAACGCCGATGATGGTTCTCGCCGCCATATGACTCTTCTCCTCCGCGAATCTCCCGCACTATGGATGTCGCTGTCTAGCCGCCTTGATGGGCGCAGCCCGTCCCAAGGACTCGTTGCTCTCAGGCCTGGCGCTTCGCCACTATCCCGAGCGCGGCAGCGACCAGGATCAGCGCCAGCGGGACGAAGGCCGTGACGAGCCCGAGTCCGACGCCCAGCACCGGCGCGCGGAGCAGGATGACGCCCGCGTTCACCAGGCTGGCGATGAGCAGCCACTTGAAGAGCCGGCCGCGCCTCCGGTACGGCCCCCAGGCGATCCCGAACAGCAGGATCCCGTAGGAGAGGCCGAAGGCGGCCGCGGTGCCCCGCCGGGCGGAGAGCGCCGCGGCGAGTTCCGCATCTCCGTTCGCGACCTCGGCCGGGGTGAACCGGCCGGCGATGAGGTCGGCGTCCGGGTTGAAGTAGGCGGCACTGAGCGAGGTCAGCGAGATCACGACGGTGATGGCTCCCAGCAGGGCGAAGATCGCCCAACTGATGGTGTGCGCGTGTTTCATTGGCGGTTCCAGCTTGTCATGGAGAGGTATCCATTCGCGGCGCGCAGCGCCGCGAG
>JAJEIY010000057.1 GCA_022828085.1 Acidobacteriota bacterium | reverse complement strand
CCCGGCCGTCGACGCCACCTTCGCGCTTGCGCTCCCCGCCGAGGCGAGCGCCACCTTGACCGGGGCGGGTTACGCCGTGCGCGGGGCGGAGCGCCGCGCGTGCCGGTCGGAGACCGGCGTTCCAAGCCGTGGGCGCCATCGCGGCGCTGGGCCGGCCTGCGCCCGCCGGGACCCCCCATCCCCTTGCGGCAGTGCTTTAGGTCGAATACCATAACTTACCCTTGTACCTGGGTAAACCCGATGAACATCGGCGCTTCGCTCCTCCTCGGAATCGTGCAGGGTCTGACCGAGTTCCTGCCGGTGTCCAGTTCGGGACACCTGGTGCTCGGCAGGGAGCTGCTGCCGGATGAAGCGCTCCAGAGTCCGGGAGTCCTCTTCGAGATCGTGGTTCACCTGGGAACACTGGCCGCCGCGCTGATCTTCCTGCGGCGCGAAGTCCTCGGGCTGCTGGGCTCGCTCGCGGGAACGGGCGGGGCGACTCCCGAGGGCCGGGACGCCGTCCGGGCCGGCCGGCGGCTCGTCGGCCTGCTGCTCGTCGCATCGATTCCGGCGGCCGTCGTCGGGGTCGCGTTCCAGGACCAGATCCACCGCGCGTTCAGCGGGATCGGCTTCGCGGCCGGCGGCCTCGTGCTGACCGGCGCGGTCCTCCTCGCGTTCCAGCGGCCTCCCGCGAAGACCGAGCCGGACGCTACCCGGACCCGGGCGATCCCGGTGCTCCCCCGCGGTCTCGCCGATGCGCTCTGGATCGGAGTCGCGCAGGCGGCGGCCATTCTTCCCGGGGTGTCGCGGTCCGGCCTCACGATCGTCGCGGGCCGCCAGCGCGGCGTCTCGCCCGCCGACGCCGCCCGCTTCAGCTTCCTGCTCTCGGCTCCGGCGATCGCCGGGGCCACGTTGCTCGAGGGCGCTTCCGCGCTCGGCAGCGGAGCGCTCGCGGAAGCCGGAGCCGTCGTCGCGCTGGAGCTGACGGTCGGGTTCCTCACCGCGTTCATCGCGGGAACGTTCGCACTCCGCTGGGTCTTCGACTGGCTTGCCCGGGAGCGGTTCCACCAGTTCGGCTGGTACTGCCTCTCGGTGGGAGGGATCGGCATTGGCCTTTCAAGCGCTTAAGGCGGCGTTCGGCCGGCGGGGCGTGATCGGCGTCGCCCTCCTCGCCCTCGCGGCCCTGATCCTGTTGTCGCTCGTCTCCTATTCCCCGGCGGATCCGGTGCTGCTGCTCAAGGCGGGCGCCTCCGAAACCGTGACGAACTGGCTGGGGCCGACCGGGGCGCTCCTCGCCGAGGTCATCCTGCAGCTCGTGGGCGTCGTCGGCTTCCTGATTCCGCTGGTGCTGCTTCAGGCGGCGCGGCGGCGGCTGCGGCCCGTACCCCCGGAAGGGGACGATTCCACCGCCGTCCGGCTGCTGATCCTGGCGAGCCTGGCGGTCAGCGCCACCGGCCTCGCCTCCCTCGCCCAGCAGGTCTTCGGCGATCAAGCGGCGGCCGGCTTCGCCTGGGGCGGCGTGGGCGGCTCCCTCCTGGCGACCGCGCTCTCCGGAGCTATGAACCCGCTCGGGGCGGGGGTGGTGCTGGGTGCGATCGGACTCATGGGCTACGCCGCGCTCCGGGAATGGGGCTTCGGCGGACCGGCGCTCAAGGAACACGACGCCAGCCACCGGCCCGGCTGGATCAGGCGGCTCTTCCTCCGGCTGCGTCCCACCGGGTCGCCCGCGGAGGATCCGGAAGTCCTCGATCCGGAGGTCGAGGCAGTCGTCAAGCGGCCCTTCGTGGTGCGCCTCCCGAAGAGGCGCCCGAAACCGGACCCGGAGGCCGACCCCGCCAAGGAACCCGTTCCGGTGGCCCGGCCGCCCGCCCGCCCCGACCTGCTGAAGAAGCCGGCCAAACCGGGCATCCGGCCGGCGCCCGGTGCCTGGAAGCTCCCCTCGCTGCAACTGCTGACGCGCCGCGCCCATCAACCGGCTCCCGCCAAGCGGGCGCTCGAGGAGCGCCGCAAGGCCCTCGAGGCCGCCTGTCTCGAACACGGGGTGCGGGGCCAGGTGGACCGTATCCAGCCGGGGCCGGTGGTCACGACGTTCGAGTTCCGGCTGGGCGAGGGGGAGACCCTCAAGAAGATCCGGAACCGCCACGAAGAAATCTGCATGGCGCTGCGCGCCCCCGCCATCCGGGTGGAGCGGGTGAAGGGCAAGGGCGTGGTGGGGATCGAAGTGCCGAACGCATCGCCCTCGGTCGTCGGCCTCCGGGAGATCCTCGAGTCGTCCGACTTCCAGGACGAGACCGGCGCCCTTCCCGTCGCGATCGGCAGGCTCGTGGACGGACGGCCCCTGGTCAAGGACCTCGCCGAAATGCCGCACCTGCTCATCGCCGGGGCCACCGGCGCGGGCAAGTCGGTGCAGATCAACACCCTCCTCTGCTCCCTGCTCACGCGGCGCACGCCGGACGAGCTGCGGCTCATCCTGATCGATCCGAAACGGGTGGAACTCCGGCCCTACCGGGGCATCCCGCACCTCCTGACCCCGCTCATCCTCGAACCCGACCAGGCCAAGACGGTGCTGCAGCACGCTTGCCGCGAACTGGATCGGCGCACCCGCATCCTCGAGGAACACGGCGTGCGGAACATCGACGGATTCAACCGGCTGGTCGAGAAGATGGCCGCGCGGGAGGCGAGGCGGCGCCGCAGGAAGGACGAGCCGGAACCCGAGATCCCGTCGCCCCTGCCGCGGCTGGTGATCGTGGTGGACGAACTCGCCGACCTCTTCATCCACGCCAAGGCGGAGGTCACACCGGCAATCCAGCGGCTGCTCAGCCTGGGCCGCGCCGAGGGCATCCACCTCGTACTGGCCACCCAGCGGCCCTCCACCGACATCATCAGCGGCACGCTCAAGGCGAACCTGCCCACCCGCATCGCCTTCAGGGTGGCCAGCTATGTGGACTCGCGCACCATCCTCGACCGGGTGGGCGCCGAAATGCTGCTCGGCAAGGGCGACATGCTGATGATGCGCCCCGGCGCCGACCTGCCCCGGGCGCAGGGGGCCTACGTGGACGAACGCGAGGTCGGCAAGCTCGTCCGGTTCTGGGAGAGCGCGGCGGAACCGGTCTTCGATACGGGGATGCTGGAGGAGGAGCAGCCGCTTCCCTTCGTCGGTCCGGGGAACGGCGCAGCTCCGAGGGCGAACGGCGCCGCCCGGGCCCCGAAGGGCGGCGACTCGCTCCTGCCCCAGGCGCGCGAACTCATCATCCGGGAGCAGAAGGCCTCCACCTCGATGCTCCAGACCGAAATGGGCCTCGGCTACCAGCGGGCGCGGCGCATCGTCGCCGAACTCGAACGCCAGGGAGTCGTGGGGCCGGCCCGCGGCGCCCAGCCACGCGACGTCCTGGTCGCTCCCCCTTCGTGAGCTTCCCGTGACCGCAGCGACCCGACTCGGCGCCGCGGCGCTCGCCACCCTGCTGTGCGCCGGGCCGGCGCCGGCGGGCTCCGGCTCCGCCCACCCGGAAGCCGGCGCCGTCAGCGCCACCGCGAAACAGCTCTACGAGGCGGCGCGGCGGGCCGAAGCGACGCTCCGCGGTTCCGAGACGGCGATGCGCAACAAGGACCGTTGGGAAGCCGTCGCCCGGAAGTACCGGTCGGTGGTCCTCTCCTTCCCCCGAAGCGGCTATTGCGACGACGCTCTCCACTACGAGGGAGGGATCTACCGCGATGCCGCCGAGCGTTTCGACGACCGCCGTTTCGGGGTGCGCGCCGCCGATGCCTTTGCACTCCTGGTTCGCGGGTATCCGGCGAGCCGCTGGGTCCCGAAGGCCCTCTACGAACAGGTCCGCCTCCATGCGGGCCGCCTCGACGACGAGGCCGCGGCGCGACGGGCCCTCGAACGGCTCCGGAAGCGCGCGCCCGGCGCCGCCGAGACCCGGATGGCGGCCGCCGTCCTGGCGAAGCCCGAAACCCCGCCCCGCCCGGCGCCGGCGAGGGCGGCGGAACGGCCGACGGACGGGACGCGGCGAACCGTCGCGGTCCGGCAGGAAGTGCAACCTGCCGATCCGCCGACGACGGTGCAGAACATCCGTCACTGGGTCGGGGATTCGCACACCCGGGTGGTGATCGACCTGAGCGGCCCGACGCCGCACACCGAGGGCAGACTCACCGGGCCGGACCGCGTGTTCTTCGATCTCCACGGAGCGACGCCGGACGACGAACTCGAACGCCGGGCGTTCCCGATCGAAGGCTCGCACCTCCGGCGCATCCGGCTCGGCGTTCCCGAAGAGAAGGTCACCCGGGTGGTGCTCGACTTTTCGAGCATCCGGGAGGTCAGCGTGTTCGCCCTTCCCGACCCCTACCGGCTGGTGGTGGACATCCACGGGGCGCCCCCCGTGCAGGTCGCGGACGGCTCCGAAGACGAGACAGCACCGGAGGCAGACGATTCCCCGGCCGGGACGACGGGGAGCGCCGCGCCCGACGCTCCGGGGACCGGCGACGAGGCCTCGCCCTCGCTGCCGCGCCCGACCGAAGGGGGCTACTCGCTGGCGCGCCAGCTCGGCGCCGGCGTGAACCGCATCGTCATCGACGCGGGACACGGCGGCAAGGATCCGGGCACCCTTGCCGGCAGCCTGCGGGAGAAGGACATCGCGCTCGATATCGCGAAGCGGGTGCGCGACGACCTCACGGAGCGCGGGTTCGAGGTGATCATGACCCGGGACAAGGACGTGTTCATTCCCCTCGAACAGCGAGCGTTCATCGCCAACAGCCGCGATGCGGATCTCTTCGTGTCCATCCACGTGAACGCCGCGCGGAACCGGAGGGCCCGGGGTCTCGAGACCTTCTACCTGAATCTGGCCACTTCGGCGGACGCGGCGGAGGTGGCGGCCCGGGAGAACGCCTCCACCGGCATGGTGCGGATGGCCGATGTCCGCAAGCTGGTGGATCAGATCGTCAATCACAGCCGAAAAGAGGAGTCGCGCGAACTGGCGACGACCATGCAGACGGCGATGACGAGGAGCATTCTCGGCCGGGAAGACCATCCCCTGAACCGCGGCGTGAAGACCGCGGGCTTCCACGTGCTGCTCGGCGCCCAGATGCCCGCCGTGCTCGTCGAAGTCGGTTTCGTCAGCAACCGGGAGGAAGCGCGGCAGCTCCGCAGCGCCTCCCACCGGAAGAAGCTCGCCTCCGCCATCGCCGACGGCGTGGACCGCTACGCGGCGACGCTCGGCCAGGTCGTACGGACCACGGCCACCCAGAACGAGCGGTAGCCGGGAGCAGCGGGCCGGCTTGGCACGCCGGCTCGGCTGGTGAGGGCCGCGCCGAGGTGGGAGCCGCCTTTCCGGGTGGAGTTGGGACGTGCGCGGTGCGGTGGAGTTGCCTCGGTAAAACGGACACCTCATAGTGCCTGAGAGGAGGTCCACGATGGCGAACATAGGTCGCCGGTATCCGGCGGCGTATCGGCAACGACTGGTGGAGTTGGTTCGAGCGGGTCGGAGCCCGGAGGATCTGGCTCGGGAGTATGAGGCGAGCACGCGAGCGATCCGGCGCTGGGTGGCGGCGTCGGATCGGGCGGAAGGCCGCCGTGAGGACGGCTGGACGCGAGAGGAGCGGGTGGAACTGCGGCGGCTGCGGCAGGAGAACCGGCGGTTGAAGCGGGAGGTGCTCTTTTTAAAAAAAGCGGCGGCCTGGTTCGCCCGGGAGACCGAGTCGGGAGATATCGGTTGATGCAAGCGAGTCAGGCCGAGTTGGGCGTGAGCACGACGGCGCGGCTGCTGGGGGTGTCGCGGAGCGGGTATTACGCGTGGCGGGCGCGGCCCCCGAGTCGGCGGGCGGCGGCGGACGAACGCCTGAAGCGGGCCATTCGGACGGTGCACGCGGTCAGCCGGGGGACGTATGGGGCACCGCGGATTCACGCGGAGCTTGTGTCGCAAGGCTTTCGGGTGGGCCGTCGCCGGGTGGCGCGGTTGATGCGGGAGCTGGGGATCTGCGGGGTGAGTCGCCGACGCGGGGTCCGCACCACGATCCGGGATCTGGAGAGACGGCCGGCGCCGGACCTGGTGGATCGGGACTTCGCGGTGGAGGCTCCGGATCAGTTGTGGGTGGCGGATATCACCTACGTTCCGACGGTGACGCAATGGCTGTATCTGGCGGTGGTGCTGGACGCGTGGAGTCGTCGGGTGGTGGGCTGGGCGATGGCGCTGCATCTGCGAACGGAGTTGGTCCTGGGGGCCCTGGAGATGGCGCTGGAACAGCGGCATCCGGAGGCGGTGATCCATCACTCCGATCAGGGATGCCAATACACCTCGTATGCGTTCGGGCACCGTTGCCGGGTGGCAGGGGTGCGGCCATCGATGGGATCGGTGGGGGACTGCTACGACAACGCCATGGCGGAGTCGTTCTTCGCAACTCTCGAATGCGAGTTGCTGGACCGGAGCCGCTTCTCCGATCCGAAGACCGCGGCGGACGCGATCTTCGACTTCATCGAGGCTTGGTACAACCCCCATCGGCGGCACTCGGCGCTGGGCTACCTGTCGCCCGCCCAGTTCGAAGAACAGTTCCGGAGGCTGCCGTGAACGGCATCCGCTGCCGACGGCCGACGCCTTCGGGGTGGTGGGAGTTTTTCCGGCCCGCCCCGCCACACCCGGTGCGGTTGAGGCGTGTCGGTTCGGGCCGGAAAAAGAATGCTCTTCTTCCGATCTCTTCCGCCGTTCGCCCTCCGCTCCATACTCCCCTCCCGCCCTCACCGGCAGGAGAACACCCCATCCGGAAGTTCGGCCATTTCGGCCATTTCCAAGTGTCCGACAAACTGAGGCAAGCTCACGGGGCACCGCGCGTGCCGGTCGGAGACCGGCGTTCCCAGCCGGTGCGCCATCGCGCCCACCAGCCATGCGCGGTGCGGGTTCGCACCCGACACCGGTAGCATCCGCCGCCTCATGCGCTACGCCACCCTGCTCGTCCCCGGCCGGGGAGAAACCGTGGCCGCCGTCTCTCCGGACGGCGCCCGATACCTTCCGCTCGACGGGGCCGGATCCCTGGCCGAGCGGCTCGGGAGTCCCCTGCCCCGGGTGGACGCCGACTGGGAGACCGCACCCCGGATCTCCGACGTCCGGTTCCTGCCCCTCATCCCCCGCCCCGGAGCGCTCTGGTGCGTGGGACTCAACTACGAGGACCACCGGCTCGAGACGGGACGGGCGAAGGCCGACTACCCCACCCTCTTCACCCGGTTCCCGGCCAGCCTGGTCGGGCATGGGGAGGCGCTGGCGCGCCCGTCGGTCTCCCGCCTGCTCGACTACGAGGCCGAACTCGCGGTCGTCATCGGCCGGCCCGGCCGCCACATTTCGGAGGCCAACGCGCTCCACCACGTGGCCGGATACTCCTGCTTCAACGACGCCTCGGTGCGCGACTACCAGGGGCACAGCAGCCAGTTCGGACCCGGCAAGAACTTCTGGCGGACCGGCGGATTCGGCCCCTTCCTCGTCACCCCGGACGAGGTGCCCGATCCGCAGGACCTTCCGATCGGGACCCGGCTGAACGGCGAGGTCGTGCAGGCGAGCCACACCTCGCAGATGACCTACCCGGTCCGCGAACTGATCGCCTACCTGTCCCGGATCCACCCCCTGGTTCCCGGGGACGTGATCGCCACCGGCACCCCGTCAGGAGTGGGCGTCGCCCGCGATCCCCAACTCTTCATGAAGCCGGGAGACGTGGTCGAAGTGGAGATCGGAAGCGTCGGGCTGCTGCGGAACGGAGTGGTGGACGAGGCGCAGGCGGATCAGTAGCCCCGGCGCCGGTTCACCACGTTCCGCAGACGCCGTCCCGCGAAGAAGCGGGCCATGTTGTCGAGGGCGATCGAGAACACCACCGGGATGTAGTTCTCGATGTCGTCCGCCCCCACGTGCGGCGTGATGAAGAGGTTGGGAGCGTCCCAGAGCGTGCTCTCCGGAGGATGCGGCTCCGGCCACACCACGTCGAGGAAGGCGCCCCCGAGCCGCCCGCTCCGGAGACCCGCCTCCAGCGCCGCCTGGTCGATCAGCCGGCCCCGGCCCAGGTTCACGATCCCCGCTCCGTCGGGCAGCAGCGCCAGTTCCCGTTCGCCGAGGATCTCCTTCGTGTCGGACGTCAGCGGCGCGGCGAGCACTACATAGTCGGCCCGCGGCAGGGCCACCGGCAGCTCCCCGGGCCGGAACAGTTCGTCCACGAGCCGATGCGGCCGGGCCGTGCGGCGGACTCCGAGGACCCGCATGCCGAGCGTGCGCGCGGCTTCCGCCGCGCCCGTCCCCACGGCGCCCAGCCCGATGACCAGCGCCGTCTTCCCGGGCAGCGTCCCGGTCTGGATCTTCTTCCACGTCCGCGCCCGCTGGTGCCCGGCGAGCCGGGGCAGCCGCGTATGGAGGGCAATGAGGCCCATCAGGACGTATTCGAAGGACTTCTTCGTGTGGACACCGCTCGCGGTGATGAGGCTCACGCCGGCCGGGAGCCAGTCCAGTGGATAGAGGTGATCCACGCCGGCGCCGATGAGCTGCACCCAGCGAAGTTTCGGGGCGCGCTCCGCGAGGCCCGGCCGCGGGAACTTCCAGCCGATGAGCACGTCGGCATCGCGAACCCCCCGGACGAAGCCGGCCTCGTCATCCGAATAGCTGGGACGGAGCCGGCGGAAGGCATCCGGAAAGGCCTTTCCCGCGTTCTCGAAGCGCTCCCGGTCCAGCCGGTAGTAGCCGGACTCGCTCGGGTCGGTGGCCAGATGAACGCGAAGAGTTTCGGGAATGCTCATGGGACTTCCTTGGGGCGCTGGCGGCGGAAAGCCTAAGCGAGCACAATCGCCCCATGGCCGACCGACCCTCTCCTCCCACTTTCGCACCGCCGCCGGGACCCGAGCGGCTCGACTGGAACCGGCGCCGCTTCGTCGCCGGACTGTCCGGACTGGGGCTCGGCTCCACCCTGCTCCCCGGCGCGCTCACCGCCTGCGCCGGGGATGCGGACGCCGTCTCGATCGGCATGTTGCGCACCGCCCAGCAGCTCGCCGGGCTGGATTTCTCCGACGACGAACTCGCGCTGGTGGCCGAACGGCTGAACGGCGAGCGCAACCCGCTGGAGGCGTACGACGGCATCCGGGATCCGGAGATCCACAACCACCAGCCGCCGTCGTTCGTGTTCCATCCGCTGCCCCCGGGAAAGCCGATGCCGGAAACGGCCGGCGGCATGCAGCCGTCCCGGCCGGACGTCTCCCGCCCCGAGTCCGACACCGACCTCGCCTTCCTTCCGGTGACCCACCTCGCGCGGCTCGTGGAATCCCGCCAGGTCACCTCGACGGAGCTCACCGAGCTCTACCTGGCGCGGCTCCGGGAGTTCGACCCGGTGCTGCTGTGCGTGGTGACGCTGACCGAGGACCTCGCCCGGGAGCAGGCGGCCCGCGCCGACGCGGAGATCGCCGCCGGCAACTACCGCGGACCGCTCCACGGAATCCCCTGGGGAGCGAAGGACCTGCTCGCGGTCAAGGGGACGAAGACCACCTGGGGGGCCTCCCCCTACCGCGACCAGGTGATCGACGAGGACTCCACCGTCTACACGAAGCTCACGGAAGCCGGCGCGGTACTCGTCGCCAAGCTGACAATGGGCGCGCTGGCGTCGGGAGACCGCTGGTTCGGCGGCCGGACCCGGAATCCCTGGAACACCGAACAGGGGTCCAGCGGCTCCTCCGCCGGACCTGGATCGGCGACCGCCGCCGGCCTGGTGGGTTTCTCGATCGGCACGGAGACGCGCGGTTCGATCATCTCGCCGTCCACCCGCAACGGCATCACCGGGCACCGGCCGACCTTCGGCCGGGTCAGCCGGGCGGGCGCCATGGCGCTCTCCTGGACCATGGACAAGATCGGTCCCATGTGCCGGAGCGCGGAGGACTGTGCGCTGGTGTTCGAGGCCATCCGGGGCGCCGACGACCTCGACCGGGCGGTCCAGGACCCGCCGTTCGCCTGGGACGCGTCCGCGGATCCCACGGCGCTGCGGGTGGGGTACGACCGGGCGGCGGTCGAGGACGAGATCGAGGACGACCCGGAGAATCCGGATCAGGTGGCGGCCCGCCGCACGGCGCAGGAGAACACCCGGGCGGCGATCGAGGCGCTCCGCGGGGCGGGAATCACCATCACCCCGTTCGACCTCCCGGAGCTCGACTGGAACGACCTCTCCTTCGTCCTGTCCACCGAGTCCGCCGCCGCCCACGACGCCCTTTCCCGGAGCGGCGCCGACCTCGCCATGAAGGAGCCCCCGGAGGAAAGCCGCTGGCCGGACACCTTCCGCACCCAGCGCTTCGTCCCCGCGGTGGAGTACATCCAGGCGATGCGGGTGCGGACCCGGATCATGCGGGAGTTCGACGAGGCGCTCGGGGACCTGGACCTCTTCATCGGGTCGAACCTGGGCCTCACGAACCTGACCGGACATCCCGAGGTGTGTATGCCGAACGGCTACCACGAGGGGTCCCCGACCAGCCTGCGCATGACCGGGAAGCTCTACGGAGACACCGAGATCCTGACGCTGGCGCACGCGTACCAGCAGGTCACCGACTTCCACCTGAGGAAGCCCCCGGTGGGAGGTTGAACAGCCTGTGACCGACCGCTACGCCCGTCCGGCGGAGCGATGTCCATCGCCCGCTGACCGGCCGCGTCTCGACCTCGAGGCCCGCTGCCCGCCGGAACGCCGGGAGGCGCTCGAGCGCCTCGAAGTCCGAAGCACCCACCGGTGCCGAGCCGCCGACCGGCGGGCGCTCGCCCGGGACGGGATCTCCATGCTGGGCCACCTCATGGGACGCGGGCCGGAACCGGCGTCGTTCGAGGCGCTGGCGCTGTTCGGCGAGAGGGCATTCCGGATCGCGCTGCACCACGCGCACCCGGGCGCCATCAGCCCGCTGCTGTGGAAGTACTGGCATCTGCGCCTCCACGGGGAACCGCCCCGCCGGCCCGCGCCCACCGTCATCAGTGAGATGAAGGCGGCGCAGGCCCTGCCGGACGACTACCCGGAGCCGGCGCCCGCGCAGTGGCCCCCTCGCCGTCCGGGAGGACCGGTGGACTACCGGACGTGCCTCCAACTCTTCGGCTGAGCCGTCTCCCGCCGGCCCAGCGAGCGCTCTTCCCGCGCCTTTCGTTTCTGCGGTCCGGTTTCGTGCTCTACGGGGGCACCGCGGTCGCACTGCAAACCGGCTACCGGGACTCCGAGAACTTCGGTTTCTTTTCCTCGGAGGCGTTGCCGGAGGCGGCGAAACGCTCGCTGGCGGCGGAGTTCGCGGGTGGCCCCATCGAGGTGTTGCAGGACACCGGGGACACGCTGACGCTTGACGCCGGACCCGCCGGCGCCGCCGTGCGCCTGTCGTTCTTCGGGCGAATCCGGGTTCCCCGACTGGACCTGCCGTGCGCCGCGGCCACCGGGCCCCGGGTGGCGTCCCGGCTGGACCTCGCCGGGTTCAAGCTGGCGATGGCGTACCAGCGCCACGAAGAGAACGACGTCGCCGATGTGGCCGCGCTCCTCGAGAGCGGGACGACGCTCGCCGAGGCGGTGGGCGCCATGGTCCGGATCTACGGCGCTCAGGCGCCGGTCGGGGCCGCGGTGGCCGCGCTCGCCTATTTCGAGGGACGGACTCCTTCGCCGCAGGGCGCCCTGAGTCAGGCGCGCCGGGACACCATCGAGCGGGCGGTCGCCGGCTGGCGGGGCGAGATCCCGGAACTGCCCGTGGAGGACCCGGACCTGAGCGCGCCGGGGTTTCGGGAGGCGGTCGCGGAATAGCCCGGTGTTGGGCGGCCTCGGCAACCAGGAATGCCGTGAGGCTGGATGGGGTTACGACGTGCGCTGTGCGGAGCACCGCGCGTGCCGGTCTGGTTTCGCTGCGCTGCGTGCAGCGATGCCGGTCTGAACACCGGCGCTCCCTGGCCCTCCCCTGCCGGCGGGCTCGACGCGGATTCGTGTGGAACCGCCGGCGGGCCTTCGGCCCGCGTGCCGGTCGGAGACCGGCGTTCCAAGCCGGCGCGCCACCTCGGCTCCTGAGAGCCGTGCCGAGGCGGAAACCGCCTTTTCCGGGTAGGGTCGCGACGTGCACGGTGCCGAGCACCGCGCGTGCCGGTCGGAGACCGGCGTTCCAAGCCGGCGCGCCACCTCGGCTCCTGAGAGCCGTGCCGAGGCGGAAACCGCCTTTTCCGGGTAGCGTTGCGACGTGCGCGGTGCGGAGCACCGCGCGTGCCGGTCGGAGACCGGCGTTCCAAGCCGGCGCGCCATTCGGGGGGAAAGTGTGAAAGGGGGGCTGGCCCCCCGTTCACAAAAAAGACAGCGCGAATGGGAACTCGCCCGAGGTTCCTGATTGCGGCGTTGGTATGGACGCAAACGCCGGATCGGGCGAGTTCCCATTCGGAGGCACGAAGTGCCGGTCTGGTTTCGCTGCGCCGCGTGCAGCGATGCCGGTCTGAACACCGGCGCTCCCTGGCCCTCCCCTGCCGGCGGGCTCGACGCGGATTCGTGTGGAACCGCCTGCGGGCCTTCGGCCCGCGTGCCGGTCGGAGACCGGCGTTCCAAGCCGTACACGTCGTAAGAGCCAAGAGCGTTGCGACGTGCGCTGGCCTGGGGCCAGCGCGTGCCGGTCGGAGACCGGCGTTCCAGGCCGGCGCGCTACATGTAGTCGGTCGGGTTGGCGGCGATGTGGCGGACGCTCGCGATGAGGCGGTCCACCTCGTGCGGCATGTTGTAGAGGTGGGTGGACGCCCGCACCGCGTTGAGGTTCCCGGTGCTCATCGTGCGGATGAACACCCGGTCGCGGTTGAGGATCGCCTGCTGCACGTTCTCCATCGGCAGGTCGTGGACCGAGAACAGCGTGAGGCCGGCGGCGAGGTCGTCGCTCATGGAGGTCCAGAGTTTGACTCCGGGGATCTCGCGGAGGCCTTCCCGGAGGCGCCCCGAGAGCATGCGCACCCGCCTTTCGATGAGATCCTTTCCGATGACGTTCTGGAACTCGACCGACTTCACCAGCGCGTACTGACTCGGCACGTGGCGCTGGCCGGTGTTCTCGTACTTCCGGGAGTCCTCGCGGAAACGGCGCTCACCGTCCTCCCGGTAGGTGCCGGCGCCGATGAGGGGCCAGATGTCGCCCATGGTGTCGCGTCGAATGAAGGAGACACCGGTGCCGGTCCCCGCCATGAGCCACTTCTGGCCGGCCCCCGCGTAGTGGTGGCAGCCCAGGTCCTTCATGTCGAGGGCGATCATCCCGAGCGGATGCGCGCCGTCCACCGAGAGCAGCAGGTTCTTCCGGTTGCAGAGTTCGGTGAGTTCCTTCACCGGCATCAGGAGGCCGGTCACGTAGGTGATGTGGCTCACCATGATGGCCCGCGTCCGGGGGCCGATCGCCGCTTCGTAGATCGAGAGGATCTGGTCGGCGCTTTCGGGCGGTGACGGGATGTCCACCCACTTGATGACCGCGCCGTAGCGTTCCCGGGAGTGGATGTAGGGCTCGATGCCGCCGTTGTGCTCGTGGGTGCACATGAGCACTTCGTCCCCTTCACGCCAGTCGAGACCCCGCCCGAAGATGTTCATGCCCTCGGTGGTGCTGCGGGTGTAGCTGACCTCGTCGGGCTCGGCGCCGATGAACGAGGCGAGCGTTTCCCGCTTCTCGTGAAGTTCCGCCCGCCGGTAACCGTTCGTCGGATCGGCGGCGATCTCGGCGTAGATCCGCGCTTCCTCGTCGGCCACGACCCGCGGGGTGGGACCCAGGGTGCCGTTGTTCATGAACGCCATCCCGTCGACGACGTTGAACTGCGAGCGCACTTTCCACCAGAAGTCCTCGCCGGGGCTCGCCGGGGGCGCGAGGTCTCCAAGCGGCAGGGGCGGCACCGGCCGCTGGCCGGCCGCCGCCGCGGCCAGCATTCCGCCGGGGAGAGCGGCAGCGCCGACGGCGGCCGCCGAGGCTCCGAGGAAACGACGACGCGATACTGTCTTGTTCTTCATTGAGGTCCCTTTTCCGTCAGGAAGACCTGAACGTAACGGAACCCGCTCGGGCCTTCAACCGTCGCCCGAGCCCGGCCACGAAGAGGAGTGGCCCCGACGTGAGATAATTTCAAGTCCATGATTGAGCCCTGCACGATCCTCGTGGTCGACGACGAACCAGACCTCGAGACGCTGATCCGCCAGAGGTTCCGCCGCCGGATCCGCAAGGACGAGATGCGTTTCGTGTTCGCGCACGACGGCGTCCAGGCGCTCGAAGCCCTCGAAGGCCATCCGGAAATCGAGCTCATCATGACCGACATCAACATGCCCCGGATGGACGGTCTGACCCTGCTGAACGAGTTGCGGACCATTCGCCCGAAGTGCCGCGCGGTGGTCGTCTCCGCGTACGGCGACATGGCGAACATCCGGACCGCCATGAACCGCGGCGCCTTCGACTTCGTCACCAAGCCCATCGACTTCAAGGATCTCGAACTCACCATCGAGAAGACGATGACCCACCTCGCCATGATGCGCGAGGCGCTCAAGCATCGGGCCCAACTGCTGGCGCTCCATCAGGAACTGCGCGTCGCCCGCGACATGCAGATGTCCATCCTGCCGCAGCGGTTCCCTTCCACCGCGAACGCCGACACGCACGCGATCATGACTCCGGCGCAGGATGTGGGCGGGGATTTCTACGATGTGTTCCACCTCCCCGGACAAAGGCTCGGGGTGGTGATGGCGGACGTTTCGGGCAAGGGCGTACCGGCCGCGCTCTTCATGATGGTCAGCCGAACCCTCGTCAAGGGCAACGCGGTGAGCGCGCTCTCCCCCGGCGAAGCGCTGACCCAGGTCAACAACCTGCTCGGGGAAGAGAACGAGCGGGCCATGTTCGTGACCCTGCTGTTCGGGATACTCGACACCGAGCAGGGCACGTTCACGTATGCGAACGCTGGCCACTGCGCCCCGTACCTGGTCCGTACCGGCGAGAAACCGCAGGAACTTCCGCTGACGCAGGGGATCGCGCTCGGGGTCATGCCCGACTTCCCCTACACCGAGGACAAGGTGCAGCTCAAGTCGGGAGACCGGGTGTTCCTCTACACGGACGGCGTGCCCGAGGCCGAGGCTCCCGACAAGGAGCTGTTTGAAAACTATCGCCTCGAAGAGATTCTGGAGGGCGTCGCCGACCGGTCCCCCGAGGAGATCAACCGGGCCGTCATCGAGGCAGTCCGCGTCTTCTCGGGCGGTGAACATCAGTCCGACGACATCACCTGCCTGACGCTCGCCTATCGCGGAAGCTAGCAGCCTGTGGACAAAGTAACGGGAGCACCGAGAACGGCGAGGCGCCCGGCTGACAAGGCGCGTGAGGGAGGAATACCGGGTGTATTCCGACCGGAACGCAACGATGAGGGCCGCGTAGCGGCCCGGCTCAGCCGGGATGCATCGTCCCGTTTGCTTCCGGAGCGGGGCGAGAGCCCCGCGGAGACCCCTTGAGCACGAAGCATGGGGGACGGCGACAGCCGGCCCGCATGCTTCGTAGCTCGGGAATGCCGCGTGACTTTGTCCACCGGCTGCTAGGGCCTATGCCTGGGGGGGAGGGACCGTCGCCGGTGGCGGACCGCCGGTCGCGGGCCGGCTGGATCTCCATTCCCTGCCTGGCCGCCGCCCTGATCTCGGGAAGCCTGGCTCCCGCGATCGCCCAGGACGGGGAGCCGACCCCCGGAGTCAGCCCGGACCGCGTCCTCTTCGGACAGTCGGCGGCGCTGAGCGGCCCGGCCGCCGCCCTCGGACAGGGCATGCGGCTCGGCATCGAGGCCGCGTTCGCCGAGATCAACCGGCGCGGAGGCGTTCACGGCCGCTCGCTGGAACTGGTTTCGCTCGACGACGGTTACGAGCCCGAGGCGGCGCTGGCGAACACCCGCCGGCTGCTGCAGGAGGAGAACGTCTTCGCCCTGATCGGCCCGGTCGGGACCCCGACCTCGCGGGCGGCCGAACCGGTGGTGGCCCAGGCCGGCGCGCCGTACATCGGCCCGTTCACGGGCGCGGAGTTCCTCCGGGAACCGGACGAGGCGCCCACCGCGGTCAACATCCGCGCTTCCTATTTCCAGGAAACCGACGAGATGGTCGAACGGCTCATCGAGGATCTCGGCATTTCCCGGATCGCCGTCCTCTATCAGGACGACTCCTACGGGAACGCGGGGCTGACGGGCGTGCGGATGGCGCTCGCCAGCCGGCGGCGGGAACTGAGCGGGCTGGCCGCGTACCAGCGGAACACGACGGCCATCAAGGTCGCCGTGCTCGAACTGCGCCGCGCCGATCCCGAAGCGGTGATCATCATCGGCGCCTACCGCCCCGTGGCGGAGTTCGTGCGCTGGGCCCGGCGCATCGATTTCAACCCCATCCTGATGAACATCTCCTTCGTGGGGAGCGAAGCGCTCGCCGCCGATCTCGGATCGGCCGGAGAAGGGGTGCTGATCACCCAGGTGGTTCCCTTCCCCGAAGACAACTCGCTCCGGGTGGTGCGGAACTACCGCGACGCGCTCCGGCGGCAGGAGCGGGGAGCCCCGCCCAGCTTCGTCTCCCTCGAGGGGTACATCGCGGGCCGGCTGGCGGGCGAGGTTCTCGAACGATCGGGTCCGGCACTCACCCGGGCCGGTTTTCTCGAGACGCTCGCCACCGTCCGGAACCTGGACTTCGGTGGCTTCTCGCTCACTTACGGACCCGGTGACACCCAGGGCTCGGACCGTGTCTTCCTGACCCGAATCGAAGCGAACGGCACGTTGAGGCCCCTCACCTCGCTGAGGTAACGGGATGGCCGACAAGGAACCCGAAGACCGGCAGGACGGCGCTCCGGACCCCGAGGCGAGTCCCGCCGCCGGAGAGTCGCCGCCGGAGCCGGAGGAAGAACCGGAAGGGGCGGGCGGACTCTCGATCGTCGGCGCGCTCCGCGAAGCGCTGTCGGGGAAGACGCCCCTCTCCGCCGACGATGGCGGCGCCGGGCCCGAAGGAACCGATGGCGGGCCGCCAGACGAGCCGGCGCCCACGCCCGAACCCACCGCCACCGAGAAGGGCGGCTGGTTCCGGCGGAAGTTCGCGCTCCGCCGGAGCCTGCGCGTACAGGTCGCCGCCGGCCTCGGCGCGGCCATCGTCTTCACCCTCATCGCCAGCATCATCGCGCTCGTCGCCTTCTTCCAGGTCGGCCGGATCCAGCGCGAGATCAACACGGAGCACGTCCCGGCGCTGACCAACGCCGTCCAGATCGGACAGCTCGCCACCACCCTCGCCGCCGCCGCGCCCCGCCTGGTGGCGGAGGCCCGCAACCGGCAACTCGCGGCCGACCCGGAGCCGGAGGCCTCGGCGGACGAGGCTGCGCCCGGCCTCGACCTGCTGGAGGCCGCCGCGCGCATCATCGAGCTGTCCTCCGAACTGGGGGCCGGCGAACGGACCGCGGGACTCCGCGAGTTCTCCGAGGCGCTCGCCGGCAACCTGCGGGACATCCAGGTCTCGGTCGAGAGCGGCGTCGTCCTGCAGGAGCGGCTGGGCCAGCTCCAGGAAGCGACCGTCGTCCGGAGCCGCGAGCTCAACGAGCTCATCGTTCCCCTGCTGGATGACCAGGTCTTCTACATGGCGACCGGTCTCCGGGAACTCGGCGACGATCCGGCGCCGCTGGAGGTGCGCGGCGCGGAGGTGGAGGTCATGTACCAGCAGGCGCTGAGCGCCGTGGACGCGCGCGGGAACCTGGCGGGCAGCCTGATCGCCGACGTCGTGGTGCAGGACGACCTGGAACTGGTCGAAACGCTGGAGGAGAGGTTCCGGGCGGCCACCGCCGGCACCTTCCGGGCGCTCGACACGATCGGCGACCGGGCGCCCCGGCAGTTGCGGCAGACCCTCGACGCAATCTACGACCTGGGTCTGGCCGAGGACGGCGCGTTCCCGGTGCGGCGCGAATACCTCGCCGAACTCCGGAACCAGCTCGGCTATCTCGCCCGCAACGAGTCCATCACCGACTCGCTCGAGGTCGCCGTGGGCACCCTCACGGTCGGCCTGGAGCAGGAGGCGCTGGCCGCCACCGACGAGTCGGAGGCGGCCCTGAACCTTGGACGTTCGCTGCTGGTGGCCCTGAACGTCCTCGGGATCAGCAGCGCCGCGCTGATCCTCTGGCTCTTCGTCGGGCGTTTCCTGATCGCCCGGCTCACCGCGTTGTCACGGGCCATGCGCCGGATGGCTGGCGGTGACCTCGAGACGCGCATCGAAGTCCGGGGTCAGGACGAGGTTGGCGAGATGGCGCAGGCGCTCGAAGTCTTCCGGAAGCACGCCCTCGAGGTGCAGCGCCTCAACCTGGTCGAGGAACTCGCGACCCGCGTCGAAGCCCAGAACGAGGAGCTGGCCAAGACCCTCGAGGACCTGGAAAAGGCGCAGGACCAGATGGTCATGCAGGAGAAGCTGGCCTCGCTCGGTCAATTGACCGCCGGCATCGCGCACGAGATCAAGAACCCGCTGAACTTCGTCAACAACTTCGCCGATGTCTCGAGCGAGTTGCTCGAGGACCTGAAGGAGGAACTGGAGACCGTCAAGGAGAACGTGCCCGAGGAGTCCATCGCCGAGATCGAGGACATCAGCGGCGACCTGTCAGGGAACCTCGAACGGATCGTTCACCACGGCAAACGGGCCAGTTCCATCGTCTACGGCATGCTGGAACACGCGCGCAAGGAAGGCGGCGAAATGCGTCCCACCGAGATCAACGCCATGCTGGAGGAGTACATCGCCCTCGCCTTCCATTCCATGCGCGCGGTGGACAGCCGCTTCCAGATGACGATCCAGAAGGACTTCGGGGACGACGTGGGCGCCATCGAGGCGGTGCCGCAGGACCTCAGCCGGGTGTTCCTGAACATCGTCACGAACGCCTGCCAGGCCACCTTCGAAAAGCAGCTCGCCGAGGACTCGGACCCCAACTACCAGCCGGAACTCGAGGTCACGAGCCGCAAGGAGAACGGCGAGATCGAGGTGCGGATCAAGGACAACGGACCGGGCATTCCCGAGGAACACCTGAAGAAGATCTTCGAGCCCTTCTTCACCACGAAGGACACGGACAAGGGCACCGGCCTCGGCCTTTCCCTGTGCCACGACATCATCCGGGGCCACGGCGGCACCCTGGCGGTGAACTCGGAAGTCGGGAACGGCGCGGAATTCGTCATCACCCTGCCGACGTCGTCGACGAGTGGCCCCCAACCGGGGCCATAAGTCCGAACCACGCTCCGTCCATCAACCCCCTCCAGGGTCCGGCCCCGGCTGGGGGCCACCCGGCGCTTCGCGCCGGAAACCGAAACTCCCTCGCGCGCCTCCGGCGCGCCACGGCGAGTTCCGGTTTGACGACTTCTTCTGGTGAAAGGGGGGCGGCGGCCCCCCTTTCACACTTTCCCCCCGGTCACGCCGGCGGCGAACCCAAGGTTCGCCGCCATTCTTTTTCGCTCGTTCAGCGCCTCAACTTCACCTGCAGGGCAATTCGCCGCCCCGGTCCCCGTGCCGGTCTCGGGATCCCAAACCGGGGCCATAAGTCCGAACCACGCTCCGTCCATCAACCCCCTCCAGGGTCCGGCCCCGGCTGGGGACCACCCGGCGCTTCGCGCCGGAAACCGAAACTCCCTCGCGCGCCTCCGGCGCGCCACGGCGAGTTCCGGTTTGAC
>JAJEIY010000067.1 GCA_022828085.1 Acidobacteriota bacterium | reverse complement strand
GGCGATGCGCTGCGCCGGTTCGCGGAGCTGCCGGATGGTCCAGTCCGCGGCGTAGTCCTCGGTCACGTCGGTGTGCCGGGCGTGGTTCACCAGCCGCTTCGTGAGCGAGCGCGGCAGCATGAGCTCGCGCTCGGCGACGCTAATGAAGGCGTTCCGGAGCCCGTGGAACCAGAACTTCGTTCCCGCCGCCCGGGAAATCCGTCCGTACAGGTGGTAGAGCTCTTCCACGTGGCCGGAGGCGCTGGTCGGTGAGGGGAACACCCAGCCGCCCGGCCGGACGCCCGCCGGGTCCGCCGCCGCCCGCTCGCCCAGACAGTCGGCCCGCCGCCGCTCGAGGACGGCGGCGAGCTGCCGGGTGACCGGCAGGAGCAGCGGTTTCCCGGTCTTGGTCTCTTCGATGCGCAGGAGGCGCCGCGAGAGGCTCACCCGTTCCCAGCTCAGGCCGAACACCTCCCCGACGCGCAGGCCCGTGTAGACCCCGCACCAGAAGATGTCGCGGGTCGCCGGCACGATGACCTCCGCTTCGATTCCCCGGCGCCACCGTGGCAGCACCTCGGACGGCGCGGCGATGCGCCGCCGCACGACGCGGTGGTAGCGCCCCCCCGCGGCGAGCCACAGCTCGACGGGGTTGCGCAGGCCCTCGAAGTCCACGCACGGCCGGCGGTACACCGAGCGCAACAGGGAGATCGCGTGGTTCCCGACGGTCCGGCCGCGACGCCTCGAGACCAGGTGGAAGCGCGCCTCCACCTCGCGGCGCGCGATCGTGTCGAGCGGCCGCGTCAGCCAGTCCGCGAAGCAGTTGCGCATCAGGGCGCGGTAGAACCTCTCCGTCTGCTCCTTGCGGTCCGGGTTGATCGTCAGGTACTCGGCGAAGGCCTCCTCGAGCGTCGGGCGGCGGAACGTGGTGGTCGGCGACTCCACCGGATCCGCCCCCCGGGCGACCTGGTCCAGCAACTCCCGCGCCCGGCGCCGCGCGGTGTCCGGCGCCATCGAGTCAACCCGGCCGATGGCGATGCGCCGGTTGGGAGCGGCGCGCCCGCCGCCTCGGGGGCGGTAGTTGATGATGTAGGACTTGGTCCCGGTGGGCTGGACCCGCACGCCGAACCCGGTGACCTGCGTGTCCCAGGCGATCCAGGCCTGTCGCTGCGGCCTCAGGGCCTCGATCGCCCGCCGGGTCAGGCCCACCTTGACCTTCGCGGTGCGTTTGCCGGAAGTGCCTGGCATGGGTCTCGGAACGGGGTCAGACGGGGATCTGGAACGCCGCGCGCGTCAACACCCGGCAACACGGAAGAGGACGGAAGAAGCGCGAGTCAAACGTGAGTAAACAGGGTGTGAAGCCGGAATGCATCGGGACGGGGCGGTGCGTTTTCGCATAGATCAACGTATAAGTCAATGAAAAATAAGTCACTTACAGTTGAAACAGGCTGTACCTCCCGTAAGTCATGCTACGTCACTCGTTTTGCAGAAATTTTCTCCTTCTTGCCATGTTCCTGGGTGCCGGTCTCGTGCTCACGGGTTGTGGCGACGACGAGACGACGACCACGCCCGCACCGGCTCCGCCGCCACCGCCGCCGCCAGCTCCGGAGCCGGAGCCCGAGCCGGAACCGGAACCCGAGCCTGAGCCCGAACCGGCGCCCACTCCGTTCGAAGTGCGTTTCGACATCCCGGACGGCGAGTTCCCGATGGTCCCGGATGAAGACGACGACGAGATGACCGCCATGGCGATGGTGAATCAGGACATGGAGGTCGGAGTCAACATGCCGGCCATCATCTCCGCGACCTTCATGCCGGGCTCGAGCCCCATCGGGCTGGTTCCCGGCGAGAACATGCCGTTCAAGTACGTCTCCTGGAGCGCTCTCCAGAGCATGGTCGTCACGTCCGGCGCGACCTTCGCGGTCCAGCCGGTGGAGATCGGGGCCAACCAGGTTCCGCTGCCGATCGGGGAGGCGTCGCTCGTGACCTGCGGACCGTTCGCGTGCGCCGACGGCCCCATGCCGCCGCCCATCTCGATCGCCGACTCTCCGGTGTGCGCGGGCTGGATGCCGGACGCCATGCTGAACGTGGGTCTCGTCGACAACGATGTCTTCGATCTCGACGGAGACACCGCGGCGGACCCTCTGGCGACCGACGGAATTGACGCCGGCTGGGTGACCGATTCCACCGCCGCGATGACCGTGAAGCACAAATTCTCCGGCGTCGAGGACGGGACGAACTACGATGTCTCGGGGCCGGATGCCTCCAAGGGTTCCGGCAAGGCGCTCAAGTTGGACAAGGCCACGGCGACCGCTTCGACCTGGAACGACAACCAGGGCTATGGCGCCGGTATCCAGATCCGTTTGAACGACAACGTAGCGTCAGATGGAACGGACCCGAGAACCGACACCGCCAACCCGAGCGCCTGCTACGGGGCATCCGAGTACGGCGAGACGATCGGCCAGAACCACCGGCCGGCCAACTGTTTCCGCGTCGTCGCCAACGGCGCCAACTACCTCGACGGCTACAGCATCGAGGTCGCGGCCAAGGACTCCGCCGTCATGTGGGGCGAGGTGGAGTGGGAGGACAACCCCTTTGTGGACGCCGAGGGCGAGGATCTCACCTGCGACTCCATGAGCTTCATGGCCACCGACGCGATGGAAGCGAGCGTCTGCGACCTGTTCGCGGACGAGGTGGATCAGGCTCTCGCCGGCGGCTGGGGCCACGACATGAACAACGACGGCGACAACACCGATTCGGGCGACAAGGGCAGTGTTCAGGTTGTCGTCCAGGCCACGAGCGGCGATCCCAATGAGGGGAAGGTCGAGATGTGGAGAGTTGGCGTCGTCCGCGCCTCGATGGATCGCTTCAAGACGGTCTGGTTCGACGATGACCTGGACGGGAAGATCCGGACGTCGAGTTCCGACACCACACCCGGGATGCGCGGCCCGAACGACCTCTACGATCTGGCGGAGACCACGGCCACCGACGACAACAAGACCGCCAACATTACGGTCATCTGGAAGTCGCTTGTGGACAGGGACCATGATCCTGTCATGGGTGACTTCGGCAAGACGGACTTCGACGATCAGGACACGGACACTGCCACGGACGCCGACGAGCCGGACGGCAAGGCGGACAACTACGACTCTGCTGACGACGCCAGGGCCTGCACTGACGACGACGGCGGGGACGGATGTGACGCCATGTGGTCCGAGGACTACGAGGTCCTCTTCGCGGACGGCCTCTTCGGCTGTGAGGCCACGCGCATGGTCACGATCAGTTGCGAATGGGACGCCGACGGTGAGTTGGGCCGTTACCGGGCGGACGATCACGGCGTAACGCAGGGCGCCGGCTTCACGGCCGCCTTCGTGCAGAACGAGGGTGCGGCCGGGGCTCGCGCCGCCGGCTACATCGGCGCCTTCGCCCAGTGCACCGCCAAGTAGGAGTTCGTCTCTGATCTGATCCTTCGGACACGAACCGGAACCCCGGGGCCATCCGGCCCCGGGGTTCTTCCTTGTACGGCTTGGAACGCCGGTCTCCGACCGGCACGCGCGGGGCGCCCCGCCCCCCACCGCACAACCCCCCCCCCACCACAAGGCCCCCACCCCCCCCCCCCGAAAGCGGCCAAGCCGCCC
>JAJEIY010000040.1 GCA_022828085.1 Acidobacteriota bacterium | reverse complement strand
CTTCTGATCGGCGGTGAGGGAGCCGGATTTCAGCAACTGCTCGCAGCGCTCGGCAAGCTCGGGCCAGCCCGGCGTTTCGTAGGGATGACGCTGGAGTTCCTTCGCCCGGTCGACATGCCTGGAGAGGTCGTCCGCGAAGCTGTGGTAACGCTCCGTCTGCGCGGCCGATGCGGATTGCGCGGAGGCTTCCCGCCCATGGTCTGGGCCACGGATGTCCTGGAAGGTTTCGGCGAGATAACGCTCGGGTTCGTACATGCGGAGGAGGTCGAGCCGTACGCTCTCCGGAAGGTTGGGGAGTTCCATAAGAGCCTGCGCTTCGCGTCGAAGCTCCTGTGAAGTGGCGTCGCCGAAGCGTGCCGGGGAGGATGGATCGAGAATGGCGTGACGGTGTTCTTCGCGGCGTTCAAGGTGGTCGGCGTAGAGAGCGTGCGGATCCTGCTGAGCGGCGAGCTCCGCTTCGATGCGTTCCGCTTCGGCGGCTTTGCGGGCCTGCCGGACCTCGAGATACCTGGCCTGGTCGCAGGTCGCGAGCAGGTGCATCCGGGAGTCGTCGGAGAGGGCTGGATTGTCGGCCAGCGCCAGCCCTTCCTGTCTGAGCATGTCCAGGGCTTCGCGCCTCTGTTCGGGGGGCATGTCGCGGCCGAAATTGTTCGCATCGAACTCTTCGCGGCGCGCGACGTGAAAGTTGAATTCGGTCTCCGCCTGTTCTCGGGCCATGCGGTCCCTGTTGATGTCCTTGAGCCGCTCGGAAAGGAAGTGGCTGTCGTCCGGGGAAAGGTCGGGAAGCTTGATGAGGGCCCGGAGTTCCCCTTCGAGGGGGGTCCAGCCCGATAGGTCGAAGGGGTGGAGGCTGGCGTCGGCCGCGTTCTGGCAGTGACGCTGGAGACGCTGGTGGAAGTCCTCGACCCGTTCGGCGGAGGAGGGGCCGGAAGGGATGTCGATGCCGGGCGAAGGTCGGACATGCTGGCTGGTGGTTGGAGATGTCGGGGCTGGGGTGTGCGCCACGTCCCGGGCTTCGGCGTGGGATGTGGCGTGCTCGCGTTGCGGGGCCTGTTGTTCGGCCGGGATTCCGGGATCGATATCGGGACCCGATCGGGTTCGGTCCTGGGAGCGGAAATCGTCGCCGGCATCGAGCTCCGGACCGGGTGTGACGTGGGCCGGGGCGTCGTAGTGCGGGGGAAGCGCGTCGTCGAGGGTGCGGTCGCCCCGAATCTCCCGCTCCGGAGCGCGATCGTAATCGGGAACGTCGAGCGGTTCCCAATCCATGTCGTAGTTGGGCTCCCAGTCGATGTCCTGCTCGATGTCGATGGCCGCGTCGATTTCGGGCTGTAGATCGTCGGCTCGGTCGATCGTGCTTTCTGCTTCGGCAACGGAGCGGTCGCGGGTCTGGGAAATTTCCGGCGCGGGTTCGAGCACGTCGATGGAGCGCTCGATCGCCGAGAGAAGCTCGGCGGCGTGGTCCCTGGGCGGGGTGGCGCGCTTGTATCCGGGATCGATTTCGCGGCGTTCCGGCAGGGACATCGTCTGGATCGATATCGCCCGGGCGTGGGAGTCGGCGAAGGCCTTCAGGTCGGATACGTCGATCCCGCCATGTTCTCGCAGGAGCTGGGCATGGAGGGGGTTGTCCTGGATGAAGGGCGTCATCGCGCGGAGGATGGCGGCGCTCTGACCGAGGTCCCTCTTGAAGGCCGGGTCCATCGCGATCGCCGCGTTCCCCCTGTCGGCCCGATCCCGGTCCCACTGCTGGAGCGAGGCCGTGAGCTTGTTGCATGCGCGGCCGAGGGTTTCCGCCGCGAGGCCGTGCTTGACGCGGATTTCGCTGTAGCGGATGCGCGCCGCGACGTCGCTGAGTTTGCCGTCGCCGCTGTCGTTGGCGGCGAGCCACTGCGCGGCGGTGCGGCCCTGGGGATCGGTGTAGGAACGCGTTCGCGTTGTGTCCCGGAAGCGGTCGGCGGAGGGGGCGGCGGTCTTTTCGGTCCCGAAATGCCGCGCCTTCATCTCCGCGCTCATGTAGTCCTTGGCGGCTTCCTTGGGGCGTTCGCGCGACCAGTTGCCGGCAAGAAATTCGCGGACTTCCTTGTCGGTGACGGGATCGCCCGCGCTTTCCTCGTCGCGCTGCTGGCGGATGTCGAGCTCGACCGGCTTGCGGTCGATATAGATGTCGAGCCGTTCGCGGTGGCGGGTGAATGCCGGGTAGATGGTCTCCCGGGAGGGCTTCTGGTTGGCGAAGACGAAGGCGCGGTCGACGGTAAGCCCCTGTGCGCTGGTCATGGTCATCGCGTAGCCGTGGTCGAGTCTGATCTTGCCGTGATAGTCGCGGAGCTCGTCGTGGTGGAATTCGACGATGCGACCGCGGTCGGTTCGGGCGCGGATCCACAGGCGCGGCTCGTCGGGAGTTTCTCTTGAGGGTTGCCGCTCCTCGAGTTCGAGGACGGTCATGTAGGTGCCGTTGAAGAGTTGGTGGCGCCAGTTGAGGGCCCCGGCCCGGAGCACGTCGCCGACCGCGATCTCGAGCGGTTCCGGCTTCGCCCTGGGTGAGCGGCCGCGGCATGCCTGGACGGTGAAGCGGGGACCTTCCGAGCCGGCGAGAGCATGCTCGCGCATCAGGAAGGAAAGCGCCCGGACCTCGGCGTTGGAATAGGCGATGACGGCGGAGGTCTTTTCCGGTTGCTCGGTCCGGAAGCGTTCCCAGTCCCCGACCAGGCGGGTGAGGGTGCGGTCGAGGTCGCGTTCGATGTGGAAGCGCCCGCGGTCGTCGTAGGCCGCGATGCCGGCGGCGGCCTTGCCGTCGCGGAAGTACTCGGAGGCGGCGACCTGCCAGGGGCGGATGGCGGGCTTGATGTCGTCCGGAAGAGCGTCGAACTCGTCGAGTACCGCCTGTTTTTCCTCGTCGGTCGAGTACATCCCGCGGTGCCTGGCGGTCACGGGATTCTCGCCGTGGACGGCCAGGAGGACGTCCTCGGCGTCGGGTTGCTGGCGGCGGATCGTGTCGACGCGGGTGGTGCCGGCGATCTCGCGGATGAGGCGAAGACCCGGTCCCGCGCCCACGGGTTGCTGCTGCTGGGTATCGCCGGCGAAGACGATCTTGGCGCCGGTGCTGTGCGCGATCTGCAGGACCCTGAGGGCCTGTATCGACGAGAGCATGCCGGCCTCGTCGACGAAGATGACGGTCTTGGGATCGAGACGGAGTCTGCCATTGGCGATGCTTGTGATCAGCTTGTCGACGCAGAGGTTGGGGGCGTCGAGGTCGGTCCCGAGCTCGAGCGTGACGCGCCAGGGGACGGCGGTGGCGAACACGGTGTAGCCGTGCTCGCGGTAGAGATCCGCGACCGGCCGGAGTGTTGTCGTCTTTCCGCTTCCGGCCGCGCCTTCGATGATCGAAATGCGCCCCGGCGCGGTGGCCGCCAGCATCGCGGCGGTCTGTTCGTCGGAGGTGGGATAGCCTTCCGCCTGCAGCTGTTCGATCCTGGCGTTGGTGACTTCTTCGGGAATGCCGAAGCTCTTCGCGGGCATGAGTTGCTCAGCCAGCTCCTGGATCCTCTTCTCGTGCTGGAGGTTGCGGGCGGATGTGTAGGCGCGGGAATGGGGCAGAAGCTCGCCGGCGTCGTATTTCGCGCTTGGCCGGTCCAGCTCGAGGAGCGCTTCGTCTTCGAGAACCAGGTCGAACAGCGTGTGGCGCGTATCCCGGGACACGAGACCGGCGGTGGCGTTGAAGGTTTTTTCGAAGACGTGGGTGTACTTGAAGACAGCTTCCTTCTCGGTGAGATGGTCGGGGAGCGCGGCAAGCTTGTCGTGGATTTCTTGTAGCTGCTCTTCGCTCGGCTCGAACGCGTGGCCGGTGAGGTCCTCGCAGTAGGTTTGCACGTTTTCGAGGTGTGCGGAGGCTTCGTCCCGCCACATCTCGTGGCGGGTATCCGGATCGATGCCCGGCTGCTTGGCGGTGCGGGTGAAGCGTTGGACGGCGTCGTCGAGGGCTCGGTTGCCCGTCGTGTTGAGCCCGTTATGCGCGACAAAATCCTGAATTTCGCCTGCGCGCTTTGACCACTGTGCGATCAGGTTCTCGGGCAATCCGACGACGCGGGTGAGGTCGTGCTCGTCGCCGTGGGTTTCCATCTCTATGCCGAGCCGTGTGCGCATGAGCCAGGCGAGCTCGGCCCGGTATGCTGCGCCCGCCGCCTTGGGCCAGGAAAAGAGCGGGTTTCCATGGAGCGCCCGCCATTTGCCATCGTGATGGGCGCGGGCGACATTGAGGATCACGCAGTGGGTGTGAAGGTGGGGATCGTTGGAGCGGGACGCCCCATGTTGAAACATCGCGGCCATGATGTCGGCGGGAAGAACCTTGATCTCGCCGTCCTTGTCACGAATTCGGGTGTAGCTGCAGAATTTCCGGACGGTGTCTTCGAGCGCGGCGCGGACCGCGTCGTTGTGGGCCCGTTCGATCTCGCCGCGAAGCTTGTCGGGCGCCATTGCCCAGAGGGCGGAGACGGTCTTGTCGGCGTTGAAGGTAAGATCGTAGGCCGGACAGCGGTCCGGACTTCCGGCGTTGCGTGTGAGCTTCTCGCCGGTGACAGGATGATATCCGTTGTAGAGTTTGTAGAAGTCCGCCGAGTCGAGGGTGCTTCCGTTCTCGGTCTTACCGTCCTTGCCCCCGAAGAGAGCCGAGGGATTCCACCAGACGCCATCAGGTTCCTCGCCTGACAGGTAGTAGTCGCCGGGCGGCCGGAAGGATGCCTGAGAGTGGATGTAGTAGTCGGCGGTGGCGGCCTTGGCGAGTCTTGCGACCATGGGTCCCGAAGATGTCTCGACCGGATTGTTGCTGACGGCTATCCTGCCGTTGGCAGCTTGTCGACTCGGCCATTCTGGATCGAAAAAATGGCTTTGTAAAGCGGCCTGCACAAAAAGTGCAACGGTGC
>JAJEIY010000027.1 GCA_022828085.1 Acidobacteriota bacterium | reverse complement strand
GGTTAGAGCGCACGCCTGATAAGCGTGAGGTCGGTGGTTCAAGTCCACCCAGGCCCATAAGGACTTACGGGATCCCGTGGGTCCGATGCTCTCCAATTATGCTCTCCAATTGGAGAGCTAGTTGGACGCGGAGCCGACCTCGCGGTACGCTTCGAGAGCCTTCCTGAGCCGTTCCTCATCGGGCCTCTGGTAGCACTGGAGGACCGTCTGCGCGGTCTTCCATCCGCCCAGGTCGCATAGGACCCTGAGCGGCAGGTCCATGAGGTCGGAGGCGAATTTCCGCCTGAGTGAATGCCACCCTCGTCCCCGCTTGGGGTCGAGTCCTGCGCGCCTCTCGGCCCTCTTCCACCAATCGCGCGCCAGTGAGCGGCTCATGCACACGAACGGGTCCTTCGGCGCTGGCATCACGGGCGCGTCCCCGATGCCGGGGTTGTGCCTCCGTGCCTCGACCAGAACGGCCTGCGCCATGGCGGTGATCGGCGTCCGGTGCTCATACCCAGTCTTCTCGTGCTCGCCACGCCACCGGATCGTCCGGGAATCGAGGTCGATGTCAGACCAGCGGAGCTGGCGGATTGCCCCGATTCGGTGGCCCGTCTCGTGCGCGAGCACGAGCGCCACCCGGAACCGCCATTCCACTTTCCCGGCCACCCGGAGCAATGCCTCGTACTCGGCCTGGGTGAGCATCACCCGGGTCGGGTTCTTCTCGGACGGAGTCTTGAGGCCCCGGAGCGGGTTCGACTCAAGCAGGAGGCGACCGTCCTCGTCCCGCGACTTCGCGGCCCAGTTGAGGATCGCGAGCAACAGCTTAAGATCCTGCTGGATGGTCCGGTCGGCGGCGGGTTTGCCGCTCCGCCCCGCCCTGCCCGCGCGGCGTGCTCGGATGAAGCGGTCCCAGTCGCGCTGCGAGAGCGTCGCGGCCTTGCGGTGGCTACCGAAGAACCGGAGGAACATCCTCATCGTGGCTCGGTCGTAGTTCCGCGACCCTTTCGCCTTGGTGGGCGTCACCTCCCCACCGTAGATATCAAACAGCGTCTTGAGGGTGAGTGGTTCGGGCTCGGCGTCCGCCGCGTCCGTGGCCACCGGCTCTGCGAGCCCGGCGGCGATCTCGTCGGCCTGCTTCTTGGCCTTGGCCCAGTCACGGTGCCTCAGCGACCTGCGCAGCTTGCGTCCGTCTTCGCGCCACTCCACCTGCATGATGCCGGTCCTGGGATCCGGGAAGACCCGCACCCGGTTCCGGCCCCACTCGCCAGCGCTATACCTGCGCCAGCCACGTCTCGTGTTGGCCATCAGTCGATTCCTTTCTCGATGATGGACTCCACGATCTGCCTACCAGAAACCTCACGCCGACCCTGCTGTCGCGCCAGTCCAAGACCAGACGGAGACCTCTGGTCCCGGTGTTTCCGCGGCAGGTGCCTGCGAGCGATTCTGGGGGCGCCGGGCCGTCCGGCGTTCGGGATCTTGCCGTCGCGGACGAGCCGTCCGAGGTGTTCCCTGGTGTAGCCGCTTTCCCGGGCCGCGTCTGTCAGCGTGAGGGTCGTCTCGTCGCGCTCCCGGACGGTGGCCTCAAGTTCGTCGGCGCATCTCTCAAGCACGACGGCCAGGTTTCCGCCCCCGTAGCGGCGGAGCGCCTTCGCCTGCTTCAGCCAAGCGTGGAGCAACGACTGGACGGACGCGTGTGCGGTCGGCTTCCGCGTCCTCCGGCCCCGGTGGCTACTCCCAGTCACCGTCGGCGTCCCTGCGGAGCGCGTCTTCGAGGCCTGCATCTCCCTCGCCACGGCGTACGGACCGCTCGGCGAGATCGACACGGCGCCCGAGGTCGGCGAGCCCGGTGGTGCGGGCGATGGCGTAGATCGTGGCCGCGACGGCGATCAGCGCGAGCGTAGCGTGGAGGAGGAGCGCGACTCCATACCCGGCGAGGATCGCCGGCCAATGGGGCGCCAGATATTCGAGGCGGGATCCGCCGAGCAGGAACGCCGAACCGGCGAGTGCGGCGGTGAGTCCCGCGCTGATCTTCCATGGTTGCATTGTGTTTCTCCTTCCGGGTCAGAGTTCGACTGAGGCGGTGTCGCGGTCGGTCGGCCCCCTGAGCCAGGAGCCCCTCTCGCTTCCCCCGAGCCCGAGCTTGCGGAGCAGGCCCGCCGCGGCGGGTCCGTTGGCATGCATTGCGAACCCGGCGGCGGCCTTCGCGCGCAGTGCCGGTTCGCGGTAGTTGCCGGACGCGACCTCGATGTTGACGCGCCCGGTCCGCCCTTCGGCGTCGGCGTACTCGATCTGCGCGTCCGGGTAGAGCACCTTGCCGGTGTCGTCGAGGGGAAGTCCGAGTTCGCGGGCGATGCGGTGGCGTTCGGCGTCGGCGGCCTGTTTGCCCTGCTTGAGCCGGGCGGCCTCGCTCGCGCGTGCGACGGCGCTCTTGAGTTCGGCGTCGAGCCGGACGCGCCTGACGGTGGCGCCCCGTTCGGCGAGGCGCTGCCGTTCCTTGCGGCAGGCCCGGTAGATGGCGGTGTCGTGCCCGGCCTCGGCGGGCTTCATGCGTCGGGTCTGGATCCGCTGTGCGGGATCCATCCCGCGCCGGGCGGCTTTTTTCCGGGCCTCAACGACACCCTCGCGGGTGAGCGAGAGGATCTTGAACGGATTCCCCTTCGGCCCGGTGGCCCGGTGCTCTTGGACCCATCCCTTGCGGATCCAGGCGTTGACGGCCCGCCGGGTGGTGTGGGGGTGGCCGCCGAAGCGCGCCTCGGCGAGGTCGCGGTAGGAGACCGCACCGAAGACGCCGATGTCGGTCAGCGCCCCGGCACAGCGGTCTTCAAAGGAGATGGTGGACCCGCGCGCCCGGCTCGCGGCGTATTCTCGGCGGTGGCCGTCCCGCAAGCGTTGGCTGTTGCGGCTGGGTGGCGCGGCGGGGCGCGGGTCCGGTTCGGCCGGACGGCCGAACGTCTCCCTCCCTCTCACGGGTCAGCGGCTCGGTCCGAAGCCGCGCTCGGGGACCGGGATCCGGGGCACCGGAACGACGAGCCTCTGGGGTCCCTGCGTGGGCGTGCGAACCGCGGCCACGGCTACGGGGTCGCGGGTGGCGATGCGTTCGCGGTGCCGAACGAGCACGAAGTCGGAGATCTTCTGCGCGTCCGCAGCGGCGCGCCGGATCTCGCGCGGGTCCTCTTCGAGCGCCTGGATCCAGCCCTCGACGTAGGCCGCGCCCCGGCTCGGGTCGTGGCCGACGCCGACGCGCTCGCCGGTCATCATCGCGCTGATCTCCGCGCGGAGTTCCTCCCTCGCGTACTGCGGCGACCCGAACCCAGTCTTGATCCCTTCGATGAGCGTCTCGCGCTTCATTCGGTCCTCGTGGCCGGTGCTGTGGCCCAGCTCGTGGAGCGCGGTCTGGTAGTAGTGGTTGGCCGACGGGAACTGCCCGCGCTCGGGCAGCACGATCTCGTCGCGCTTCATGTGGTAGTAAGCGCGGTCGCCCTGGACATGGCGGATCGGGACCCCGCCGTCCTCCATGACCCGCTCGGCCTCCTGGTGGGCCTTCCAGAGCGGCTCGGGCGTGGGGTTGGCGCGCTCGGGCAGCCCGTCGGACTGCTCGGCGTTGAAGACGGTATACTGGCGCACGAACGGCGCCTTGAGCTTCTCGTAGCGGTAGACGCGCTTGCCCTCGGCGTCCCTCCTGGGGCGTCCGCGCTCGTCGGTGACGGCGATTCGCTTCTTGTCCTGAAACGAGAGGATGCGGGTGCCGCGCTCGCCCTTCCTGACCTGTCCGCCCCGGGCCTGGATCTGGCGGTACGTGCCCCAGCGCACGTCGCCGTAGCCCTCCTCCTGCTGGACGGCGGCCAGATGCAGGCTGTTCCCGCCCCGGTAGCGGTCCGTGTCCACGTTCATGGGAAGCACGCGCTCGCCCGGTGCCCAGGGTTTCTGCCAGGGGGCGGTGCCCTTCCTGATCTGCTCGATGATCGCGTCGGCGAACTTGCGGTGATACTCGTCGTGGTTCATCCGTCCACCTCCTCGCCGTGCGGGT
>JAJEIY010000077.1 GCA_022828085.1 Acidobacteriota bacterium | reverse complement strand
TTCGGCGTGCGGCAGGGCGCGATGGCTCTTCGCGCGGCGACGCCGCTTCGGAAGCGCTCCGTCGATCGCCTCGCCCGCCACGTTCCGCTCGACGAACTCCCGCGCCTGCGCCCAGCCCAGCACGGTGCGAACCTGCTGGCGCACCCGCTGGGCGGTGGTCGGCTTCCGGTTCCACAGGTCGTCCTGGAAGAGCACCCGGAGCACGTCGTCCCCGCGGACCGCATCCACACGCATTTGCCCGAGCGCGGGGAAGACATACCGCTCGAACGTCCGCTCCCACGCCCGCGCGTGCCCATCGCCCCGCCAGTTGGCCCGGCGCTCCGCCAGCGTCCGCTCGGCCGCTTCCCTGAAGGTGGGGACGGCGCCGCGGCGGCGCTCCGCGATGGGGTCCTTGCCCTCCCACAGGGCGCGGCGGTTCTGGAGGGCGACCATGCGGGCCTCGGCGAGCGGGACCAGGTCGAAGGGTCCGATGGTGATGTCGCGGCGGACGCCGTTGACGGTAAGTCGCTGGACCCATACCTTGGTGGCCCGGATGCGCAGGTAGAGGCCGCCGCCGGCGCCGTAGCGGCCGGGTTCCTTGAGGGCTTTGGCCCTCGCTGCTGTCATGTTCGCCATGTTCACCGCCTTTGATGTGCAACGGCCCTCTGACTGGCCCACACAATCGGCGGGAAGTATAGCGCTTTGGCAAGCAGGGCGCGGGCGGCAAGAGAACGGAGAACGTGTCGAAAACCATTGTCATTCTCGATGTAAAGGCCTATATACGACTGTTTGGGCACATGCAGGAGCGATGTACTGGGGATGAAAGGGGGCACTCCCCCTTTCACAAAAAGAAACGACCAATCGGAACTCGCCGAAGCGCGCGGCAGCGCGCGAGGGAGTTCCGATTCCCGAGCCAGGAGGGGTTGGAAGCCGGGTTCCCCGGCCCCAACCCCTCCCGCTCCGGGGCCTGCGTGCGGCTCGCGCCGCACTTGCGGCACGCGGCGCGAAGCGCCGGGTGGTTCGGGAGCGGGGGCCAAACGCCAGCAGTCGCCGACCCAGAACGGCATTCAGACAAATGCCCCCGCTCCCGAACCACTCTGGTGGTCGGGACGGCCGGATTTGAACCGACGACCACTTGCACCCCAAGCAAGTGCGCTACCAGACTGCGCCACGTCCCGACGGGCCGGCCGGATTTTAGTGTTCTATTCCTCGAGGGCGGCGAGCCGTTTGTCGTTCGCGTCCATCAGGTCCAGCGCCTCCCGCACCTCCTTCAGGACCTCGGGGGAGACGGAGGCCGGCTCGGGCTGCGGCTCGGGGGGCGGCCTCGGGACCACTGGCCGCCCGCGTTTGCCGCTCTTCGCGCTGAGGAGACGCCGGGCGCCGGCGGTGGTGTACCCCTCGCTGTGCAGAAGCCGCTGGATGGTGTGCACCATCTCGATGTCTTCCTTGCGGTAGAGACGCTGCCCCGAATCGTTCTTCTTCGGACTCAGGGTCGGGAACTCCATCTCCCAGTGCCGCAGCGTGTACGGCTGCACCCCGGTGATCTCGCTGACCTCGCCGATCCGGAAGTAGAGCTTGTTCGGGATCTGGAGCCCGCCGTCCTTCGCCGCCATCAGTTCTGCAGACTCTCGAGCAGCCCGCGCGCGGGGCGGAAGAAGGGCGTCCGGTAGGCCGGGGCGACGAAAATCCGCCCGGTGCGGGGGTCGCCGCCCCGCCGGGGGCGGCGCGAGCGGACTTCGAGGGACCCGAACCGCCGGATCCGCAGCGAACCGCCGGCGGCCAGCCCGTCCGCCGCGCTCCGGAAGATGGCGTCCACGATCCGGAGGGCCTTGGCGCCGGTCACGCCGCCGTGGAAGCTTCGGACGGTCTCCGCCAGATCCGCCTTGTTCAATGTGGAACCCCGTTGCGCCGCGCCTCCTTCCGTGGAGCGCGGCGGCGTCCCGAATTGTAGGGCAGCGCCGGGAGCCCTACCGCGACAGCTTCTTCCTGTACTCCAGCGTGAGCCGCACCGGGGTTCCCCGGAAGCCGTAGCGGCGGCGCAGCTCGCCGACGAGGAAGCGGGGGTAGGAAGGCAGGATGTCTGCGCGGCGGCAGTTCGTGAACACCCGGAACCGGGGCGGCGCCACTCCCGACTGGAAGCCGTAGAGCAGCTTCACCTCCTTGCCCCGGCGCGAACGGGGGGCGAAGCGCTCGGAAGCGCGCGCGAGGAACCGGTTCACCTCGGGAGTGGGGATCCGCCGGCTCCCCTCCGCCGCCACCCGGAAGACCGACTTCCAGATCGCCGCCGTTCCCTGCCCGGTCATGGCCGACATCCGGAGGATGGGCGCGTGCCCGATGTGCCGGAGGCGCTCCCGCACGTCGAGCCGGAGCTCCGCCCACCGCGCCGCCCGGGCGGTCACGAGGTCCCACCGGTTCAGGAGGACCACGACGGAGCAGCCGGCGTCCTCGATCAGCCGGGCGATCTGGGCGTCCCGGGCCGTGGGCCCTTTCACCGCATCAGTAATTAATAGGGAAACCCGGGCCCGGCGGATCGCCTTCTCCGACATCAGGACCGCCAGCGCGTCGGCCTCCTCGAACGCGTCCACCGACCGGCGGCGGGCGCCGCGCCGGATCCCGGCGGTGTCCACCAGCACCACCTCGCGGCCGGAGACCGTGATGCGCTCGTCCACCGGGTCGCGGGTGGTGCCGGCCACCGCCGAGACCAGCGCCCGCTCGTAGCCGCAGAAGCGGTTCAGCAGCGTGGACTTCCCCACGTTCGCGCGCCCCACGATCGCCACCCGGAGCGCCTCCCCTTCCTCCGCGGATTCCTCGGGCGCCGGCGCCTCGCCGAGGTCCGGCTCGAGGATCTCGACGACGCGGTCGAGCACCTCGGCGATTCCGAGCCCGTGCTCGGCGGAGATCGGGAGCGGGTCCCCGAGCCCGAGGGCGTGAAACTCGGCGGCCGCCGCTTCGTGGACGCCCTCGGCCTTGTTCGCGACGAGCACCACCGGAGGCCGGTTCCTTTGCCGGCGGAGCCCGTCGGCCAGCTCCTCGTCGGCGGGAGTCAGGCCCGCGCGGGCATCCGCGAGGAACACGACGGCGTCGCTCCGCGCCGCGGTGCGCTCGGCGAGCGCCCGGATCTCCCGGGCGAAGGGCGAGGCGTCCGGCGCCCCCGCCCCGCCGGTGTCGTGGAGCCGGAAGCCGACGCCGCGCCACTCCACCGGCTCCAGCCGGCCGTCGCGGGTGGATCCCGGCCGCGCGTGGACGATGGCGGGGCGGCCGCCGACGATCCGGTTGAACAGGGTGGACTTCCCCACGTTCGGCCGTCCGAACAGCGCTACGACCTTCATGCGCGGCCGGCGGCGAGCACACTCCGCTCCCGTGGGAAACGCGCGCGGCGGCAAAACGCCGGCGCTACAAAATGTTGCGGAGACTCTGTCCGGGACGGAAGCGGACCACGCGGCCCCGCGGGATACCGACCGGTTCGCCGGTACGCGGGTTGCGCGCCACTCCTGTCTTGCGGGGCGCGGCGTGGAACACACCGAACCGTCGCAGAACGACACGGTTCCCGGTCTCCAAACCCACCCGCAGGCCCTCGAACAATGCCTCCACGGCATCCCGGGCGTCCTGGGCCGACAAATCCGTCGCCGCCATCGCCCGATTGATGAGGTCGGCCTTCACCATCGCGGGCGCATGGTATGCGAAACGCGACACGGCTGTCGCATGCCATTCTCAACGCAAAACGGCCGGGGCGGACCGCTGTAACGAAGGTGTAATTTGCCGATGGATTTCGGCGGTTCCGAGCTGCATGCCACGCCCCGGCCAAGGGTCTGACTCTCGGTAGGGTTCGCCGTTCCTTAACACGGGCGGCCGAGCGGGAAGGGACATTGTCCTAGGGATCGTCGTTGATGGTAAGCCCGCGGGCAAGCCCCGGAGACTCGAGCAGGCGCCGGAGACGCCGCCGCAGCCCCGGGTGCGCCGCGGGAGCCGCCCTGACGAGTATCTGCCAGCGCCAGAGGCCCTCCGGCCGCGGCCCCGGAGCGGGCGCCGGACCGGCGATCTCGATCGATTCGGGAGCGTCCGGGGTGACGATGTTGCGGGCGAGCGCGGAGGCGGCCGCCTCGGCCTTCGCGGAGGAGCGGGCGCTCACCACCAGGCTCGTCAGCCGGACGAACGGCGGATAGCGGAAGCGGCGCCGCATCGCCGCTTCGACCGCGGCGAACGCGGGGTAGTCCTGGCGGGCGGCGGCGGCGACCGCGTAGTGATCCGGCTTCATCGTCTGGATGAGGACCCGTCCGGGGTCCTCTCCCCGGCCGGCCCGCCCGGCAACCTGGGTGAGGAGCTGGAACGTGCGTTCGGCGGCCCGGAAATCCGGCGCCCCCAGCCCGCCGTCGGCGGCCACCACCCCGACGAGGGTGACCGCGGGGAAGTCATGCCCCTTGGCGATCATCTGGGTCCCCACCAGCACCCGGATCGCGCCCTCCCGGAAGACGTCGAGCGTCCGCGCGTGGCTCCCCCGGGCGCGGGTGGTGTCCCGGTCGAAGCGCGCCACCCGCACGCCGGGGAGCAGCCGGGAGACCACCTCCTCCACGCGTTCGGTGCCGAACCCCTCGGACCGCAGAACGTCGCCGCCGCAGCCCGGACAGTCCTCGGGCGGGGCCGTTCCGATCCCGCAGGCATGGCAGACGGCGAGGCTCCCGCGCCGGTGCAGGGTGAAGGCGACGCCGCAGCGCCGGCATTCGATGATCTCCCCGCAGCGCAGACAGCCCATCCGGCCCCCGTAGCCGCGCCGGTTCAGCAGGACGAGCGCCTGCCGGCCGGCGGCGACGGTTTCCCGGAGCGCGGCTTCGAGCGCGGGGGCGAGGATGAGCGGCCCCCTTGCGGAGTTCCGGGCCGGGTCCTTGTAGTACGCGCGCAGCAGGGGGCGCATGTCCACGATCTCCACCGCGGGCAGCGCGCGGCCCGCGATGCGGTGGGGGAGCCGCAAGCGGGTGAGCGCCTTCCGCTCCGCGGCGTGCGCCGCTTCGAGCGAGGGCGTGGCGGAACCGAGCACCATCACCGCCCCGGCGGCGCGGGCGCGGAGCCAGGCGGCCTGGCGCGCGTGGTAGCGCGGCGCCTCGTCCTGCTTGTAGGCGGCGTCGTGCTCCTCGTCGAGGATCACCAGCCCGAGGTCCCGGACGGGGGCGAGCACCGCGGAGCGGGCCCCGAGCACGATGCGCGCTTCGCCTCGCCGGATGCGCCAGAAGGCGGCCCGGCGCTCGGCGGCGCCGAGCCCGCTGTGGAACACCGCGACGCCCGGGCCGAAGCGGGCGCGGAGGAGCGCCTCCTGCTGCGAGGCGAGCGCGATCTCGGGAACCAGCAGCAACGCGCTCCGGCCCGTTTCCAGGCAGGCGGCGATCGCCTGGAAATAGACCTCGGTCTTCCCGCTGCCGGTGACGCCGTCGAGGAGGAAGGCGCCGAAGGTGCGCGCTCCGAGGGCCTCCCGGAGGGCGCCCACGGCTTCTTGCTGGGGTGCGGTGAGCGTCGGGGGGCTGGACGGCGCCGGTTCTTCGGGGTCCGTGGGGCCGCCGGGGCGCGCCGCCTCGGGAGTGAGCCGCTCGGCGCCGATGGTGAGGAAACCCTCGCGTTCGAGGCGGGCGAAGCTCCGCCCCGGGGAGAGGTCGAGTTCGCGGCGGATGCGGACCAGCGGGACCGCGCCGCGGGAGACCGCCAGCAAAGTGAGGATGCGCCGGTCGTCCTCGCTGAGCCGCGGCAACGCGCCGCCGGGACGTCCGGCGGTCCGGTCGTCGGGTTCCCGGAGGCGCGCGGAGCCCTCCGCGGTGATCAGCGCCGTCCGGAGCATCCGTCCGAGGGGCGCCGACGCCGGGAGCATCGCCTTCAGGACGAGGCCGAGCGGGGCGACCGTCACCTCGGCGAGCCGGCCCGCCAGGGCGAGGAGGTCTTCCGGGAGCGGCGGCAGCGGATCGTCGAAGCGCGAGCGGACGGTCTTGAGGACAACCTTCTTCTTCGCTTCGCCTTCCGCCGGAGGTGACGCGCCGGGGCCGAGGACCACCCCGGTGAGTTCGCCGGGGCCGAAGGGGACCCGCACCCGGGTGCCGGGAGGCAGCGTGGTCTCGCCGGGCTCGAGCAGCGCCCGCGGCGCCTCGTAGGTGTACGTGCCGGGCACCGGACGCGGCACCGCGACCTCGACCCGGTTCAAGTCAGTTGGGAACACCCGCCACGGCATCCACCGTTCACTGCGGCCGCCCCAGGATCTCCAGCGCGGTCCGCGCGTCGTCCAGCACCTCACGCTTCAACTGCTGCAGCCGCTCCCCCTCGGCGCGCAACAGGTACGCCGGATGGAAGGTCGGCACCACCGGGATGCCGGCGAACTCCCACACGGCGCCCCGGGCCGCGCCGATGCCCCGGACTCCCGGGAAGAGCGCCTTGACGGCGACGCTCCCGAGCAGGCAGATCACGCGGGGCCGGACGGAGGCGATCTGCCGCTTCAGGAACGGCAGGCAGGTGGCGACCTCGTCCGCCTCCGGATTGCGGTTGCCCGGCGGCCGGCATTTCACGATGTTCGTGATGTAGACGTCGGCCCGCCGCCGCTGGAAGCACTTCTCGATCATCTCGTTCAGCAACCTGCCGGCGCGGCCCACGAACGGCTCGCCCTGCCGGTCTTCGTCCCGGCCCGGGCCTTCCCCGATGAACATGAGGTCGGCGTCGGGCCGGCCGACCCCGAACACGATGGTCTTTCGCTGCTCGGAAAGCCGGCAGCGGGTGCATCCGTCGAGGTCCGCCGAGATCGCCTCCAGGGCTTCGGCCGGAGGCGACGGAAGCGGCGGACCCGGCAGGAAGTCGGTGAACCCCTGGAGGAGCCGCAGGCGGGCGGCGAGCTGGGCGCGGAGATCGGCGTCCGGTCCCGGTGTCACGACTGGAATCGACTACTGCGTTTCGCCTCGCTGCGCTCGGCGATGCGGGTCGGAGACCGGCGTTCCAAGCCGACGGACGATGACGTCGCATACGGCGTCCGCGAGCGCGCGCTTCGATTCGGGCTCCCGGCGGCTCACGGAGGGGGCCTGTCCGTCGTGGCTTTCGACCAGCACCGCCTGGGTGGAGTCGAGGCCGAAGACCCGCCCCTGCCCCACCTGGTTGCCGACGATCAGGTCGCACCGCTTCTCCGTGAGCTTCCGGATCGACTCGCCTTCGGGCTCGCCGGTCTCGGCGGCGAAACCAACCAGGACCGCCGGGCCCGAACCGGAATCCGCGGCCCGGGCGGCGCCGAGCTCGCCGAGGATGTCCGGGTTCGCAACGAGCGCCAGGGAGGACGTGGCGTTCTCCCGGCGGAAACCGGTGGACTTGAGCTTGGACCCGGAGTTGTGCGCCGGCCGGAAATCGGCGACGGCCGCCGCCATGATCACCGCGTCGGCTTCGGGGGCGGCGGCGAACATCCGATCGCGCATCTCCCGGGCGGTTTCCACGCGAACCACCTCCTGGCCCGCCGGAGGTTCGAGGTCGGTCGGCCCGAGGACCAGCGCAACGTCTGCGCCGCGGGCGGCGGCGGCCTCCGCCAGCTCGAAGCCCATCCGGCCGGACGAGCGGTTCGTCAGGTACCGCACCGGATCGATCGGCTCCCGGGTCGGACCCGCGGCGACCACGACCTTCCGGCCGGCAAGGTCCTGCCGCGTGGCCGTCTCCTCCAGAGCGTGCTCGACCGCCTCCACGATCTCGGGAATCTCGGCGAGCCGGCCCGGCCCGAGCCAGCCGCACGCGAGCTCCCCCTCTCCGGGCTCGATGATCACCGCGCCCCGCTCGCGAAGCGTCCGGAGGTGCCCCCGGGTGGCCTCGTGCGTCAGCATGTTGGTGTTCATCGCGGGCGCGAGGAGGATCGGCGCCCGCACGGCGAGATGGAAGGTGGTGAGGAAGTCGTCGGCGAGCCCGAGGGCCATCCGCGCGATGACGTGGGCGGTGGCCGGGGCCACCAGGAAGACGTCGGTCTCCTCGGTGAGCGAGATGTGCCGCACGCCGCCGGTCGGGTCCGGCCCCTCACCCGCCGTTTCCCCGGGCTCGGCGTCGGGAAACAGGTGCTCGAGGACCGGCTCCCCGGAGACGGTCGCCAGGGAGAGCGGCGAGACGAACTCGCGGGCGGCCCGGGTGAGGATCACCTGCACCCGCAGGTCGCGCTTCCGCAGCGCGCGCACCAGGTCCGGCGCCTTGTAGGCCCCGATACACCCGGTAACCCCGAGAACCACCTTCTTCATGGACCCCCCATCTTAGAAGGAATGACACGCAGCGGCTTGGAACGCCGGTCTCCGACCGGCACGCGGCCCGCAGGGCCGCAAAGCGCGTAGGGCCGCATAGCCCGGATGACCCACCGGCTGGCAACGCCAAACGGCGCAGGCGGCACACCCGGCTTGGAACGCCGGTCTCCGACCGGCACGCGGGCCGCAGGCCCGCAAAGCGCGTAGGGCCGCATAGCCCGGATGACGCGCTACTGCGCCTCCATCTCCGCCGCGGAGGACCACTCCCAATCTTCCGGCCGCCGGCACAGTCCTGCCTTCACCGGGTTGTTCTCGATATAGACGACGGCCCGGTTCAGGTGCTCTTCGTCCCGAATCCGCCGGTCGTGGTACTCCGGCATCCAGAATCTCCCCGTGCGACCAAGGATGATGTTGGCTTCGCGGGCGGTGAAGAGCTTCCAGCTCCTGACCAGTTCGCCCAGCGGGAAACCCTGTTTCTGCTTGATCAGGACGTGTACGTGGTTCGGCATGACGCACCACGCCAAGAGTTGGTAGCGCTCGCCGTCAAACCTCAGTAGTGCGGCGCGAACCAGGGCGGCGATCTCCGGTCGTCGCAGGTGGCATTCCCCTCGTCCGGCGTCTTCGTAGCGGGCGACGCGCCGCTGGAGTTCCTCGTGGCGGGCCCGGTCGGTACGCAACCGCTGATTCAGCAGGATTTCCTCCCGCCAGCGCGCGATGACGCTTTGGGGCACGCTGTCGGCGAGCCGGAAGGTGATTCCCTGGACGATGCGCGCGGCGTCAAAGTGTGGAAGATAGCTCCGCGAGTAGACGGCGCGGTGCTCGGAGCAACCGGAACGGCCTTCTGAGCGTGCCGACGGCCTTGACCGGGGCCAGCGGCGGCGGACCCGGGCCGGAACACGCCGCATTCGCGACTTCAAGGTCTTTGGAACGGATCGCATGGCGACCTCCTGACCCGAGGGGCGCGGAGCGTAGCGCGAGGATCTCCGTCGCGCGATCGGGGTGGTTGGAGTTGGGACGTGCGCTGGCCTGCGGCCAGCGGGTGCCGGTCGGAGACCGGCGTTCCAAGCCGGGTGTGTCATCGGGACATGGAGCCCTACGCGCTTCGCGGGCCTGCGGCCCGCGTGCCGGTCGGAGACCGGCGTTCCAAGCCGTTGCGTCGCCTGCGCGGGTTGGGGTTGCCAGCCGGTGGGTCATCGGGGCTTGCGGCCCTGCGCGCTTCGCGGGCCTGTGGCCCGCGTGCCGGTCGGAGACCGGCGTTCCAGGCCGTTGCGTCGCCTGCGCCGTCTGATGTTGCCAGCCGGCTGGGTCATCCGGGCTTGCGGCCCTACGCGCTTGCGGGCCTGCGGCCCGCGTGCCGGTCGGAGACCGGCGTTCCAAGCCGTTGCGTCGCCTGCGCGGGTTGGGGTCACGGCGCGCGCGCCGGTCAGGTCGGGCGGCCCGTCGTCAGGACGGCCCGCAGCAGCATCCTCCGCCGATGGTCCTGTCCGGCCAGAAAAATAGCGAGCACCCGGTTCACCTCAGTGTCTTCGCGAATCTCGAAATAGAGAATGGCGCCCTCGCTGGTCAGACTGCGGACGCCCGCCGGGAGATCGGGATCCGTCGTCCCCCGGCGGGGGAACTCTCGCAGGGACTCGACGAAGTCTTCGATGCGATGAAGGCGGGCGGCAGCGCGATCTACGGCCTCTTCGACCGTGTCGCCAAGCGACCGGTAGCTCTCGGTAAGGAAGTCCAGAATCGTCTCGAGATCGCGGCCGGCGGCTTCCGACAGCTCAATCCGGTACGCCAAGGGCGGCCTTCTTTGCGGCGATCATGCGCTCGGTCCGCGCGCGGCCCTCGGCGAGGCTGATGAAGCGACCGGCGCGTCGCTCCTCCAGAATCGCCCGCAGAGCCGCGAGTTCGGTATCCCGCGCTTCGGTGTCTTCGCGCAAAAGGTCAAGCCCCCGTTGCAGCACTGCGCTGAGGCTCGGATAACGGCCGCCCTTCACGAGCGAGCGTGCGTAGGCGTCCTGAGCGTCGGTGAGTGAAATCGAAGCCTTGACGGTCATCAGTGGCGCCGCGCACGGAATACTACTGAGTAGCATCAGACGGCGCCAGGCCGCTGGGCCGTGAGGATGGGTGGAGTTGCGATGTGAGCGGCGCGGAGCGCCGCGTGCCGGTCGGAGACCGGCGTTCCAGGCCGTTGCGTCGCCTGGGCGGGTTGGCGTTGCGAGCCGGTGGGTCATCCGGGCTTGCAGCCCTACGCGCTTGCGGGCCTGCGGCCCGCGTGCCGGTCGGAGACCGGCGTTCCAGGCCGTTGCGTCGCCTGGGCGGGTTGGCGTTGCGAGCCGGTGGGTCATCCGGGCTTGGAGCCCTACGCGCTTGCGGGCCTGCGGCCCGCGTGCCGGTCGGAGACCGGCGTTCCAGGCCGTTGCGTCGCCAACCCGCAGAACGTTGAACCGCTTGCGGGCCTGCGGCCCGCGGTGCCGGTCGGAGACCGGCGTTCCAAGCCGCTGCGCCACCCGGCTGGCGGGAGGCTGGAGCCGGCTGCCGCCGGTGTGCCAGGCCGTTACGTTCGGCGGACGCGCTTCACCAGGTCCGCGAGGCGGTCCACCGTGTCGTCCACCCGGTCGTTCGTGATGCGATGGTCGTAGGAGGCCGCGCGGGGCATTTCCTCCCGAGCGGTCCGGAGCCTTCGCTCGACTTCCGGACCCGACTCCCGTCCCCGCCCGGCTAGCCGTGTTTCGAGATCGGCGAACGCCGGGGGCTGGATGAAGACGGTCACCGCCTCGGGAATCTCCGCACGGAGCGCGTCGGCTCCCTGCACATCCACTTCTATGAGGAGGTCGTCCTCTCCGCCCACCTGGAGCGCTTCCTTGCTGGTGCCGTAGCGGTGGTCGTGGACCACCGCCCACTCCACGAAAGCACCCTCATCGATCAACTGCTGGAACCGGTCCGCGCTCACGAAGTGGTAGTCGCTGCCGTTCCGCTCACCGGCGCGCTGCGGCCGGGTGGTGTGCGAGACCGCAAAGGCGAGTCCCGGGACCCGCGCCACCAGCTTCCGCAGGATCGTGGACTTGCCGACTCCCGAGGGGCCGGAGACGACGAAGAGGCGGGGCAAGGTCAGGAACCGACCGTCTCCCTCAGGGCCTGCCCCAGCCGGCGGATGGCTTCCGGGATGAGGTCTTCGGCGACGTAGCTGTAGGAGAGACGGATCGAGACGCGCGCCACCGCCGAAGCCGGATCGGCAAAGAAGCAGTTCCCCGCCACGAAGGCGACGCCGTGCCGCTCGATGGAGCGGAGCAGCAGCCTTTCCGTATCGCAGTCCACCTCGCTCCACAGGAAGAACCCGCCGTCCGGCCGCAGCCACGGCGTGCGGCACGGGAAATCTGCGAGCGCATCGATCATGGCGTCGCGCTTCCGCCGGTAGAGGTCCTGCGCCCGCTCCACCTGGGCGTCCAGCCCGCCGGCCCTGCCGTAGGCGAGCGCGAGCCTCTGGGTAAGCGCGCTCGAGCACTGGTCGGTGCCGAGCTTCAGCAGCCCGAGGCGTTCGATGAGGCGCCGGTCGGCCGCCACCCAGCCAAGGCGCAGGCCGGGGCCGAAGATCTTCGAGAACGTGTGGACGAAGATCACCCGCTCGGGCGCGAGCGACTTGAGCGACGGCAGCCACTCACCCTCGTAGCGGAGTTCGCCGTAGGCGTGGTCCTCGACCACCGCCAGGTCGTGGCGTTCCGCGACCTCGAGCACCTCGCGGCGCCGCTTGAGGCTCCAGGTGCGGCCCGTCGGGTTCTGGAAACTCGGTCCCACGTAGAGGACCCGGGGGGCACGGCCCTCCCGGGCCAGCCGCAGCACCGTGTCGTCGAGGGCCTCCGGGATCATCCCGGCGTCGTCGCTGGAGACTCCGACCGGAATCCCGGCGAGTTCCCGGCAGACCTGGAGCGCGACCATGTAGGTCGGGTCCTCGAAGAGCACGGGGTCGCCGGGGTTCGTGAGCGCGTTGAAGCAGTGCCGGATCCCCTCGAGACCCCCGCTGCAGACGAGGATCTCCTCGGGCGTGCAGCGGATGCGCTCGATGCCGGCCATCCGCGTCGCGAGGAACTCGCGGAGTTCCGTGATCCCGGGGTTCGGCGAGTAGTTGAGCGCCTCGGGGCCGTGATCCGTGAGGACCTGGGCCATCGCCTCCCGCGTCTCCTCGATCCGGAATACCCGCGGATCGGGAAGGCCGCCCGCGAGCGAGATGATCCCCGGCTGCTCGGCCAGCTTCAGGATGCCGATGACCGCATCGGCGTCCGCGATCCGGGAGGCGGCGTCCGAGAAGCGGGCGTTCCAGTTCATCCGGCCCAATTCATCCAGCGATGACCTCCAGGCACAAGGTAGCCGACTCGCCCTCGACCTCGATCTCGCGCCGCTCGGCGCCGGGCAGTTCCCCGGCCACCAGTTCCACCGAGAGGGTCTCGTTCAGGAAGTGGGCCTCGCGATCCCGGGCCACCGCGAGCAGCGAGCCGTCGCCGTCCGCTCCGGCGAGCGCGACGCGGATCCGCGCCACGTACGGCAGGTCGAGGTCCTTCCGGAAGTTCTGCACGCGGTTGAGCAGCTCCCGGTAGCGGCCCTCGGCGACGAGTTCGGGCGTCAGCACGGTGTCGAGGGCCACGGTGGCGAGCGGGCTCCCCGCGATGGCGCGCCCCTGCCGGGGGCGAGACTCGATCGCGAGGTCCCCCGCATCGAGGGTCACGGTTTCCCCGCCGGGAAGCTGGAGTCCGAGCGATCCGTCGGCGAGCGCGTCCCGGGCCGCCCGGCCGTCGAGCGCGAAGATCGCCTTCCGGGCCGCCTGCATCCGGCGGCCGAGCCGCGGACCCAGCCGCCGGAAGTTGGGTTTCACCACGAACTCCAGATCGGCCTCCGGATCTTCCCGGAAGCGGACCTCGCGGACGTTCAGTTCGTCGGCAATGAGGTCGCGATGGCGGTCGAGCCGGGCCCGGAGCCCCTCCTCGGCCACCGCGACGCTGGCGCCGGCGAGCGGCTGCCGCACCCGGATCTCGTGTTCCTTCCGCACCCGGAGACCGAGCGAGGCGATCTCGCGGACCGCCGCCATCTCCTCGTTGAGCCCGGCGTCGAGCGGGAACTCCCGCCCCGGCCAGTCGGCGAGATGGACGCTCTCGGGCGCTTCGTCCCCGAACGGGCCGGCCACCAGGTTCCGGTGGATCTCCTCGGCCAGGAAGGGCACGAAGGGCGCGGTGAGCTGCGAGAGCCGGACCAGCGCGTCGTAGAGCGTCCGGTAGGCGTCGAGCTTGTCCGCGCCGCGCCCCGCTTCCCAGAAGCGGCGCCGGCTGCGGCGGAGCCACCAGTTGGAGAGCGATTCGGCGAAGGCGGCGAGCGAGCGGGCCGCATCGTAGGCGCGGATCTCCTCGAGACCCGCGGTGACCTCGGCCGTCGTCTCCTCGAGGTGGGAGAGGATCCAGCGGTCGAGCGCCGGGCGCTCCGCAACAGGCCGGCCCCGGTCGCGGCGCGGGTCGAAACCGTCGATCTCCGCGTAGATGGTGAAGAAGGAATAGACGTTCCGGAGTTTCAGCGGGAACTCGCGGGCGGCGGCGCGCACGTTCTGGAGCGAGTGGCGCTTGTTGGCCCAGGGCGCGGCGCCGGCGAGGAAGAACCAGCGGAAGGCGTCGGCCCCGGCCTCGGCGAGCGTCTCTTCCGGCGGGGTGTAGTTGCCGCGCGACTTGGACTCCTTCCGGCCCTCGGGATCGGTGACGTGGCCGAGCACCAGGCACGACCGGTAGGGGTGGGAGCCGTCCGGCGCCGAAAGACCGAGGCGGCCGCAGGTGTCCTCGTCGAAGAGGAGCGTCGAGATCATCAGCAGCGAGTAGAACCAGCCGCGGGTCTGGTCCACCGCCTCGACGATGTAGTCGGCGGGAAAGGCTTTCTCGAACCGGTCGCGGTTCCGGTGCGGGAACCCCCACTGCGCGAAGGGCATCGCTCCCGAGTCGAACCAGCAGTCGATCACTTCGGGGACCCGGCGATAGACCCCGGGCTCGCCCGGGTTCGTCCAGGTCACTTCGTCCACCCAGGGCTTGTGGACCTTGAGGTCGGGATCGAGCTCCGGCCGTTCCGCCCGCGCCTTCTCGAAGGCGGCGAAGGCGTCCGGGTTCTTCGCCTCGATCTCGGCCACCGAGGCGGGCGCCTCCAGCCGGCCGGTCTCGTCGTTGATCCAGATGTTCAGCGGGGTGCCCCAGAACCGCTCCCGGGAGAGCGCCCAGTCCACGTTGTTCCGGAGGAAATCACCGAAGCGGCCCTCCTTGATGTGCTCGGGCAGCCAGTTCACCGCGCCGCTGTTGGCGAGCGCCGCGTCCTTCCGGGCCGTGGTGCGGATGAACCAGGCGGGACGGGCGTACTGGATGAGCGGGTCCTGGTCCGAACGCCAGCAGAAGGGGTACTCGTGGCGGATGGTCTCGTGGTGGAGCAGGCGGCCCTCGTCCCGGAGGCGGCGGACGATCGCCTTGTCCGCCTCCTTGACCCACTGGCCTTCGAGCCACGGGACCTCGGAGGTAAACCGTCCGTCGGCCCCCACCGCGCAGGGCAGCGGAATCTCGCCGGCGTTCTCGTAGCCGGAGACCGTCTTCCGGTGGAGGTCGTGGTCCACCTCGCCGAAGGCCGGGGCTTCGTGCACGAGCCCGGTGCCCTGGTCCAGCTCCACGAAGTCGGCGGCGAGGATCCGCCAGAAGGCGGGGACCGAACCCCCGCCCGGCAGGCGGCCTTCGAGGGCGTGGTGCCGGTTCCAGAAGTCGTCGAAGGGGGGCCGGTAGCGGCGGCCGACGAGTTCCTCGCCGGGGAAGGTGCGGCGCACCCGGAGCGGACGGCCGAGGCGCCCGGCGAGGTCCTCCCGGAGCGCGGCGGCGACCACCAGCCGGCGCGTTGCGCCGCCTTCGGGCGTGTCCTCGACCTCCACGTAGTCGGTGCCGGGCCGGACCGCGGAGTAGAGGTTCGAGGGGAGCGTCCAGGGGGTGGTGGTCCAGACCACGAGCGAGAGGCCCGGATCGTCCACCAGCGGCAGGGTCACGTACACCGCCGGGTCGTCCACCTCGCGGTAGCCGAGTCCGACCTCGGCGGAGGAGAGGGCGGTGCCGCCCTGCGCCCACCACCAGACGACCTTCTCCCCCCGGTAGAGGAGCCCCTTGCGATGGAGCTCGGCGAGCGCCCACCAGACGCTCTCCACGTAGGAGCGCCGGTAGGTGACGTAGGCGTGGTCGAGGTCCACCCAGTGCCCGATGCGCGAGGTCATCTCCTCCCAGTCCCGGATGTAGCGGAAGACGCTCGCCATGCACTTCTCGACGAACGGCCCCACCCCGTATTCCTCGATGCCGGCGCGCCCGTGGATGCCGAGTTCCTTCTCGACCTCGACCTCCACCGGCAGGCCGTGGGTGTCCCAGCCCGCGATCCGCTCGGCGTAGCGCCCCCGCATGGTGTGGAAGCGGGGGAAGACGTCCTTGAAGACGCGGGTGAGGACGTGTCCGTTGTGGGGACGCCCGTTCGCGGTCGGCGGGCCGTCGTGCCAGACCCAGGGCTCGCCGCCGGCGCGCCGCCGAACGCTCTTCCCGAAGATGTCCCGCTCCTGCCAGAAGGCGCGGGTCTCGTCCTCGACGGCGGCGATCTCGGCGACGGTGCGGGCGGGCCGGAAGAGGGTCACGGGGCTTTCGGGAAGTGTCGCAAGGGTACGCGGGAACCGGCTCGCGGGGAGTCTGTCGCGGTAACGCTCCCGGAACGGCTCTTCCGGCGCTGCTTCCGGAAGAGCCCGCGTCCCCAACGGGAGTCGAACCCGTGTTTTCGCCGTGAAAGGGCGACGTCCTGGGCCTCTAGACGATGGGGACCCGAGGGGGTAGGCCGTGCAGGTTTCGAACCTGCGACATCTCGCTTAAAAGGCGAGCGCTCTGCCAACTGAGCTAACGGCCCGACCGCGAGAAGGGTGGCGAATACTAGCAGGGGAACGCCGGCGCAAAGGCCCGCCGGCGCCGTCCCCTCAGTCCCCGAAGACGCCCGTCTCCCGCCGCCGCACGAAGGCCTCCCGGTCCGGCCCCGTCGAAACCAGCGTGACCGGGACTCCGGAGAGTTCCTCCAGCGTGTCCAGGTAGTGGCGCGCCTCCCGCGGGAGGTCCTCGAGCCGCGTCGCGCCCGCCGTCGGCCGGTCCCAGCCGGGCATGGTCCGGTACTCGACCTCGCAGCGCGCGAGCGCCCCGAACTCGCCCGGGAACTCCTCGACGGCGTCCCCGTCCAGCCGGTAGCGCACCCCGATGCGGACCTCGTCCAGCCCGTCGAGGACGTCCAGCTTGGTGATGGCGAGTTCGTCCAGCCCGTTCACCCGGCGCGCGTAGCGCAGGACCACGCTGTCGAACCAGCCGCAGCGCCGCGGCCGGCGGGTGGTGGCGCCGAACTCGTTGCCCTTCTCCTGGATCGTGCGGTTCTGCTCCGGATCCATCTCGGTGGGGAACGGCCCCTCCCCCACCCGGGTCATGTAGGCCTTCGATACCCCGAGCACCCTCCCCACGGCGCCCGGGCCGACCCCGGCGCCCACCGCGGCGCCCGCCGCCACCGCGGTCGAGGAAGTGACGAAGGGATAGGTCCCGTGGTCCAGGTCGAGCAGGGTTGCCTGCGCGCCCTCGAACAGGACCCCGTGCCCGGCCTCGAGCGTCTCGTGGATCACCAGCGAGGTGTCGGCGATCAGCGGCAGGACCCGGGACGCGAAGCGGTCGAGCAGCTCCCGCGTGCCGGCGATCTCTTCGGCGATCCGGCTCTCGCTCCAGCCGAGCAGTTCGCCGTGCCCGGCGATCAGGTGGGCGAGACGCTCGTCGCGGTAGTCCGGATGACGGAGATCCCCGAGCCGGAGGCCCCGGCGGGCCGCCTTGTCGGCGTAGGCGGGGCCGATGCCCCGGCGGGTGGTGCCGATCCGGTGCTTCCCGAGCCGTTCCTCCTCCCGCGCCTCGATCGCCCGGTGCACCGGGAGAATGATCTGGGCGCGGTCCGAGAGGAGCAGGTCGGGCGAGGGGTCACGGCCGGCCGCCTCCAGCATCTCCACCTCCTCGAAGAAGGCGAGCGGGTCCACGACGCAGCCGTTGCCGACGACGGAGCGGACACCCGGGTGGAGCACCGCGGACGGAAGGAGGTGCAGGATGAACTCCCGGCCGCCGGTGACCACGGTGTGTCCCGCGTTGTGGCCGCCGCCGAACCGCACCACCGTGTGGAAGCGCGGGGCGAGGATGTCGACGAACTTCCCCTTCCCCTCGTCACCCCACTGGGTCCCGACGACCGCCAGTCCGGGCACAGTTCGGAGTCCCTATATATAAAAGGATGAGACCCGGAGCGGGTTCTATTCGAGCCCGAGGAGGTCCCGGACTTCGTTCTCGAGCCGCTCGGGGGTGCGGCTCGGGTTGAATCCGATGTGACGCAGGCGGACGATGCCGTCCCGGTCGGTGATGTAGGTGGTCGGCATCGCGAAGATGCGGAACGCCTCGTCGGCCTCGACCGTGGAGAGCAGGTTCACGTACTTCGCCCCGTGCTCGTCGAGGAAAGCCTGCACTTCCTCGACGGAGGGGACGTTGTCGTCCACGTGCAGTCCGACGACCACCAGTCCCTCGTCGCGATAGCGGTCCTCGAGCTCCTGGAGGAACGGCAGCGAGTCCACGCAGGGGCCGCACCAGACCGCCCAGAAGTCGTACACCACGATCTTCCCCGGGAACGACCGGAGGGAAACCAGGTTGCCCTCGAGGTCGGGGAGCTCGAGGTCGGGCGCCGGCTCGTTGACGACGCCGCGCCGCTCGGACTGCGGAGGCGGTTCGGCGAGGGCGGCCGCGGTGAGGATGAGGGCAAAGGGCAGGACGAGGGCGAGGGAACGGTGCTTCATGCGGAAACCTCCTGCGCCGTCTGGGCGGGAGCGGCGGACTCCTGCTCCGCGAGCCAGCGCTCGCCGGCGATCGCCGCCATGCAGCCGGTCCCGGCGGCGGTCACCGCCTGCCGGTAGGTGGGATCCATGACGTCTCCGCAGGCGAAGACCCCTTCCACCGAGGTGGTCGTGGCGCCCGGGGTGACGACCACGTAGCCGCGGTCGTCGAGTTCGAGGACCCCCGCGAAGATCTCGGTGTTCGGAACGTGGCCGATGGCGATGAAGAGGGCTCCCACCGGAAGCCGGGATTCCGCTCCGGACTTCAGGTTCCGAAGGCGGAGATCCGTGACCCCCTCCTGGTTCCCGAGCACCTCTTCGACGACCGAGTCCCAGACGAACCGGATCTTCGGGTTGTCCAGCGCCCGCTTGGCCATGATCTTCGAGGCCCGGAGCGCGTCCCGGCGGTGGATCACGTGGACGGTGGTCGCGAACCGGGTGAGGAAGAGGGCCTCTTCCATGGCGGTGTCGCCCCCGCCGACCACGGCCATCTCCCTGCCGCGGTAGAGCGCCCCGTCGCAGGTCGCGCAGGCCGAGACGCCGCGGTTCATGAACTCCTTCTCCGAGGGAAGGCCGAGCCAGCGGGCGCGGGCTCCGGTGGCGACGATCACCGAGTCGGCGGTGTAGGTGACTCCGGCGGCGGTCACCGAGAACGGCCGCGACGACAGGTCCACCGCGGTCGCGTCCACCTGGAGGACCTCGGTGCCGAACCGCTCCGCCTGGCGGCGGAAGAGGTCCATCATTTCGTAGCCGGTGACGCCGTCGGGAAAGCCCGGATAGTTCTCCACGTCGGTGGTGAGCATGAGCTGCCCGCCCGGCAGGCCGATGTCGGGATCCATCCCCGAGCCGGCCAGCAGGAGCGGCTGGAGCTCGGCGCGAGCGGCGTAGAGCGCCGCGGTGTAGCCGGCGGGGCCGCTGCCGATGATGACGAGGCGGCGGGGTTCAGCCGTCATTCCCTTCCCTTCTCTCTTTTTTCGTTCTTGCGTGGTTCGCGGCAGGGGCGAGACTAGCACGCGGGCAGCGGCCACCCCGGTCAGCACGTCAGCCGCGAGAGCGCCGCGAACTCCTCGACCGCAACCTCCTCCGGCCGGAGCCGGGGGTCCACTCCCAGGGTGTCGAGGGCGGCCTCCACGCGGCCGGCCAGCTCCCGGTCCGGGAGCCGGCTGACGCAGTTCCTGAGGGTCTTCCGGCGATGCGCGAAGAGGCCGCGCACCAGCCCCCGGAAATGGCTCTCCCGGCCGACGGCGGGCGGGTCCGGACGCGGCGTGAGGCGGATCACCGCGGACACCACCCGCGGCCGCGGCCGGAAGGCGCCCGGGTGGATCCGGAAGCAGAGCTCGGCCCGGAGCGCCTGCCCGACCACCACGCTGAGCGCGCTGTAGTCACGCTCGCCGCGCCGGGCCACCACCCGGTCCGCCACCTCCTTCTGGAGGGTCAGGGTGAGGGCGTCGAAGAGAGGCGGGTCGCCGGGGGTCGCGTGCCCCTCGATGAGGCGGAGCAGAAGCGGCGAGGCCACCGAGAACGGAAGGTTCCCGCAGATCGGCAACGGCGGAGCGGCCCCGAAGTCCGCGATGGCCGCGGCGAGGTCCAGCTCGAGCGCGTCCCCGACCACCACCCGGAGGTTTTCGGAGAGGCCCCGGTCCCGCGCGTGCTCCTCCACGCGTCCGGCGAGCCGCGGATCCACCTCGATCGCCAGCACCCGGATCCCGGCGGACAGCAGCGGAAAGGTCAGCGCGCCTTTCCCGGGCCCGATCTCCACGATCGCCCGCGGCTCGCCGGAGCCGACCGCCGCGGCCACGAAGCGCTCGGCCACCGACCGGTCGTGGAGAAAGTTCTGCCCCCGCGCCCGCGTCGGAAAGAACGTCACGCCGGGCATTGTGCCAAGCCGTGGCGTTTGCGGCTGGAGCACCGGCCGCCAGACCGGGCGGGACCGCGTACCGCGGTGAGCCCGCATCACACGTACGGCTTGGAACGCCGGTCTCCGACCGGCACGCGCGGTGCTCCGCACCGCGCACGGCGCGACGCTGCTCACCCAAGGTGGCGCATTTGGCTTGGAGCGCCGACCTGCGGGATGGTTCTCTCTCGGTGCAACGGGGCGGAAGGGACGCACCCGGACCTCTGTCGCCCAAGGCGCGTAGCGGCACGTCGCCCGCGGACCTTCGGCCCGCTGTGCCGGTCGGAGACCGGCGTTCCAAGCCGGTG
>JAJEIY010000091.1 GCA_022828085.1 Acidobacteriota bacterium | reverse complement strand
GTTTACCCCCCACCGGGGGGGGTCCCGCCAGGGCTTGGCCCGGCGGTACCCCCCCGGGCGCGGGGGGGCCCCCCCCCCCCCCACGTCGTTACCCCACGCGGAAAAGCGGCTCCCGCCTCGGCGCAAAGCTCAACAGCAGCGCTCCGAAGACACCACCCGCACACACAAAAAACCCGCGCGGCAGCGGGTTCCGAGGGGAGCGGGCCAGCCCGCTCCCCAGGGACGTCCGGCCCTGACCGGCCGGAATCAGACGGTCCTTACTTGGACGCCTTGATCGAGGTCACCTTGATGGTGTTGGTCGCCTCGTCGAGGGTGCCCATCACCGTGACCTCCATGCCGAGGTGCTCGAGCGCCTTCTCGTTCGTGATGTCGAGGAGGTGGAATCCGGCCTCGCTCGCGAGCGCGACGCCGCCGCCCCGGCTCAGGCAGCCGGTGGCGCATCCCTTGTGCTCGGCGTTGCCGGCCTTCGCGAAGTCCTTCGCGCAGGCCTCATCGGCGACCCAGCCCTTGTAGGTCATGTCTTCCGCGGCGGCGAACGCGACGGAGGCGAACAGCACGAGGGCGAGGATGAGGAGCTTTTTCATCGGGGTTCTCCTTGGTGGCTGGGGCGCGGGATTTCCGGGCCCGGAAAGGAAAATGAGAGCGAGGATTGTACCCGGACGCGTTGCCGATCGCACGCGCGGACCGGGCCGGCGCGCCCTGCGGCGCTACCAGGTCTGGGTTTCGTCGGAATACAGCTTGGGCGGCAGCCGATACGAGATCAACGGATCGCGCAACCGCGAGTTGTCCACCAGGGCCGTGAACCGGTCCACCTTCACCCTGGCCTCCCAGCGCGGGAACAGTTTGCGCACCCGCCTCCCCAGGCGGCGCTTCGTTCGCAGGTAGAACAGGAGGCCCCAGGTGGACTGGCGCGGGTAGTTGAGCTGGTCCGCGAGTTCGTCGCCGATCAGGGCGCGGGAAACGCGATAGACGTAGTCGGCGAGTTCCTGCCGCTCCCTCGGCTCCCGAATGCCGATCACCACCGGCGCGGAGTTCACGAGCGCGTTCCCCATCACCAGGCTCTCCATCTCCGGGCGCGGCTCGCAGGCGAAGGCGACCCGGCAGAGTTCGAGCGCCTCCGCCTCGCTCCGGAACAGGATCGTTTCCGGAACACCCATGAGGTACCCCGAGTACCGCCAGATCTGCACGAAGGCCTCGCGCTCCTCCGCCGTCGGTTCGGCGCCGAGCCGCATCGCCGCCTCGAGCACCCGCGCGGAAAAGTTGGCCGCGGCGAGCCCCACGTGGCCGGCGTGGATCGGCACTCCGAACTCCGCCTCGTCCCACTCGCCCGACCTTCGCAGGAAACCGCGCACCTGGGCGTGAATGAGGCGGATGCGGACGCTCAGCTTCCAGCCCTCGCCGTACCGTTCGAGGCCGCCCGGCATCATGATTTCGATGAGCTGCCGGATGTTCTGCCGGAGACGGCGCACCCCATGGTCGGTCAGCCTGCCTGTCGTGAAGAACGACTTGCTGATGAGAGTGGTGAATCCGCGAACGATGCTCGAGCCCACCAGCGCCTGGACATACAGGTCCGAATCGGCGTGGAACGCCCGGCATCCGGGATACACCGCCCGCGAATCGAACCAGTCCGGGACCTCCGCGCTGGCTTCGAGGAGTCGCCGAAGTTCGGCGGGCGCGTCGCGGAAGCCCGCCGCGTCCTCGTCCATCCCGGCGGTGATGAGCTGGTGGATCCGTTCCTGGGGCATTCCGGCCATGGCCTCGACCGCGGCCTCCGCGAGGGGATCCCCCAGCATGGTGTGCTCGCAGTAGCGGTCCGCCAGCTCCGGATCCGACCGGCGCGCGCTCTCGTGGCCGGGCCGGTACGCGGCGGGGACCTCGAGAGCCATCGGCACAGAGGTTACGCGCCCGTCACGGTCATGGTTCCGCCCGACTCGAGAACCCGCCGGACGTTCCAGGCCGCCGACGCCACCCGTTCGTCCGGCGCTTGTCGCCAACATGACTCCATGTTGTCGCACAAATATCGCTCGAAATCTCCTATTGTCTGCGCATGTCCGGTTCGGCCCCGGATGAGGGCACGAACCGGAAGCTGGGAGAGCTCCCCGCCGGAGCAGGGGACCTCGGCTGTCGCGCCTCCTCTATTTCCCTGCCCCTTCCAACTCGCCTCCGAGGCCGCCGAACGCCACATGCAACCGACACCCCCCCGACACCTCCGCCGCGCGTTGCAACCCGCCGCGACGATGGCCCTGACGGCCGCGATCCTGGCGCCGTCCCCGGTGGGCGCCTTCCCCGGGACCGCCGCCGCGGCGCTGCAGGCGCCCCAGGACGCTCCGGCGATCCATTTCGCCGCCTCGGGGCCGTTCGCCTTCGCCTCCGCGAGGATCACCGTGGACGTGCGGTTGCAGGAAGGGGCGCGGCTCGGCGTCACGCTCACGCCGCCGTCCGGAGCGAGCCGGGACCTCTCGCTGACGCGCACCGGAAACCGCTTCTCGTGGACCGGCCAGCTTGACGAGGCCGGCGTCTGGCGCGCCGAGGCGGCGGTGAGTGGAGCGGGACCGTCCCGGACCGCAAGCGCCACCGTCGCGATCGAGGAGGGAGCGCCGGCCTGTTCCGTGACGATCCACGCGCCCGAGCAGCCGACCCACTACCTGACCGCCGAGTTCGTGGCCGACAGTTGCGGCGCCGCGGCGGTGACCGGCGCCATCGCGACCCGTTACATCACGGTTCTCCAGGACGGGGTCCGGATCGCGTCCATGGACGCGAGCGACCGGTGCGAGCGCCGCTTCATCCTGCCGGGCGGCGGCGCCTACGAGGCGACGCTCGCGGTCGCGGACGACCGCGGGGTCACCGCGACGTGCACCAGCACGGACCTCGCCGTGGACGCGCTCTACCCGCGTTTCTGGCCGATCGCCGACCTCGCGACGGGGCTCTACAACAGCGAGAGGCCCGACGTGGCCGACGACGTCTCCGGGGCCGCGTGGCTCGGCGGCGGCGGCATCGGCCTCACCGTACCGCACGACCCCGCTGCGGACACGACCAACGCCCTGACGGTGCGGGCCGGCGGTGGATTCGCCCACAACTTCTGGCTGGGCTCGTCCCTCGACCTGCTGCTGACCAGGCAGACCCCGGGAGGGTTCTTCGGGGCGGGCGCCGGCCTCTGGGGCATCGGCGACACCGACATCCTCGACGGCGGGGTGTTCGGTACCGCCGGCTTCAACCTGCCCGGCTACACCGGCGCGGGGCAGGCGCAGGCATTCACGGAGCTACGGCTCTTCGCGAGGCGCATCAGCGCCCCCCAGAACAACTTCTCCGGCCTCATCGGCGTCCGCTTCAACTTCAAGCCGACGCACCGGCTCCAGGCGAGGTAGCGCCGCCGGGCGGTCCAACGCGCCGCTGTGCGCTGCTCTGTCGCGGCAGCGCGCGCCGCGAAGTCCGGAAACGGCCCCGCCCGGTTCGCACCAACGCTCGAACAGGCGACCGGCGCGCTCGTGTGGGCTGGCACGAACCAACGACAGGACGTGCAGGGATGATGAGGAGGAAACAGCCCCGGAGCGCCCGGTGCGCCGGCCGCCGTGATTTCCGGGCTGCGTCCGAGAGTACCGAGCGCCCGACAGCGGTGTCAACAAGAGTTCGCGATACTTGAGCGCCAAAATCGCCTTGGAGAGTGATAATGTGGCGACTTCCGGATGATCGCTTCAACGTCGGTTCTGGAGAAGCCCAATCGTCCGACCAGTCCGGCGGAGGTAAGCCAGTGAACGAACATCCCGACGACCTGCGGCGGCAGTTCGAGGCGCTCCAGGAACGCGTTTCCCGACTCAGCGCCGCGATATTGCGGTTCAGCGCCAGCCTCGACCTCGACACCGTCCTCCAGGAGGTCGTCGACAGCGCCCGCGCCCTGACCGGCGCCCGCTACGGGGTGATTGCGACCGTTGACGAGACGGGACAGCCCGAGGACTTCGTCACCTCGGGCTTCACGCCCGAGGAACGCCAGGAACTGGCGGACTGGCCGGACGGGCCGCGGCTCTTCGAACACCTCCGGAACCTCGATCCCCCGGTGCGCATGGCGGACCTCCCCGCCTACGTCCGGACGCTCGGATTCTCGGCGGACCTGATGCGCTCAAAGACCCTCCAGAGCACGCCGATGCGCCACCGGGACGTCCTCGTCGGCAACTTCTTTCTCGCCGAGAAAGAGGCCGGCGACGAGTTCACGAGCGCCGACGAGGAGGTCCTGGTGCTGCTCGCGTCGCAGGCCGCCACCGCCATCGCCAACGCCCGGACCCACCGTGACGAGCAGCGCGCCCGCTCCGACCTCGAGACGCTGATCGAGACCTCGCCGGTGGGCGTCGTGGTCCTCGACGCCCGCACCGGCAGATTCGCCTGGGTCAACCGGGAGGCGAGACGGATCACGGAGCCGCTTCGTTCGCCGGATACCACCCCGGAGGGGTTGCTGAAAGGTCTGACCGCGCGGCGCGCTGATGGAAGGGAAATCGTGTTCGCGGAGTTCCCGATCGTGCAGGAGATCGGCGTCGGCGAGACGGTGCGCGCCGAGGAGTTCACGTTCTCGGCCCCCGACGGCCGAAGCGTCACCGTGCTGGTGAACGCCACTCCCATCCGTTCGGCGGACGGCGAGGTCGAGTCCTACGTGGCCACGTTGCAGGACCTCGCGCCGCTCGAGGAAGCCGAGCGGCAGCGGACCGAGTTCCTGAGCCTGGTGAGCCACGAACTGCGGGCCCCGCTGATCTCCATCAAGGGCTCCACCGCCACCGTGCTCGGGGCCTCCCCGGTCCCCGACCCTGCCGAGATGCTGCAGTTCTTCCGGGTCATCGACGAGCAGGCCAACCACATGCGCGGCCTGATCGCGGATCTCCTGGACCAGGGGCGCATCGAGACCGGCACGCTGTCGGTGTCGCCGGAGCCGGTTGAGGTGGCCGGGTTGGTGGACTAGGCCAGGAACACCTTCGTGAGCGGCGGGGGCAGAAACGCCCTGCGCATCGATCTGCCGGAGAACCTGCCGCGGGTGCTGGTCGATCGGGAGCGCATCGTCCAGGTCCTGAACAACCTGCTGGCGAACGCGGCGAGGCACTCGTCCGAGTCGTCCCCGATCCGGATCGCGGCGACGCACAGCGGTGTGCACATGGCCATCTCGGTGTCCGACGAAGGCCGGGGCGTGCCGCCCGACCGGCTGCCGCACCTGTTTCGCAAGCATGCCGCCGGCGGGGCCGGGGATCCGGGTTTCGGCGGGAACCGTCTGGGCCTGGTCATCTGCAAGGGACTGGTGGAGGCCCACGGGGGGCGTATCTGGGCGGAGAGCGGCGGGTTGGGCCGGGGCACCCGGTTCACCTTCACGGCGCCGGTGGCCGAGGAACCCGGCCGGGCCGCCGCCACGGCCGGCCCGGCGCGGTCTCGCCCGTCTCCGGACGTGCGCGGGCAGACCCGCATCCTGGTGGTGGACGACGATCCGCAGACCCTCCGCTACGTGCGCGACGCACTCACCGAGGCGGGCTACGCCGTGCTCGTGACGGGCAACCCGGAGGAGTTGCCCGATCTCGTCCGCAACCACCAGCCCGGACTGGTCCTTCTCGACGTCATGCTTCCCGGAACCGACGGCATCGAACTCATGGAGTCGGTGCCCGAGCTGGCCGGCCTCCCGGTGATCTTCATCTCCGCCTACGGCCGCGACGAGACGATCGTCAGGGCCCTCGATGCGGGAGCCGCCGACTACCTCGTCAAGCCCTTCTCGCCCTCCGAGCTGACGGCGCGGGTGCGGGCCTCCCTGCGCGTGCGGGCCGAGCCGGAACCCTTCCTGATCGGCGAGCTGGCCATCGATTACGACGGGCGCCGGGTCGCGGTGGCCGGGCGGCCGGTGGAGCTGACGGCAACCGAGTACCAGTTGCTGCGGGTGCTCTCGATGAACGCGGGACGGGTCCTGACGTTCGACTCCCTGCTCCGCCAGGCGTGGCGCGGACGGAAGAGCGCGGGCGATCCGAAGCTGGTGCGCGCCGTGGTGAAGCGGCTGCGCCGCAAGCTGGGCGACGACGCGGCGAACCCGGCCTACGTCCGGAACGCGCGCGGGGTCGGATACAGCATGCCGAAACCCGACGAGGACTAGCCGCGATGGCGCCACCGGCTGGGACGGCTCATCTACACAAAATCCCTTACAGGCCCCAGCCAGGCCGCACCGCCCGCCGCGCCTTGCCGAACCGGATCGGAATCTTCGCCCTCTCCCTGCTGCTGGGCCTGCTCGCGGGGTGCGGCGGAGAAGGGACCACGCCCGGCGCGACAACTCCGGGCACCCCACCGCCGTCGATTACCTCTCTCGAGCTGACCTCCGGCCACGAGTTCCCCATCTTCCTGGGCGGGACGGCGGAACTCCAGCTCACCGCGGTCCGGTCCGACAGCTCGCGACTTCCGGTGGACGGCGCGCTGGCCTCATGGAGTTCGTCCAACAAGCACGCCGCGACCGTATCGGCGGGAGTGGTGACCGCGGTCGAACCGGGGAACTCGGAGATCACGGCCGCGTACCAAGGATCGTCCGTCGAGATTCCGGTACCGGTACGGATTTCGCCGAGAGCGCGGGGCAAGGTTCGCGTCATCTACGCCGCGCCGGCGGACCGGCCGTTCCGGGCCGACTACCGCAGCGGCATCTCCTGGGCCATGACGGAGGCGCAGACCTGGTTCCGCAGCCAGCTCAAGGGACTGACGTTCGAGCTCCACGAGGCCTCGCCCGAGTTCTGCCAGATGCCCGAGAACTCCGATCACTACAGCACCGGCGACGCGTGGGACAAGGTCGTCGAGGGCGTGCATGACTGCGCTCCGGTGGCTCTCGATACGCCGGGTGTTTCCTGGTACGTGTTCGCCGACGTTCGGGAACGTTGCGGGGAGGATCACGAACTGGGGATGGGCGGCAACGGCCTGGCCATCGTCCCCAGGCACGATCTGGAAGTGTTGGCGGGGTCCACGCCCCAGGGCTGTAAAGGCCCGAACACCCGGAGCCGTCCGAGCGTTGCCGGAGGTTTCGGGCATGAACTTGCCCACAACTTTGGTCTGCCTCACCCGCCGGGATGCGACGACGGGCTTCTGCACTGCGACCTCGATTCCCTCATGTCCCTTGGGCACTTCGCGTATCCCGACACCTATTTGCGGCCTGGCGAGAAGGAGTTCCTGATGCGCTCCCGTTTCCTGAGGAGCGCCGGTCCGCGCGGCGCCGGCCCGCGGGAGTTCGCGATCCAGGGGGTGGTCCGGGACGCGTCGGGCATTCCCCTGCACGGGATCCGGGTGTCGATCGTGTCGGACACCTACTGGAACTGGGCGGAGACAGGCGTTACCGGAGACTTCTCGATCGGATTGCCCGACAGGGAATCCGGCCCGTTCCTGGTTTCCGTGCACGCCGGCGACACGGCGGCGGACTGCAACTGGCTCGGATACCACGGTCCCGGCGGTCTGCACGCATTGCGCCGGGACGCCACCCTGGTGAGCGTGGCGGACGGGGACCCCGAACCGATCGAAGTGACGCTTCCGCTGGCGCCCCGCGAACTGTGCAACCGCGACCGGCCGCTCAGCGGAGTCCTGGTGGGCCCCGGAGACCGGCCCGTCGCGGGAGTCAGGGTCTGGTTTCATCGCTTCAGCGTCCTGACGGATCAGGACGGAAGCTGGAGACGCCGCCTCTTCGAGGGGTGGTGGTCGCACCACCTGCACCGGCCGCTGTCGATCACGCTGCCGCAGTGCGACAAGGAGATCTTCTTCACCCCGGACGGATCCTCCGAGGAACGGAACTGGGCCTTCGAACTCGCGCGGCGCTTCGAAGTCGCCCCGGCCGGCATCACCGGCATCAGGATGCGGCTTCGGGCCAGCCCGGAACAGCTCTGCCGGCAAGGCTGACGGTTCGGTCCCGGCAGGGGCCGCCTCTGGGCGGCTGCCGCCGGAGCGGTTGTTCACCTGTAATTTGCGGGCGTACCATGTCCTGCGATTCCTGCCGGTTCTGAAAGGAGCGAGCCGATGTCACACCGCCCCGCGAAGGGGGCCCGGGTTCTCGCTGCCGGCGCCGTCTTCGCCGCCGCGCTGAGCCTGCTGCACGCCGGATGCGGGGGGGACGGCGGCGCACCCGCCGCTCCTCCAGCCCCTCCCCCGCCCCAGCCGCTCGGCTGGAGCGGCCTCCCCGACGGGATCACCGTTGAGGTGGCGGAAACGGTCACCTTCACGGCGACCCTCACCGCGGCGGTGGACGCGACCTACAACATCTCCGCGGACTCGGAGGCCGTCGAGATTTCGGGCGAGGCCCTGCGAGCCGGCGTGTTCCAGGCATCCGTGACCGGAGTCGAGGCCGGCGAGGCGGAGATCACCGTCACGGCCTCCCATACCGGCTACGTCACCGCCACGGACTCCCTCGACGTCGTCGTGGAGGACCCGTTCGATCCAGCCCTGTGGCGGGAACTGGTCTTCGACGCCTTCGACTGCCCCAACGGGTTCACCGACGAGCGCTGCCGGAACATCTGGGGGGAGAGGAACGTCGAGGACCGGATCACCGCCGTCCTTCCGTTCCAGCCCAACTTCCATGTGGTGAGTTCGTACAGGCAGTGGCGATTCACTTCGTCCCACACGCAAACGATCGGCGATGCGATCCGCGATTCCATCGAACAGATCACCGGAGAGACGTTCACCGGCCAGATCACGAGCGGAAGGGGCATCCGCAATGAGTACGGATGGGTTGACGTCGTCCCTGTCGGGAGCGAGACCCTCGGCGGACCCTCTTCGTGTGGCGGGGCCAACGTGGGTCGGACCGAAGGCCTCATGGTCATCAACGTGGAGCGCCTCGAGCCTTGCGATCTCTTCTCCGTGACGATGCACGAGGTCGGGCACGCGCTCGGCTTCTTCCACGTGCTGAACCTGGGCGACTTCATCATGTCCCCCCGGCTGACCGAGATTCCCGCGGTGTTCAGCGAGACGGAGCAGTTTCACGCACAACTCGCCTGGGAACTGGGACGCGGGGTTCCCTACACCCCGGACCCCCGGAAGGCGTCTGCCTCAAGCCTCCTCACCACGGACTCCGCCCCCGGGACGCGAACGCTCAAGGACCTCCCCCTGGACGAACTGGTCCGTTGCCGGCTGCACTAGCCCACATATCTCATAGTCAGTGGGGAGCTGGGCGACTTGTACTTTGGAAGTCACGGATCTACAGTGACTTGTGCCCCTCAAGCGACCTCCCCGGCGTGTGACGCGGTGTGTTCCGCCGCGGCTGCGCCAACCCGCCC
>JAJEIY010000081.1 GCA_022828085.1 Acidobacteriota bacterium | reverse complement strand
TGCCGCCTTCCTCCCGGTGGAGGGTGCCCGTCCATAGGAACCCCAGGAGCGCCGGCCTTCAGGCCGGCATCGCGGCCGCAGGCCGCGAAACTCCCCCAATCCAATGCGCCAGGAGCGCCAGTCTTCAGACTGGCATCGCGGTCGCAGGCCGCGAAACTCCCACGATCGGGGCCTCCCGCACACCCCGCCGGTGATGAAAAAGGGCGCAACGGCTTGGAACGCCGGTCTCCGACCGGCCCGCGGCCCGCAGGGCCGCAGGCGGCGTGTCGCGGTTCTCCTCTACGGGACGCAGGGACAGGCACGTCCCATGGGTTCCGGTGGGCTCCGAAGGAGAGAACCATCCCGGAGGTCGGCGATCCAAAGTGTGCGCGCCGCTTTGGGCGAGCAGCGTCACGACGTGCGCGGCGCCGAGCGCCGCGCGTGCCGGTCGGAGGCCGGCGTTCCAAGCCGGCGGCGCCATCACCGCCGTTGACCGACCCGCGGGACTGCATTTTCACAGCAAACTCCCCCAACCAAATGCGCCCAGTGGACTGAACCTGAGTGGAGATGGCGTTGCGCCATCCCCGTTTGTGTCCGGCGCCATGCGGCGGAATAGCCGGGGGAGTTTCGCCCGCTGCGCGGGCGATGCCGGTGTGAACACCGGCGCTCCTGTGTTTCCCCTAACGCGAAAACCCGAACCGATACGCCGCCGCAATCCGCAGGCTCCGTCCCGGCTGCGGGACCACGGCCGGGAAGACCGCGTAGTACTGGTCCGTCAGGTTGTTGAGCGCCAGAATCCAGTCCACGCCGGCGAGCGGGCCGCGCTCCGGCGTGAAGCGGAGGAAGAGGTCCAGGACCCGGTAGCCGGGTGACTCCCCGTCGGCATCGGCCGAGCGGCTCGCCGCGAGACCCCGGGTCCGGCTCCCGGCCAGCGTCGCCCGGCCGCCGACCTCGAGGTCGAGAGACGGGATGCGGGTGCTGGCCATCAGGTGCAGTGCGTTGGCCGGCGCCCTGCCGAGGGCTTCGCCGGTATCGAGGTTCTCCGTGTCGAGCACCGAACCGCTCGCGCGCATCCGGAACCGGGGCCGCTCGACGAGCCCCGCCGCTTCGCAACCCCGGAGGCGGGCATCGAGTGAGGTGTTGTAGGTGAACCCCCGGATGATGGTTCTCCCCGTGACCGGATCCACTTCGAGGTCGAGGCTCGGATCCGACACCACGACCACCTGGTCCACGTAGTCGGCCACCGTCTGGTCGAAGCAGGTGGTCTCGAACGAGAGCGAGCCCCGCCCGCCGCGGAGTCCGGCCTCCCACGACGTGCCCCGTTCCGCCGCCAGCGTCGGGTCCGACCGGAACCAGTTGAGCACGTCGATCCCCGGGCCGACCGGGAACTGGAAGTGGAGCCCGTCGGCATACAGCTCGGTCAGGCTCGGCACCCGGAAACCCCGGGAAGCGCCGACCCAGACGAACGCGCCCTCGCCGATCCGGTAACCGGCGCTGGCCCGCGGCGAGAAGCCGCCTTCGTCGCGCCCGGCGAAGCGGTCCGCCCGGATCCGCCACTGGTCGCGCCGCAGGCCGGCCGCGAGCTGCAGCCGGTCGCGGACCTCGGCCTCGCCGTACACGAAAGCGCCGGCGTAGGAGGCCTCGGCGTCCGGGAACTGGAGTCGCGGCGCTCCGTCCCGGGTTCCCGACTGCGTGTCGCGGTAGGCCTCGGCGCCCAGGTTGAGGGTGAACCGGACGTCGCTCCCCCAGCGGAAGCGGGAGCTGTTGTGCGCCTCCATCCCCAGCGTTTCGAACGCCGTCTCGTCCCGGCGCGGCCGGATCCGCATGTCTTCGCCGACCTCCACGCCGTTGCGGTAGCCCAGGATCGAGAGGTCGAGCCACTCGGATTCCTGCGAGCGGGCGGTGAAGCGCGCCCGCAGCGCCTCGAAGCGGGTATCCCGGTCCACCAGCGTCCCCGTCAGGTCGTTCGCGTTCGTGGGTTCCGCCGCCCGGTTGTCGAACCCCTGCCAGGAGACCTCCCAGCGGGTCGCGAGGCTGGGGCTCCACCCCAGCTTCACGAGCCCGTTCCGGAGTTCGTCCTCGGTGTTCGGGATGGCGTCGCCGTTCCCGTCGCGGATCGGCGCGCGCGTGCCGCCGAGACCGAAGTTGACCAGCGCGTCGAGCGTATCGCTCGCCGCGAACCCCGAGAAGGACTGGACGAGGTCCCCCCCGTTCGACTGGTAGCCGACCCGGTAACGGCCCCCGAACTCCTCGCCGGCCTCCAGCAGGTCGCGGGCGCCCCGGGTGGTCAGGGAAACGACCCCGCCCAGCGCCCCGCTGCCGAAGACGGCCGAGTTGGCCCCCCGCAGCACCTCGACCCGCTGGAGAAGGTCCGGGTCGGTGAAGAACCGGCCGCCGTGGGCGGCGTTGAAGTTCTGCCTTCCCCCGTCCTGGCGAACCACCACCTGCTGGTCGGCGAAGCCGCGGATGTTCGGTGCCTCGGTGATCCGGCGGGCATTCCCCTGGATCGAGATTCCCGGAACGCCCTCGAAGAGGTCGGCGAAGGTGCGGGCCGCCTCGGCGGCCAGCTCCTCCTCGGTGCGCACCGCGATGGCCGCGGGCGCCGTCAGCAGCGGAGACTCGGCCCGGGAGGCGGTGACGACCACCGTCTCCGAAAGGACAGGGAGTTCCGGCTGCTCTTCGTCCTCGGGGGACTCTTCCTCCCCGGCCCGCTGATCCTGGCCGAGCGCCGCCTGCTGGGAGGCGGCAGGGGCAGCCCCGGCGGAGACCAACACCGTGACGAAGGCCGCCGAAAGGACGCTCAGCGGACACCGCCTTCCGGCCGTCCGGATCCGGTCGGGAAACGCCAGGAGCATGGGACCCGGAAGGCTAGCCGGAATGGGGTGGCGGGCGGCTCGGCGAGCGTCAGCGGAGGCCGTGGTGTCAGTAGCCCATCGCGGCGCCGTCTTTCCGCGGATCGGAACCGCCCAGCAGCACCCCGTTCTCCCAGTCGATCATGATGGCCTGGTAGCCCCCGTAGGCGCCGAACCGGGTGACCACGTTGTGTCCCATGCGGGAGAGGGCGGCCAGGTCGTCCGGATCCACCCCGGACTCGATCCCGACTCCCGAGGCGCTGTGACGGAACCGCGGCATCTCGCCCGCCTTCTGCACGTGCATCCCGAAGTCGATCATGTTGAGGAGGACCTGGGTGTGGCCCTGGGGCTGCATGTCGCCCCCCATGACCCCGTAGGCGAGCCACGGCCTGCCGTCCCGGAACGCCATCCCGGGCATGTTGGTGTGGAGGGCGCGCTTGCCCGGCTCGAGTTCGTTCGGGTGTCCCTCCTCGAGCGAGAAGCCGGTGCCCCGGTTCTGCAGGGCGATGCCGGTCCCCGGCACGACGAGTCCGGACCCGAAGCTGCCGAAGATGCTGTAGATGAGCGAGATGGCGTTCCGGTCCTTGTCCACCACCGTGAGGTAGATGGTGTCGCCGTCGTCCGTCATCCCGGGGGCGACTTCCCGCGCCGCCCGTTCCGGCTCGATGGCGGCGCGCCGGGTGGCCGCGTACTTCTTCGAGATGAGCGTTTCGACCGGAACCCGCATGTGTTCCGGATCCCCGAGGTAGGCGTCGCGGTCGGCGAAGGCCAGCTTCTTGGCCTCGATGAGCCGGTGGAGGTACGCCGCCGAGTTGTGGCCGAGGTCCACGAGATCGTCGTATCCCTCAAGGACGTTCAGCATCTCGAGCGCCACGAACCCCTGGGAGTTCGGCGGGATCTGGAAGACCTCCACGCCCCGGTAGGTGGTGCTGATGGGGTCCACCCAGGTGGAGTCGTGGGCCGCGAGGTCGTCCCTGGTCACGAAGCCGCCCTCCGCCTCCATGAAGTCGTGGATGGCCTGGGCGATCTCGCCGCGGTAGAAGACATCCGGCCCCGTCTCGGCGATCTTGCGAAGGGTCTTCGCGAAGTCCGGCGAGCGGAACACCTCCCCGTGCTCGGGCGCGCGCTTCCCGTCCACCAGATAGGTGGCCGCGGTCGCTGGATGGCGGGCGAGCTTGCCTTCGGCCTGCTTCCACTGGACCGAGATGACCTCGGACACCGGAAACCCTTCCTCGGCGTGCCGGATGGCCGGCTGGAGCAACTCGCCGAGCGGCCGCGTTCCGAAGCGGCTCACCAGTTCCTCCCAGCCGTCGAGCGCTCCCGGCACGGTCACCGCCAGCGGGCCGCTTCCCGGCATCCGCGTGAGGCCGTCGGCGCGGAGCTTCGCGGCGTCCGACCGTGATCCCGCGCGGCCGGTGGCGTTCAGACCGTGGAGCGTCCCTGTTTCCGCCTCGTAGTAGAGCGCGAAGAGGTCGCCGCCGATGCCGCACATCATCGGCTCGACCACGTTCAGCACCGCCGCCGCGGTGATCGCCGCGTCCACGGCGTTGCCGCCCTCCATGAGCACCCGGAGCCCCGCCGCCGACGCCAGCGGCTGGCTGGTGGCGATCATGCCGTTCCTGGCGAGCACCGGCGAGCGGCCGAGCTTCGTGTCCCTGGCGGGCCGGTCGCCGGGGGCGGCCGCGTCCAGGGCGGGCGCGGCGGTTACGAGAAGGGACATGACGAGCAGCACAGGAAAACGCATCGGGCGATCCTCCGTCAAGGAATCGTAAGTGGCGGCTTCGGGGGTCGGCGACCGTGCGGGCCGCGGCGCCGTGTGGATGGGTAGCGTTGCAGCGCCGTGGGAGTGGGTAGCGTCACGACGTGCGCGGCGCGGAGCGCCGCGCGTGCCGGTCTGGAGACCGGCGTTCCAAGCCCCGCTTCGCGATCCGGACCCAGGTGTCCCGGAGGCTCACCGTCCGGTTCAGGACCGGACTCTCCGTCTGGTGGTCCCCGGAGTCGGCCACGAAGTAGCCGAGCCGCTCCAGCTGGATGCGGTCCCCGGGACCCAGGTCCCGAACGGACGGTTCGATGCGCGCGTCGCGGTTGATCCGCATCGAGTCGGGATTCAGGTCGGCCGTGAAGTCCCCGTCCCGTCCCGGATGCTCGACGCGGAAGAGCCGGTCGTAGAGGCGCACCGTCGCCGGGACCGCATGCCGGGCCGAAACCCAGTGGAGCGTGGCGCGCACGCGCCGCCCGTCGGGAGCGTCTCCCCCGCGGCTTTCGGGATCGAGCCGGCAACGGACCTCCTGGACCCGGCCGTCCGCGTCTTTCGTGAACCCCGTGCAGGTCACCAGGTACGCATAGCGGAGCCGCACCTCGCGCCCGGGGGAGAGCCGGTAGAACTTCCGCGGCGGGTCCTCCATGAAGTCGGCCCGTTCGATCAACAGCTCACGGGAGAACGGGACCTGCCGGGCGCCGGCCGCCGGATCCTCCGGGTTGTTCACCGCGTCGAGGGTGTCCTCGGCGTCCGCCGGGTAGTTCTCGACCACCAGCCGGACCGGGTCGAGGACCCCCATCAACCGCGGGCTCGTCCGGTTCAGTTCCTCCCGGACAGCGTGTTCGAGGAGCGCGATGTCCACCGTGCTGTCGCGTTTCGCCACCCCGACCCGCTCGCAGAAGGTGCGGATGGCTGCCGGGGGGACGCCTCGCCGGCGGAGGCCGGCGAGGGTCGGCATCCGGGGGTCGTCCCATCCCGAGACGTGGCCTTCCGACACCAGCCGCAGCAGGCGGCGCTTGCTGAGCACCGTGTAGCTGACGTTCAGGCGGGCGAACTCGATCTGGCGGGGCACGAACTCCGCCCGGCTCTCGGCGACGCACCAGTCGTAGAGCGGCCGGTGGTCCTCGAACTCCAGGGTGCAGAGCGAGTGCGTGATGCCCTCGATGGAGTCGGAGAGCGCGTGGGCGAAGTCGTACATCGGATAGATGCACCAGTCGTCGCCCGTCCGGTGGTGGCGCAGCCGGCGGATCCGGTAGAGGGCGGGGTCGCGCAGGTTCAGGTTCCCGGAGGCCATGTCGATCCGGGCGCGCAGCACGTGCGTCCCGTCGGGAAACTCTCCCGCCCGCATGCGGCGGAACAGGTCGAGGTTCTCTTCGACGGTCCGGTTCCGGTAGGGGCTCTCGGTGCCCGGAGTCTCGAGCGTCCCCCGCGTCGCCCGGACCTCTTCCGCGCTCAGGCTGTCCACATAGGCCCTGCCGCGGAGGATCAGCGTCTCCGCGAACTCGTAGAGGCGGTCGAAATAGTCGGAAGCGAACTTCCGCGGCCCTTCCCAGTGGTAGCCCAGCCAGCGGACGTCCGCGGCGATGGATTCGACGTAGAGGGTCTCCTCCTTCGCCGGGTTGGTGTCGTCGTAGCGAAGGTTGCAGGTTCCGCCGTTCTCGGCCGCCACCCCGAAGTTGAGGACGATGGACTTGGCGTGTCCGACGTGGAGGAAGCCGTTCGGCTCCGGGGGAAAGCGGGTGCCTACCCGTCCGTCGTGCTTGCCGGCTGCCCGGTCGGCCGCGACGATGGCCCGGATGAAGTCGGGCGGCGCGTCGGTTCCGGGCTTGCGGCCCGGATCCTTCACCGCGTCGCCGTCGCCCTCCTGACCTCGCGCCGCTTTCATCGCACCTCCGGCCCTCCGCGCCGGTCGTCCCGGACGAAACGGTCGCGGGCGGGCATCCTGATCCGGGGCAGGGACTCGGCGTCGAGCGAGTCTCCCGACTCGAGGAGCCCGTTCAACTGGAGGATGAATGCGGTCAGGGCGTACACGTCGTCGGGAGGCAGGCTGCCGGGCGCCGCCTGCGGCATCGCCCGCCGGATGTAGTCGAAGAGCGTCGTCGCGTAGGGCCAGTAGCTGCCCACCGTGATCCGATACCGCCGATCCTCGGCGAAGGGGAAACGGTCGCCGGGGACGCGGCCGGCCAGCGCCTCGAACTGCGAGCCCTCGCCCCGCGCGCCGTGACACTGGACGCACTGCAGCCGGTAGAGCGTTTCGCCCCGTTCCACCGAGCCGCTTCCCGGGGGCAGTCCCTCGCCGTCGGGCCCGATGTCGATGTCCCAGGCGGCGATCCGTTCCGGACTCGCGGTCTCGCCGAAACCGAACTCCGGGAGGTGCCCGATGTCCGCGAGGCCGTCTTCGCGGGCCGCCGCGAGTGCTTCCAGTTCCGCCTCGTTCAGCAGTCCCGGCATTCCGGGGTGGAGTTCGGGCCGGGGCAGGGCGCGCGCCGCTTCGGACGGAACCGGCGGGACGGCGTCGTGCCCCGCCGCGGGCGGCGAGCCGGTCTCCGACTCCGGGGCGCACGCCGAGAGCAGCAGCAGTCCGGCGGCTGCTACGGCTCGTTCAGCCGGCAAAGAAGACCTGTCCGTCGGACTCCACGCGCCAGGAGCGGATCTGGTTGTAGTGATAGCGCGTGTAGGACCCGCGAGCCGCAAGGAGCGCGTCCCGGGTCGGCTGGACGTATCCCGTCTCGTCCGTCGCCCGGCTCATCAGCGTGGCCCGGCGCCCGTCCCAGTTCCACAGCTTGCGGAACCGGACGTGGCACTTCGGAAGCACCGGCTCCTGGAGTTCCGCGTCCTCCCAGTTCCGGCCGCCGTCGGTCGAGATCTCCACGCGGGTGATGCGGCCCCGGCCCGTCCACGCGATGCCGCGGATCTCCCACCAGCCCGGCCCGCCGAGCCGCTCGGGGAAAGTGGGAAAGGTGATGAGCGACTTCGCGTCCATCCCGAAGCTGAACATCCGCGCCTTTCCCCCGGGGAGGGGATCGGTGTACTTGGAGGTCTCCTCGCGGGTCATGAAGGGCCGGTGGGACAGTTCGAGCCGCCGCAGCCACTTCACGCTCGCGTTGCCCTCCCAGCCCGGGAGGAAAAGCCGGACGGGATAGCCCTGCTCGGGCCGCAGGGGTTCGCCGTTCTGCGCGTAGGCGACGATGGCGTCGTCCCATGCCTTTTCCATCGGGACCGAGCGCGTCATCACCGCGGCGTCCATCCCCTCGGCGAGGAACCAGGTGGCTTCGGGGCGGGCGCCCACCTCCCGGAACAGGAGTTTCAACGGGACGCCGGTCCACTCGCTGGTGCTGGTGAGGCCGTCCATCTCCTGGGGACTCATGCGCGGGTAGCGGCCCTGGTTCTGGAAGGCCGTCCCCCCGTTCCCCGAGCACTCCAGGAACCGCAGCTTCGACTCGGCCGGGAAACGCTTCAGGTCGGCCAGGGTGAACGTCTGTGCGCGTTCCACCATCCCGTGGATGAGGAGTTCGTAGCGCTCCGGATCGATGTTGGGAATGCCCCCGTGGTGCCGCTCGAAGTGCAGATCGGCCGGGGTGACGATCCCCTGCAGATACTGGAGCGGGGTGCGCGACGACGAGGAGGGTTCCAGCACCCGGACCAGCCGCCGCGGGGTCTCGAATGCCGAGCGCTCCCCCAGCGGGCGGGGCACGAGGCCCTGCATCTTGGTGGGGTCCTCGGGCGCCCGGGGCCGGGGCTTCGGGGCATCCGCCTGCTGGGCGCCCGCGACCGCTCCGCCGCCGACCGCAGCGGTGCCGACCACGCCCGCGAGCACCTCGCGGCGCGAGGGCAGCCCGCCGTTCTCCCGGTTGTTCGCCATGGCCCGGATTATGGCGGATTCGGGCGCGCTCCTTCGGGTTGCCGGCAACGCCCGTTGCTAGAATTGTCCGCCCTCCGCCCCGGCGTTTGCGTCTCCGCCCGAGCCGTACCGATCCGGTCGGGGCGGCCCCAGGAGGGAATCTGATCGTGCAGAGTGTTCATTGGACCGCCCGGAAAGGCGGCCTGTTGGTGCTGGCGGCCGCGCTGCTGCTCCTCACCGCGGCGCCGGCGCTTGCCCAGCGGGGCGCGATTCGCGGGAAGATCGTCGATCCGGACGGCAATCCGGTGCCGGACGTGCAGGTGTCCATCGTGCTGCTGGACGGCGGCGGCCGGCCCATCCGGGTCAGGACCAACGACAGCGGGGAATTCCTCCGCGCCGGGATTCCCGTTCAGATGTATCGGGTGTCGTTCGAACTCGAGGGCTGGGAGCCGCTGCAGGCGATGGTGACCGTCTCGAACGGGGGCCAGAGCATCATCAACGAGACCCTGCATCCCCTCCCCGAGGGAGTGCTGAGCCAGGCGCAGGCCGACCGGGCGAACGGGCACCAGCAGGCGGCCCAGGACGCCTTTCAGGACGGTGACTTTGGCCGGGCGGTGACCGAGTGGCAGGGCTTTTTGGAACTCCTCCCCAATGAGGCCCCCGCCCACTTCAACCTGGCCGCGGCCTACGAGCGGCAGCAGGATTTCCCTGCCGCCATCGAGGCGTACGAAGCGGCATACGCGCTCGATGACTCGATGCTGGAGGCGATCATGGCGGTCGGGGACCTGCACGGCAGGCAGCGGGAGTGGGAGCAGGCGCTTCACGCGTTCGACCGGGCGATGGAGCTCGTCGAAGGGAACGCGGTGAACCTGTTCAACTACGCCGTCTACGCGAGCAACGCGGGCAAGGTCGAACTGGCTGACGAGTTCTACGCGAAGGCGGCCGAGGCCGACCCCGAGTTCGCCCCGGCGCACCTGCAGATCGGGATGGCGCGAGCGCGGGAGGAAGATCGCGAAGGGGCGATCGCCGCCTTCGAGCGGTTCCTGGAACTGGATCCGGACGGCGCACAGGCCGTCATGGTCCAGGAGATCCTCGACCAACTCCGCAATCCCGGCCTTTAGCATGCGCCTGCGCGCCGGACGCCGCTCCGTCGTCGTCTGTCTTGCCGCGCTCTGGGCAGCCACCGGGTCGGCCCGGGACGACGGCCTGCGGGTGTTCATCTCCGCGGACATGGAGGGCCTCAGCGGCATCGCCCATTCCGAGATGACCTCGGCTTCCGGCGCGGAGTACGGCCGCGGCCGCGATCTCATGATGAGCGACGTGAACGCCGCCATCCAGGGCGCGCTCGACGCCGGCGCCACCGAGATCCTGGTGAACGACAGCCACGGCAGCATGCGCAACGTCCGGGTCGAGCAGCTCCTTCCGCCGGCGCGGCTGATCAGTCACAACTCGAAGCCGTTCGGCATGATGCAGGGGATCTCCGGGGACTTCGACGCGGTCTTCTTCATCGGCTACCACGCCCGCGCCGGCAATCCCGACGGACTCATGGCCCACACGGGGTCGGGCGCGTCCATCCGCGAGATCCGGGTGGACGGCCGGCCGGCCGGCGAGGGCGACATGAACGCCCTGCTGGCGGCGCACTACGGGGTTCCGGTGGCGCTGGCGACCGGCGACGAGGCGTTCGCGAAGGAACTCGGCGAGCTCCTCCCGGATACGGAGTTCGTTTCCGTAAAGCGGGCCATCCGGCGGACCACCGCGGAACTTCTGCATCCGGAAGTCACCGCGGGGCTGATTCGCGAGGCCGCGACCCGGGCGCTCGAGTCCATCCCGGAGCCGCTGCCGGCGCCGGGTCCGCCCGTCGCCATCGAGATCCGGTACACGCGGCCCGACCTCGCGGAGATCGCCTCGCTGCTGCCGCAAATCGAACGGATCGCCCCGGATACGGTGCGCTTCGAAGCCGGGGACATGGCGGAGGGCTACGCCGTCATCCGTGTCCTCTATCGCAATCTGTCCGAATGAGGAGACTTTCCGAGATGACGCGAACCAGCCGATGTACGTCCCTGCTGATCGTTGTGGCTCTGCTGTGGGCCGCCGCGGCGCCCGCCTGGGAGGAAGAGGAAACGAACACCACCGACCTGGCGGTGCCGCTGCACGCGAAGCTCGGCACGGTCAGCTACCCGGTGAGCGGCGCTTCGGAACTGGGTCAGCAGTATTTCGATCAGGGACTCCGCCTCGTGTACGCCTTCTGGATGGCCGAAGCGCGGCGTTCCTTCGACGAGGCGGCGCGTCTCGACGACAACGCGATGTCGCACTGGGGACGGGCCCTCGCCTACGGGCCCTATCTGAACCAGGGATCCCCGCCCGAGGACCAGCTCGAGACCGCCTGGGAAGCGATCAGCCGGGCCCGGGAGTTGTCCGGGACGGCCACGGAAAAGGAAAAGGCGATGATCGAGGCGCTGGCCGCCCGCTACGCGGAGGACCCGGCGGCCGAGCGCGAACCGCTCGACAAGGCGTACCACGAGAAGGCCCGCGCCCTCGCGGAGAAGTATCCGGACGACATCGAACTGCAGGTGCTCGCCGCGGCGTCCTACATGAACACCACCCGCTGGAACTACTGGGACGATGACGGGAAGCCGCTGAACGACGGCACCCTCTGGCTCGTGGAGCAGATCGAGCGCGCCCTGGAGATGGACGCGGACCACCCCGGCGCCATCCACTACTACATCCACGGGGTCGAGGCTTCGGACAACCTCGCGCGCGCCGTCCCCCACGCGCGGAACCTGCCCCGGACGATGCCGGGCGCCGCCCACCTCGTCCACATGGGCGCGCACATCCTGATCCAGACCGGCAACTACGACGAGGCGGCGGACTTCAACCTCGACGCCGCCGCGGTGGACGAGCTCTATATCGGAATGCCCGATCAGGAGGGCCGTTACCCGGTCGGTTCCTACCAGCACAACGTCCACTTCGCCTGGTCCGCGGCGCAGTTCGAGGGCCGGAGCGCGGTGGCGCTGCAGCAGGCCTACAAGCTGCGCGACAAGGTGCGGGTCCAGGTCGGTCCCAACCGGATCGAGGAGTCGTCCCGCCCGCAGCTCTTCCTCTCGATTCCGTTGTTCGCGCAGGCGCGCTTCGGCCGTTGGAACGACATCATGAGCGAGCCGCAGCCGCGCGCCGAGTACCTCTTCGAAACCGCCATCTGGCACTACGTGCGGGGTCTCGCCCATTCGGCCACGGGGGACGTGGAGACGGCCCGGGAACACCAGACACAGGTCGCCGCCATCGCGGCTGACGAGGACCTTCCCGGAATGGGGCGGGTATCGGCCAAGGACATGCTCCGGCTCGCCGCCACCGCGCTCGAGGCGGACATCGTTTCGCGCCACGACGCGCCGGAAAAGGCGGTTCCGCTCCTTGAAGAGGCCATCCACATCCAGGACAACCTCGCCTACACCGAGCCGCCGCCCTGGTACATGCCCATGCGGCAGACACTCGGCGCGGTCCTGCTCGAAGCGGGTCAACCCGACCATGCCGAGGTGGCTTTTCGAGAGGACCTGAAACACTGGCCGGAGAACGGCTGGTCGCTCTTCGGGCTGCTCGAATCGCTCCGCGCCCAGGGCAAGACCGACGAGGCCAACCGGGTGCAGCGCCGCTTCCTGCGCGCCTGGAGCCGGGCCGACATCGTCCTCACCGCCGCCCGGTTCTAGAACGACGGGAGCGCCGGTCTTCAGACCGGCACGGGGACCGCGGCGGCGAATTGCCCTGCAGGTGAAGTTGAGGCGCTGAACGAGCGAAAGAGAATGGCGGCGAACCGTTCACTGCCCTTGAGGCTTTCGGTGTGCTGGCTGCGTTATTG
>JAJEIY010000025.1 GCA_022828085.1 Acidobacteriota bacterium | reverse complement strand
GGCGATGCGCTGCGCCGGTTCGCGGAGCTGCCGGATGGTCCAGTCCGCGGCGTAGTCCTCGGTCACGTCGGTGTGCCGGGCGTGGTTCACCAGCCGCTTCGTGAGCGAGCGCGGCAGCATGAGCTCGCGCTCGGCGACGCTGATGAAGGCGTTCCGGAGCCCGTGGAACCAGAACTTCGTTCCCGCCGCCCGGGAAATCCGCCCGTACAGGTGGTAAAGCTCTTCCACGTGGCCGGAGGCGCTGGTCGGTGAGGGGAAGACCCAGCCGCTCGGCCGGACACCCGCCGGATCCGCCGCCGCCCGCTCCCCCAGACAGTCGGCCCGCCGCCGCTCGAGGACGGCGGCGAGTTGCCGGGTGACCGGCCCTACGCACCCGGCAAGGCCGCCCCCTCGCGCCGCCTCTCCACGCTCGCCGCAACTTCCGCCAGGACCCTCGCGCGCGACCGAAGGCGCCAGCCCCGTGGTAGCGGGCGGTCTCGACGGCCGGCTGCAGCCCGGCGCCGGGGTCCGCCGCCGGCTACAGCACGCGCCACCAGGGCGCGGCCAGCACTCCAGGGGCGATCCAGCGAATCTCGTCCCCCGTATGGAGCAGTAGTCCGCCGCGGGCCGCGTCCCCGTATTCCACGCCGAAGGCGAGCAGGTGCCGGGCGTCCCGGAATCCGGGACGGGCGGTGCTCTTGACCTCGATCGGCAGGAGCCGGCTCTCCGCCTCGATGACGAAGTCGACCTCCGCGCCCGAAGCTGTGCGCCAATAGAAGATCTCGGCGCGGCCAAGCCTGCTGTCGCGCCACGCCAGCAGGTCGTGGAGAACGATGTTCTCGAGGTGCGCGCCCTCCGGCTCGGGATCCCCCGCCAGGTGGAGCGCCAGTCCCGTGTCCGCCCAGTAGAGCTTCGGGGCCGTGGTGAGCCGTTTCGTGCGGTTCGTGGCGTAAGCGGGAAACCGAACCAGCAGGTGCGACGTCTCCAGCAGGTTCAGGCTGGATCCCTGAGATCACCCCGTCGACGCTGATCGCCCCTCCGATTTGACCCTGCCGCCTCGACGCACCACACTTCCGACCATGGTCGCCGCTACGCCGACAACCAAGACCTACAGGTACCGCTTTCTTGTCGGTTCCCGCGTCGTTTACCGGGGCATCACGACGGACCTTGAGCGCCGCGAGCGCGAACACCGGCACCGATGGCCCGAAGGGCGCATCGAAGCGGTCGGCCGACCCACCTCCCACGCCAAAGCATGGGAGTGGGAACGGCAGCAGGCCGGCGGCCCATCGGCCGTCACCGGCTAACGCCGGCTTCGCACTCCAGCGGCCTCGTGACCTCTCCCGACCGGCCGCACCGCGTGTTTGTCACCGGCGCCGGTTTCACGCGCGCCTTCGTCCGCAGTGCGCCGTTGCTGGTCGGCGACTTCGAGAACGACCGTCTCGTCAAAACCGTGCGCGGTCTGCGGGCGGCAAGCCGGCTGCTCGAAGCCGAGCGCAACCGTCACCCCGACGGGTTCATCGACATCGAACGTCTGATGACCCGCCTCCACGAGCTCATGCCCTACGACGACCACCGCGGCTCGACCCACGAGTTCGCCTTCCTGCTCGCCGAACTCAAGCGCGCTTTCCTGCGGACGATCCAGCACGCTCTGGACGGCGTCGAGGTCCTGCCCGAGAGCGCCGTCGTCGCGTTCGCCGCCATTGCGCCGACACAAGCGCCACCTGCATCACTTTCAACTACGACGATCTCCTCGACGCGGCCCTCAACGCTGCCAGCAATTGGGATCCCTACTGGGGGTACGGCTTCTTGTGCCGGTCCTCCGCCGACACGGTCGCCGACATCTCCTACGATCCAAAGCCGTCCGACCTTCTCCTGCTCAAGCTGCACGGTTCCGTCAACTGGTGGCCCCGCCTCGGCTACGTCAAGCCCTTCGCGCTCGACGCCATCGTCCATCACTACTTTCGGCAGCGCAGCTCGTGGCGCAACTCCTACGACCGCGCCCTGGTCGCCCGCCACCTCGAGCCCGAGCCGGTCATCGTTCCCCCGGTACTCTCCAAGTCGGACCTCGTCGCGCAGCCAGTGCTTCGCCTCGTCTGGTCCCTGGCATATGAGCGCCTTTCCAAGGCCGATGCCGTCACCTTCATCGGCTACTCGTTCCCCGCAACGGACACCGCGGCTCGCGTGCTCTTCTCCGAAGCGCTAGCCGATCTGCCGCCCGACGCCGTAACCGTGGTCGGCCTCGAGACCGATGAGATCGGCGGCGAAGCCTTGAAGGCGAGATATCGGGACGTGCTTGGCCCAATCCCCGACGACTGCTTCTTCATGGACGGGGCCCTGGAGTGGGTTCAGCACCTGCCTGCAAGTGATCCACCGTCCTGACCCGCGCTCTGTGCTCGGATGAGCCCGTTCCAACGGGGCGACCCCGGTGAAAGCCGGGCCGGACGACGCTGCTTCGACGGGCGGTTCACCCAAGCGGCTGACGAGGCTCCCGTGACCGTCCCCGAGCCCTCACAGCCGCCCCAGGCGACCCCCGCCGTCACGGATCGTCCCACCACCCCTCGGGGGTCTCCCCTCCCCACTCCGCATCCTCCGAAACCTCCGCGTACATCAGCTCCTCGATCCGGTCGGCGATGCGCTGCGCCGGTTCGCGGAGCTGCCGGATGGTCCAGTCCGCGGCGTAGTCCTCGGTCACGTCGGTGTG
>JAJEIY010000039.1 GCA_022828085.1 Acidobacteriota bacterium | reverse complement strand
AGCCGGGGCGCCATCCGGGCGGGCTGGAGATCCGCGGTCGCAGCGGTACGCGTCGTCAGGGGGGACGGGGGTCACGCCGTGCGCGGCGCGGGGCGCTGCGCGTGCCGGTCGGAGACCGGCGTTCCAAGCCGGGGCGCCATCCGGGCGGGCTGGAGATCCGCGGTCGCAGCGGTACGCGTCGTCAGGGGGGACGGGGGTCACGACGTGCGCGGCGCGGGGCGCCGCGCGCCGGCTGAAGCCGGCGTTCCAGGCTCGTGTGCCACCCGGGGCGCGCCAGGTCCTACCGGTCTCGGTTCTGCACCCGGGCGAGGGCGCCGGCGAAGGCCGCCGGTTCCCCGTTCCATTCACCGCCGGGGGCGGGGACGAAATCGGGCGGCGGCGGCCCCGGGTGAACATAGACCGCGACCGGTTCCGTCTCGCCCTCCGGAACGATTTCCACCCGCCGGTAGCCGAACTGTCCTTCGAAGGCGTCGAGTTGCGACACCGTTTCCGCGTCGACCCGGTAGGTCTCCACGAAGACGGGGTTGACCTCATCCGCGGGGACCAGCATCGGGTACTCCTCGTTGCCGAAGAGCCGGAAGGGGATCCGGACCGCGCCGGCGCGGACGAGGGGGAAGCCGGCGAGGAACGCCCCGTGGTTCGCGTGGCCGCGCTTCAGCGTTCCGTAGACGCCGACGAGGGTTGACCCCGAACGCGTCACTCGCCGGCCCGGTACGCGACCTCGCCGCCGACGATCGTGATCGCCACCTTCGCGTCCCGGATCTCGTCGTCCGGCACCGTGAGGATGTCCCTGGTGAGCACGACGATGTCGGCGTACTTGCCGGGAGTCAGACTTCCCTTCACGTCCTCCTCGAAGGCCGCCCAGGCGTTCGCCATCGTGTAGGAATAGAGCGCTTCCTCGCGGGTGAGGGCTTCCTCAGGGTAGAACCGGGTCCCGTCCGGCAGTTCGCGCGTCACCGTCGCGAAGTAGCTGGGGATGGGATCGAGGTCCTCTACCGGGGCGTCGGTCCCGTTGGTCACCACCGCCCCGGTATCGAGGAGCGACCGCCACACGTAGGCCCCGGTGCGCGCCCGTTCGTCACCGAGCTTCTCCGGCACCCAGGGGCCGTCCGAAGTGGCGTGCACGGCCTGCATCGAGGCGATCACCCCCAGTTCACCGAACCGTGGAATGTCGTCCGGGTGGATGTGCTGCGAGTGTTCGATGCGGAATCGCAGGTCCGCCCCGTTCACCCCGGCGTCCGCGAACGCCCGCTCGTAAACGTCGAGGATCTCCCGGTTGCCCCGGTCGCCGATGGCGTGGGTGTTCACCTGGAAGCCGTGCCCGATCGCGATCCGGGCGGTCTCTTCGATGTCGGCGACCTCGTCGATGACCAGTCCGGCGCTCGACGGCATGTCGTCGTACGGCTCGAGGAGCCAGGCGCCGTGCGCGCCGAGCGCCCCGTCCACCACGCGCTTGATGGACCGGACCGTGAGGAATCCGCCGGCGTGGCCCGTCATCAGGTAGTCCGGAAGCCGGGCGTCCATCTCCTCGTTCGACTGGCCGCGCACCATCACGTAGAGGCGGACCGGAAGCCGTCCCGCCTCCGCCATTTCACGGAAGAAGTCGATCGTCGCGAAGGAAGAGCCCGCGTCCTGGAAGGAGGTGACTCCCTTCCGGAGGGACTCCTCGGCCGCCAACTGGAGCTGCAGTTCCAGTTCGGCCCGGATCTCTTCTTCGCTCCGTTCCGCCATCGCCCGGTCGCGGGCCCGGGCGACGAGGCGCTGGGCCGTCTCCCGCAGCGCGCCGGTGGCGTTGCCGTCGGCGTCGCGCACGATGGTGCCCCCCGGCGGGTCCGGCGTGTTCCGGTCGATCCCCGCCAGCTCCATGGCGAGCGCGTTCGCGAAGGCGGCGTGGCCGCTTGCGTGGCGGAGGAGCACCGGGTTCTCGGGAGAAATCTCCGAAAGGCCGAGATGGTGCGGCAGGTCCTCGACCGCGCCTCCCGGGACCTCGTCCCACTTTTCCTGGTGCCAGCCGCGGCCTTCGATCCAGCCTCCGGGAGAGGCCTCGGCGACCGCCTCGGCCACCATGTCCACGATCCGGTTCCAGTTCGCCGCTTCTCCGAGCTTCAGGATCATCTGGGCGTCCCCAACACCCATGAAGTGGCCGTGGCCCTCGATGAATCCGGGGATCGCGAGGCGTCCGTCGAGCTGGATGACCTCGGTGTCCGGGCCGGCGGTCGCCTCGATCTCGGCGGTGGCGCCCAGGGCGGCGATCCTTCCGTTCCGGACCGCCACGGCCTCCGCTTCGGGTCGGTCGGGATCCATGGTCACCACCCGGCCGCCGAGGAGCACCAGATCGGCGGGTCCGCCGATGTCGGGCGCCTGCGGGCCACAGCCGGAGGCAAGGAGAAGCGAAGCGGGAAGAACGAGAAAGGACAGGAAACGCATGCGAGGCCTCCGCGGAACCGGAAAGGGTAGCGAGGCCGCGGTTCTTCGTTAGAGTGCCGCGCTATGCGCACGCTCCGTTTCCTCTACGCCTGCCTTCCGCTCCTCCTGGCGCCGGCGACGGCCGCCGCCCAGTGGTACCCGGAGCCCGACCTGGTGCTCACCGGCGCCGAGGTCCGGACGGTGGACCCCGAGGACTCGCTCGCCGAGGCCCTCGCCATCAAGGACGGCCGCGTCGTGGCGGTGGGGTCGGCGGCGGAGGTCGCCGGGCTGGCCGGTCCCAGCACCCGGACCGTGGACCTTTCCGGAAAGACCGTGATCCCCGGCATCCAGGACTCCCACATCCACTTCCTCTCGCTCGGCCGCGACATCACGACCGGGGTGGAACTGAGCTACGCCGAGTCGGCCGAGGACATCGTCGCTGGAGTGCGCGACCGGATCGCGGAGAGCCGGATTCCCGCCGGCGAATGGGTCGTCGGCCGCCGCTGGGACCAGTTCAAGTACCCGGCGATGGTCACCCGCTGGCAGCTCGACGAGGCGGCCCCCGGCCACCCGGTGGCGCTCTACCGGGTTTACCGCGGGGTGGCCGTCAACACCGAGGTCTTCCGGCGGATGGGGATCGAGGACGGCGACTCCTCTACCTGGCCCTCATGGTGGCTCGCGGATCCCGACAACTTCACCTTCGAGGATCAGATCCTGCGCGAGTCGCGGGAGCTGATGGTGGACGGGGAGTCCGTCACCCGGGAAATCCCCACCGGCGTCTTTCTGGGATCGCGGGCCTCCCGCCTCGTGACCGAGCGGCCGCCTCCCGACGACTTCGAGGACGACGTCGAAAGCGTCCGGCTCGGGGTGGAGGAACTGCTGTCGCTGGGAATCACCGCGATCGTGGACCCCTCGTCCCGGATGGGCCACAACATGCGGGTCTACCAGGAGGCGGCCAACCGCGGGTATCTCCGGCTGCGCATCGCCGCCGTGTACGAGGGGACCTTCAACGCCCATGCCCCCGAGGCGATCTCCGCCCACCTCGACGGGATCAAGGTCAACAACCTGGGCGACCGCTTCCTGCGCTGGCGCGGGGTCAAGGTGTACGGCGACGGGGGCGTGGGGACCCGGAGCGCCTGGATGTCCGAACCCTTCCACATGTGGGACGAGCTCGAAGGGGAACGAAACCTCGGTAACCCGGTGGTCGAGAGCTACCCGGAGCGCGAGGCGCAGTACCGCGCGATCCGCAGCCACGGCTGGGACCTCCACACGCACAGTTGCGGGGACCAGGCGATGCGGCAGACCGTGGACCTCTACATGAAGCTGCTCGACGAGATGCAGGAGGACAGCGGGGAACTCCCCGACCTCCGCTGGAGCGTGATCCACGCCTACTTCCCCATCGAGCCCAAGACGCGGGTCCTCGACGACATGGCCCGCTACGGCATCGTGGCCGCCACGAACCCGGTCTTCAACTGGCAGCAGGGTTTCTCGTTCGCCGCGAACTCGGGTCCGCAGCGGATGGCCCGCCTCCAACCCTTCCGCAGCTACATGCGGGGCGGCGTCATCATGGCGTCGGGCTCCGACTACGGGGTGACCACCCACAACCCCTGGATGGGGTTCTATGCGCTGCTGACCCGGAAGGACCAGAAATCCGGCGTGGCGCACGGTGAGGACGAGACGGTCACGATCGCGGAGGCGCTCCGTTCCTACACCTGGAACGGCGCCTTTCTGACCCACGACGAGAAGGACCGCGGAAGCCTGGAACCGGGCCGGCTGGCGGATCTCGTGGTGCTCGACCTTCCGGGACTCGACGCTCTCGAGGAGGATCCCGAACTGCTCTTTTCGATGCGCGAACGGATCGTCGCCACGATGGTGGAGGGGGAAGTCGTGCACGGCGCGCTCGCTTCGCGGTAGATCGTGCGATCCGGGCCCCGGTAGCAGCCTGTGGTGAAGCCCACGTGAGCGCCGAGACGGGCGAGGCGCCCGGCTGACAAGGCGCGTGAGGGAGGAATACCGGGTGTATTCCGACCGAAACGCAACTGAGAGCGCCTCGCAGAGGCGCGGTTCAGGCGGGATGCATCGCCCGTCGAACGCCGCGTGGGTTTTGCCACCGGCTGCTAGGGTTGACATGGCCGTCCGGGCGGCGGTACAAACAGGAATCAGAGATACGGCAATGACCCATTCTCGGAAAGGGGGTCGGAAATGACCGCACCGCCGGACGACTTTGCGCTCCGGGCCCCAACCGGGGTTCCGGGAGGGTCTGAAGAGGACTTCCCGAGCCGTACCGGGGCCCGGAACTCACGGGACGAGTTCCCGGGGTCCTGACCACTGACGACGGCAGAAGCGGGGCCGACCGTCGGGGGCAGGAGCGCAGACAGCGCCCGCCCCCACCGCTCCGCACTGCGATGAGGCCCAGCGCCTTGCGAGGGACCCCGGGGCTCTTTCGTGTACGCCGCGGTCCTTTGCTGGCGCTCGCGGTTCTGCTGGGGGCCCTCGTCAGCCTCTCCTGCGATGCCCGCCTCTACCTCTATATCCACGGGGGCCGCGAGACGCTCCTTCCGGGACGCGCCTACGGCGACGCGCTCGTCACGCAGGGGTTTCTGGCGTCCGTCCCGCCGGGCCGGGGGCTGCCGCCCGGCGAGCCCCCGCGCCGCTTCGTCCTGCGGCATCCGCTGCGCCCGCCCGACTGGAACGGCACCCTGGTCATCGGAGCTCATCGCGGCCTCGGAGGGATCCGGCGCGGGCTCGAGGGCGCCGACCTCGGGAGCGGCGAGACCGAACTCGACGACCTGATCGGCTGGTGGGCCCTCGACCACGGGTTCGCCTGGGCGAGTTTCGACCGGGCCGGGGTCGGGGCGGGGCCGGACGGCTACCGGCTCACGGAGGCGTTCGCCCGGTTGATGTTCGACCAGATCCGGCCGCGGCTCGCGATGGATCCCGACCGGACGATCCTGCTCGGCTACGGGGAAGGGGGTGGGCTCGCGCGGTACGGCGCCGCGGCGCCGGACGAGACCTTCGCCGGGGTGGTGCTGGTGGCCGCGACGCTCGGTGATCCGGAGGGAGCGTCCCGCCGGCGCAACGCCCGCCTCGCCCTGGCGGCGGACCGGGAGACATCCGACGCCGGCCTCGCCGCCTACGCGTCGGCCGCGGGCATCGGTATCGAGGGAAGTCGGTTCTGGCCCTTCCATGACGCCGTGGCGGCGGGGCCGAGCCCGGTGCTGCCGGCGCCGCCCGTTGCCCTCGAGCGCCCGGTCATCGAGGTCGTCGGGACCCTGGACGATTTCGTGCTGCCGGAAGTGCTCTCCTACCGGGACCGCATCCAGGCGGCCGGGATGGCGGGGCTTCACGAGCTGCGTCTCGTGCCGGGAGCCTGGGGGGTCGGCCCGGGAGACGACGCGGTCGAGGAGCTGCAGGCCTGGGCGGCGGAACTCGGCCTGTCCGAACCGGACCGCGCGGCGCTCGCCACCGGGCGGAGCCTGGCGCCCGAAGTCCAGCGAGCCCTGACGGACCTGCAGGCGCGACTGCGCGACTCCGCCCGTTAGCAGCCCGTGGCCGCGAGGAAGCGCCCGGCGCGGGCCTTCGGCGTCCTGCTCGCCGGAGCGATGTTCGCTTCGACGGCGTATCTGCTGGTGCTGTCGATCACGCCGCTCCTCTCCCGGCGCTACCTGCCGGACTCCGCCTGGATCGGCCTCCCGAACGCCGCCCTGATTCTGGGGGTGGCGGCCGGAACGCCCATCCTCACCTGGTTCTTCTCGCGGCGCGGCCGGCCTTTGGCCCTGGGACTCGGGCTCACGTTCGCAGCCTGCGCTGCGGTGGGCCTCGCGCTTTCCGCGTGGTGGGAAGCGGGCTTCGCCGTCCACCTCGGTGCGAGCCTGATGCTCGGCTGCGGCTACGCCGCCTACCACCTCACCCGTTATACCGCGGCGCTCCTGGTCCCGGCCAGCAAGAGCGGGCGGGCGATCGGGCTGGTCGTCTGGGTGGCGGTGGCCGGCGCCTTCATCGCGCCGCTCATCTTCGGATGGATCGAGCGCATCGCCGGGTCCGGCGGGGGAGCGGCGTTCTCCCTCACCTATGTGTGCGCGGCGGTGTTCTACGGCCTCGGCGGCATCCTGTTCCTCAGGAGCCGGTCACTCCGGGCGCGCCCTTCGCTCGGGGCCCGCCCCGTCGAAGCGAAGGCCGGACCCGCCGATCCTCCCGCGGCCGCGGCGTCGCTCGGGCGGACGTTCGGGCTGGCCATCGTCTCGCTGGTCGCGGCCCAGGCCTCGATGATGATCCTCATGACGATGGCCCCGCTCCAGATGATGGGAAGCGGCGGTTCCCTGGCCGGGCTCGGCGCCATGATGGGCGCCCACAACCTGGGCATGTTCGCCCTGTCTCCGGTGGTCGGCATGCTCTGCGACCGCTTCGGTGAGCGTCCCATCATCGCGCTCGGCGGCGCGACGCTGGTGGCCGCGGGCGTACTGGCCGCGTTCGGTCCCGGCCGCGGCCTGGAACTGGGGATCGCGCTCTATCTCGTGGGTCTCGGCTGGTCCCTGGCTTTCGTGGCGGCGAGCACCCTGATCTCCGAAGGTCCGGACTCACCCGCCAAGGTCCGGCGGCAGGGGCTCGCCGATTCGCTGAACTGGCTGGGAGCGGGCATCGCCTGCGTGGCGTCGGGCGTCCTGATGACCCAGCTCGGGTTTCAGGCGGTCGCCTTCGCGGGCGTGGGGATGGGCGCGGTCTCGCTGGTGGCGGCGCTGGCCGCCTCCGGACATCCCAGCCCGGAAAGGCACTCTCCCGCCGCCGGTCAGGGCGGAAACGGCGCATAGCCCAGGACGCTGTAGTCGCCGTCCGTGATCAGGCGGATGGAGACGTACACCCCGAGCAGACCGCCCGCCATCCAGGGGGAGTTGGGCGCCACGATCCAGGTGTACAGCTCGCGGCGGCTGATCCGCGCCTGCCGCCCGGCCACGAAGAAGCTCACCAGATAGACCGACGCCCCGTACATCACCTGCCAGAAGAGGATGACGCCGACGATGCCGGTCAGGACGGCGGGCAGGAAACGGAACGTGCAGGCCGCGTACACGATCAGCGTGGGGACCGGAGTGAGGAATCCGTTGACGATGTCCACGTTGAATCCGAACGTGCGGCGGTCCGCGTAGGAACCGTCGTACTGGGAGTAGGCCGCCCAGACGTCAGCCCAGACCGTCGGGGACAGCATCCGGGCCAGCGGGACCTGCGCCCGGAGGAATTCGACCGCCGGGGTTCCACCCGTCCGTTTGCTCCATTCGCGCCAGTACGCGGTGCGCGTCTCGACGAGGTCCCGCCGGAGGAAGAGGCAGATCTCCCAGTAGGCGATCAGCAGGTTGAGCGAGAGGAACAGGCTGAGGAGCGCATGAAGGGCGCTCCAGTCCCCGTGTACCTGGTAGCGGGCCCCGATGCCGAAAAGCGTCAGGGCCGCGACAACCAGCGCCGCGAAGAGACCCGCCGGCAACTAGAGGTACCGCTCTTCCAGCACCCGCCGGTGGTGGATCGCGTGTCCCACCGTGAGAAAACAGATCGCGCGGACGGTCGCCCGCGCGCCGCTCGCCTCGCCGCTCCGGTCGAGCGCGGCGCCGTCGAACGACCGCATCAGGCTCACGGTGGCCTGGCGGATCGCCTCCAGTTCGTCGAGCAGGGATCCGAGGGAGCGTTCCCCGTGGCCCGAAGCGGCCACGTAAGGGTCCTGTTCCATACCCGGTAGCGGCGTGTCGTCACCCCGGGCGAAGCGCAGCGCCCGCACCGACATGATGCGTTCCACGTCGGCCACATGGCCCACGACCTCCCGGATGGACCATTTCCCCGGCGCGTAGCCGCGGGCGGACGCCGCTTCGGAGACGCCGGCCAGGAGGGAGCGGAGGGTCTCCATTTCCCCGAGCGCCGCTTGCGGGAGGTCGTCGCCGTCCGGCACCTGGCGGATGTAGCCGTGGTAGTAGTCGGCGCACTCGCCGGGCTGGGGCTTGTTCCACATGCGATGCATCGTAAGCGAGATGCCCCGGTACCATCGGCCCCATCCCCGGAGGATCTGTCCATGCGCTCTTCTACTCTCCGTCTCGCTCTCGGCTGCGCCCTGCTGCCCGTCCTGGTCCTTTCCTGCACCGGGCCGGTGAACGTGGACATGGAAGTCCCCAAGCCCGAGAAGTCCCGCCTGGCCGGCCGCATTCCCCCCGTCGGTCCCTATTCCGCGGGAATCGAGTACGGGAACCTGGTGTTCCTCGCCGGCCAGATCGCTCTCAACCACGAGGGCGGCGGACTCGTCGAGGGCGGCATCGCGGAGCAGACCCACCAGGTCATGCAGAACCTCGAGGCCGTTCTCGAGGAGGCCGGTCTCGGTTTCGGGGACGTGGTCCGGAGCGGCGTGTTCCTCGCCGACGTGAACGATTTCGGAGCGATGAACGAGGTCTACGCCTCCTACTTCCCCGAGGGGGCGATCCCGCCGGTTCGCACCACGGTGGCGGTGGCCGACATCCCCCTCGGCGCGCTCCTCGAGATCGACATGATCGCGGTCCGCTAGGAACGCCCGCCAGTTCTCCCGGTGGGGGCGTTCACACCGGCATCGCGGCCGCAGGCCGCGAAACGCCCATGTGCGCGTCCTCCGACGCACCCCGCCCGTCATGAGAATGGCGGAAACGCCGGCGGCGCCATCACGGCGCTTGACCGACCCCACGGACTGCTTTTTCACAGCAAACTCCCGCCGTCCATTCAGTGGTCGTGGCGACGCTCGATCCGTGGTTCATCTCGGGCGGACGGAGAGCCCCGACCGTGACGAGCGGTCCCGGAGGCCCGGATCGCGGGCTCGGCCTCTCGCTCTGGACCGCCGGCATGTTCGTGGTGGCGAACATGATCGGGACCGGGGTCTTCACGAGCCTGGGCTTCCAGGTCGCCGCGGTTCCCTCGGCGTTCCCGGCGCTCCTCCTGTGGGTGGTCGGCGGGCTGGTGGCCCTCGCGGGGGCGCTCGTCTATGGTGAGCTGGGAGCCGCGCTTCCCCGTTCCGGGGGCGAATACAACCTGCTCCGGCAGAGCTTCCATCCGGCCGCCGGATTCGCCGCCGGGTGCGTTTCCGCGACCATGGGCTTCGCGGCGCCCACCGCGCTCGCGGCGGTGGCGATGGCCACCTATCTGCAGCCGCTGTTCCCCGGCATCGAGCCGGTCCACTTCGCGGCGGGGACCGTGATCGCCTTCACCGCCGTGCACTCCCTGCCGGTCGGCTGGAGCAGCGGGGTCAACAACGTCCTCACCGCCGCCAAGATCCTGCTGGTCATCGCGTTCTGCTGCATGGGGTTCTGGGCCGGCGGCGTCTCGACGCCGCTCGTTCCGAAGCCGGGGGACTTCGGGCTGCTGCTGAGCCCGGGGTTCGCGGTCTCGCTCGTGTTCGTCTCGTACGCCTATACCGGCTGGAACGCCGCGGTCTATGTCGTCGGGGACCTGAGGCGTCCCGAGCGGCTCGCCAGGGCGCTGGTGGCCGGGACTCTCCTCGTCACCGTCCTCTATGTCCTGGTGAACTTCGTCATCCTGCGGGCCGTCCCGCTGGAGGATCTCGCCGGCAGGATCGAGATCGGCTACCTGGCGGCCGAACGGATCCTCGGCGCCACCGGGGGCCGCGTGATGGCCGCGGTGCTCGGACTGGTCCTGGCCTCCACGGTCAGCGCCATGGTGTTCCTCGGCCCGCGGGTGGTCCGCGCCATGGGAGAGGACGAGCCCTTCCTCAGGCCCCTCGGCCGCGCCACCGAAGGGGGAATCCCGCATCGCGCGCTGCTCCTGCAGCTTGGCATCACCCTGGTGCTGCTCTATTCGGGCACTTTCGAGCAGATCCTGCTCTACGCCGGGTTCACCCTGAACCTGATGACGGCGGCTGCGGTGGCGGGGGTCTTCCGGCTGCGCGCCGGCAGGATCCCGGGCGCCGTCCCCGGCCGGTTCCGGACCCCGCTGTACCCCGCGGTCCCGCTGTTCTTCCTGGGGATGAGCGCGTGGGCGATGGGCTACACGCTGCTGGAGCGGCCCGCCGAATCGCTGCTCGGGCTCGCTACCGCGGCGGCCGGCGCGGTCCTCTACCTGGTGGCGAAGAGACGCTAGGGAGCAGGGGAGCGCCTGCCGAAGGGCCGGTGCTCCTGGCGCTTCCCCCTACAACCTCCGCCTCGGGTTGATCATCGTCCGCCACATGTGCGCCGTGGGGCTGTTGTCGTAGCCGAGCCCTTCCTTCGGCTGCTTGAAGTGCCGGCCGATGATGTCCACGAACGGATCGATCGAGACCTCGACGCCCCGTTCGAAGCTGTAGTCGTCGTGCATGGTGATCGACCGCGCTTCCATGTACCACTTGTGGTTCCGGGCGTACTCGGCGGCGGCCTTGATGTAAGGCTCCGGTTCGTGGTCGGCGCCGAACATCCGCACGTACATCTCGGGGTACTCGTAGCCCACCGACGGGTCGGGGAAGAAGCGCAGCGCCTGGTGGTAGCGGATGGCCCACGAGACCTTCTCGGGCACGTACGGCGCGAGCATCTGCGCGCCCCACCAGCCGTGGTCCGCCCGCACCAGGTTCATCACCGAGAGGTCGTGGAGCAGGCAGGCGAGGATGATCTCCTCGCTCATGCCGTGCTTCATCGCCCGGGTCGCGCTCTGCAGCACGTGGGAGGCCGGCGCGAACCGGTGCTCGAAGAAGTCGAGGAGCGTCGGCTTCGCCGGCATGACGGAGAGCGGTTCCTCGTCCTCCGACTTCGCGAGCGGAGGACGCTCGGGGGCCTCGAGCAGGTGCATCATCTCGTGCTCGAGCGCTTCGGCGCGGTCGTTCACGCCCACGATCCCGGCGCCGCTCACCGTGGCGGCGGCCTTCAGAAAGAGTCTGCGATCCATGTCGTTCGCCTCCTGGCGGACCGGCGAACTCCCGATTCGGTCATCCGGCGGGGCGTCCGGCGAGTCGTGCTGGCCTAGTATAGAAAACCTGTTGCCAGCGTCACCGATCACCGCCGGCCGATCCGTGGGAACGTCCCGTTTGCCGTCCCGCCGCCGGGTGCTCAGCGTCGCCGCGAAGCTCGGTTCCGGCCTCGCCGCCGGCGCCGCCGCGGCCTGCGCCGGCCGGGCGGTTCCCGCCTCCCGGACCGCGCCGGACCCGCTTTCGGCCCCGAGCTTCCACCTCCCGGCGGTCAACGTCTCCCGGGACCGGATCATCCGCACGGTGGTCGGGCTCCGGCCGTACCGCCCCTCGGGCTTTCGCGTGGAGAGGGAGGATCTCGGCGGCGGGCGCCTGCTGGTTCACAACTACGGCCACGGCGGGGCCGGGGTGACCCTTTCCTGGGGCAGCGCCTGGCTGGCCGTCGAGGAACTGATCGGCGAGGCTCCGCCCCCGGCGCGGGCGGCGGTGGTCGGCTGCGGCGCGGTCGGGCTCGCCACCGCCCGTCTGCTCCAGCGGCGCGGCGTGGAGGTGACCATCTACACGAAGGACCTCCCGCCGGACACGACCTCGAACGTGGCCTGCGCCCAGTGGGGCCCGTACTCGGTATCGGACGCCCGGGTGCACACCGACGCGTTCCAGGACCGGTTGGAACGAGCCGCCCGGATCTCTCACCGGATCTTCCAGGAAATGGTGGGGGTCCGCTATGGCGTCCACTGGCTACCCAACTATCCCCTGAGCGACGTGGCTTTCGGAGGCCCGGGCCAGCCCGACCGCCTCGCCGACCTCTTTCCCGGGAGCCGCGATCTCGAACCCGGGACCCATCCATTCCCGGTCCGCCATGCCCGCGAATACACCACCATGATGATCGAGCCGCCGGTCTATCTGGGCGCCGTGATCGAGGACTTCCGGCTCGCCGGCGGCCGGATCCGGATCCGCGACTTCGCCTCCCTCGACGAGATCGCCGGCCTCGCGGAACGCCGCGTGGTGAACTGCACCGGCATCGGCGCCCGGGACCTGGTCGGCGACGAGGAACTCGTTCCGCTCAAGGGACAGTTGACCGTCCTGCTCCCGCAGCCCGAGATCCGCTACATCGCGCTCTATCAGGGGCTCTACATGATGCCGCGCGCGGACGGCATCCTGCTGGGCGGAACCCGGGAGCGCGGGGAGTGGTCGCTCGAGCCGAATCGGGAGGCCGAGGAGCGCATCCTGGCCGGCCACGCCGGTTTCTTCGGACGCATGGCGGAGATGGCCGGAGCCTGACCGGGAAGGCGGCGCGTCCGTACCGCGCCGTATGTGACATTCGTAATATTTCGAATGCAGCCGAAGGAATCTGATTCGTTGTATTCGCTTCGGTTTCTTGAACCTGTGCGCTTCGCCGCGCTTCGGTCGGAGAGCACCGGCAAGGGGCACAAGAGCAGTAGAATCAACAACTTGTGACCCACCGTGGCGATCCCTGCCTCGGCGGCCCGGCCCTTGCCCTCCGTGACACTGGAGAAACAGGTCCGAATCGCCTAAAGTTCCGCCATCGAACCGTGTGGACTTGTCGTTTCGGCTCTTCACAGATCAAATGTCTTGGACTGCCCGCAAGCTCGGGCGTCAGGCTCATGGACTCATACGACCTCAGGAGGGACTCATGAGATCGCTTTTGTTTAGGACCGCCGCGGTGCTCGGCGTCCTGGGACTCGCGTCGGGCGCCTTCGCCCAGACGTTCCAGGGCGGCATCCGTGGCGTGATTCAGGACGCCGATGGGGGCGTCCTTCCCGGCGTCACGGTGACCATCGAGAACGAGGGCACCGGCGTCTCGCGGACCGCGGTTGCGAACGCGGTCGGCGAGTACAACTTCGCCAACGTCCAACCCGGCACCTACACCCTGCGCGCCGAACTGAGCGGCTTCGCGCCGTTCGTGAGCGAGGGGCTCATCGTGGGTGTTTCGTCGTTCCTGGTGGTGGACGCCACCCTCAACATCGGCGGCATCGAGGAGACCGTCACCGTCATCGGCGAGACGCCGCTGATCGAGACCGCGACCGCCTCGGTGTCCTCCGCGGTGAGCCGCGCCGAGCTCGAGGTGCTTCCCACCCCGGGCCGGAACGTGTTCATCCTCGGCGTCGGCACGCCGAACGTCGTCCACACCGGAAACCCGGTGTGGGTGAAGCAGTCCGACCAGACGAACTCGTCCCTGCTCTCGCTGGGCGGCGGACCGCTCCGCGGCAACAACTACACCGTGGACGGCGTCTCGACCACCGACCTCCGGAACCGCACCGTCATCATCCCGGTGTTCGAGGCGGTCCAGGAGCTGAAGGTCCAGGTGAACACCTACGACGCCGAAATGGGCCGCACCGGCGGCGGCGTCTTCAACGTGATCCACCGCAGCGGCACGAACAACTGGGCGGGCAGCAGCCTCTACCAGCGGCGTCCCGGCAAGGTCAACACGTGGGCGCGGGCACTGTCCTATACGGACCAGTTGGCGTACGACGCCGACAATTCCAGGACGTTTGCCGACCGTCCGTTCTGGCTGTGGGGCGGCTCCTTCGGCGGTCCGATCCTTCAGGACCGCACCTTCTTCTGGTTGTCGGCCGAGGGGAACAACGACGTCCTCGCGGAAAACACCGAGGTGATCCTCCCCTCCGCGGCCGAGGCCGCGGGCGACTTCTCCCAGAGCGGGACGACGATCTACAACCCCTTCGATCTCGACGCGAACGGCAACCGGCGGCCCTTCCCGGGGAACCGGATTCCCGCGCACATGATCGATCCGGCGGGGTCCTCGCTGGCCCAGTTGCTGACCACGCTCGGTCCGGGCGGCGGCGCCAGTGTGTCCGGCGCCCAGACGACGACGGCCCTCCAGGCCACCGGCAACCTGAGCCATTCGTTCTCCGATACCTGGCAGGCCACGGCGACCTATCTCTACTACACGTCCAGCGAAGGAGCGTTCCAGCAGTACACGGACCTCCTCGGCGCCGACACCGCTCCGGACTTCGGTATCGGAGCCGCGGCCCTGATCCGCGACGTGCATGCGGTTGCCATCAACAACACCTTCGTCGTGGGTGACGCTTCGGTCCTGACGCTGCGCTACGGGCAGACGTATTTCAACGACTCGAACGAAAACCCGGTGTACGGACAGGATCAGGTCGCCAGCCTGGGAATCACGGGTAGTTTCCTCGACCAGATCTACGCGCAGGACGGCTACGCGGGACAGTTCCCGAGCATCAGCATCGCCAACTTCGGCGACGGCGGCACGACGCACGGCTCCTGGCAGAACACGGATATCCAGTGGACTTCGCGCGAAGTCAGCGGGACCTATTCCCAGTTCCTCGGCAACCACACCCTGAAGTACGGCGGCCAGTACCGCCGGATGGGCCTGCACTCCGCCGCCTTCGGAAACGGATTCTCGATGAGCTTCGCGCAGAAGTTCACCCAGGGCCCGAGCCCCACCGCTCCGGACAGCGGCTCCGGCAGCGCGATGGCCGACCTGCTGCTCGGGATCCCGGACGGCGGCGCCGCCACCATCGTCCAGCCTGCCGACGTGTTCATCGATTACTACGGCGGCTTCATCCAGGACGACTGGCGGCCCAGCCAGAACCTGGTCCTGAACCTCGGCCTCCGGCTGGAGCACGAGACCGGCCTCCAGGAGGACGACAACGGCTTCGCGGTCGGCTGGGACCGCACGAACCCGTTCCCCATGCAGGTCGCGCTGGACCCGGCCATCGAAGGCTCGCTCCCAGGCTTCCCGCTGCGCGGCGGTCTGATGTATGCCGGCATCGACGGGGCCCCGACCCATCAGTGGGATCCGCCCGGAATCAAGCTGGGACCGCGCGTCGGGTTCGCCTACACGGTGAACCCCGAGACCGTGATCCGCGGCGGCTACGCGGTGTTCTGGGCGCCGTACGCGATTCCGAGCGGCACGGGAGCCTCCCACCTCGGCACCTACGGCTATACCAACGTCACCTCCCTCGCGACCAGCGTTGACGGCATCACGCCGCCGGCGGCGACCACCTCGAATCCGTTCCCGAACGGCATCGAGAACCCGGTCGGGAACGGCAACGGCCGTCTCCAGAACATCGGCGGGAACGTGTACTTCAACGAGCAGTTCCGGGCCTCGCCCTACATCAACAAGTGGTCGCTGGACATCCAGCGGGACATCGGGAACGACCTCGCGCTGAAGATCGGTTACGTGGGCAGCCAGGGCGCCGACATCCCGATCGGCGGCACGAACAACTCGTCCATCAACATCAACCAGCTCGCCGACCAGTACCTGTCGCTCGGCGACCGCCTGAACGACCACTATCCGAACCCCTTCTATGGCGATTCGCGCTTCGGCAGTTTCTCGAGTGCGGAGACCCTTCCGCTCGGCCAGCTCCTGCGGCCGTATCCGCACTTCCGGGATGTGTACGCACGCCACGTGAGTTCCGGGAAGTCGCTCTACAACGCCCTCCGGGTCGAGTTCGAGAAGCGCTTCCGGGGGAACTGGGGCGCGCGGATCAACTACACCTTCACGAAGCACGACGACAACATCTACGAGAACAACCAGTTGCTCGAGAACGAGACGGGCACGGTCTACAACACGCCCGACGAGTGCGCGTTCGCCAAGTGCGGACCGCTGTCGGACGCCGACTACGGCCCGTCGCGGGTCCATGTCCCGCACCAGTTCAACGTCAACGGCACCTGGCGGACGCCTGGCGACAATCCGATCTTCGGCGGCTGGGCGCTTTCGGCGGTTGCGATCATGCGGAGCGGCTTCCCGCTCGTGGTCACGCAGAACTCGAACCCGCTGAGCGCCTATGGTTTCGCGAACCAGCGGCCGACGAGCGCGAACCTGAGCGGCGGCGGCAACCCGCGGGGGAACCACACCACGTACCTCTCGGCTGGCGACGCGCAACTCACCCAGGGACTCACGCTGAGCAACTCCCCGAACACCACGGATTCGGTGCGCAGCCCGGTGCTGATCAACTGGGACGTTGCGCTCGAGAAGACCTCGCGGATCTACGAGGACATGAACCTGACCCTGCGGTTCGAGTTCATCGACCTCTTCAACCACGTGAACTGGCGCGGACCCCGCACGGTCCTCGGCGCCAGCACCTTCGGAAGCATCCCGGGGACCCGCGGGTATCCGAGGACCTTCCAGTTCATGGCCAAGGTCACCTTCTAGGCGATCCCGGACCCTGAACACGGGGGGCGGG
>JAJEIY010000035.1 GCA_022828085.1 Acidobacteriota bacterium | reverse complement strand
CACTCAGAGCCTCTTCCGGGGCCTCTCGCGGCCTCAAATCGCCACCTTCAGCCCACTTCGGGCACGAATCCGCCGACCTTCCGCTCCTTACTCAGCTCCAACGACCGCCTCTTCCTTCGAAAGTGGCGAAGTCGGGTTCAGACCGGCACCGCCCGCCGGAGGCGGGCGATCACCGCCTGCCGGGCGGTGACGCTACGCCGCCCACCCGCACGGGCGGAGTTCAACCCACCGGGGCTGGAGCCTCTTCCTGCTGCCTGGCGAGCCGGCGCAGGAGGTGATGGCTGTAGATTCCGGTCTCGTGGCCGTCGTTCCAGTGGATCTGCACGCCGTAGTTACCGACGGGAACGAGCTTCCGGGGCGCGAAACTGGTCGGTAGCAGCAGGGTCAGCGACCGGCGCTTGCCGCTCCATTCGTCCACGCAGGTGGCGCACGGGCAGTGATTCCGCAGGTATTCGAACCCGAACCGATCTTCCGAGCCATCGTGCCAGCGCACCACCAGCGCGTCGCTTTCCGTGCGTACCGATTCGGCGACGCCACCCCGTTCGGCCTGGTTGGATCGCGCCACCTCGAGTGCGACGCGGCGGGCGATTGCCCGATAGGCGACGGCGGCGGGACTCCCGGGATCGCGCGCGACCGTGGGCGTTCCCTCGTCACCCGCGACGACCACCCGCGGGTCAAGCGGGACGCCACCCAGGAAGGGCAGCCCCAGGTCTCCGGCCACTTCCTCGCCACCGCCGGTCGAGAAGATGTCCGTGCGCTCCCCGCAGTGCGGACAGGCGAACGAACTCATGTTCTCGATCACGCCGAGCACGGGAACGCGAACGGGCTGGAACATCCTGAGTCCCTTCTCGGCGATCGTCCGGGCCACCGCCTGCGGTGTCGTAACGATCACGGCTCCCGCGAGCGCGGCCGTCTGGGCAATCGTGAGCTGAACATCCCCCGTCCCCGGCGGGAGATCCACCAGCAGATAGTCGAGCTCGCCCCAGACGACTCCGGAGAAAAACTGCTGGACGAGCCGTGAGGCCATCGGTCCGCGCCAGATGACCGGAGTCTCCTTGGAGGAGAGCATCCCCATGGAGATGAACCGCACTCCGTGCGCCGCGAGCGGGATCAGCCGGCGATGCTCGTCGGTCGCCGGGCGCTCGTCCGTCCCGAACATGGTTGTCTGCGAGGGCCCGTAGACATCGGCATCCAGAAGGCCGACGCGAGCACCGTCCGCGGCCAGGGCAACGGCGAGGTTCGCGGAAACCGTGCTCTTTCCCACCCCGCCCTTGCCGGACGCAATAGCGACCACGTTCTGCACTCCCTCAGGTTTGCTGGGATCCGGCGTGGCGGCGCGCGGACCCGGAGCGCCGGACGAGGGGGCCGTGTCCTGCCCGACCCGGGAGGTCGGAGAGGCGCTCACTTCGGTGCGCACCGCCACCTCCGCCCGTTCGATCTCGGGCAGCCCGAGCAGCGCCTCCCGAACCTGCTCCCGTATCTCGTCCGCAACTTCACTCCCGACATTCGGGAGCGTCACCGTGACGCTGACGATCGGCCGGCAGATCCGGATGTCGGCCACCTGGCCAAGCGCGACGATGCTCTCACCACCGAACTCGCGATTCCGGATAGGGGCCAGGAGTTCCAGAACCTGTTTCTGATCGAGTTGGGACATGGAGGTGCGGGAAAAACGCCCTGGAGGGCTCTAGGCCCGATGGGCGGTCCAGAGGGTTTAGGATAGCCGTCGGGATGGGCAGGCGGTTGCCGTTACAGGGAGAATCGTCCGGTGGCCCCTGGACGTGCTCCCTCTTACAATGGGTTAGCCCGGCTGTATCCATGCTTCTCGCTGCCGGCGAAGTGGAACCAGCCGGCATTGGAAGGAGGCCTCTCGTGAACCAGAACCGCCTCGTCACCCGGTACGGGCTGGTGCCGGCGGCCGCGCTCGCTCTTCTTTTCTTCAGCACGGTTTCGGCGCCAGCGAACGGCGCTACCCAGGAACAGGAGGGACAGGAAACCGAAGAACAGCCGGAAGAAACGGAAGCAACGCCCGATCCCGCCGACATCATCCCGCGCTTCACCGACCAGGTCGTGGTGTCCGCTTCCCGGGTCGAGCAGGAGATCGTGAACGCTCCGGCGGCCATCGCGGTGATACCGACCGAGGTCATCGAGACCCAGGCCGCCAGCAACTTCGGGGACCTGCTGCGTCAGGCCCCGGGGGTCAACGTGACGCAGCTCTCCAGCACCCACTACAGCGTCACGAGCCGCGGCTCCTCGAGCGCCCTGGCCACGTCGCAACTGGTCCTGGTGGACGGGCGTTCGGTGTATCAGGACTTCTTCGGCTTCACCAGTTGGGACTTTCTCTCCGTGGGGCTGGATGACCTCGAGCGGATCGAGGTGGTGAACGGACCGGCCTCGGCGATCTGGGGCGCGAACGCCATGAGCGGGGTCGTCAACCTGATCACCAAGGCGCCGCGCGACGCTTTGGGAACGACACTGAACCTCCGGTTCGGTTCCTTCGACCGCAACGTCACCGGCAACCCGATGGACCCGGGCAACCAGTTCATGGGCTCCCTGACCCACGCACAGGCGGTGAACGATCGCTTCGCCTACCGGGCGACCGTCAGCTTCACCCGGCACGATCCGCTTCCGCGGCCGTTCGGCGAGATTCCGAACGACACCGGCACTCTCTACCCTCCGCTGCAGGGAGTGACGGCCCGGATGCCGAAGGTGGATCTGCGGGCCGACTGGGACTCGCCCGACGGCCAGAGCGGATTCCGCTTCTCGGGCGGCTACGCGGGGAGCACGGGGATCCTCCACTCCGGGATCGGGCCCTTCAACGTCCAGAACGGGGCAAGCATGTCGTATGGCCGGGTCCAGTACGTACGCGGCTCCATGGAGATCGGGGCCTTCCTGAACCGGACCTCCGCGGGCTTCGACTCGCTGCTTTCCCGCGTCCCCACCGGCGAGTTTCTCGACGGGACGATCAAGACCAACACCTACGACATCAGTTTCAAGGACACGAAGTTCCTGGGCGGACGCCATCTGTTCAGCTACGGCGCCAGCGCCCGGTTCGTGACCCTCGATTTCACCCTCGCCCCCGCGGGTGACGGACGGAGCGAACAGGGGATTTACGTCAACGACGAGATCTTCCTGAACGACCGCTGGCGCTGGATCGTCGGAACCCGGGCGGACCGGATCAGCATCTTCGACAAGATGGTGCTGTCTCCCCGGACAACTCTCATCTTCAAGCCCACCCCGACCCAGTCGTTCCGCGTTTCCTATAACCGCGCGTTCCGCGCCCCGTCGCTCAGCAACACGTTCCTGGACACGACGATCGGCGAGCCGGCCCTCTTCGATCTCCGTCCGGTGTTCCGTGGCTTCTTCGGGGCGCTGAGCGTCCCGGATTCCGCGCTGCCGGCCCCGGTCAACTACACGATTCCCATCGGGGTCGTGGGAAACCCCAACCTTGTCCAGGAGACCCTCACCGCCTACGAAGTCGGCTGGTCCGGGGCGCTGAGCGACTGGATCGGGGCGAGCGCGGCGATCTACGTCAACGACATGCGCGACAGCATCGACTTCACCGATACCGCTTTCTGGTCCGGCGAGAACCCGCCTCCGGGATGGAACGAGGCATTCGCCGAGGTCGGGGACTTCATCGGACGGCTGGCCGGCGTGCTCCCTCCCGGGACCCTGCCGCCGGAGATCGGGGCCATCGCCGTAAACCCCGGATACCTGATCGACGCCCTGGGCGGGCTCGCGGGGGTCCAACTCCCGGCGGCGTTCAGTTACGTCAACCGGGTGTCGGTCCGGAACTCCGGCATCGAACTCGGACTCAACGGCCGCCGCGGTGACATCGGGGGGTTCGTCAACTACTCCTGGCAGATGGAGCCGGTCGTCGAAGGGTTCGGGGAGGAGGACGCCGATGAGATCAGCATCCCGGCGGCGCACCGCATCAACGCCGGCGTCGACGCCGAGTTCGGGGCCCTGGACGTGGGGCTCGCCCTGAACTACACCGACCGGGCCTACTGGACCGACGTGCTGACGGCGGAGTACTACGGGTGGACCGAAGCCTTCACGATGGTCAACGCCACCCTGGCGATAAACCTGATGGAGGGTCGTTTTCAGCCGTCGGTCCGGATGATCAACCTCCTCAACCAGGAGATCCAGAATCACGTCTTCGGCGACGTGCTGCGGCGGCAGGTTATCGGAGGATTGCGTTACCGTTTCTGATCTGGGCAAGGAGGCCTAATCAATGAACGTCAGCGGCATCCCCGGCAACCACTTGCTGTCTCTGGCGGCTTCCCTCGTCTTCCTGGTAGCCCAGTCCGCCACCGCGGGCGCGACTGTTCAGCAGGAACAGGATCCGGCCCAGGAAACGGAAGAACAGGAAGAGCGCGAGGACGAGACGGCCGATCCGGCCGACATCATTCCGCGCTTCACCGACCAGGTCGTGGTGTCGGCGTCCCGGGTAGAGCAGGAGATTGTCAACGCCCCGGCCGCAATCGCGGTGATCCCCACCGAGGTGATCGAGACCACTCCGGCCAGCAACTTTGGCGACCTCCTGCGCCAGGCTCCGGGCGTCAACGTCACCCAGCTCTCCAATACGAACTACAGCGTGACGAGCCGCGGCTCCTCCGGGGCGCTCGCCACCGCGCAGCTCGTCCTGGTGGATGGCCGTTCCGTCTATCAGGACTTTTTCGGCTTCACCAGTTGGGACTTCATCTCGGTGGGGCTCGACGACCTCGAGCGCGTCGAGGTGGTCAACGGGCCGGCGTCGGCGGTCTGGGGCGCGAACGCCATGAGCGGCGTGGTAAACCTGATCACCAAGGCGCCGCGCGACAACCAGGGAACCACGCTCGACCTCCGGTTCGGCGCCTTCGATCGCAACGTCACCGGCAACCCGATGGACACGGGCAGCCAGTTCATGGGCTCGCTGACCCACGCGCAGGCGGTGAACGACCAATTTGCCTACCGGGCAACCGTCAGCTTCACCCGCCAGGACGCCCTTCCCCGCCCGTTCGGTGAAATCCCGAACGGGACCGGCACGCTGTATCCCCCCGTCCAGGGAGTGGATGCCCGGATGCCCAAAGTGGACCTCCGGGCGGACTGGGACGCCCCGGACGGCGAGAGCGGCTTCCGGTTCTCCGGCGGCTATGGGGGAAGCCAGGGAATCCTCCACTCCGGGATCGGTCCGTTCCACGTCAAGCCGGGAAGCGCCATGTCATACGGCCGCATCCAGTACCTCCGGGGCTCGATGGAAATCGGCGCCTTCGCGAACCGCACCGCGGTCCCGTTCAGCTCGATCCTGTCCCAGACCCCCACCGGGCAGTTCCTCGAGGGCAACATGAACTCGACGGCCTACGACATCAGCCTGAAGGACACGCGGTTCCTGGGTGGACGGCATCTGTTCAGCTACGGCGCCAGCGCCCGCTACCTCACCCTGGACTTCACCCTCGCCCCCGAGGGTGACGGCCGCAGCGAGATCGGGGCCTACGTCAACGACGAGATCTTTCTGAGCGACCGCTGGCGCTGGATCGTCGGAACGCGCGCGGATCGGATGAGCGTGCTGGAAAAGATCGTGCTGTCTCCCCGCACGACCCTCATTTTCAAGCCCACTCCCACTCAGGCCTTCCGAGTGTCCTACAACCGGGCCTTCCGCGCCCCCTCGCTCACCAACTCCTTCCTGGACACGCTGATCGGCCAGCCCGCGGTCTTCGATCTCCGTCCCGTCTTCCGGGGCTTCTTCGGCGCGCTGAGCGTTCCTGATTCCGCGCTGCCGGCCCCGGTGACCTACACGATCCCCATCGCCGTGGTGGGCAATCAATCGCTGGTGCACGAATCCCTGACCGCGTACGAAGTGGGCTGGTCGGGAGCGCTCAACGACTGGCTGGGGGCGAGCGCGGCCTTCTACGTCAACGACATGCGGGACAGCATCGACTTCACCGACGACACCTTCTGGTCCGGCGCGGACCCGCCTGCCGGATGGAACGAAGCGTTCGCCGAGGTGGCGGATTTCATCGGACGGCTGGGGGCCGTCCTCCCTCCCGGCACGCTTCCCCCGTCAATCGCCGCCATCGCCGCCAACCCCGGATACCTGATCGACGCCCTCGGCACACTCGCGGGCGCCCAGCTTCCTTCCTCGCTCACCTACATCAACCGGACGTCGGCGCGGAACTCGGGGATCGAACTCGGGCTCACCGGACGCCGCGGCAACGTTGGCGGGTTCCTCAACTATTCGTGGCAGGCCGAACCCGTCGTGGAAGGGTTCGGCGAGGAGGACGCCGACGAGATCAGCATCCCGGCGGCGCACCGCATCAACGCCGGCATCGACGCGGACATTGGCGCCTTCGACCTCGGTCTTTCGCTGAACTACACCGATCGCGCCTACTGGACCGACGTGCTGACGGCCGAGTACCACGGCTGGACCGAGGCCTTCACCCTGGTGAACGCGACCCTCGCGATGAACCTGCTGGAGGGCCGGGTCCAGCCCTCGGTCCGCGTGATCAACCTCCTGAACCAGGAAATCCAGAACCACGTCTTCGGCGACGTGCTGCGGCGGCAGATCATCGGAGGTTTGCGCTACCGGTTCTGATCCGCGCGTAGCGACACCCGGGAGCGGGCGCCGGTGTCCGCCGTCCGGTCGTTACCGCGAGTTCTGGTCGGTGGACGAGCGGTCGGACTTCAGGAACCGGTCGAACCAGGCCACGTAGCGCTCGTAACGGTCCTTCTGGAAGGAGGGGAGCCGGATTCCGTGGCTCTGGCCCGGATAGATGATCAACTGGGTGGGCACCCCGAGCCGCCGGAGGCTCTGGTAGAGATTCTCCGACTGGCTGAGCGGGACGTTCCAGTCCTTCTCGCCGCAGAGCACCAGCGTCGGGGTGGTTACGTGGTGGACCCGCGAAATGGGAGACAGCCGGTTGTAGAGCTCGGGGTTCTCCCAGGGCAGGCCCAGCTCCAGTTCCCATTCGAGCTGGTAGTGGTCGTTCCCATAGGCGGCGCGGTATTCCGTTTCGCTGGAGCCGCTGACCGCGGCGTGGAACCGGGTGGTCTTCGTGATCACGTAGTTCGTGAGGATCCCGCCGTAGCTCCATCCACCGACGCCGAGGCGCTCCGGATCGGCCCAGCCGCGTTCGATGACGTGGTCCACCGCCGCGTTCACGTCCTCGTAGTCCAGGTTCCCCCAGTCGGCCCAGATGGCGTGGGAGAACGCCTCTCCCCTGCCTGACGAGCCGCGCGGGTTCGCCGCCACCACCAGATAGCCGTTCGCCGCAAAGAGCTGCCAGGTGGACTGGAAGGATGTCGAGAACTGGGAAACCGGCCCGCCATGAATCCAGAGGATGGTCGGATAGCGCCGCCCCTCCTCGAAACCGGGCGGCTTGGTGACGAAGCCCTGGATCTCGGTTCCGTCGGGACTCGGGAAGGTGATCCTCTCCACAGCGGCAAGCTCGATCTCCGCGAGCAACGCGTCGTTCTCCCCCGTCAGCCGTCTGGGCTCCTCGCCAAATGTCCAGGCGATCACCTCCGGAGGCCGGTCGGTCCGCGCTGCCACCGCCACGACCCGGTCCCCGACCATTTCCATGTCGCGAACATCGCGCTCGCCAGCGATGACCCGCTCGGCAACCGCCGCCTCCGAAACACCGAACGAGGCCAGGTGCCGATTGCCGGAGTCCTCAAGCAGCGCCACGACCGCCGATCCATCCGCCCTGAACCGCGGATTCGAGAGGTTGCGGTCGAGTCCGGCCGCAACCTGGACGACTTCGTCGGTGGCCCGGTTGAGTGCGTACAGGTGCTCGGTGGCATACCAGATCAACTCGGGCTTGCGGTTGCCGGTGTGGGCGATCCAGCCGCCATCGGGGCTGAACACCGGTGAACGGTCCGGCCCCGGGTTGCTCGTGAGCCGCACCGGCTCGGTCGTCTCGCCGGCGGTGCGAGGAATGAGAAAGAGGTCCGAGTTGTCCGTGGCGTCCGGATCCCCGCCATCCGGCGGCCGGACGCTGACGAAGGCGATCTCCGAACTGTCGGGCGAAAACACCGGGGAACCGTCGTCGTACGGGCCAAAGGTCTTCTGCTCGTGCGACCCCTCCGACGCGTCCACCAGGTAGATGTGCCGGCGCCGGTCGTCGAGGTAGCCCCGGCCGTCGCGCTTGAACTGACGGCGGTCAATCACGAGCGGGACGGGCTCGGGTTCCTCTCCCTGCTCTGCTTCGTTCGGGTCCGGGTCCATCGAAACCACCGCCAGGGCGCTCCCGTCCGGCGCCCACGCGAAGGAGGACACCCCCGCGGGCAGACGGGACAGGACCCTCGCCTCGCCGCCCGCCAGGGGAAGCAGCCAGATCTGGGTCTTGTCCCCTTGCCCGGAACTCAGGAACGCGAGCTGGGATCCATCCGGACTGAACCGCGGTTGGGACGCCGAGCGCCCCGCCCGGGTCAAGGGCGCCGAGTCGCCCCCCGCGAACGGAACCCCGTGGATCCGGCTCGCGGACTTGTTCTCGTCGAGATCGATCCGGGACACCACGTAGACAACGAACTCGCCGTCCGGCGAAAGCTGGGGATCGGAGACCGAGGCGATCCCGAGCGCGTCCTGAATCGTGAAGCCGCGCTGGGCGAAGGCCGGCGCCGCAACCAGGGCCAGGAGGCCGACAGCGGTCAACCCGTGGCGGAGACAGGTGGAGCCGCGGAGAGAAACGTACTCACGGAGTGGGGTCATGCGGGACCTCCTGCGCGGATGAAGCCGCGCGACGCGACTACCGATACGAAGCGACGACCTCGTCCAGAACCTCGGGCGGCGGACGAAGCTGGTCCTCCGAGAGCAGCGCCAGCGGCTCGTCGCAGAGTTCGAGGCTGTCGAGGAAGGTGCGCTTGCTGGTGTCCAGATAGAGGAGACCGGTCAGGAACAGGTTCTTCTCGTTGGCTTCGAGCACGAGCTCCTGAGCCGCGCGCCGATCGGTCGGGTCGTAGCCCCGTTCCAGCTTCCGGAGGCGCACCCAGGACCCGTCGTGGAGCTGGACCTCCTGATCGGTCCCTTCCTCGTACTCGACCTCGATCTGGTCCATCGCCGGCACGAAGTCGAGGATGTGGATCGGCTCCTCGTTGTCCTTGCCCCAGGTGTAGCTCTTCGTCGAACCCGCGTGGTTGTTGAAGGTGACGCAGGGACTGAGGATGTCGATGACGGCGGTGCCGTTGTGGGAGAGCGCTCCGCGCAGCAGGGCGACCAGTTGCTTCGGGTCCCCGGCGAACGACCGCGCCACGTAGGTGGCTCCGAGCTCGATCGCCATGCCGCAGAGGTCGATGTTGGGCAGCCGGTTCACCTCGCCGGACCGGAGCGCCGCGTTCTCGTCGGCGGTGGCGGAGAACTGGCCCTTGGTCAGCCCGTACACGCCGTTGTTCTCCACGATGTAGATGAGCGGCAGGTTGCGCCGCACGAGATGCACGAACTGCCCGATCCCGATGGAGGCGGTGTCGCCGTCGCCGGAGACGCCGACCGCCACCAACTGGCGATTGGCGAGTACCGCCCCGGTCGCCACCGACGGCATACGGCCGTGCACCGCGTTGAAGCCGTGGCTGTGGTTCAGGAAGTACGCCGGCGTCTTGGAGGAGCAGCCGATCCCGGAGAGCTTGGCCACCTGGTGGGGACGCACGTCGGACTCGAAGAACGCGCGAATCAACTGGCTGGAGATCGCGTCGTGGCCGCAGCCCTTGCAGAGAGTCGAGGGCTTGCCCTTGTAATCGGAGGGCGTCAGGCCCAAGCGGTTGACCTTCCGCGGTCGTGAGGAGGCGTCGGGAGCAGGCATCGGGGAATTCTCGGTCAGGCGGCGCCGATCTCCATCTCGGTAACGTAGTCCACGATGGTCTGGGCGTCCATCGGGTGTCCGCTGTAGTGCCTCAGACTCCGGAGCACCCCCGGAGGAATCCGGTCTCCGTATTCGGCCCGTAGCAGTTGCAGCAACTGTCCGTCCCGGTTCTGGTCGAGGACGACGACCCGCTGGTGCGAGGCGATGAAATCGAGGACGGACGGGCAGAAGGGCAGCGCCCGCGGGCGCAGATAGTCCATTTCGATCGCCGCGTCTTCACGCAGCCGGTTCCGGGCTTCCTCGATCGCGGGGTCCGAGGAGCCGAAGCCGATGATTCCAAGCGGGCTCACCGGTTCCGCCTGATCCACAACGGGCGGCGGAACCATCTCCCGCGCCGTCTCGAACTTGCGGTCGAGCCGGGTCATGATCCGGACATAGGCCTCTTCGCTCTCGGTGTACTCGGCGCTCTCGTCGTGGCCGCTGCCCCGGGTGAAGTACGCCGCCCCCGGGTGCTCGGTCCCCGGGAGCGTCCGGTAGGGGATCGCGTCGCCGTCGACATCGGCGTAGCGCTGGAAGGTCCCACCCAGCCTCTCCAGATCCTCGCGGGTGAGCACCTTGCCGCGGTCCATGGGCCGATCGGGATACTCGAAAGGTTCCGTGGCCCAGATGTTCATGCCGAGGTCGAGATCGGACAACACGAACACCGGCGTCTGGAGCCGCTCCGCCAGGTCGAAGGCTCGCCAACCGAATTCGAAGCACTCGCGTGTCGAGGCCGGGAGCAGGCACACGTGCTTGGTGTCCCCGTGGGAAAGCGCGTAGGTGGAGAGGATGTCGCCCTGGGCCGTGCGCGTCGGCAGACCGGTCGAGGGCCCGACGCGCTGGATGTTCCAGATCACCAGCGGGATCTCGGCGTAGTAGCCGAGCCCGACGAACTCCGACATCAGCGAGATGCCCGGTCCGGAAGTCGCCGTCATCGCCCGGGCGCCGGCCCACCCGGCGGCCAGGGCCATGCCCACCGCGGCGAGTTCGTCCTCGGCCTGGACCACTGCGTAGGTCGCCTTTCCGTCCGGCCCCTTCCGGTATCGCTTCAGAAAACCCGTGAGCTGCTCCACGACGCTCGAGGACGGGGTGATGGGGTACCAGGTCGCGACGCTCGCCCCCCCGAACATGGCGCCGAGCCCGGCGGCGGCGTTCCCGTCGATCAGGATCTTGCCGCGATTCCTGTCCATGCGTTCAAGGGTGAAGGGGTCCCGCTTGACCAGGTTCTCGCGCGCGTGGCGAATCCCGATCTCCACGGCCCGGCGGTTCAACTCGACGGCGGCCTTCTTGCTCCGGAACTGGCTGTCGATGGCCCCGAAGATCTCCTCCACCTCGATCGAGAGCAGTTCTCCCAGCAACCCGACGTAGATCATGTTGGCGAGGAGCTTCCGCAGCCGCACCTCGCGGGTCACCTCGGCAGCCAGCTCCTGGAACGGCGCGGGATAGAACACCAGGTCATCCCGGCGACGCTCCAGCCGCAGGCTTTCCTCGTAGACGACGGCGCTGCCCGGGCTCAGGGATTCGACGTCCCGGACGGCGGTCTGGGGATTGAGCGCCACCAGGTAATCCACGTTGCGTTTGCGCGCCACCCAGCCATCCCGGTTCGCGCGAATGGTGAACCACGTCGGCAATCCCGCGATGTTCGAGGGAAAGAGGTTCTTGCCGCCGACCGGGATCCCCATGCGGAAGAGCGCCCTGAGGAGGACCAGGTTCGAGGACTGGCTTCCGGAGCCGTTGACGGTGGCGACCTGGATCGCCAGGTCGTTGACGATGCGCTCGGGATCGGACTCGATTTGGCTGGGAGCGGCCTCCTCAGCGAGCGCCGTTTTGTTGGACATCAGGCCATTCTTCAGGAGGCGATTCTGTGGGACGAGAGCCGCCTCATGGTTCGGGCAGGGGGACGGCCAGACTTTGTTTTGGGGAATCCAGGGAAGGCTCCCGGAATCCGGGCAGCCAAAGGGTGTTGCGCTCCGGAGCGTTGCCGCATCCGGACGCACTCCGGACGGTTGCCAGTGTACTTCAATCTCGTGGATTTCCGGTGTCCGCGGCCACCCCGAGATCCCCGGGAGCACTAGACTTCCATGTCCCACGGCACTCGGAACGACCGGTTCCGGGCGCGGCGCCGGCCGCTCCGCCGTGCGGACCAGAGCCTATGCGACCTACCTGGCAGGGCAACCTGAAGCTGGCCCTCGTACTCGTTCCGGTACGGGCCTACCCGGCGGCCCGCGAAAAGAAGGTCGCTATGAACCAGTTGCACAAGGAGTGCAAGGCCCGGGTCCGGCTGCAGCGACGCTGCACGGCGTGTGAACAGGACCTCGAACGGGACGAGATCGTCCGCGGTTACGAACTCGCGAAGGAGCAGTACGTGCTGATCCAGGAAGAGGATCTCGCCACCCTGCAACTCCCTTCGCTGCGGACGCTGGACATCGTCCAGTTCGTGGAAGAATCCGAGATCAATCCGCTCTACTACCACGGCTCCTACTACCTGGCCCCGGCCGGCGAAGTCGCCGCCGGGCCGTTCCACACCATCCTCAAGGCGATGCAGGCCTCGAAGCGGGTGGCCATCGCCCAGGTGGTGCTGAGCGGCAAGGAGAAGGTGGTGGCGATCCGTCCCTCCGACGACGTCTTCCTGATGTCGTTTCTCCACTACCAGGACGAGGTCCGGAAGGTGTCGGACATCGACGACCTGCCGGCGGCGCGCGAACCGAACGCCGCCGAAACCGCCATGGCCCGGCAACTGCTCGACTCCTATGCCCGGCCCTTCGACCTGACCGATTTCGAAGACAGCTATCGGAAGCGCTTCCTCGAGATCGTGGAGGCCAAGAGCCGCGGCGAGGAACTGGTCACCGCTCCCAGCGTGGAGCCGCGCCGGGTCATCAACCTCATGGACGCGCTCAAGTCGAGCCTCGCCCGGATCGAAGCCGAGGAACTCGGCGATCCGGATCCGGCGTCCGGTGAGGAGCGGCGGGCAAGCTGACCGACCCGCGTCGGACGGACCCGGTTCCGCCGCCTCCGCCGGACGCGGAATCGAAGCTTCCCGCGGACTGGCTGGCGCACGGGGTGAAACCCATGCTCGCCGGCACCGGCCGCCCGTTCGACTCGGCGGATCATCTCTTCGACGCCAAGTGGGACGGCCTTCGCTCGATCGCCTTCTTCGGGCCGGCGGTCCGGCTCCAGGCGCGCAGTCTCCGCGACCAGACCCCGCACTTCCCGGAACTCGCCGCGGCGTTGGCCGCACTCCCCGGGTCCGGGGTCCTCGACGGAGAAATCGTCGTCATGGACGGCGATCGCTCGAGCTTTCCGCTGGTCATGGAACGCAACCGGATGCGCTCGGAAACCGCGATCCGGCGCGGCGCCGCGGAAACCCCCGCGTGGTTCGTCGCCTTCGATCTGCTCCATCGCGACGGCGCCCGGCTGACCGCGGCGCCGCTTGCCGAACGGCGGCGCGCTCTGGGCGCGCTCCTTCCCGACGCGGGGGGACGGGTCTTCGCCAACCCCCTGGTCGTCGGCGAGGGCCTGCGCTTCTTTGCCGCGATGCGCGAGCGCAGCATGGAAGGGATGGTTGCGAAGCGGCTCCAGAGCTCCTATCGAATCGGCGAGCGCAGCGACGACTGGCTGAAGATCAAGGTACGACCCCGGCTGAGCTGCGTGGTGTTCGGGACCCTGCACCGGCACCCGGACGGACCGGTGCGTTCGCTGGTGGTGGGAGCCTACGGACCGGACGGGCCGATCTGGCTCGGGAACGTGGGGAGCGGACTCGACGACGAGACCCGGAGCCAGTTGACCGAGCAGCTCCGGAGCCTCGAGAGCACCGCCCCACCCGGCTTCGGCGCGACCGGAGACGGACACATCCGCTACGTGAGGCCCTTGCTGGTGGCCACCGTCGAATACCTGGAACTGACTCCCTCCGGGCATCTGCGGCATCCCGCGTTCGTGGGATTCGAAGACCGGGATCCGCGAGGGTGTCGCGTGCCGGCGCGCGGCTAGAGAACGTCCAGCAGATCCCGGATGAGGCGGGCGGTCAGGCCCCAGATGTCGTAGTCCCGGTACCGGTACCGGAAGACGACCCGGGAGATGACCGCCGAACCGTCCCCGAGCCGCTTGCCCCGCTGAACCTCGGTGGTCTCGCGGTCCGGGAGCAGCAACATCCTGAGCGGCACCTCAAAGATCTCGTCCACTTCCGGCCCGGCGCGCAGGACCGCCGACGACGGGATCAGCCCCACGAACGGAACCAGCCGGAACCCCTGGACCGTGAGGCGATCGTCGAGCCGGCCCAACACCCGCACCCCGGCCGGGTCGAGCCCGATCTCCTCACGTCCCTCGCGCAGGGCGGCGGCCAGTTCGGATGGATCCTCGGGATCGATCATGCCGCCGGGAAACGCGATGTCTCCCGGTTGGCGCCGGAGATCCGAGGCACGGCGCGTCAGGACGATCTCGTAGCCGCCGTCCCGCCGGACCAGCGGGACGAGCACCGCGGCTCCGCGAAGCGCCCCCCCGAGGCGTCGCGGAGCACGCTGCGCGAGACGGGAAGCGATCCGGTCCGGAAGGGTTTCGAATTCGGGTTGGAGGGACAAGCTTCGATTCCGCGGCTGGTCCGGGACGGGCTCTCGAGCGATCAATATACTCGCGGCGTGTCCGGGCGGTTTCTCCTGAGAGCGGTGGTCGCCACCGGGATCCTGCTCGCCGGACGGACCGCACTCGCCCAGCCCGTGATCCAGGTCGGGTCGGGAGGAGAATCGGGGGGCGCGCGAGAAGGATGGGTCCTCGGCGCCGGCTACAACTTCGACTTCCCGGTACTTCCCTTCGAGATCGGGGGTCTGGTCCAGGGCGGCACCGGCATCGAAACCGAGGGTGGGGATACGGAATACCCCCTGCGGGCGTTTCTCACCGGCAGAATGGGCATGCTGCCCCTGCCGGGTTTCAGCGTCTACGTGGGCGGAGGGGCAGGAATGGCGACCCGGCTGGGCGGTGAGGCCGAGTCGACGACCGTGCCCGCGGGGATGGCGTTCGGGGGGTTCGAGGTCGGCAGGCTCCATCTGGAAGTCCAGTTCCAGCGGGAGTTCCACGAAGAACCCGTGAGCCGGTGGGTTACGGCCGTCGGGGTCACGTTCTGAGCGAATCCGTCACGTTCTCCGCGCCGACGCGGATCGATCTGGCGGGCGGCACTCTCGACATCTGGCCGGTCGGCCTGCTCGTTCCCCGCGCCGCCACGGTGAACGCCGCCATCAGCCTCCGGGCGCGAGCCACCGTCTCGCCCGGACCCCGGTTCCGGGTGGTCAATCAGCAGCGAGGGCTCGACCTCTCCTCCACCTCTCCCGAAGCGTTCTTTCGCCATCCCTTCGCGGCCCTCGCCGGCCGGCTCCTCGACTACTTCAGGCCTGCGGATCCCGTGGAGATCCGATTCGAGACCACGGCCCCGCCAGGCTCGGGTCTTGGGGGATCCTCGTCGCTCGCCATGGCGATCGCCGGAGCCCTGAACGAGGTGACGGGCGCCGGCTGGACGATCCGGCAGCTCGTGCGGATCGTGATGGATGCCGAAGTGCGGATCCTGAGGACTGCGACGGGATCCCAGGATCAGCTCGCGGCGGGCCTCGGCGGCACGCGGGTGCATCACTGGGTGAGCCCGGAACCCCGCTCGGAGCTCCTGCCCTGGCTGGACGACGGCGCCGATCCCCTCGAAAAGCGCTTCGTCCTCGTGTACACCGGGGAGGCGCACTCGTCCGCAGACCCCAACGGGAGCATGCTCGAGCGCATCTTCGCCGGGGAGCCGTCGGCCGTTCGAGGCATCGAGGTGATCGCGGAAGCGGCCTACGGAATGCGGGACGCACTGCTCGGGCGGGACTGGGAAAGGGTCTCGGAGATGCTTGATCTCGAGTGGGGAGCCCGGCGGGCGCTCTCGGAAATGGTCACCACGGCGACGATCGAGCGCCTGAGCGACGCCATGCGGCAAGCCGGCGCGCGGGCGGTCAAGGTGTGCGGCGCCGGAGGCGGCGGAACCATGATCGCCATCGCGCCTCCCGAGAAACGGTCCGCGGTGGTCGCAGCCGCAAGCGCCGCCGGCGGTCAGGTCCTCGAGGCGGCCAGTGATGCCGTGGGGCTCCGGCGGGAGGCGGCGTGACGGAGGCGACGGAACACGCCGTCTGCAGCCTGGCCCGGCTGAAGGCGGAATCCGCCATCGCCGTGGACCTCGGTGACCAGCGGGTCGCAGTCTTCTGGTACGAGAACCGGGTCTACGCGCTGAACGAAACCTGCCCCCACCGCGGCGGCCCCCTGCACCAGGGGCGCCTCCGGCACGGCATCGTGATCTGCCCGTGGCACCTTTGGCAGTTCGACCTCGTCACCGGCTGCTCGCCGGTGAACCCGAACTCCCGCGTACCGGTCTATCCGGCGCGGGTGGAGAACGGAATGGTGCTCGTCAGCGTTCCTTAACAGCCTGTGGTGGAACTGGCGGGAGCACCAAGAACGGCGAGGCGCCCGGCTGACAAGGCGCGTGAGGGAGGAATACCGAGTGTATTCCGACCGAAACGCAACGCAGAGCGCCTCGCAGCGGCGCGGTTCAGCCGGGATGCATCGCCGTTCGACTGCCGCGTGGGTTTCACCACAGGCTGTTAACGCCGACCCGCAGCCAGGAGCAATTCCTCGTAGCGCTCCGGCGGCAACTCCGAACCGAAGCGCCGTCCGTGTTTCGGCTCGTGGAAGTCCGATCCGCCGCTCACCATGAGGCCCAGCGAATCCGCGACGCTCAGATAGTGCTCGCGCTCGTCTCCGTCCTGCTCGACGTGGTACGCCTCGAGCGCGCGGACCCCGGTCTCGCGGAGCAGGGAGGGAAGCGCGGACTGGTCCCGGAGATACTTGGGATGGGCGACGGAACTGATTCCTCCCGCGGCGTGCAACATCTTCGCGGCTTCGCCGACGCCGATCTTCCAGCCATACCGGACATGTCCGGCTTTCCCGTCCCCGAGATACCGGTCGAAGGCCTCTGCCCGGTCGCGGACGGCCCCCTTGTGGACCAGCGCGTCCGCTACGTGCGGACGCCCGAGGGAGCGGCCGGTGGACATCGCGGCGACCTCCTCGAAGCGGAGCGCCACGCCGGATTCCGAGAGCTTCCTGCACGTCTCCGCGATCCGCTGCCGGCGGCGCTCCGAAACCTCATCGAAGAGCGCGGTGAGCGCCCGGTCCCCGGGATCCACGAACAGGCCGAGCAGATGGACCGATTCGCGTCCCCAGGCGCAACTCACTTCGACTCCGGCAACCAGCTCGATCCCGCATTCGGCGGCGGCGCGGCGCGCCTCCGGGATTCCGGTCAGGGTGTCGTGGTCCGTCAGCGCCAGGACGGTCACTCCGTCGCGCGCCGCAGCCTCGACGGCCGCGCGGGGGGAGAGCACTCCATCCGATTCGGTGGAGTGGGAGTGGAGATCGATGTTCGGCGGACGGCTGGGTGGACCGGTCATTGAAGTGCGGGAGTCTAATCGGCGGCAAGAACCCGCGGGCCGCTAGAATCTTCATGCTTCGTCCGCCCCGTCCGGGGCGGGAATCAGCAAAGGAGCGAACCCCATGCTCAGCTTGACCGATGTCGCCGCCACCAAGGTCGCCGAGTTCCTCGTGCAGCACAAACGTCCGAACGCCCTGCTCCGGGTTCGCGTGGTGGGCGGCGGGTGCTCCGGCTTCCAGTATCAACTGGCGCTTGACGATGAGTCCCGCGCCGGAGACCAGGTCATCGAAAAGAACGGTGTCCGAATGCTCATCGACGAGCGCAGTCTGCCCTACCTGGAGGGGACCGAGATCGACTACGTCGAGGACCTCATGGGAGCGGGGTTCCGCTTCAACAACCCGAACGCCGTCTCGAGTTGCGGCTGCGGGGAGTCCTTCCAGGTCTAGCAAGGGGCTTGACGAGAAAGGTCTGACGACGGTCCGGCAGACAAGCTGAAGGCCCGCAACCAACACGGCTCGGGACCCCTGGACGTTCGGGGCGAGACCCTGCCGCCTCGTTTCCCGAGCGTACGATCGTGATCGGCGCCACCGTCGCCGTTCTGACCGCCCGCCTGGCGGCGGGAAGCCTGCTGGCCGCCGGAATCATCCACGGTGTCCATCGGGTGCCGGAGGGGTATCTCCGCCTCGTGGCACGGGGCGCGGCAGCGGCGATGGCGCTCGGACTGCTCGCGGGGCGGAGCCGTCCCGAAGCCCCTTTCTGGGCGCTGCTGCTGGCCGGAGCCATCGTCCTCGCCTTCGCCGTCCCGCGCTTCGGCGGCCGGCGCGGGGCGCTCGCCGCCGGCATGGCCGGGATCGGCCTCCTCGGCGCCCTGCTGCCGCCCCTCACGGCCCCGGAGCTGCCGGGACTGGCCCTGGCATCCAACCTCTCGGGCGCCGCCCTCCTCGGCGCGGTCGCCGCCACCATGCTGCTGGGCCACTGGTACCTGGTGGACACCGCGCTTTCGATCCGGCCGCTGTCGGTGGGATCGAGCCTCGTCACCGGCGCCACCGCGCTCCGCATCGGGATCGCTGCGTTGGCGCTCGTCTATGGGGGGATCGCCGAGCTTCGTCTCGGGAGCATCTCCGACCTCATCTACTCGACGCCCGCCCTCTTCTTCGGATTCCGGGTCCTCACCGGCCTGCTCTTCCCGGCTTTCCTTGCCTTCATGATCCGGAATACCGTGCGCATCCGATCGACGCAGTCGGCAACCGGACTACTCTACGTAGCGCTCATCCTGGTTCTCTTCGGCGAACTCACCGCGGCCTTCGTCGAGGTGGTGACCGGCGGACGACTGGTCTGAACGCAAGAATAGTGATGGAACCCAAACACGCTCCTCCGGCCGCCGGCCGCGGCCTCGGCCGCCGCCGGCTCCTGGCCGGCGTTTCCGGTCTGGCCCTCCTTCCCCTGGTGCCGGTGGGCCGTCTCGCCGCGGGGGAACCAGGGGCCGCCGCGCCCGTCCAGGACCTCCCCGACTGGGTCCGGAAGGCGCGCGCAGAAGTGCCTGCGGCCACCGCGAGTCCGTATTTCCAGACCGGCGGCATCGGCCCCTCACCGACTCCGGTGATCGAACGGTTGGCGGACCGGCTGACCTTCCAGAACCGCAGCCCGGCCGCCGCCCAGGTCGCGGAGGTGATGGGCCGGGTCGAGCCGGACCTCCGCGCCCAGCTCGCCCGGATGTTCGGCGCCGGCGGGGACGAGGTAGCCCTGACCCACTCGACCTCGGAGGGGATCTCCATCGTCGCCTGGAGCCTCGACTGGAGGCCCGGCGACGAGGTCGTCATCTCGAACACCGAACATCCGGCGAACGTCATCCCCTGGTACGTGCTCCGCGACCGCTTCGGGATCGTGATCCGGGAAATCGACCTGAGCCCGGGCACCGACCTCGTCGGTGAAGTGCAGCGCCAACTCTCGGAGAAGACGCGGCTGGTCAGCCTGAGCCACGTTTCCCGGAACAACGGCCGGACGCTCCGCACGGAGGACTCCGCGAGGCTCGCGGAACTGCTGCGCGCCCGGGGCGTCCGCTATCACCTCGACGGCGCCCAGGGCCCGGGCTGCGTGGCGACCGACTTCGCCGCCCTGGGATGCGACTGCTATTCGACCTGCGGGCACAAGTGGCTGCTCGGACCGAAGGGCACCGGGGCGCTCTTCGTCCGCCGCGCGCTGCTCGACCAGGTGCAGTTGAGCTGGGCGGGGGCGCACAGCCACGAGACCATGGACTACGAGGGCAACTACACGCTCCTTCCGAGCGCGGCGCGCTACGAGTTCGGGACCCGGGCGCTGGCCGACTTCTTCGGCTTCGGGCAGGCGGTGCAGTGGATGGAAGACATCGGGTTCGAACGCATTCTCGGCCGGATCGACAAGCTGGTGGACCATGGAATCGAGGCAATCCGGAAGACCCCGGGACTCTCGGTGGCTTCGCCGGAGGACCCGGCGGACCGCTCGGGGATCCTGGTGGTCCGGCTGCCGGACGGCTGTGACCCGACGGCGCTCTACCGGGACCTCGGCCGGGAGGACGGCATCCTGGCGTCACCCGTCCGTGGCGAACGCGACTTCCGACTCTCAGTCCACTTCTTCAACACCCGGGAAGAAATCTCTTCCGCGCTCGACGCCATCGTCTCTCGCTGCGCCTGACGGGAGCCGAGTTTGGCCAAACGGGCTCCCGAGGTCGGCTTCTACTGCGACGCCTGCGACCGCTATTCGACCTGGAACCCTCCCTTCCAGCCGGATGACGACCGGTGCCAACACTGCGGCCACCGGAATCCACCCGCCGCCGCCGAAGGTCTCTCGGCCGGCGCCGCTTTCGCCTCCTGCCCGCAGTGCAACAACCCCGAGCTCTACCGGAAAAAGGACGTTCCGCAGCAGATCGGTTGCGCGGTGGTCCTGAGCGCGATCGCTCTCTCCACGATCGCCTACGCGCTCTGGGACTTCCCCGGGGCGTTCGCGGTCTTCGCCTCCGTGGCGCTCCTCGACTTCCTGATCTACCGGCGTCTGGGGAGCGTCACGGTCTGCTACCGCTGCCACGCCGAGTTCCGCCGCTTTCCGGAAAACCCGGATCACGGTGACTTCGACATGCACCGCGCCGAAGAGTACGAGGCGGAGTAGCGCCGGACGACAGATGGCGGGCCCGGGAATCCCCGACACCGGCGAGGGCCTGACGGCCGAGTGGCTGCACGAGGCCCTGGTGGCTGGCGGCCGGGCCGACTGTCCACCGGTCCGTGAACTGCGGTGCACGGCCATCGGGGAGGGGGTCGGCCTGATGGCCGTGATCCTTCGCTGCGAGCTGACCTTCGCCGCGGACGACCGGCCCTCCGAGAGCGTGATCGTGAAGCTCGCGAGCGACAGGCCCAGGAATCGAAAACTGGGACGGCGGTGGCGCCTCTACCGCCGCGAGTTCGCGTTCTACCGCGACCTGGCGCCCGCCTCCCCGCTCCGCGCTCCGGCGCTCCTCTACGGCGACTTCGACGCCCGCAGCCATCGTTTCGTGCTGGTTCTCGAGGATCTCGGCCACCTGGCGGCCGCGGACCAGGTATTGGGCGCCACCCCCGAGCAGGCGCGGCGGGCCGTCAAGGAGGTGGCCGGGCTCCACGGGAAATACTGGGGCCGCCCCGAACCCCTGCCGGCCGATTTCCATGCGATGCTGGCGCCGCGGGTGCGATCCGCGCTCCAGATCGCCTACCTGCTGAGCCTGCCGCGCAACCTGTCGCTCCTGTCCGGCCCGTGGCCCGCGGAGGTCCGGGATCTGGCCGAGGAATACGGCCTGCGGCTGGTGGACCATCTCGACCAACTCGTGGAGGAACCGCTGACGTTCGTGCACGGCGACTACCGTCTCGACAACATGTTCTTCGACGGGGACGGCCTCACGGTCGTGGACTGGCAGAACAGCGCGGTCGCGAACGGGCTCTACGACGTGGCCTACTTCCTCGCGGGGAGCGTCTCGCCGGAAGTCCGCCGCGTCGTCGAAAGAGAGGCGCTCCTCGAGTACCACGACATCGTCTGCGGCCTCGGCGCCCGGGAGTTCCCGTTCGAGCGCTGCTGGCGGCTCTACCGCGAGACCCTGCTCGGCTGCCTGGTGCTGCCGGTCGTGCTCGCCGGTTGGCTCGAAGCGAGCCAGGGAAGACAACCGGAGCTCCGCGACGCGATTGCGACACGCACGGCGACGGCGCTCCGGGACCTGGATGCCGGCGCCGTCCTGCCGGAGATCCCGCCCTTCATGAGCCGCGCCGGCCTCCGTCATGCCCTGTGCCGGGCCGGGTACCGCGTTTACCGGGCCTTGGCCTGAGCGGATTCGATGCCCCCGGACAAGGAGGGCCGGTTCACCACCGGCTCGACCATGCGCCACGTGGTCGTCATGACCACGACCGCCTCCGTCGGGTTCCTGTTCCTGTTCCTGGTGGACTTCCTGACGCTCTTTTACATCTCGCTGCTCCGCGACGTCCGGCTGGTGGCCGGAGTCGGACTCGCTTCGTTCGTCCAGCACATCGTGAGCGCGGTGGCCATTGGCCTCGCCGTGGCCGCAACCGCCCTCGTCAGCCGGGCGCTGGGAGCGCGCGACCGCACGCTGGCGCGCAGCCGGACCACGTCGTGCCTCACGGTCTCCTTCCTGACCCTCACGGTCCTCGCCGCGCTGATCTTCGTCTTCCGGGAGGAGGCGGTGGGACTGCTGATGGAACCGGGTCCGGCGACGGAGGTCGCCAGCCGCTACCTGGCGTGGATCCTCCCGTCGCTTCCGGTCCTGGGACTCGGCATCAGCACCGCCGCCATCCTCCGCGCCGAAGGCGACGCCCGGCGGGCCCTGATGGTGACCATGGTCGCCGGCGGGGTCGCCTTCGTACTCGATCCGCTGGTGATCCTGGTGCTGGGGCTCGGCGTGGACGGCGCAGCGTGGGTGCTCGTTCTCTCGCGGATCGTGACCGCGCTCGTGGGACTTCACTTCGTGGTGCGGACCCACGAATTGGCCGCCCCGCTCCGGCTGGCGGGAGCGTTCCACGACTTCCGCGCCATCTTCGCGGTCGCCGGACCGGCAGTGCTGGCCCAACTGTCCACGCCGTCGGGCTTCCTGCTCCTGGCCGCCTGGGTCGGGCGTTTCGGCGACAGCGCCGTCGCCGGCTGGTCGGTGGTGACCCGGATGGTGGTCCTGGGTTTCTCGGGGATCATCGCGCTCGCCGTGGCGGTGGGCGGCATCTTCGGCCAGAACTACGGGGCCCGGAAACTGCACCGCCTGGAGGCGACCTATCGGGACAGCCTCGTCTTCGCCGTCCTCTACGCGCTGGCGGCCTGGGGGGCTCTCTGGCTCGCGGCCGACCTCATCGTCTGGGCCTTCGGGATGGCCGATGACGGCGCGAAGATCGTCCGGGCCTTCTGCCGGCTGGGAGCCGGAGGGTTCGTCCTCGCGGGCGCCGCGTACGTGGCGACGGCGGCCTTCAACAACCTGGGCCGCCCCATCTGGGCCACGCTGCTCAACTGGTCGCGGGCCGGATTGGCCGTCCCCGCGATGCTGTTTCTGCTGGTGGGCACGCTGGGCGGCCGGGCGATCCTGTACTCGCTGGAGGGGCCGGGCGTGGTCTACGCCTACGCCGTCGGGAGCAGTCTCGCCGGGGTGATCGGCGGCATCCTGGGATGGCGCTTCGTGAAGGGACTGACGGAGAATCCGGCCGGGCCGGATTCCTGATCCCGGGCGGGACTACGCAGGGACCGGCTCCCCGGCCTCCACTCCTTCTCCCACGGCCACTGCGATCGTCCCGCCGGGTTCGGCGCCCACCGTGACGGACGCCCCGCCGGGAAGCGCGCCCCCCACGATCATCCGCGCGACCGGCGTCTCGACCCGGTGCTGGATCGTCCGGCGGACCGGACGGGCGCCGTAGAGCGGGTCGTACCCCTCGGCGGCCAGCACCTTGAGGGCCTCGTCGGTCACTTCGAGCGTCAGGTCCTGATCGCGGAGCCGTTCGCGCAGCCGCTCGAGCTGCAGGCCCACGATCTCCGCCACCTGGTCTCGCGTCAGGCTCCGGAACACCACCGTCTCGTCCACCCGGTTCAGGAACTCGGGCGGGAACTCGCGGCGGAGTTCCGAAACGACCTCCCGCTTCATCGCGTCGTAGCCGCGGCCGGCCTCGGCGAGTGCGAGAACGCGGTCGCTGCCGACGTTCGAGGTCATGATCAGGACGGTGTTGCGGAAATTCACCAGCCGGCCATGGGAATCCGTGAGCCGGCCGTCGTCGAGCACCTGGAGCAGCACGGTGCGCACCTGGGGGTGCGCCTTCTCGATCTCGTCCAGCAGGATGACCGCGAACGGACGGCGCCGCACCGCCTCCGTCAACTGCCCGCCGTCCTCGAAGCCGACATAGCCGGGAGGAGCGCCCGTCAGCCGGGACACCGAGTGCTTCTCGCTGTACTCCGTCATGTCGAGACGCACCATGGCGTGCTCGTCGTCGAAGAGTTCGGCGGCGAGCGCCCGTGCGAGCTCGGTCTTGCCGACGCCGGTGGGACCCGCAAACAGGAAGGCCCCGAGCGGCCGGTCCGGATCCTGGACGCCGGCTCGGGCGCGGACCACGGCATCGGCGACCGCCCGCACGCCCTCGTCCTGGCCGACGACCCGGCGGTGGAGCAGGTCTCCGAGCCAGAGCAGCTTCTCGCGCTCGCCTTCGAGGATCCGGTCCACCGGAATCCCGGTCCAGCGCGAGACCACCGACGCCACGTCCGAGGCGTCCACCTCCTCCCGAAGCAGGCGTCCCTCCTGTCCCCCGAGCCGCGCCTCGGCGGCGGCGAGCTCGCGCCTCAGTTCGAGGGTGGTGCCGAAGCGGAGCTCGGCGGCCCTGCCGAGATCCTGCTCGCGCTCGGCGCGTTCCATCGCCAGGTTCGCTTCCTCGAGGCGCTCCCGGAGTCGTCGCACCTCGAGGAGCTGCGCCTTCTCGCCCTGCCACTGGGTGCGGAGCGCCCGGGCCTCTTCCTCGAGGTCGGCGATCCGCCGTTCGAGGTCCGCGCGCCGCTTCGAGGAGGCGTCGTCCTTTTCCTTCCTGAGCGCCTCCCGCTCGATCTGGAGCGACAGGAGCTTCCGCTCCACCTCGTCGAGACCGGTGGGCACGCTGTCCATCTCGGTGCGCAGGCGGGCGGCCGATTCGTCCACCAGGTCGATCGCCTTGTCCGGCAGGAAGCGCCCGGAGATGTAGCGGCTGGACATCGAAGCGGCGGCCAGGAGCGCGCCGTCCTGGATACGGACCCCGTGGTGAACCTCGTAGCGCTCCTTGAGGCCGCGGAGGATGGTCACGGTGTCGGGGACCGACGGTTCGTCGACGACGACCGTCTGGAACCGGCGCTCGAGCGCCGCGTCCTTTTCGATGTGCTGCCGGTACTCGTCGAGGGTGGTCGCCCCGATGCAGTGCAGGTCCCCCCGGGCAAGCGCCGGCTTCAGCAGGTTGGAAGCGTCCATCGCCCCATCGGTCCTTCCGGCCCCGACGACGGTGTGCAGTTCGTCGATGAACAGGATGACCCGGCCGTCCGCCTCCTGGACCGCGGCGAGCACCGCCTTGAGCCGCTCCTCGAACTCGCCCCGGAACTTCGCGCCGGCGACGAGGGCTCCCATGTCGAGCGCCACCACCTGCCGTTCACGAAGCCCCTCGGGCACGTCGCCCTTGACGATGCGGAGCGCCAATCCTTCGGCGATGGCGGTCTTCCCGACCCCGGGTTCGCCGAGCAGCACCGGGTTGTTCTTCGTACGGCGGGAGAGGATCTGCATCACCCGCCGGATCTCGTCGTCGCGGCCGATCACCGGGTCGAGCCTGTCGGCGCGGGCGAGCGCGGTGAGGTCCCGCCCGTATTTCCGGAGCGGTTCGTAGGCGCTCTCGGGATTGGGACCCGTGGCGCGCGCGGGACCGCGCACCGACCGGACCGCGGCTTCCAGCGTCTTCCGGTCCACTCCGGCGGCGCCGAGGGCCTCGCCGGCGGCCGACTTCTGCGAAACGAGAGCCAGGAGCAGGTGTTCCACGCTCAGGAACTCGTCGCCGAGCTTCTTCGCTTCGCCCGATGCGGCGTGGATGACCTTGGCGAGGTCCCTGGACGCGGGAGGCGCGTCGGTCTCCGAATACCGCTGGACCGGCAAGGCGCCGAGTGCCGCATCGAGTTTCCTGCCCAGGACCGAGGGCTCGACATCCAGGCGGCGCAGCAGCCGGAGCGCGAGCCCATCGGGCGCGTCGTCGAGCAGCCCGGCAAGCAGGTGTTCCGGGGTGGTTTCGGGGTTCTTGCGTTCCTCGGCAAGGCTCGCAGCCCGGGAAAGGGCGACGCCCGCGCGTTCGGTGAGAGGCAGAGACATGATCTATCTACTCCATACTCATTAAGTCTGATATGCAGTATAGCAGATATAACTCCCAACACACCTCCTGCCCACCCTGCGGAGGCCGACGAATGGTCAGCGGCCGGAATCGGCGGAACGCGCGTCCCGCGACGGGAGCGGGACGAAGCCGTCGCAGGTCAGTACCGGCAGCCGCGGATAGCGCGGAAACCGCGCATCATCGACCGAACGCTCGCAGAGGAGGAAGCGGTTACGGCGGGAGGCGACGAGCCGGGCGTGGCGGCAGGCGTCGCAGAGACCGCTCCCGACCCGCATGTCGGGCCGAGGCTCAGCCGGTTTCACGCACCCACGGCGTCCAGCCCGAGCCCCGATGTCCGAAATCGAATTCGTCCGGATGGAGAAGCTCGGCGAGGATCTCCGCCGACTCGACGATCCGCGGACCCGGCCGGTTGAAGTACTGGTTGCCGTCGGTGAGAAACACGCGCCCGTTGCGGACGGCCGAGAGCCTGTTCCAGCCCGGTTGGGCCGCAAGGGCCGGCATCTCGGCCCGGGTGCGGGGAATGTCGAAACCACACGGCATGACGGCGATGGCGTCCGGGTCCGCGGAGAGCAGCTCCCCGAACTCGAAGTAGCCGGAGTGACGGCCCGGCTCTCCCGCCATCACCCGCCCGCCGGCGATCTCCACCAGTTCGGGAACCCAGTTGCCCGCGTGCATGGGCGGATCGATCCACTCCACGCAGGCGACCCGCGGGCGGAGCTCCAGCCCGGCGGCCCTGGCCCGGAGCGCGTCGAGCCGCGTCTTCAAATCCGCCACCAGCTCCCGGCCCCGGTCGGGAATCCCGAGCGCCCCGGCCACCGCCTCGATGTCATCGAACACGTCGCCGAGCGCCAGGGGCGCCAGGGGAACGATCCGGGGCTCGGAGCGCACCACTTCGCAGACCGCTGCTTCCACGTCGCGGAGGCTCACCGCGCAGACCTCGCACTGGGTCTGGGTGACGATCACGGTGGGGGCCAGTTCGTCGAGGAGCCGTCCGTCGACCCGGTACACCGACAGCGCCTCGCCGACGATCTCGCGGACCTGACGATCGATGTCCCGGCTCGACGCCGCCGCGTCCACCTTGGAGGAGGAACAGGCGGGAAGACTCAGGATCCGGGGCGGGTAGTCACACTCGTGGGAGCGTCCCACGAGACGGTGCTCCATGCCGAGCGCACTGACGATCTCCGTGGCGCTCGCGATCAGCGAGACGATGCGCGGCTCGCCCATCCGCGGCCCTCAGCTTCGGACTGGAGAGTGCTGCCAGCGCGGGACCAGCGACCGGTCCCGGAGCGCCACCGGGCTGAACAGCAGCGGCAGGAACACCGCCATGCTGACGAGGCTGTTGCGGAAGAAGGGGATGGCCTGCACGTAGCAGTCGATGAGCCCGGCGAGGTTCATCGGATAGCGGACCCCGCCGCCGGACGCCCAGACGGCGAAGTTGGTGACGATGAAGAAGCCCACCGCCGCGAGCAGGCCGGAGCCCGCGAGCCTTCCCCAGGACCGCGTCCCGCGCATCAGGAAACCACAGGTGGCGACCAGCGCCACCGCCAGGTACACCACCGGCTGGCCCGCATAGAGGGCCCAGTCGGTGCGGCCGGTCACGACCCAGATGCCGATGTCTCCCAGCAGATAGGTGGCGAGCGGAACGAGGTACACGAGCCGGCGCGAGGCGTAGAGCGCCCCGCCGAAGAGCGAGAGCGCCAGGATCGGCGAGAAGTTCCAGGGATAGGCCATGGATCCCGGGTCGACGTGATGGGCGCCGAACACGTACGGCCCGAGCCGGACGCCAACGCTCAGGGCGACGATCGCGAGCAGGACGGGGAGGCGGATGGAAGTCATGGGTCTCCTTGCGGAATCGGTCGCCGCGAGAGATTACCAGCGGCGCCGTCCCGGGCAGCCGCTAACAGCCTGTGGCAAAACCCACGCGGCATTCGACGGGCGATGCATCCCGCCTGAACCGCGCCTCTGCGAGGCGCTCGGCGTTGCGTTTCGGTCGAAATACACCCGGTATTCCTCCCTCACGCGCCTTGTCAGCCGGGCGCCTCGCCCGTCTCGGTGCTCACGTGGGTTTCACCACAGGCTGTTAGCAGGTCGCAGAACCGGAAGCCGTCGCGTTCGACAACCTCGCCGACCGAAACCGAGAGCGGACGGCGGAAAATGGGTCCGTCGAAGACGAAGGTGTGGAACTCGCCGTTTTCTCCGCAGGGATCCACCCCCTCCGGCAGATCAGCCAGGAAAGCGTCGTCGAACATGCGACCGGCGAACGAGGCGTCGAGGGCGGCGGGGTCCAGGCAGACGATCCGGGCGCGGAATCCGTCGTCAACGAACGTCCGGGCAAGCGCCGGGGTCGGCCGCCCCCAGAGCGGAAACACGCACTCGAGGCCGAGAGCCTCCAGTTGACGCAGCCGGTAGTCCCGCACGTCTTCCAGGAAGAGGTCACCGAATGCGACCCGCCGGATCCCGGTCTCCCGCAGCCGGGTGAACGCCTCGCCCATGGCGCGCTCGTAGATCTCGTTCGACGCGCGCGGCGGGATGGTGACCTCGATGAGTGGAAGGCCGATCGAGGCCGCCTGCTCGCGCAGCAGGGAGCGGCGGACCCCGTGCATGCTGATCCGGTCGTATCCCTCGGTCACCGTGGTGACCAGGGCGGTCACCTCGAACCGGTCCTCGGTGCGCAGGGTGTACAGCGAGAGCGAACTGTCCTTGCCGCCGCTGAAGCAAAGGGCGATCGGTTCGCGCGGCTGGCTCAAACCCTCCTGGAGGCTGGAACCCGGTGCCGCTGGCAGTGGAGAAACTCCTTCCCATCCATTCACGGCGCGCAGCGCCGTGCGGGAGGGGCTTGGGGAGGGGTTTCCCCTCCCCGAGAAGAGGATGGCGCGGGTCGCGGAGCGAACCGCGTCATCACCCCGTGGGGGAAGCGCCCCGCAACGGCGAGGATCGGCGGGGCCGGTCCGCCCGACGCCCGGGGTGCCGTGCGGGGTGCTTCTCCCACGGGCTGTCAGATGATGCCGCGGGCCCGGCCGCACTCGATGAACGCCGCCACCGCGCGGTCCACCTGCTCGTCGTCGTGCGCCGCCGAAAGCTGCACCCGGATGCGGGCCAGGCCTCGCGGGACGACCGGAAAGCTGAAGCCGATCACGTAGATGCCCCGCTCGAGCAGGTCGTCGGCCATCCCGGAGGCGAGACGGGCGTCCCCCAGCATCACGGGAACGATGGGGTGCTCTCCGTCAGGGATCTCGAATCCCGCCGCGGTCATCGCCTCGCGGAACCGCCGGGTGTTCCGCCGCAGCCGCTCCCGCGGTTCCTCGGTCGTCGAAAGCAGCGACACCACCTCGAGGGCCGCCGAGACGATCGCGGGCGCCAGGGTGTTCGAGAACAGATAGGGACGGCTGCGCTGGCGCAGCAGCGCCACGATCTCGCCGCGCCCCGACGTGAAACCGCCGGCGGCGCCGCCGAGCGCCTTGCCGAGCGTCGAGGTGATGATGTCCACCCGCTCCGAGACCCCGAAGCGCTCGGGAGTTCCGCGGCCGGTGTCGCCGATGAAACCCGTGGCGTGCGAGTCGTCCACCATGACCAGCGCCTGGTGCCGGTCCGCCAACTCGCAGATGTCCCCGAGCGGCGCCAGCGTCCCGTCCATGCTGAAGACGCCGTCGGTCGCGATCAGCTTGCGGCGCGCTCCGGCGCACTCCTCGAGTTTCGCCGCCAGGTCGTCCATGTCCCGGTTCCGGTAGCGGAACCGCTGGGCGCGGCAGAGGCGGACGCCGTCGATGATGCTGGCGTGGTTCAGCTCGTCGCTGACGATCGCGTCGTCGGCTCCGAGGATGGTCTCGAAGAGGCCGCCGTTCGCGTCGAAACACGAGCTGTAGAGGATGGTGTCCTCGGTGCCCAGGAACGCGGCGATCCGCCGCTCCAGCTCGCGGTGGATGTCCTGGGTGCCGCAGATGAAACGGACCGAACTGAGCCCGAAACCACGCTTTTCCAGACCCCGGGCGGCGGCGGCGAGCACTCGGGGATCGTTTCCGAGACCGAGGTAGTTGTTGGCGCAGAAGTTCAGGACTTCCTCTCCCCCGACGCGGATCAGGGCGCCCTGCGGCGAGAGGATCAACCGCTCCCGCTTCTCGAGCCCGGCCTCCTGGATGGCGGCCAGTTCACCGCGGATGGATGACAGCGTCTCGGCGTTCATTGGGGGTTCTCCTCGGGGGCAAGACTCTATCGGTTGGCTGGCCCGCCGACTCGGGATGGGCAGGGGCGATCCATTCAGGTATCTTCCGTGGGTTAAGCCAATGAGCGGAGGCGCGGTTCTATTCTTCTGGTTCGCCCTGACGGGGCAGCCCCCGGAGGACGGTGCGTCCCGCGCAGCACCCTCCCCGGAGCCCGAGGCCGCCGTCCCCGCGAACTCAGCGGAACTCACCGGCGTGGTCCAGCGCTACTGCGTCGTCTGCCACAACGAGCGTCTCCGGACGGGGAACCTCACGCTGCGGGATTTCGCGGTGGACGCGGCGCACGAGCGGGCGGAGACCGCCGAGAAGATGATCCGGAAGCTGCGGGCCGGGATGATGCCGCCGCCGGGCCAGCGCCGCCCGCCGCCCGACACGCTGCTCGCGCTCGTCGAGACGCTCGAGACCGTGGTCGACGGCGAGGCCGCGCGCTCCCAAAACCCCGGCTCGCGGCGCTTCCAGCGGCTGAACCGCGCCGAGTACGAGCGCGTGATCCGCGATCTCCTCGATCTCGACATCGAGGCCGGACGCTGGCTGCCCGCGGACACTTACCTCGGCGCCTTCGACAACATGTCGGACGCGCAGGGTCTCTCGACGACGCTCCTCGAGGCCTACCTGCGGGCCGCCACCGAGGTCAGCCGGATCGCCGTCGGCAACCCGGACGCGCTCTCGAAGACGGCCAAGTACACGAATCCGATCGACGTCTCGCAGCACGCCTGGGACCACCTCGAGGGAACGCCGTACGGGACGCGCGGCGGGATGGTCGTCACCCACGACTTCCCGGTGGACGGGGAGTACGTGATCTCGATCGAGACCCTCTTCGGCCAGGGGACCGGCTTTCAGGATGTCGACATCTCCATCGACGGAGAGGGCGTCGCCCTCCTCGGGCTCGAACACGGCGGCCGCTCGACGGTGCCGATCCGCACGGAGCCGATCTTCGTGCGCGCGGGCCAGCGCCAGGTCGCGGCGGCCTTCGTGCGCACGATCGAGGGGCCGTACGAGGATCCCCTGAAGACGCCGGGCTGGTCCTTCGTCGGCGGCGAGGACTCCCAGGCGTGGGCGAATTACGGGATCACGGCGTTGCCCCACCTGAGCGAACTCATGATCACCGGCCCGGAACGCAGTGCGGGGCTCTCGGAGACGGCGAGCCGCCGAAAGATCTTTGACTGCTATCCGGAAGACGGGGCGACGGTGGCGGACGTTCCCGAGGATGCCCGGGCGTGTGCGGCGGCGATCGTGACCCGGCTCGCCCGCGAGGCGTACCGGCGTCCGGTCACGGACGACGATCTCGCGGGGCCGATGGCCTTCTACGACCGCGCCGCCGCGGAGGACGGATTCGAGATCGGCGTGCGGACCGCGCTCCAGGCGATCCTCGCCAGCCCGTCCTTCATCTTCCGCCTGGAGCAGGCTCCGTCGGAGGTCCGGCCCGGTGCGAGCTACCGGATCGCGGACGTGGATCTCGCGTCGCGGCTCTCGTTCTTCCTCTGGGCGGCGAGCCCGGATGACGAGTTGGTGACGCTGGCCGCGGAGGGACGGCTCTCGGATCCGGCGGTTCTCGAGTCGCAGGTGCGGCGGATGCTGGCGGACCCACGCGCCGAGGCGCTCTCGACGCGCTTCGCCTCGCAGTGGCTGCGGCTTCAGGACGCGGAGGACAACCAGCCCGAGCCCTATCTCTATCCGGACTTCACCGGCCAGCTCCGCGAGGACCTGGTCCGCGAGACGCAGCTCTTTTTCGACCACCTCGTGCGCGAGGACGGAAACCTGCTCGAACTCTTCACGGCGGACTACACCTTCCTGAACGAGCGCCTCGCGGCGCACTACGGGATTCCCGGGGTCTCGGGGCCCGAGTTCCGGCGGGTGAGCTATCCGGACGACAGCCGGCGCGGCGTGCTGGGGCACGGAAGCGTGCTGCTGCTCACGTCGATGTCCGCGCGCACGTCGCCGGTGTTGCGCGGGAAGTGGGTGATGGAGGTGCTGATGGGCACGCCGCCTCCACCCCCGCCGCCCGACATCCCGGCCTTCGAGGACACCGCAGCGGCCCGGCGCGGGCGGCGCCTTACCACCCGCGAACGGCTCGAGATGCACGTGGCGAATCCCACGTGCCGCGCCTGCCACCGGTTCATGGATCCGATCGGACTCGCGCTCGACAACTACGACGTGACGGGGCAGGTGCGGGTGCGCGAGAACGGCGTCGCGCTCGACACGCGGGGGACCTTCTACGACGGGACCGAGGTGAGCACGCCTGCCGAACTCGTCCGCGTCCTCATGAAGCGGCCGATCCCCCTGGTCCGGAACTTCACGGAACACCTGCTCGCCTACGCGATCGGGCGCCGGGCGGAGTACTACGACGGGCCCGGAATCCGCGCCATCGCCCGCGAGGCGGAGGCCGGCGGCTACCGCATGTCCTCCTTCATCCTCGGCGTCGTGAACAGCGACGCATTCCGCATGGCGCGTCCCGCGCCCGCCGCGGACGGCCGGTAAGAACTCCGAGACTACGGAGTGTCCATCGTCCTGACCAACTGATGGCAAGCACAAGGCCCAAGAACCCTTGGAAGGACAAGAAGGAAGTCAGGAAGCTCTTCGTCTGGTTTTGTATCTCGTGGGTATGGATATTCCTAGTGATGAATCTGTTCAATTACGCTTGCTCGGCCTTTAACGACAGCATGTACGAGCGTGCTCAACAGAGGAGTATTCGGGAGACGGACGAGCGAAGGAACCGAGGGAACCATGACCCATACTACTGATCTAGACAGGGCGCTTGAAATCTTGCAGAAGCGACGGAAGAAGGTGATCGAGAAAGCCATCAAGGAAGCCCCTAGACTACTCGGGTTCCAACCTGATGACCGTAGGGGCGTTCGCGCAGAAGATCGGATGACAAACGGAGAGGGCTCATGAACATCATCACCTCGAAACACCTCCCGCGCCGCACCTTCCTGCGGGGGGCCGGCGCCAGCGTGGCGCTGCCCCTGCTCGACGCAATGGCTCCCGCCGGGTTGTGGGCCGCCCCGAGGAAGGCGGCGGAATTCACACGGCTGGTCGCCATCGAGGAGTCGATGGGCGTCGCCGGCTCGAGCGACTGGGGTGACGGCCGCCACCTCTTCGCGCCGGCGGCGACCGGACGCGGCTTCGAGCTGATCGCGGACAGCCAGCTCAAGCCCCTGGAGGCGTTCCGCGAGTACCTGACGATCGTCAGCAACACCGACTGCCGGTCGGCGGAAGCGTTCCGGGCGGAGGAGATCGGCGGCGACCACGACCGATCGACGGCAGTGTTCCTGACCCAGGCCCATCCGAAGCAGACGCAGGGGTCCGACATCTTCATCGGCACGTCGCTCGACCAGTTGCACGCGCAGCGCTTCGGGCGGGAGACCGTGCTCCCCTCGCTGGAACTCTGCATCGAGGGCATCGATCGCGGCGGCGGCTGCGCCTACAACTACCACTGCGCCTACACGACCTCGCTCGCCTGGGCCACGCCCAGCCAGCCGCTTCCGGCGATCCGCGAACCGCGCGTGGTGTTCGAGCGGCTGTTCGGCGCCGGGGACACGGCCGCGGACCGGGCGGCGCGGCGGCGCACGGACCGCAGCATGATCGACTGGATCGCGACCGAGGTGGCCCGGCTCAAGGGGACGCTCGGCGCCGCGGACCGGGTCGCCCTCGACGAGTACGTCGAGCACATCCGCGAGATCGAACGGAGGATCCAGCTCGTCGAGGAGCGCAATACGAGCGGGGAGGAACGGGAGATGCCGGAGGCCCCCTCCGGGGTCCCGGACTCCTTCGTGGAGCACATGCAGTTGATGTTCGACCTCCAACTTCTGGCGCTGCAGACCGACCTCACGCGCGTCATCACCTTCAAGACGGGATTCGATCAGTCGAACCGGACGTTCCCCGAGAGCGGAACGACGAAGTCCGTCCACGGGGCCTCGCACCACGGCAACGTCCCCGAGGACATCATGGACTTCAACCGGATCAACACCTACCGGCTGGGCCAGCTCGCCTACTTCCTCGAGAAGATGCGCGACACGATGGAGGGCGACGCCTCGCTCCTCGACAAGACCGCGATCATCTGGGGCTCGCCGATGGCGGACGGGAACCTCCACAACCACCGGCGAGCGCCGCTGCTCCTGCTGGGCAGGGCGAACGGGGCGCTTCAGGGCGGCCTCCACCTGCGGGCCCCGGAGGGGACCCCGATGGCGAACGCCTTCGTGAGCCTGATGCGGAAGATCGGACACCCGGAGACGGACACGTTCGGCGACAGCGACGGCGTGTTCCCGCTCGACCTCCCGGACGAAGCGGCCACTGCCGGGAGCGTCTCCGCATGAGAGCCGCCTCGGTGTCGCTGCTGGTAACGGCAATCCTCCCCCTGGCGGCCAGCGCGGACGAGCGGCTGCTCGCGGCCGCCCGCGACGGGCAGGTCGAAATCGTCGAGTCCCTCCTCGCGAAGGGCGCGGACGTGAACGCGGCTCGCGGCGACGGGTTGACCGCGCTGCACCTCGCCGCCGAGGGCGGACACCAGGCCATGGCCGAGGCGCTCGTCGCGGCGGGCGCCGCGGTTGACGCCGGCACGCGCATCGGCGGCTATACGCCGCTCCACGTCGCCGCGCGGGCCGGCCATGGCGCCGTCGTGCTGCGCCTGCTCGAAGCCGGGGCGGACCCGAACGCCCGGACCACGAACAGCGGCGTGACCGCGCTGCACCTCGCCGCTGGCGCTACCGGTGGCCGCTCGGCGGTGGCCGCGCTACTCGATCACGGCGCGGACCCGAACGCTCAGGAAGGGTCGGCGGGGCAGACGCCCCTGATCTTCGCGGCGGCCGCGAACCGGGCCGACGCCGTCACCGCCCTGCTCACCGCCGGCGCCGACCCCGGCATCGCGACCGCGGAGGTCGACGTCCTGCCCACGCTGGCCCTGGACCGGGAGGCCAACCGGCGTTTCCGCGAAATGATCGGCGCGCCGCCGCAGAAGCTCGGACCGTACGGGTTCCGGGCGGACCCGGAAGCCGAACCTCCGGGCGAACCCAGCCCGGCGGACGTGCAGGCGGCCGTCCGCGCGCAGCGCGAGTTTCTCCGCTCCGGCTACGACGTCGGTGAGGTGGACCCGCACTCGCTCGGCCGGGTGGGGCCCGACTACCCAGGCGGTCCCGACCTCGTGCGGCCGCCCTACCGCGAGGTTCTCGTCGGCCGGACCGGCGCGTTGACCGCGCTGTTGCACGCCGCCCGCGACGGCCACGTCGAAGCTGCGACAGCCCTCCTCGACGGCGGCGCGGACCTGGACCAGGTGAGCGCGGACGGCACCAGTCCGCTCCTGATGGCGACGCTCAACGGCCAGTTCGACCTCGCGCTCGTCCTCATCGAACACGGGGCGAATCCGGATCTCGGCACGTCGACGGACGGCGTCACGCCGCTCTTCGCCGTCCTCCAGACCCAGTGGGCGCCCAAGTCCAACTATCCGCAGCCGCGCGCGCAGGACCTGCAGCAGGCCGAACACATGGAGGTGCTCCGCGCGCTGCTCGAAGCGGGGGCCGACCCCAACCCCCGCCTGAACACGCACCTCTGGTACTGGGAATACGGTCTCACCAAGATGGGGATCGACCTCACCGGGGCGACCCCGTTCTGGCGGGCCGCCTTCGCTCAGGACCTCGAGGCGATGCGGCTGCTCGTCGAGCACGGCGCGGACCCCCATATTCCCACCCGCTGGCCCGAGGTCGGGATGCGGGAGCGCCGGCAGCAGGACGGCCGCCAGCAGGAGGACTCCGCGCTGCCCTGGATCCCGGAGGGGGCGCCAAACGCCTGGCCGATCCACGCCGCGGCGGGCGGCGGCTATCTGGGTCTGGGCGCGTTCAGCGTTCGGAACCAGCCCGATCAGTTCATCCCCGCCGTGCAGTACCTGATCGAGGAACTGGGCGCGGACGTGAATCAGCGGGACTCCTGGCTTTACACCCCGATGCACTACGCGGCGTCACGGGGCGACAACGAACTCATCGAGTACCTCGTGTCGCTGGGCGGCGACGTCACCGCGATCACCCGCCTCGGACAGTCCACCGCCGACATGGCGCGGGGAGGCCGGGCCGGGTTCTTCACCCGCGTCCCCTACCCGGAGACGGTCGAACTGCTGCAGAGCCTCGGCTCGACGCTCGAGTGCCTCCACACGCACTTCCTGGACACCGGGGACTTCTGTCCAGGCGCCGGCGTGGACGACCCCTGGGCGCCGGCCGCGACCGACGCGGAGGAAAAGCCGTCCGAGTCCGGCAAGTCGGGAGCCCGCTGACCGGTCGTATCTAGCCAGCCGGGTAGCGCGCCGCGCACGTCGCAACCCCACCCGCCGTCACGACGCGTACGGCTTGGAACGCCGGTCTCCGACCGGCATGGCGGGCCAAAGGCCCGCGGGCGACGTGCCGCTAAACGCCTTGGGCGACAGAGGTCCGGGAGCGTCCCCTACGCCCCGTTGCACCGAGAGAGAACCATCCCGCAGGTCAGCGTTGCGCCGTGCGCGGTGAGGAGCACCGCGCGTGCCGACCAGAGGTCGGCGTTCCAAGCCGGCGGCGCCATCAAGGCACTCGGGCGACCCGCCGGACTGGATTTCCACAGCAATTGGCCGGCGTGCGCGGCGCCCTCCCAGTGGGAGAACTGGCGCGCTGCACACGTAGCAGTACGCTGTCGCCATGGCCGAACCCGGGAGCCGGCGGACGGACCTCCGGAACGCGATCCGGGAAGAGGGCTTCCGCCTCGGCTTCTCCGCGGTCGGTTTCGCCCCGCCCCGGCTCCCGGGCGCGGGCGGGCGGTTCGAAGAATGGCTCGCCGGCGGCAACCACGGAACGATGCACTGGATGGCCCGCGACCCCGCCCGTCGGAGCGACGCCGCCAGCATCCGAAGCGGCAACGGAGATCCGGCACGAAAGACCGAGAGGACCGTCATCGCCTGCGGCCTCAACTACTACGCGGGCAGTCCGGCCTCCGCCCCGCCGGGCGGCGGGGTGATCTCGCAGTACGCGCGGGGCGAGGACTACCACCGGGTGCTGGACTCCAAACTCCGCGCCCTGGCGGCGTTCGCGGAGGCCGGCGCCGTGGAAGCCGGACTCCTTTCCGAACGCCCTCCCGGCGTGCGCCGGCGGATTCCGACCCTCGTGGACCACGGCCCCCTGCTCGAAAAGGCCTTCGCCGAACGGGCCGGCCTTGGCTGGGTCGGCAAGCACTCGAACGTGATCGCGACCCGCGGCAGCTCCTGGTTCTTTCTCGGCGAGATCCTGTTCCCGGTGGACCTGCCGCCGGACGACCCGCATCCGAACCACTGCGGTACCTGTACGCGCTGCATGGCCGCCTGCCCCACCGACGCCATCGTCGAGCCCTACGTGGTGGACAGCCGGCGGTGCATCTCCTACCTCACCGTCGAACTCCGGGGGCCCATTCCCGTCGAGTTCCGGAGGGCCATCGGCAACCGCATCTTCGGCTGCGACGACTGCCAGGACGTCTGTCCCTGGAACCGCTTCGCCGGGAAGGCGGAAGAGCCGCGCCTTGCCGCTTCCGCGGACGGCCTGCATACCGAGACACTGGTGGACCTCCTGCAGCTGACGCCGGAGGAATTCCGGGCCCGGACCCGGCGGAGCGCCATCCGCCGCGCGGGATACGCGGGTTTTCTCAGGAACGTGGCCGTCGCTCTGGGCAACGGCGGCGGCCCCGGGGCCTTCGAGGCGCTCGAAGCGGCGCTGGACCATCCCGAGCCCCTCGTGCGCGGCCACGCGGCGTGGGGACTGGCCCAGGTGGATCCCGCGGACGCCAGACCGGTGCTGGCGGCCCGCCTCGCCCGGGAAACGGACGCGGAGGTGAGATCCGAACTGAACGGCGCTCTCGCGGCACTACGCGAGGAAGCGGTTCCGAGCGATCGACCCGCCCGGCGAGCGGTCGCTACCGGATCGCGGCCTGCATCTCCTCGACGCTGACGAACTTCACGCGGGGCCGGCCCTCGGCCTTGCCGCGCGCGACCTCGAGGGCGTCGAGCGCCTTCCAGTCGGCGAACGAGAAGTAGGTGGGGACCCGCTCCGCCACGAAACGCTCTACCGCTTCGGCGGCCGGGAACTCGGGCTGCCAGTGCTTGCCGGCGGCCACGTCTTCGAGCAGCACCTGAACGGTCTCCAACGCGTCAGGCTTGTTGGTGCCGATCACCCCGGTCGGCCCCCGCTTGATCCAGCCCGCGCAGTACTGGCCCGGGAGGTGCTCACCGTCGGGGGAATCGAGCACCCGCCCGACCTCGTGGGGAATGACCCCCCAGTCGTCGCGGAACGGAACGTCGGGAAGGGCGACGCCGCGGTAGCCGACGGAGCGGAACACGAGGCCCGCGTCGAGATCTTCGAACCGGTCGGTGGCCCGCGGGCGGATCGTTCCCCGTTCGTTCTTGTAGAGCTCGTTGTGGACGAGCTTCACGCGGGTCACTCCGCCGTCTTCCCCGGCGATCAACTCCACCGGGGATACGAGGAAGCGCACGAAGAGGGTCCGCGGCTTGCCCGACCGCTTCTCCGCCGCGTACTGCTGGAGGATCTCGACCTTCCGGGCGGCGGACTTGTCCGCGCCGGAATCCACCCACTCCTGACTCACCGGGTCGAGCGCTGCTTCCTCCTCGAAGACCCGGATGTCGCCGCCTTCCAGCTCTCCGAGTTCCTTGATCTCCGGGTTCGTGAAGGCAGCCTGCGCGGGGCCCCGCCGCCCGAGCATGTGGACCTCCCGGATCCGGCTCTCGGCAAGCTGCTCGAGGGCGTAGTCGGCGATGTCGGTTGTCTTCAGCTCGTCGATGGACCGGGTCAGGACCCGGCAGACGTCCACCGCCACGTTCCCGACTCCGACGACCGCCACCGATTCCTGGGAAAGATCGAACTCGCGATCGCGGTAGTCCGGGTGGCCGTTGTACCAGGCCACGAACTCGGTCGCCGCGTGGCTCCTGGGCAGGGACTCGCCCGGGATCCGCATGGCCCGGTCCACCTGGGCGCCCACGCAGTAGATGACCGCGTGGTAGTGGCGCTCGCAGTCGGCCAGCTTGATGTCGCTGCCGAACTCCACCCCGCCGTAGAATCGAAAACGGGGATTCTGGGCGGTGCGCTCGTAAACCCGGGTCACGTTCTTGATCTTCTGATGGTCCGGCGCCACGCCACCGCGCACCAGGCCGTACGGGGTCGGGAGCCGGTCGTAGAGGTCCACCTCGACGGTGAGCCCCTCGGCCTTGAAGAGATGATCCGTTGCGTAGAAGCCGGTCGGGCCGGATCCGAAGACCGCGACCCGCAGCGGTTGGTCGGGGGTGCCGGGAGTCGTCATTTGGGCGCGGAGTATAGGTGCGGGAGCGACGTTCGGGGCGCCGGTCCGGGGTGGACAAGCCGTGCGTGCTGTGAACGCGATGGGAGTCACGACGGGCGCGGCGCGGAGCGCCGCGCGTGCCGGTCCGGAGACCGGCGTTCCAGACCGGGACCGCCATCAGCACGCGTTGGCGGTGCGCGGTTTCGCTGCGCTCTCGCGCAGCGATGCCGGCCGGAGGCCGGCGCTCCGAGCCTTCTACCTTCCGATGACGCGGTAGACAGCGGGGATGACGAGCAGGGTGAGCGCGGTGGAGAGGATCAGGCCGCCGATGACGGCGATCGCCATGGGGGTGCGCAGTTCGCTGCCCTCACCGAGACCGATCGCCATCGGCAACAGGCCCAGCACGGTGGTCGAGGTGGTCATCAGGATCGGGCGGAGGCGGACCTTGCCCGCCTGCCGCAGCGCGTCCAGCTTCGCCATGCCGCTCCGCCGGAGCCGGTTCGTGGTGTCGAGCAGCAGGATGGCGTTGTTCACCACGATGCCCGCCAGCATGATCACCCCGATGAGCACCACCACGCTCACCGTCACCGAAAAGAGCTTGAGGGCGAAGATGACCCCGACCAGGGAGAACGGGACGGAGAAGAGGATCACGAAGGGATGGAGCAGCGACTCGAACTGCGAGGCCATCACGAGGTAGACCATGAACACGGCGAGCAGGATCGCGAACTGCATGCTCGCGAAGGAGGTCTCCATCTCCTCCTGTTGACCGCCGAGCCGCCAGCTGAAGCTGGCGGGCATCGAGATACCGCCCATCAGCGCCTCGATGTCGGTGGCCACGCTCCCGAGGTCCCGGCCGACGATGTTCGCGGTGATGGTCGCAACCCGCTCGCCGTCGGCGCGGCGGATCTCGGCGGGGCCGGTCACCTCGTCGACGTCGGCCACGCTGGAGAGCGGGATGGTGGCGGCGCCGCCGTCGGAGATGTTCAGGTTGCGCAGGTCCTCGACGCTGTCCCGGAAGGACTCGTCGGTGCGGAGCCGGATGTCGATGGAGCGGTCCTCCCGCTGGATGTCGGTCGCCACGTCTCCGAGCACCTTGGACCGGATGAGGGTCCCGAGCTGGTTCACGTTGTAGCCGAGCGCCGCGACCCGGTCGCGGTGGAAACGCACCTGGAGTTCCGGGTTCCCGCCCTCGGTCGATGACTTCACGTCCACGAGCCCGGGAATCTCCCTCAGACCGGCGACCGCCTCGTCGGCGGTCCGTTCGAGCATGGTGAGGTTGAAGCCGCGGATCTCCAGTTCCACGGGAGTCCGGAAACTGAAGTAGGACGGACGCCCGAAGATGTAGAGGAGATCCTGGTCTCCTTCGAGGTGCGGGCGCAGCTCCGCCATCGCGGCGTCTTCGCGCTCACGGTCCACCGGCGGCTCCAGCACCACGGTGAGCTGGCCGATGTTCTCCCGGAGTTCTCCGGCTGCCCCGCCCTGCTGGCTGCTGGTCCCCACGGTGGCATATACGGTGCGCACTCCGGGGATCTCGGCGGTCGTCTCCTCGAGACGGGACAGGCGCCGTGAATTCAGGTCCAGGTGGGTTCCCGCCGGAAGCTCGGTATCCACATAGAACTCGCCCTGGATGAGTTCGGGAACCAGCTCCGTGCCGAGCGATGGGAACGTGTAGAGCGCGCCGGCGAAAACCCCGACAGCCAGGGTCCCCACCCGGAACGGGTGGTTCAGCGCCGAGTTCAGGACCGGCGGGTACGCGCGGACGATGCCGTCATAGACGAGGCGGAACAGCCGGCTCGGCAGCCAGAGGATCCCCTTGATGACGAGATCGACACCCCGGATGATCCCGAAAACCACCCACAGGACGCCCTTGCTGACGGTGGTCACGACCTTCCCGAAAACCCGGCCCGCTTTCGTCCGGAACGAGGCCTGTTCGGATGCACCCACGGCGCGGAACTCCCGTGAAGCCAGCATCGGGATCAGGGTGAGCGCGACGAGCAGCGAGACGGCGAGCGAGAACGTGACCGTAAGCGCCTGGTCTCCGAAAAGCTGGCCGGCGATGCCCTCGACGAAGACAATCGGAACGAACACGCAGACCGTGGTCATCGTGCTCGCGACCACCGCCTGGCCGACCTCGCCGGTGCCGGCCTGCGAGGCCTGGACGAGGCCCATTCCCTCCTGCCGTTTTCGCTTGATCGCCTCCAGCACCACGATGGAGTTGTCCACCAGGAGCCCGATTCCCAGGGTGATGCCGCCGAGCGACATGATGTTCAGCGAGACCCCCGACACATACATCAGGAAGAAGGTCCCGATGACGGAGATGGGGATGGAGACCCCGATGATCAGCGTCGAACGAAGCTCCCCGAGGAAGAGGATGAGGACGAAGATCGCGAGGATTCCCCCCATCACCGCGGTCTGCAGCACCTCGGACACGGACTGCCGGATGTAGCGGGCCTGGTCGGTCACCAGGGTGAGCGTGAGGTCCTCGCCGACCTGGTCGAGCCGCTCCTCGAGTTCCTCAACCCGCGTCAGCACCTCGTCGGCCACCGTGACCGTGTTCGTGCCGCCCTCCTTGTAGACGGCGACCTCGATGGATTCCCGGCCGTCGATGCGGGTGATGACTTCCCGTTCCTTGGCGCCGCGCCGGATGGTGGCCACGTCATCCAGCCGGATCACCGTGCGCTCCGCGTCCACCACGATGTTGCGCATGTCCTCGGGACGCTCGAACTCGTTGATCGTGCGCACCAGGTACTCGGTGCCCCCGTCGAGGAGGCGTCCGGCCGTGAGGTTCACGTTCTCCTGGCCGAGCCGGCTCACCACGCCGGGGACGGAGAGGCCCAGGTTGGCCACCTTCCGCTCGTCGATCTCGACGTGGATCTCCTCCTCCAGCCCGCCGCTCACCAGCACCGCCGCCACCCCTTCGACGCGCTCCAGGTTGCGCTGGATTTCCTGTTCCGCGATCAGCCGCAGCCGGACCAGGTCCTCGTTTCCGGTCAGCCCGAAACGGAGGATCGGGTCGAGCGAGGGATCGAAGCGAAGCAGAGTGGGCCGCGGCGCGTCGAGCGGCAGGCGCACCACGTCGAGGCGCTCCCGGACGTCGAGCGCCGCCATGTCCATGTCGGTGCCCCACCCGAACTCGAGGGTGACCTCGCTGAGGTCGGGCCGGGAGGAGGAGACCACCCGGACGACGTTGTTGACCACCCCCACCGCGTTCTCGATGGGCCGGGTGATCAGGTTTTCGATCTCGCTGGGAGCGGCGCCCTCGTAGTCGGTGCGGACGTTCAGCGACGGGTAGGTGATGTCCGGCAGGAGGTCCACGGACAACCGGTCGAAGCCGACCACCCCGAACACCACGATCGCGATGAACAGCACCACGACGGTGACCGGCCGCCGGATGGAGAAGTCGACGATGCGCATCGGTCGGGGTCGTCCGGAGGAGGCTTCGGCCTAGCCCTGCGGCCGGCGGCGGCGGGCGATGATCTCCTCGATCTGCTCTTCCGTCATGCCCCGCTCCCGCAACTGCTCGCGGAGCGCGTCGAGTTGCTCGGGAGTGGAAGGTTCGCCGCGGGGCTCCCCTTCATCCGGAGACGGTCCCCAGCCGCGCTGAACCCGTTCCTCGATCTGCTCTTCGCTGAGACCCATGGAGCGGAGGCGGCCCTTGATCGCTTCCTGGGTCTCGGCCGGGAGGCTGTCGAACGAACCGGGCCCGGAATCCGGTCCCGGCGGAGCGCCGGCTCGCATCGCCGGGCCGCCCGGCGCCCGTGCTCGCCCTCCGGCCGGCCGGGACGCCGCGGGCGCCCGAGGGGCTTCCGCCGGCGCATCGGCCACCGCTCCGCCCGAAGCCGCCGGAGGTTCGCTCGCGGCCGGGGCGCGAGCCGGCGGGTCCGCTCCGGGAGCCCGTGCCTCCGCCCCGCCCGGAGGCGCGCCTGCCGCTGGACGACCGCCGGGAGGTCCCCCTCCCGCGCCCGGCCGGCCGCGTCCGCCCGGCGGACCGCCGCCGGCCGCCATCGCCGCGAGCCGCTCCTCGATCTGCTCGTCGGTCATGCCGCGGGCGCGCAGCCGCTCACGCACCTGGGCGCGGCGTTCCTCGGTCATTTGGGACCCGCCCGCCGTGCGAACCGGGGTCTCTTCCGCGCCCGGGCCGGCCAGGATCTGGACGGGGGTCGCGTCGGTCAGACCGTCCTGGCCGACCACGATGACCCGGTCGCCCCGCCCGAGTCCGCTCGTGACCTCGACCCGGTCGTCCTCTTCGTAGCCGAGGGTGATGTTCCGCCGGTAGGCAACCCCGTCCTCGACCACGAACACGGAGTCGGCGAGGCTTTCCAGCGAGAGGGCGCGCTTGGGCATGATCAGCGCTTCGTCCCGCACGTCGGTCACGAGCCGCACCCCGGCGAACATCCCGGGGCTGAGCCGTCCCTGCCGGTTCACTTCGAGCGTGACCCGGATCGTTCCGGTCGCGGCGTCCACCACCGGACTGATCCGCAGCACGCGACCCTGGAATTGCTCGTCGGGAAACGCTTCCACCCGGAGGATTGCCGGCTGGCCGATGGAGAGCCGGGCGAGATCCCTTTCCGGCACCCCGATCACGCAGAGCAGCGGGTCGAAGTCGGAGATGCGGAAGAGCTGTTGTCCTGCGGTCACCGTTTCTCCGAACCTCACGGCGCGCTGGATGATCAGGCCGTCGAAGGGCGCCGTGATGCGGGTGTAGCCAAGCTGGATCTCGTTGCCGGAGAGCTGCGCCTTCGCCGACTCCAGCGCCGAAAGGGCCGTGTCGTAGACCTCCTGGCTCACCACCGCGTTCTCGAACGAGGCCTTGGCCCGGTTGTAGACGTTTTCCGCGTCCTGAAGCGCGACGCGGGCGATTTCCACCTGCGCGCGGGCCTCGAGTTCGTCGATCTGCGCCAGCAACTCGCCGGCCTTCACCTGGACCCCCTCTTCGGTGTTGAGGGCCACCAGCGGCCCGCCGGTGCGGGCCACGATGTCCACTTCGCGCTCCGCCTCCAGGGTCCCGTTGGTCTCGATGAACGCGGATATCTCTCCGGGGAGGATCTCGACGACCTCGACGGGGACGGCCGTAACGGGAGCGCTGCCGCCCCCGAATCCACCGGGAGGACCACCACCCGACCGGCCGCCCGGGCCGCCGCGGCTGCTCCCGCCGCCCCCGGCCGCCTCTTCCCCGGAGCCGCAGGCCACGACGGCGGCGAGCCCGGCCAGCAGCAGGGCGTGAAGGAGCTGTCGCCCGGGGACCTTCCGGCCCCCGAAAGAAAGTGTCTTGGTGTGGGGCACGGATTCCCTCATTGCGTTAATGGACTCAGGGCGGGCGCAGCCGGGACCGCGGGCTCGCTGGCCGCCGTCATTGCCGGGGCCGTGGTGTAGGGCCAGACGAGACGCTTCAGATCGTCGGTCACCGCGTAGATCGTCGGGACCAGGAGGAGCGTCAGCAGGGTCGAGGTCGGCAGGCCGCCCGCCAGCACGAGGCCGATAGGCGCCCACTGTCCGGCGCGGCCGTCCACCGATCCGAAGAGTTCCGGCAGGAAGTAGGGCGCGGCGAGCGGCATCAGGCCGCAGAAGGTGGTCAGCGCGGTCATCATCACGGGACGGAGCCGATGTTCGCTCCCGAGCACGAGGGCCTCATCCCGCGACATGCCCTGTTTGCGCAACGAGTTGACGTGCGCGATCAGGACGATGGCGTTGTTCACCACGATCCCGGCGAGCAGCACCAGGCCCAGCATCGCGGTGTTCCCGAGCGTCTGCCCGGTGAGCTTGAGCGTCACCGCCACCCCGATGAACGAGAACGGGATCGAGAACATGATCACCGCCGGATGGAGGAAGCTCTCGAAGAGGGCGACCATGATCAGGTAGATCAGCAGCAGCGCGAAGGCGAAGGCGAAGCCCGCCGCGGAGAAATCCGACTGGCCCATTCGGGACCACCGGTCGAAACTCCACTCGTAACCGGGCGGCAGCGCGATGTCGGCGAGCTGCTCCTGCACCTGCCCCATGAGGCGGAAGGACGCTCCCGGAATCGTGGTGTTCGCGCTGATGGTCAGCTTGGGACGGCGGTCTTCCCGTTCGATGCTCCGGGGTCCGCTCACCATGTCGAAGTCCGCCATGGCGCCGACCGGTATCCGGGCGTCACCCACGAAGACCGGCATGCGGCGGACGTGGTCGAGCCGTTCGCGCTGGTCCTCGGGGTACTGCACGACGATGTCCACTTCGCGCTGGTCGCTCTCGATGGTGCCCACCGGGCGGGTGGTCAGGGCGCTGCGGACGGTCTGGGCGACGGCAAAGGTCCCCGCCCCGGAGGCAAGGGCCCGTTCCGCGTACGGAGTGACGTGGAGTTCTTCGGTGCCGCTCTCCAGCGAGGTGTCCACGTCCCGAATCCAGGGAAGCGCGGACAGCCGCTCCACCACCCGGCCCGACACCAGCTCGAGGACATCCATGTCGTCGCCCTTCAGATCCAGCCGGATGCCGCTCCCCCGGCCGGGGCCGCGACCGCGGCTCTCGGCGATCCTGAAGTTCACCCCCGCGATGGTCGGCAGCATCCCGCGGATCTCGTCGGTGATCTCCTGGACGCTCCGTTCCCCTTCGGTTTCGTCGACCAGATAGAGCTCGAACCGCCGGCCGCCGCCCCCGTAGCCCCGGCCGCGGGAACGGCCCCCGCCGCGGCGGAACTCGTACACCACGTCGGCGATCTCGAGTTCCTCGCGGCGCTCCTCGATGAGCGCCGCCACCGATTCCATGACCTCGCGGGTCTCGTCGAGCGAATAGGCCCGCGGCACGTCCACGTTGATCGTGACCTCCCGCTCCACCGTAGTGTCGAAGCTGGACCTTTCGGTGTTCTGGTAGAGGATCCAGGCCACCCCGAGCAACCCGATCGCCACCAGCAACGAAACGAACCGGTGCTGGAGCGTGCGCCGGATCACCTTGCCGTGCAGCCGGCTGAGGAGACGCATGGTGCGCGAATAGACCCGCCGCTCGTTGCGAAGCACGACCCCGGCCATCATCGGCACCACGGTGAGCGCGACGAGCAGCGACGCGACGATGACCACGCTGAGGGTGAACCCGAAGTCCGTGAACATGCGGAAGAAACCGCCCATCGTCGCTCCGAGGAAGATGAGCGGCACGAACACGCACATGGTCGTCGCGGCGCCGGCGATGATGGGCATGGTTACGGCGGAGGCGCCGTGGATCGCCGCGGTTCGGGAGTCTTCCTTGTATTCAGTGAAGTGGCGCGAAATCGAGTCGATGACCACAATCGCCGGGTCGGCGAGCATGCCGACGGCCACCATCAGCCCGAAGAGGCTGATGACGTTGAGCGTGGTGTCCACGAGGCCGGCCTGCCGGCCCAGGTACATGATCACGAAGGTGGTGATGATGGAGAGCGGGATCGCTACCGCCACCAGCAGCGTGGTCCGCACCTTCTGCAGGAACAGCAGCAGGATGAGCATCGCGAGCCCCCCGCCGAAGATTCCCGCCATGGCGAGCTGCGACAGGCCTCCACGGACGTCCAGGGACGAATCCTGGATGTAGCGCATCTCGATGTCGGCGTACCGGGGAACGGTGGCGATGTCGGACATCTCCGCCTTGACCCCGTCGGCAACCGCGAGCACGTTCGCATTCGACGCCTTGTAGATGCGGAAGGTGACCGCCTCTTCGCCGTTCAGATAGTCGAAGGAGGTCTGGGTGGGGAACTCGTAGGTGACGTCGGCGACGTCGCTGAGCCGCAGGCCGGTGTTGCCGATCGGCGTTTCCCGGATGTCCTCCGGCCGCTGGAATTCACCGACCGTCCGGACGATGAACTTCTGGGACCCGTCGGTGATGGTGCCGCCGGAAACGTTGACGTTGTTCTGGGTCAGAACCGTCGAGATATCCCGGACGTCCACGTTCAGCGCCGCCATCCGCGCCTGGTCCATGCTGACCCGCAGCTCCCGGCGGCGGACGCCCCGGACGTCCACGCTGGCCACGCCCTCGAGCCGCTCGAGCCGCGGCTGGACGATGTCTTCGGCGAAGTCGAAGAGGCGTTCCCGCTCCCACGGCGCCCCCAGATGGAACTGGAGGATGGGGATGTCGGTGCTCTGGAACCGCCGGATGTTGATGCGCTCGATGTCGTCCGGCAGCAGGTGGCGAATCCGGTCGACCCGGTCCCGGGCCTCCACGACCATGAGGTCCATGTCCGCGGCTTCGTCGAACTCCACGCTGACGTTGCCGCTCTCGGCTCGCGCGGTGGCGGTGAGAACCGTGATCCCGGGAATCGTCCCCAGGCTCTCCTCAAGCGGACGAACGATGAGCCGCTCCGTCTCTTCGGGAGAGGAGGACTCGTAATCGATGCTCACCCAGAGGCTGTTGGCCCCGAACGAGGGCAGGAACTCGAGCGGCAGCCGGGTGAGCGATACGTATCCGAGCACGACCAGCCCGATGGCGATCATGCTGATCGTCACCCGCCGGTCCACTGCAAAGCGGGCCAGGAAGCTGCCTTTTTCGGGCACCGCTTCCTGGCTGTGGGAGTGGCGGTGTCCTTCCAGTCCGCTCATCGTCCTGCTCCTTCCGGGGAAGCTCCTTCTACGGAACCGCCGCCCCGATCGTTCCGTCCTCTTTCGCTCATCCAGGCTTCAAAGGTCTCACGCTGCGAGTCGTTGAGGATCTCGCTGATCTGCCCGCGGAACTTCAGCCGCAGTTCGCGGTAACGCGCGTAGGTGTCGTCCCAGAAGGCGCTCGCCTCGGCGCGGTTGGCCTCGATGAAGGCGTCCATCTGCGCCTGCTGCGCCTCGTCGAGTTCGAGCCGGTCCACGAGTTGCTCGCGGAACCTCCGGGCTCGTGTCTCGCCGTCCTGCGCGTCGCGTCCGCGGGAGCGGCCGCGATCGGCGCGCTCGCCGCCGCGCCGCATCGCCCGGCGGCCGTCGTCGCCGCGGCGACTCACGCGGTGCTCCCCGCCCCGGTGCATGAGGCGGGGCACCGCGCTCGCCAGCACCCCGGCGCCGAACCCGGCAAGGAGCAGCAAGAGCGGCATCAAGCGCTTCCAGCGGCGGTTTGCCGCGTCCGGCGCAACCACGTTGTCCTCGGGCATCAGCGTTCTCCCGCGGGCAGGAATCCTCCGCCCAGCGCAATCACCAGCACCGGCTCAGCCGCCGAATCGCTCGCCGCCAGCGTCTGGAACTCCGCCTCGAAGCCGGTCTCCGGACTCGGGGCGGCCAGGATCTCGCCTTCGAAGGCGAGCAGGTCCAGCTCCTCCGCCACGGGAAGCGCGCCCGCCAGCGGTGCCGCCTCCGGCTGCCCGGCCTGCCAGACGCTGAAACCGGCGGCCACCAGCAGTGCGGCAGCCGTGGCGGACAACCGGTATCCCAGTTGGCGCCAGGTCCAGAACCGGACGGGTGACAAGTCTTCGCGGCGCTCCCGATGGCGGACGAGGAATCCGGGATCGGGCTCGCACTCGACCCGGAGGATCGCCGCCGCCTGGGTCAAATGCAGGTGCTCCTCGCGGAACCGTGGATCCGCAGCGAGGCGCGCCTCGAACTCGCGCATCTGGGCCGGCGGGAGTTCGCCGTCCAGATACGCGGAAAGCAGTTCCTGGTCCTTCATTCCTTCCTCACCTCCGTGGACGCAGAGCGTCGGCCAGCCGTTGCCGCGCCCGGTGGATCCGGGACTGCACCGTCCCGAGCGGGACGCCGCACGACTCGGAAATCTCCCGGTAGGTCATCCCGGCCACCTCCTTCAGCACCAGCGCTTCCCGCTCGTCGTCGGGCAGCCGCCGGAGCGCCGATTCCACTTCGGCGCGGCGGCGGAGGTCTTCCTCCGGCTCGGCGCTTCCGGCGCGCTCCCCCGGGTCTCCGGGCGGCCCCGCCACTTCGAGGAGCCGTCGCTGCCTGCCTGCCCGGCGGAGCGCGTCGTGGGCGGCGCGAACCGAGATCCGGCAGAGCCAGGCCCCCACCGGTCCCTCGCCGCGGTAGCCGGAGGCCCGGCGGAAGGCGCGCAGGTAGGCCTCCTGAGCGGCGTCTTCGGCCTCGGAACGGTCCCGGAGGATCGTGAGGGCGACGGAACGCACCCGGGTCTCGGTACGGCGAACGAGTTCATCGAAGGCGCGGAGATCGCCCTGATCGCGGAACCGGTGAAGCAGCCGGCGCTCCTCCGCATCCTCGCGGGCCCTCTCGTCTCGGACTGGGTGAACCGGCGCATGCTCTCGCTCTTCGGAAGCAAGACGCGCCGGACCTACCGGTTTGTTCGCGTCGGGCACGAGTGGCCGGCAGTGTAGTGCGGCGGGCCACCGGTTCTGCGCGCGCCCATAATCCGCCCATGGACCGACCAAAGACCTACCGGATCGAGACCCGCAGCGTGCACGCCGGCGCCTCGGACAATCCCCTGGGAGCGGTGGCGCCGCCGATCCACCTGTCGACGACGTTCGAACGGGATGCCGGTGGTGAACTCGCCTCGGACTTCATCTACAGCCGCAGCGGGAATCCGGACCGGACGGCGCTCGAGGCGGCGGTCGCCGACCTCGAGGGCGGCGCCGAGTGCGTGTGTTTCGCTTCGGGGCTCGCCGCCATCCATTCGCTTCTCCTCACCCTCGCTCCCGGAGATCTCGTCCTCGCCCCGAAGGACGCGTATCACGGCACCGTGAAGCTCGCGAAGGAGTCGCTGGCGCGCTGGGGGCTCCGGACCCGTTTCACGGACTTCCTGGATGTGGCGGACGTCGAAGCCGGGTTGGCCGAGGGTCCGGCGCTCGCCATCCTCGAGACCCCGTCCAACCCGACGCTGCGGGTCACCGACATCGCGGCGGTGGCCGAACGCTGTCACAACGCCGGGGCGCTCGCCGCGGTGGACAACACCTGGATGACCCCGATCCTCCAGCGGCCGCTGGCGCTCGGCGCGGACATCGTGATCCACGCCACCACGAAGTACTTCGGGGGGCACAGCGACGTGACCGGGGGGGCCGTCGTCGTGCGCGACGGCCTGGAACTGACCCCACGCCTGCGGTTCGTGCAGACCGAGACCGGGCCGGTGCCGTCGCCCTTCGACGCCTGGTTGCTGCGCCGGGGAATGAAGACCCTGCCCATCCGGATCCGGACCCAGTCGGACACGGCCGGAAGACTCGCGGAGTTCCTGAACGGTCATCCCCGGATCGCAAGGGCCTTCTATCCGGGGCTCACCGACGATCCCGGCCACGAGGTCCAGACACGCCAGGCCGACGGCTACGGCGCGATGCTCTCGTTCCGGGTGGCCGGGGGCGAAGACCACGCCCGCAGCGTGCTCTCGCGCGTTGCGCTCTTCGTCCGGGCCACCAGCCTCGGCGGTGTGGAAAGCCTGGTCGAGCACCGCGCGCTGGTCGAGGGACCGGACTCCAAGACCCCCCGGGACCTCATCCGGGTCTCCGTCGGCCTCGAGCACCCCGACGACCTGATCGCCGATCTGCACCAGGCGCTCGGATAGCTCCCGGCCGGGACCGCCGGTCTCCGACCGGCAAGCGCGGCCCGGAGCACAGCGGAACCCCGTACCGCTCCTCCCCCCGGATGGCGCCACCGGCTTGGAACGCCGACCTCCGGTCGGCACGCGCGGCGCTCCGCGCCGCGCACGTCGCGACGCCATCCGCTCTCATGACGTCACCGCCTTGAACTCCGATATCGCCGCTTCCCGCACTGTACAGCGGTGAACCCGGCGGTCCTCCGGTTCCGTCCTACGAGGGCGTAGGTGGGCGTCGCATGCCGGGCTCGGGCTTCCCGCCCGGCGCCGATTGGCGCCGCATGGCGGGAGGCGCGTCCCACCCGGCAGTGGTGACTCCCGTTCGGTTCCATAGCCGGAAGCGTGGACCGCTCGGGTTCACTTCGCATTGTAAACGCGCTCGCGCACCGTCCGGCACACTAGAGTTTGGCCCGTCCAGATGGACAACGACCAGAGCAGGCACCGTCCGGATTCGGGTAAACGCGTCCGTGGTGTCTCGTGGCGCCGCCGGCTGCCCGGTGCGGGAGCCGTTCTCTTGCTCGCCGCTGCCGGATGCGGGGGGCCATCCACCGTTCCGGTCCCGAGCCTTCCACCGATCCCCGGCGTTCCGCCCACCGACCCGGCGCCCGCCCCGGAACTCCCGCGCGCCCTGAGCGCAATAGAGGTCGAGGTCATCGGCGCGGGCAACCGGTTCGCCTTCGACCTGCTTCGAGAGGCCAGCCGCCCCGGGGACAACCTCTTCATTTCCCCTCTCTCCGCTTCCGTGGCGCTCGGGATGACCATGAACGGGGCGGGAGGGGAGACCTGGGAGCAGATGCGCGACGCGCTGGGCTTCGGCGGACTCGCCGAGGAGGAGATCAACGCCGGCTATGCGTCGCTGATCCAGGTCCTCACCGAACTCGATCCCGCCGTCGAGACCGCGATCGGAAACTCCGTGTGGACGCGGCTGGGGTTCCCGGTGCGTGCGGACTTCGTCGAGGCGCTGCGCGAGTTCTTTGGCGCCGAGGCGACGGAACTCGATTTCGGGAGCCCGTCAGCGTCCGGACGAATCAACGAGTGGGTCCGGTCAGCGACGGGCGGTCATATCGAGGAGATCGTTCCCGCCCCGATTCCCCCTGGGGTCCTCATGTATCTGATCAACGCGATCTACTTCAAGGCCCCCTGGACCTTCGAGTTCGATCCGGACGACACCCGAACCGAGCCCTTCTACCCCGAAGATCGATCCACCCGGACGGTCCCGCTCATGACGATTCTGAGGGAGTTCCCGTACCTGGAAACCAGCCGGTTCCAGGGCGTGGACCTGCCGTACGGCGACGGCGCGTTTTCGATGACGGTGCTCGTTCCGCGAGATGGCGTGGGGGTTGACGACATGCTTCAGTCGCTCGATGCAGCGGCATGGAGCGACATCGCCGGGGGCTTCGAGGAGACCGAGGTGGAACTCTTCCTCCCGCGCTTCCGGATGGAGTACGAACGCGAGCTGAAGGACGACCTTGCCGCGCTCGGGATGGTGGACGCGTTCAGTCCCACGGAGGCGGACCTCACCAGACTCTCGCCGATTGACGGCCTGTGGATCTCGAAGGTCCTCCAGAAGGCGCTGGTCGAGGTGACGGAAGAGGGCACTGAAGCGGCGGCCGCAACGGTGGTCGCCGTGGTAACCTCGGCGCCCCCTCCCCCCGTCACCGTCCGGGCCGACCGTCCCTTCCTCTTCTTCATCCGGGAGCGCCTCACGGGCGCGATCCTCTTCGTCGGCAAACTCGCGCACCCGCCGGACGCCTAGGCGCGGCGACCCCGCGGGGAGTCCACCACCGCGCGAGGGAGTCCGGCCCTGAACTCCGTCCCACAAAGGTAGGCGGCGCTGCACCATCCGCGGCCCGGCGGGCCGCTGTGCCGGTCTGAACCCGACTTCGCCACTTTGGACGTATCGGGATCTGCAAGCCGTTGACAGGTCGCCTGTTAGAAGAACGGGCGCCGGCAGCTTGGCACTACGTTTGTGTGTCTTGTTCTGATCTTCGCCGGGTGCGGCGCCGGTG
>JAJEIY010000004.1 GCA_022828085.1 Acidobacteriota bacterium | reverse complement strand
CGGACGGGGGGCGCCGCCCCCCGGACCCCCGCGACGGTGCGCCCAAGGCCGAACCCCGCACCGTCATGATCGCCGCCCGCGTCACGCGGGCGGAGCACGCCGCCTGGAAGGAGAAGGCGGCGGCGGCGGGCGTGTCGCCGTCCGCGCTGCTGCGGCAGGCGATGGCCCGGACGCGAGCCTGGACCGCGCCGGCCCTGGCCGTCGAGCGCGAGCGCACCCGGCAGGTTGCCCGCGTCGGGAACAACCTGAACCAGCTCGCGCGCTGGGCGAACACACATGCCTCGGAGGCCGAGGCAGTCGAGGTTGTCGCCCAGCTGGTGTCGGTCGAGCGGGCGCTGCTCGCCCTGGCCCGGCTCGGCGGAGAGGACACCGATGCACATTAGGTTCCTCGGTGGCGGGAAGGGCTCGGCCCAGGCAGCCGCCGACTATCTCGTCGGCGAACGCGACGCCTCGAAGACCGTGCGTCCGGGTATCGAGGTCCTGCGCGGGAACCCGGACCTGACGGCCGCCGTCGCCGACTCGCTGGAGTTCGAGCACAGGTTCCGGTCGGGCCTGATCACCTGGGCGCCGGAGGACCGGCCCACCGACGAGCAGATCGGGGCCGTCCTCGACGAGTTCGAGAAGACGGCCTGGGCGGGACTGGAGCCGGACCGCTACGCCTGGACGGCAGTGCTCCACCGCGAGCACGGCACCGGGGTCCATGTCCACATCCTCACCGCCCGCTGCGACCTGGAGACGGGCCGCAGCCTGAACATCGCACCGCCCGGCTGGCAGAAGACCTTCGACGCGCTGCGCGACGCCTTCAACCACCAGCACGGCTGGAGCCGGCCGGACGACCCGGCGCGCGCCAGGGCGCACCAGCCGGGCCATCGCGCCTACCTTGAGGCGGCGAAGCTGCGGACCGGCCTCGAGCACGAAGCCGGGCCGCGCGAGCTGATCCGGGACTACCTGCTGCAGCGGGTCGAGCACGGCGTGGTGCGGAGCCGCGTCGACGTGGTCGCCGCCCTGGAGGAGGCCGGCTTCGAGGTGCCCCGCCAGGGCAAGGACTACCTGACCGCCCACGATCCGGACAGCGGGAAGCGGTTGCGGCTGAGAGGAGCGCTGTATGAGCACGACTTCCAACCCGAACGACTTGAACGCCCGACTGCGGAGCCGGACGGAAGCCGACCGCCGTCAGATCGAGGAGACGATGGCAAGCGAGCAGCGGCGGCTTGGCGAGAGGTTGCGCGCCGTCGCGAGCGACGCGCTGCTTACCATCGAGGGCGATACGGTGGCGACGGTCGCGCGGGTGCGCGTGATCCTGCTGAACGCGTGGCTCCGGCCTCTGGTGGTCGGCCTGATCCTCTTCGTCGGGATCAGCGGCGGGAGCTGGGGGCTGATGCAATGGCTCTCGGCGGGCATCCAGAGGCGGATCGAGACCCTGGCGGCGCTGGAGGTCCGGATCGAGGACGCACGCGGAACCCTCGCCGGGATCGAGGAGACGACGTGGGGCGTGACGCTGTTGGAGATCGACGGGGACCGGTTCGTGGTGCTGCCGGTCGGGACGATGGACCATCCGCCCTGGACCGTGGGCGGGCGGCCTGCCTTGAAGCTGTCGAGCGAGTGAGGGAACTCTATGACCGAACTAGAAACACAGTTGATGACCGCCTTGCGGAGGTTGTCCGCGCAGTTCGAGACGGAACGGCGGCAGCACGCCGAGGAGCGGCGGCAGGGCTCCGAGGAGCTCGAAGCCTTGCAGCAGCGAGTCGAGCAGCTCAGCGGGCAAGTGACCTACTTGGCCCAGGACTACAGGACGCTCGCCGAGACGTTGCGCGGGCCCTGGACGTGATGCGTCGGCTCAGGCCGACGCGCGACCGGGATCACGGTCCGAGCCACGACTACGGTCCGAGCCGCGATTCCGGTCCGAGCCGCTGAGGTTTCTCGGCGGCGGACCTCCCGCCCCTACTGGTCTCCGTTCCCAGACGGAGCCGGGATGTGCTGAATGTCGATCTTGGCTTCTAGCGCGGCCAGGCGTTCGCCGATTTCACCCAAGCGCTGTTCGACGACCAGGAACCGGTCGAGCATCTCCGCTTGGAGACCGCCCATTTCGCCCCGGAGTCCCCCCATCTCGGCGCGGAGATCCCCCATTTGCCAGTAGACGCCGAAGACGGCAGTGACCAGAGCCACCAAGAGAAGGGCTTCCAGCGTGACAGGACGCCGCGGGGTGGGAGTGTCGCCGTCGCTCATGATCTCGCCTTTCGCGAGCGCAAACCCGGAGGCACCCAACAGGGTGTCTCTCGCTTCCGCTCTGCGACACAGTCTATACGCACGACTTCACGCCTCGCGAACCGTGCCGGTGCTGTCCGGTCGGTCAGTCGGGCGACTGCGAAGACCGGTCCAGGAATGCCGCCCACTCCTCCATGAGTGCCCGTCGCCGCTCGAACAGGTCCGTCCGCCGGTAGGCGGCCTCCACCCGGTCCGAGTTCACGTGAGCCAGGGCCAGCTCGCACACCTCCCGCGGCACGTCCGTGCATTCCGCCGCCCAGTCACGGAAGCTCGACCGGAAGCCGTGAGGCACCGCCTCGATCCCGAGTTCGCGCACCATCTTCGAGATCGTCGCGTCGGAGAGGCGACGGCCCCGCACTGACGGGAACACCAGCTCCGAACCTTCCACGACGCTCCGCGCCTCCCGCAGCACCGACAGCGCCCCCGTGGACAACGGAACCCGGTGCTCCCGGTTCGCCTTCATCCGCTCCCCAGGGATCCGCCACTCCCGCGCCTCGAGGTCCATCTCCTCCCACCGCGCGCCACGAACCTCACCGCTACGGCACGCCGTCAGCACCAGGAACTCGAACGCCAGCACCGTCGTGGGGTAGGCCCGCGATCCGCGCACCTTCTCCATCGCCCCCCGGACCTCCCGATACGGCAGCGCCGGCTGATGCCGGGTCCGGACCCCCGTCTTCGGAAGCGCCGCCCCGATGGCCTCCCCGGCCGGGTTGTCCTCCCGGTAACCCTGCGCCACCGCCCAGCGCATCACCGCCGAGATCCGCTGCCGCACCCGCCGCGCCGTCTCCCGCTTCTCCCCCCAGATCGGCAACAGCACCGCCATCACGTCCGCAGTCCCGATCCGGTTCACCGGCAACTCTCCGAGCCTCCACATGGCGTAGTCCCGGAGACTCGCCCGCCACTGCTTCTCCGACCTGCCGTCGTCCGTCCACCCCGCCGCGTGGATCGCGATCACCCGGTCGAGCGCTTCACCGAAGGTGGGAACGGTGCGCTTGCGGCCGGGCAGGACCAGGTCGCCGCGGCGGCGGGCCACCCGGTTCAGAACGCACTTCTCTCGGGCCTGGGACAGGCTGACGTGTGGCCAGGTGCCGAGGCCGAGGTTGCGGGCCCGTCCGTCCACGATGATGCGCTGCGCCCAGGACTTGGACAGGTCGCCGCCCGTGGTCCTCCGGACCAGGAGCGACAGTCCGCCGGAGCCGCGGCCGTCGCCGTAGCGGCCCGGCTCCTTGACGGTGGTGACGAACCGGGCGGAGAGTCGGTAGGGTCGGCGCTTCATGGAGTAAGGAGGGTAACACGGGCCATCTATGTATCACTTTAGGAGGATGCATCCATGGGCCTGAGCAGGAACGCTCTGGCACTCTTGGACACCCTAAGCGGTTGACAATCCGCTGATAAATCGGACTCCAACACACTCCCCAGGAACCTGGAGTCATCGAATGACGGCGGACGAAAGAGAACCGCAACTATACACCGATTTCGGGGCTCTGGAGGGGGTTTTGGGCCCTTTTCGGGGGGGTGGCGCTCTTCTCCTTCTTGCCATGTTCCTGAGTGCCGGTCTCGTGCTCACAGGTTGTGGCGACGACGAGACGGCGACGACGCCGGCACCGGCTCCGCCGCCGCCACCCCCGCCAGCTCCGGAGCCGGAGCCGGAGCCCGAGCCCGAGCCCGAGCCCGAGCCGACTCCATTCATGGTGGAGTTCATGGTGCCGGACGGCAAGTTCCCGATGGTGCCGGACAAGGATCACATCGAGGCCACCGCCATGGCCAGCGTGAACAACAACATGGGCGTTTCGGTGAACATGCCGGCGATCATCTCGGCGACCTTCATGCCGGGCGCCAGTCCGATCGGACTCGTTCCGGGCGAAAACACCCCGTTCAAGTACGTCAGCTGGAAGGCGCTGCAGAGCATGGTGGTGACCAGCGGCGCGACCTTCGCGATCCAGCCGGTGGAGATCGGGGCCAACCAGGTTCCGCTGCCCGTCGGGGACGCGGCGCTCGTGACCTGCGGCCCGTTCGAGTGCATGATGGGTCCGGCCCCGCCGGCGATCTCGATCGCCAACTCGGCCGCCTGCTCGGCTTGGGATCCCGAGGTCACCCTGCAGGTCGGCTACGTGGACAACACCGCGGTCCCAGCCGACGCCGGCACCACCACCGCCGACATCGACAACGACGGCGTGGACATCGGGTGGGCGTACACCTCGACTTCGGCAATGACGGTCAAGCACCACTTCGATGGAGTTACGCGTGGCGAGAACTTCTCGACCAGCAGTCCTGACGTGGGCAGGGCGTCGACGGACACCGCCATCCCGCTGGTAGTTGGCGGCAGCGCCAGCAACGAGCGGAAGGCCGATTACGTGAAGCGCTACAAGGATGCGATCCTGTTCGACGTGGACGATGCGGGAGCGGCTGTCAGTCCGCTCGCCGGGAACTCCGCCTGTGCGACCGGGGACGTGTATAGCGATCTCGTGACTGCGGTGCACAAGCCGGATGGGTGTTTCCGGATTTCCACCATGGGGTCTGCCACGAGCGGTGCGAACTATCTCAGCGGATACAGCCTCGAGCTCACGCCGAAGGGCGCGGACGTCGGCTGGGGTTCCAACGTCCAGTGGGAGGAAGATCCCTTCAAGGACCTTGAGTGTGAGAGCAAGATGTACAACGCGAGCGAGATGGTGGATGTCTGCGCCCTCTTCGAGGAGGAAGTGGACGACGCCCTGGCAGCTGGGTGGGGCGGTTCCCGGGGAACGACGGTTGGTTCCGTGGTCCTGAACGCTCGGGGCAGCGATACCGACGTGAACACGCAGCTTGAGTGGCTGGAGATCGCGGCTCCTACCAGCGCTGTGAGCAGGCGATTCCAGACGCTGTGGTTCAGCGACAACGACGGCTCGCCACGCAACCGGCCCGATACCGACATCTATGCCGACGACAACGAGACGGAAGCCGGCCTGCAGCGGGCGCCGCTGTCGCTCAAGCTGGTCGACGGCGACGACGACCCGAAGTACGGCGACTTCGGAAAGGTCGACCTGGTAGCCGTCGGGGCTGACGGAATCTTCGATGGTGCGTCGGATTCGAACTTCAACGCGAATGCCAACAAGCCCGACGGCAGAGCGGACAACTACCATGGTGATGACTCGGTGGCGTGCAGCGACGCCGACGGTCTGGGCTGCGACGCCAAGTTCAGCGAGGACATCGTTGTGACCTTCGCCTCCGGGACGGCCCTTAACTGCTCCGTGAAGAGGACCGTCACGATCAGTTGCGAGTGGGACGCTCAGGGGCTTATCAAGAGCAACCCGACGGACGGTCGCTCGATTGCCCCCACGGAAACCCAGGCCAGCCCGTTCGGCACCTCCAGCAACTTTGTGGACGGATCGATTTACGGCGCGAGTGAGTTCTACAAGTGCAGCGTGAGCGGCTAGCTCGCTCAGTTCCTGCGGGATCGCCTTGACTGGTTGATTCCGTCAGGGGAGACCCCGGGGCCATCCGGCCCCGGGGTTTTCCTCTGTACGCATCCTTTTTCGGAGGTTGCGGGAGCCCTCGGGAAGAGCCGGGATCAACACGCGATCAACTGATTCCCGGATTCCGGGCGATCTGCGGAACGGAAGGACGCCGTTCCACTACCCCGGGGAGCGTTGCCGGGAGCAACCGCGGAGGGCGTTTCAGCGCTCTCCGCTGGCCAATTCCGCCCCTTCTCGGGCGAAAACGGGCAGAAACGGACCGTAATCCGCTGCGACCCCCCGAATCCGCCCCCCGGACAGCGGCGCGGGGACGAGCGATCCGCCCCTGGGACGGTGCGGGAACGACGGAACGGGCGCCGGCGGGCGCGTCCGTGCTCGAGGCGGCGAACCGCGTACCGCAGGAGTGATATGGGAGGTGATACACGGATTTCGGCGGTGTGCGGCATCGACCGCCGAATCCGCGACTTAGGGCCGGTTTTCGGCGGCTCCCTCGGATACCGGTTCTCCACAGGTCCCCGCCGTCCGGCGATCGGGCGGCAGTTGTTGACCCTGGGTTGATCGGACTTCCGGCCTCCGGCCAACCCCGACGCACCATGAGCACCCCCGCCACCGGCAAACGCACCGCCAGGGTCAAGCTGACCCTCACCAAAAGGACGGTCGAGAACCTCCAGCCCGCCCAAAAGCCCTGGATCGCCTGGGACGACCGCCTGATCGGCTTCGGGCTTCGCGTCCACCCCTCGGGGAACAAGGCGTTCCTCGTCAACTACCGCACCGGCAGCGGCGGCCGGAAGGCGCGCAACCGCCGCGTCGTCCTCGGGCGCTACGGCCACCTCGCCCCCGAGGAGGCCCGCCGCCTCGCACAGCAACTGCTCGGGCGCGTCGCCCGCGGCGAGGACCCCGCCCAGGAGCGGGCCGAGAGTCTCGGCATGCCGAACCTCCGGGAGGCGTTCGACGAATACCTCACCGCGAACCCCAACCGGAAGAGCAGCACCGAAGAGCTCTACCGGAGCCAGATGCGCTTCTGCCTCGGCGATTGGCTGGCGCGGCCCCTCGACACGATCACCCGGCGGGAGGTGGAAGCCCGCTTCCATCTCGTGTCCCAGCGGCACGGCTGGGCGGTGGCGAACCACGTCATATCGCTGCTGCGCTCGGTGTACCGCCGCCCCTGCGTGGACCACGAGGGGCTCCGCAACCCGGTGGAGCTCTGGCTCGCGGGCGGCGGGCGGTACCACCGGGCGGTGCGCCGGCGCATCCCGAGCCCGGCGGAGGTGCTGCCCCGCTGGTGGGCGGGCATTGAGGCGGAGGTGAGCGTTGCGGCGACGCGGGACATCTTCCGGTTCGGGATGTACACGGGGATGCGGCGCGGCGAGATCATGGGGCTGCGCTGGGACCGGGTGGACCTGGAGCGGCGGATCCTCCTGGTCGAGGAGACGAAGTCCGGGGAGCCGCTGGAGCTGCCCATCACCCGGCAGTTGGCCGCGCTTCTCGAGCGCCGCCGCCTGGCCGCCAGCGCCGGCAACGGCGGCGCCCCGGCGTGGGTCTTCCCCTCGAGCGGCGGGTCGGGCCACGTCGTGGAACTCCAGCATCTGTATCACCGGATCAGCCGGGCGGCGGGCACGCGGTTCTGGTTCCACGGGCTGCGGAACGTGTTCATCACGGTTGCGGAGCGGGAGCTGATGCTGCCGCGCTCGCTGACGAAGCGGCTGGTGAACCACGCGCGCGGGAGAGACGTGACGGAGAGCTACGCGGCGGACTGGAGCGTGGAGCAGTTGCGGGAGCCGGCCCAGCGGATCGCGGACCGGATCGACGAGCTGGCGCAAGGAGTCCCAACGGACCGCTTCGAGTCCGTCCCGCAATGGCCGGCGTCCGGCGTTTCCGCCGCGGCGGAAACGCGGTTCGGGATCGCTCATCGGTCCGCCTGACGAATCGGCGTCGCGCCGACCAGGAGCGCCAACGCGGAGGCCAGCCGGTGGCGAAGAGGTTCCAACCACGGATCCCCGGTCCGCTGCCCATGCCCCACCTCGAACGGCGCACGGCCGCCGTGCAGGCCCTCGGGTGGTCCGCGGCCGACGCCCACTGGCTGGCCCTGGTCTGCCTCCACTCCGGGGTCTTCACCCGCCTCCAGTACCGGGACTGGCACCACCGGGACAAGTACGCCGCGCACCGCTTCATGCAGCGGCTCTCCGCTGCCGGCGTCGCCCGGGACCATCCCCTGCCGGAGCGCCGCACCCCGCAGCGGTTCTGCCACGTCTTCGGACGAAGCCTCTACCGCGCCCTCGGCATCGAGCACGCACGCCAGCGCCGCCTCGGATCGACGGCCCTCCTCCGGCGGCGCCTGCTCACCCTCGACTGCCTGCTCGCCCATCCCGACGCGAACTGGCTCGCCACCGGGGCGGAGAAGCTGCGGTTCTTCTTCGAACGCGGATACGACGAGGAGGAGCTGCCGCAGCGCCTTCTCGGGGAGCGCGCCTTCGACCACGTCACCCTCAGCCCCATCGCGGGCGGGGAAGACAGGGTCGGTTTCGTCTTCCCCGATCCCGGCCAGGGGACCAACCGGGCGCTCCGCCACTGGGCCTCCGACCACCTGTTCCTCTGGGAGGCGCTGCGCCTCGAAGGCTTCGAGGTCGAGGTCATCGCGGCGGTCCGCGACGACGCCGCGAGGGTTCTCTACGAGGAGACCCTGTTCCGCTGGACGCCGGACGGCGCCGGCCTGAACGAGGACGAGCGCTCGTTCCTGCAGGCGATCCGGGCGGCGCGGCGGCACCCGGACCCGGACGAGATCGGGAAATGGCTCGGCTGGGAGGAGGCGCGTGAGATCGAGACGCGGCTCCGTCCCCGGCTCCATCGGCCCCCGGCCCGGATCGACCGGTACACCGTCCACTTCGCGGAGCGGCTGGACGACTCCGACCTCGGTTTTTGAGGCGCCGCACCCCGACGGGGCCGCTCCCGGGGCCATTCCGCCACGCAACCAGGGCGAACCCCCCTTTTGCTAGGGCTTTTGCGCCTCCCCGTGGACGCGATCCCGTTCTCCCCGTCGCGATTGCGCTCCGGCGACCCTGCCTTTCTGGGTCAGGGTCGGGGCTGCAAGCGACCCCCCCTTTCGTGGCGAAAAACGGCCCCGTCGTGGAGTGCTTGTCCCACTCTCCTCCCAGGGGCCGGGGGTCGCTTGCAGCCCGCGCCCATGGCGCGAGTGATCCCTGCGGGAAGGCGAAAAACCCGGCCTTCGCCGGGGCGGCCGGCGCTCCGCGCGGCCGCTGCGCGTCACCGCCGCCCGGCCAGCGGGAACGCCGCGCCGGCTCGGGCAGGGGCACGGCCGGGTTCTCGAGCGGCTCCCCGCGGAGCGGGACCATCCCGATCACCCGCCCCGGTTCCTCCGAGCCTTCGCCCACCGCATCACCGCCGAACACGGTCGCCCCCGGTCGCCGCGCCCCCTTCGCCGCTGCCAGGTAGTCCGCCCGGCTGGCGAATCCGCTCCCGTTCGGATCGAGGGCGAAATCCCGCTTCCAGTACGCATACAATGAGCGTCCTGCGGGATCCGGACGTTCCAGACCACGTCCGTCCCGACTCTTTCCGGGGCGCGCTACCCGGTGGAAGTCAGTCGTCAATGTGTGCTAGCCTTTGACTCTACTTATGTCCGTAGGTTCAAGCACTACTTGATGACTTGACCCTACAACACCGCAACCGGGAGGTAGGTGGAATGAAGTCGCTCACTGGCAAGACCGCGTCCGTCCGCGGGTGGGCTCTGTTGCTCGCGCTGCTCGTAGGTGTCGGCATGATCATTTCGGCCTGCGGGGAGGAAGAGACGCCGGCTCCGACCACCCCCGCACCGCCACCGCCAGCGCCGCCTCCGGCTCCGGAGCCTGAGCCCACTGGTCCCGCGGCGCCCGGGAATCTCCGGGTGACCGGGACGACCTCCAGCTCCATCACCTGGACGTGGGACGCCGTCGAGGGCGTGCTCGGCTATCAGGGCCAGTTCAGCCCGGATGCCACGTTCACCGACACGGATGCGACGTTCCTCATCGTGGCTCCGGCGACCTCCCACACGGTTTCCAACCTGGCAGGCAATACGACCGGGCATTTCCGGGTCCGGTCGGGGACGGGCACCGCGCTCACCGATCTGAGCTACAGCGATTGGAGCGACGGGGTGTCGGGGACGACCGCCGCGCCGCCGCCGGCGACCGCGCTTGACGCCCCGGACAACGTTCGCAGTACCGACCGGAGCGACGACTCGATCACTCTCGAATGGGACTCGGTTGACGACGCCGACACCTACGAGGTTGAGCAGCGCGAACCGGACGACGACTGGTCCGACGCGAATTGTGGGGCTGACGATGCGGACAACGTTGTGGACGACGAAGAGTGCGTCGCGAGCGGTCTCGATTCCGGGACCGACTACGACTTCCGGGTGCGGGGCGTTCCCGCCGACGACGACAGCTCGCACCTGGTGGGCGCCTGGAGCGACGTCGCGGAAACCCGCACGAGCGGGACGGCTCCGCTGGAGCCGACAACTCCTACCAGCCCCGGCGGCATGGGCGCTCTGGGTGTCAAGTGGACCGCTGACGACGACAGCATCACGTTCACCTGGAGCCCGACGGCCGGCTCCGAGTACGAGTGGGCGCCGGCGACCGGTGCCATGGATGATCCGAACCCCTGTGGCGGCACGACCTTTGACGATCTGACGGTTACCAACGCCGGGACCGGTTCTCAGTTCGAGGTGGACGTTCCCGCAACCGCCGCGGGAACAGTCGCGGGACTTTGTGTCCGCACCACCGACAAGGACAATCGCGCACTTTCCGTCGCGTGGGGCGTTCGGGCACCTGACGGCGCGACTGCCACCCAGAGCAGCGGAGTGGACTTCAGGGACGACACCAACACCGTGGCCAGCGCTCTGACCTGGACGGGAATCGCGCTTGTGGCCCCCTTTGAGTATGAGATGCGGGTCGCTACCGATTCACGGCATGACAACGACCTCGTTCTCACCACTCCCACTACGGCCCAGATGAGAGCGCTTCAGGCAGCCTGCAGCGAGGGATCCCTCGTGGACCAGGGCGATACCGACGTGGACATCACGCTCGATGAAGTCAGCGTGAGCAGCGGCCTCTCGCCGTACACCGGCTACGTGCTGTGCGCCCGGATGAGAAATACCACCGGTGCGACCGAGTGGGCCGTCCCCAGCGCCAAGCTCTTCACTCACCCGGGGACGCCACCACGGCCGACGATTGACTCTGCACGTAGCAGCGACACGCAATTCGTTTGGAAGGTCGCCTCCCGGGGTCGGAGCGATGTGCCGAGGGAGAATGACGGATACGCGGCCAAGACGATCGACTTCGACGTGACGTTCGTCGACCCCAACAATAACCAGAGGAGAATCACGACAGCCATTCCCAGCCCCAAGGACTGTCAGGCAGCCACAGCTCCCACAAACAGGGGAACCTGGCGCGCGAACGACGTTGCGGCAGGAAGTATCACGACGGACAGTGCCGGTGTAGTCTTGAGGTCGGCGGAAATCGAAGCGAATGAGGGTCCCGACGCCGACACGAGGGGAGTCGACAAGAGGGTCTATCTCTGCGTCCGGGCCACCGATGGCGACCGCAATGGACCTTGGACGATCAGTTCGGCGTCCACCGTGCGGGGCGTACCGGGGAGCTAAGGGGGGTCTCGGACTTCTCCACTATACGGCGGGGGCGGCTTCGGTCGCCCCCGCTTCTCTTGTGTACGCCCGACCGGCGGACACCATGAGGGCAGTTCACGTTACGACGTGCGCGGCGCGCCAGTTGCCGGGAAGACGCAGTCCCGCGACGCCCGTCAGCCGCCCTGTCGTACGAAATCCGATGGGGCGGAAATCGGGCTTCCGCCGAAGGGATTCAAGGACGAGGAGATTCGAGTCTCCGGTGACGATGGTTACGGCGTTCCCGTTTACGGCGAGTTCCAAGATGGTGTCGTCATCCGGATCACGTCGAAACGTCCGAAACGTCGAAAACGCGACCGCGAAGACGCCGTGATTCAGCGGAACGCGTTCGTGATACCCGACGTGATATCCGGATCATCGAACGACCCACAAGTAACTGATGGATCGGTCGCTTATGAGCCTAGGACAACGAACTCCCGGTGCGGTGTTGAGAAGATCAAGTAATGCTTGAACCTTCGGACATAAATCCTTGGGCAGCCTAACACACTTTGAGGGCCGACTTCTACCGCAACGCCAACGGAACCGAGAGAGTTCGGAGGGGCGCGACCCGGTGCCTCCATCTCCCGCAGTAAGCCCATTCTATACGTACTTGGCGAGGAATCGCGGTGAACTTCGAGAGGTGTCACAGTCCCTGAGCCGCGAGCCTGAGCCGGAGGGTCCGGCGCTGCAGTGCTCGGCCGGGAGCGCATCGTCACGCGGCCCGGGGCGCCTCGTCCGCCCGAAGGGCCGGCCGTCACCATGGCGGTTGGATCGAGTGCGAGATCTAACGCGCAGTTCACACGCGATCCCGGAGCGCGACGGAAGGTTGCGAAACAGCGGATCCGGTCAAGAACACCGCCCATTGCTCCCATGAGTTCGCGCCGCCGCTCGAGCAGGTCGCTACGGCGGTAGGCCGCCTCGACCGCGTTCGTGTTCACGTGCGCGAGCACCAGCTCGCACACCTCGCGCGGCGCGTCCGTGCGCTCTGCCGCCCAGTCCCGGAAGCTCGACCGGAAACCGTGCGGCACCGCCCGATGTCCAGTTGCCGCTCAGGTTCGAGAGCGCCGCCCGCGAGTGCTTCCGGCCCGTCGCCGAAGGGAACACGAGTCCCGGGGGGCGCGCCAGCTCCTTTGCCTCGCCGAGCACCGCCAGCGCCCGCGTGGACAAAGGGACCCGGTGCGCGCGGCCTGTCTTCATCCGGTTCGCCGGGATCCGCCATTCGCGCCGCTCGAGGTCCATCTCTTTCCAACGCGCGCCGCGCACCTCCCCGCTCCGGCACGCCGTCAGCACCAGGAACTCGAACGCCAGGACGGTCGCGGGATCGGCCCCGGAGTCGCGTACCGTGGCGATGGCCCCAGCGACCTCCCCATATGGAAGCGCCGCGAGATGCCGCGGCCGGACTCCTGTCTTGGGCAGCGCCGCGCCGATGGCGTCGCCTGCCGGGTTGCCCTCCCGGTAGCCTTGCGCCACCGCCCGGCGCATCACCGCCCCGATGCGCTGCCGCACCTTCCGCGCCGTGACCCGCTTCTGGTTCCAGATGGGTAGCAGGATCGCCATGACGTCCGCGGTGCCGATCCGGTCCACCGGCCGCTTCCCGAGCTTCGGCATCGCGGAGTTGTCGAGTGTCCACCGCCGGTCCATCTCGGATCGGCCGCCGTGCTTCCACCCCGTCGCATGGGTGGCGATGTCCAGACCAGGCGGCGCGCTACCCGCGTACAAGGAAGAACCCCGGGGCCGGATGGCCCCGGGGTCTTCCCCAGCGGAATCAACCGATCAAGGCGATCCCGCAGGAGCGAGTTAGCCGCTCACGCTGCACTTGTAGAACTGACCCGCCACATACGTTCCCGTCGTAAAGTCGCTGAACGGGCTCGCCTGAGTCTCCGTGGCTGTAATCGCCCGACCGTCCGTCGGGTTGCTCTGGATAAGCCCCTGAGCATCCCACTCGCAACTGATCGTGACGGTCCTCTTCACGGAGCAGTTCAGGGCCGTTCCGGAGGCGAAGGTCACGCTGATGTCCTCGCTGAACTCGGCATCGCAGCCCAGACCGTCGGCGTCGCTGCACGCCTCCGCGTCATCGCCGTCGTAGTTGTCGGCGTTGCCGTCCGGCTTGTTGGCGTTCGCGTTGAAGTTCGGATCCGACGCGCCATTGAAGACTCCGTCAGCGCCGACGGCTACCAGGTCAACCTTTCCGAAGTCGCCGTACTTCGGATCGTTGTCGCCGTCGACGATCTTGAGCAGCAGCGGAGCCCGCTGCGTGCCGTCCGTGGTGGTGTCGGTATCGGCATAGATGTCGGTATCGGGCCGGTTGCGTCCGCCGTCGTTGTTGCTGAACCACAACGTCTGGAAACGCCGGCTCATGGCGCTGGTGGGCGCCGGAATCTCAAGCCACTCAAGCTGCGAGTTCACGTCGGTAACCGTGCCGGAACGACCGCCAAAGACGACGAAACCGACCGAGGTGCCCCGGGAGCCGGCCCACGGACTCCCCAGGGCCGCGTCCACTTCCTCTTCGAAGAGTTCGCAGACATCCACCATCTCGCTCGCGCTGTACATCTTGCTCTCGCACTCAAGGTCCTCGAAGGGATCTTCTTCCCACTGGACCTCGGAACCCCAGCCGACGTCCGCGCCCTTCGGGGTGAGCTCGAGGCTGTATCCGCCGAAGTAGTTCGCCCCGCTCGTGGCAGACCCCATCGTGGAAACCCGGAAGCACGAGTCCGGCCGTTGCATGCCGCTCACGTTCACGCCGCCCGCGTAGACAGTGGTGCTTGCGCAGGCCGAATTGCCGGCCGCAGGAGTGACTGCCGCTCCCGCATCGTCGACGTCGAACAGGATGGCGCTCTTGTAGCGCGTTACGTAATCGGCCTTGCGCACGTCACTGGCGGTGCCGCCGATGACCAGCGGAATGCCCATGCCACTCGACGCCTTGCCAACGTCAGGACTGCTGGCCACGAAGTTCTCGCCACGCGTAACCCCGTCGAAGTGGTGCTTCACCGTCATTCCCGATGTCGAGGTGTACGACCACCCGATGTCGACACCGTCGTTGTCGATGTCAGCAGTGGCACCGTCAGTGCCCGCGACGGCGGTGTTGTCCACGTAACCAACCTGGAGGTTGACCTCCGGATCCCAGGCCGTGCAGGCCGCGGAGTTGGCGATCGAGATCGCCGGCGGCATCGGGCCCATCATGCACTCGAACGGACCGCAAGTCACGAGCGCTGCGTCCCCGATCGGCAGCGGAACCTGGTTGGCCCCGATCTCCACCGGCTGGATCGCGAAGGTCGCGCCGGTCGTAACGACCACGCTCTGGAGAGTGCCCCAGGTGACGTACTTGAACGGCATGTTCTCGCCCGGAACGAGTCCGATTGGACTGGCGCCCGGCATGAAGGTCGCCGAGATGATCGCTGGCATGTTCACCGAAACGCCCATGTTGTTGTTCACGGTGGCCATGGCGGTGGCCTCGATGTGGTCATCATCCGGCACCATCGGGAACTTGCCGTCCGGCACCATGAACTGCACCAAGAACGGAGTGGGCTCGGGCTCGGGCTCCGGCTCAGGTTCGGGTTCCGGCTCGGGCTCCGGCTCCGGGGCTGGCGACGGCGGTGGCGGCGGGGCCGGAGCCGGCGTGGTCGCCGTGTCGTCGTCGCCGCAACCCGTGAGCACGAGACCGGCGCCCAGGGTCACGGTAAGAAGGAGAAGAGCGCCACCCCCCCGGAAAGGGCCCAAAACCCCCTCCAGAGCCCCGAAAACCGTGTATAGTTGCGGTTCTCTTTCGTCCGCCACTATTGCGCTGCCAACTGTTCCGAGAAGCCACGCCTAAGTCCCATTTTCGGACTGATTATCAACGAGTTACAATGCTTGAGAGTGCCAACGCGTTCCTTCTCAGGCCCGTGGATGCACAGGCATGAAGTGATATATAAATGACGGCTGATACCCTCCATCCACCATGAACCGCCGACCCTACCGACTCTCCGCCCGGTTCGTCGCAACCGTCAAGGTGCCGGGCCGTTACGGCGACGGCCGCGGCTCCGGCGGACTGTCCCTGCTGGTCAGGAGGACCACGGGCGGGGACCTGTCCAAGTCCTGGGCGCAGCGCATCATCGTGGACGGACGGGCCCGCAACCTCGGGCTCGGCACCTGGCCCCACGTCAGCCTTGCCCAGGCCCGAGAGAAGTGCGTTCTGAACCGGGTGGCCCGCCGCCGCGGCGATCTGGTCCTGGCCGGCCGCAAGCGGACCGTTCCCACCTTCGGTGAAGCGCTCAACCGGGTGATCGCGATCCACGGGGCCGGTTGGACGGACGACGGCAGGTCGGAGAAGCAGTGGCGGGCTAGCCTCCGGGACTACGCCATGTGGAGACTCGGAGAGTTGCCCGTCAACCGGATCGGGACGGCGGACGTGATGGCGGTCCTGTTGCCGATCTGGGGGGAGAAGCGGGAGACGGCGCGGCGGGTGCGGCAGCGGATCTCGGCGGTGATGCGCTGGGCGGTGGCGCAGGGGTACCGGGAGGACAACCCGGCCGGGGAGGCCATCGGGGCGGCGCTCCCGAAGACGGGGGTCCGGACCCGGCATCAGCCGGCGCTGCCGTATCGGGAGGTCCGGGGGGCGATGGAGAAGGTGCGCGGATCGCGGGCCTACGCCACGACGGTGCTGGCGTTCGAGTTCCTGGTGCTGACGGCGTGCCGTAGCGGGGAGGTTCGTGGCGCGCGGTGGGAGGAGATGGACCTCGAGGCGCGGGAGTGGCGGATCCCGGGGGAGCGGATGAAGGCGAACCGGGAGCACCGGGTTCCGTTGTCCACGGGGGCGCTGTCGGTGCTGCGGGAGGCGCGGAGCGTCGTGGAGGGTTCGGAGCTGGTGTTCCCGTCAGTGCGGGGCCGTCGCCTATCCGATGCGACGATCTCGAAGATGGTCCGCGAGCTTGGCATCGGGGCGGTGCCTCACGGCTTCCGTTCGAGCTTCCGTGACTGGGCGGCGGAGTGTTCCGACGCCCCCCGCGAGGTATGCGAACTCGCCCTGGCCCATGTGAACTCGGACCGGGTGGAGGCGGCCTACCGGCGGACGGACCTGTTCGAGCGGCGGCGCGACCTCATGGAGGAGTGGGCGGCGTTCCTGGATCGATCTTGACAGCAAGGTTCGTAAAACGCGGAATCGTGCGTATAGACTGTGTCTCAGAGCGGAAGCGAAAGACACCCTGAAGGGTGGCTCCGGATTCTCTGCTCGCCAAAGGAGAGACGATGAGCGACGGCGGAGATACCGCACCACGGCGCCCGGTCACGCTGGAGACGCTCCTATTGGTGGCCTTGGTCACTGCCGTCTTCGGCATCTATTGGCAAATGGGGACTCTGCGCGCCGAAATGGGGGGTCTCCGGGCGGAGATGCTCGACCGGTTCCTGGTCGTCGAGCAGCGCTTGGGTGAAATCGGTGAACGTCTGGCCACGCTGGAGGCCAAGATCGACATTCAGCAGCCCCCAGCTCAGTCTGGCAACGGAGGCCCGTAAAAGGGCGGGAGGCTCGCCGCCGAGACGCTTCAGCGGCTCGGACCGTAATCGCGGCTCGGACCGTAGTCCCGGTCCCGCCTCGACCTGCGCTGGCGCATCAGCTCCAGGGCTCGCGCAACCTCTCGGCGAGCGTCCTGTAGTCCTGGGCCAAGTAGGTCACCTGCCCGCTGAGCCGCTCGATTCGCTGCTGCAAGGCTTCGTTGTCCGCGGTCAGCCGCTCGACGCGCTGCCGCAAGGCTTCGAGCTGCTCGGAGTCCCGCTGCCGCTCCTCGGCGTGCTGCCGCTGTTCCGTCTCGAACTGCGCGGACAACCTCCGCAAGGCGGTCATCAACTGTGTTTCTAGTTCGGTCATAGAGTTCCCTCACTCGCTCGACAGCTTCAAGGCAGGCCGCCCGCCCACGGTCCAGGGCGGATGGTCCAGCGTCCCGTCCGGCAGAACGACGAACCGGTCCCCGTCGATCTCCAACAGCGTCACGCCCCACGTCGTCTCCTCGATCCCGGCGAGGGTTTCGCGTGCGTCCTCGATCCGGACCTCCAGCACCGCCAGGGTCTCGATCCGGCTCTGGATGCTCGCCGAGAGCCATTGCATCAGCCCCCAGCTCCCGCCGCTGATTCCGAGGAAGATGGTCACCCCGACCACCAGGGGACGCAGCCACGCGTTCAGCAGGATCACGCGTATCCGCGCGGCCGTCGCCGCCGTATCGGCTTCGGTGGTACGCAGCGCGTCGTTCGCGACGGCGCGCAACCTCTCGCCAAGCCGCCTCTGCTCGTTCGCCATCGTTTCCTCGATCTGACGGCGGTCGGCTTCCGTCCGGCTCCGCAGCCGGGCGGTCAAGTCGTTCGGGTTGGAAGTCGTGCTCATACAGCGCTCCTCTCAGCCGCAACCGCTTCCCGCTGTCCGGATCGCGGGCGGTCAGGTAGTCCTTGCCCTGCCGGGGCACCTCGAAGCCGGCCTCCTCCAGGGCGGCGACCACGTCGGCGCGGCTCCGCACCAGGCCGTGCTCGACCCGCTGCAGGAGGTAGTCGCGGATCAGCTCACGCGGCCCGGCTTCGTGCTCGAGGCCGGTCCGCAGCCTCGCCGCCTCAAGGTAGGCGCGATGGCCCGGCTGGTGCGCCCTGGCGCGCGCCGGGTCGTCCGGCCGGCTCCAGCCGTGCTGGTGGTTGAAGGCGTCGCGCAGCGTGCCGAACGTCTTCTCCCAACCGGGGGGAGCGATGTTCAGGCTGCGGCCCGTCTCCAGGTCGCAGCGGGCGGTGAGGATGTGGACATGGACCCCGGTGCCGTGCTCGCGGTGGAGCACCGCCGTCCAGGTGTAGCGGTCCGGTTCCAGTCCCGCCCAGGCCGTCTTCTCGAACTCGTCGAGGACGGCCCCGATCTGCTCGTCGGTGGGCCGGTCCTCCGGCGCCCACGTGATCAGGCCCGACCGGAACCTGTGCTCGAACTCCAGCGAGTCGGCGACGGCGGCCGTCAGGTCCGGGTTCCCGCGCAGGACCTCGATACCCGGACGCACGGTCCCCGCGGCGTCCCGTTCGCCGACGAGATAGTCGGCGGCCGCCTGGGCCGAGCCCTTCCCGCCACCGAAGAACCTAATGTGCATCGGTGTCCTCTCCGCCGAGCCGGGCCAGGGCGAGCAGCGCCCGCTCGACCGACACCAGTTGGGCGACAACCTCGACTGCCTCGACCTCCGAGGGGTGGGTGTTCGCCCAGCGCGCGAGCTGGTTCAGGTTGTTGCCGACGCGGGCAACCTGCCGGGTGCGCTCGCGCTCGACGGCGGCGGCTGCCGGCGTCCACGGCCGCGTCCGGGCCATGGCCTGCCGCAGCAGGTCGGACAGCGGCACGCCGACGGCCGCCGCCTTGGCGCGCCAGGCGGCAAGCTCCGCGGGCGCTAGGCGGACGTGGGCTCTCACGGTGCGGCGCTCAGCCATGCGCACACCGTTCCGGGGGTTCGGGGGGTGATGCCCCCCGTCCGTGCGCTGCTCTCGCAGCGACGCGGCAGGCCGGGGGTTCGGGGGGCGGCGCTCCCCGTCCGTGCACTGCTCCGGCAGCGGCGCGGCGAGCCGGGGGTTCGGGGGGCGGCGCTCCCCGTCCGTGCGCTGCTCCGGCAGCGGCGCGGCGGGCCTGGGGTTCGAAGGGGGGCGCAGCCTCCCCTCGCCAGCACCAATGTACGCACATTGGGTCTGCTGGCTCTCGTACCGTAGCGGCCATGCCGATGCCTACGCGGAACCCCCGAACGGGGGCGCGAGCCGGGCGGCGAGCGTCATCCCGCCTGTCGAGAGACAGCCTGCCAACGAACGGCCCCGCCGCCAGCCACAGCCGCACAGCCCCTGCGGGCCTGGGAGATTCCTGCCGGGTGCATCGCGTGGATCAAGGAGCGATCCCGAACCGCGTTTCCGCCGCGGCGGGAACGGCAGGCGCCGGCCACGGGTAGCCGGACCCGACCGGAACCGTTGCAGCGCCGTGCGCCAGTTCGTCGATCCGGTCCGCGATCCGCTGGGCCGGCTCCCGCAACTGCTCCACGCTCCAATCCGCCGCGTAGCTCTCGGTCACGTCGCTGCCGCGGGCGTGGTTCACCAGCCGCTTCGTCAGCGAACGCGGCAGCATCAGCTCCCGCTCCGCAACCGTGATGAACACGTTCCGCAGCCCGTGGAACCAGAACTTCGTCCCTGCCGCCCGGCTGATCCGGTGGTAGAGATGCTGCAGCTCCACGACGTGGCCCGACCCGCCGCTCGAGGGGAACACCCACGCCGGAGCGCCGCCGTTGCCGGCGCTGGCGGCCAGGCGGCGGCGCTCGAGAAGCGCGGCCAGCTGCCGGGTGATCGGCAGCTCCAGCGGCTCGCCCGTCTTCGTCGCCTCGACCCGGAACATCCGCCGCTCCAGGTCCACCCGGTCCCAGTGCAGCCCCATGATCTCGCCCCGCCGCATCCCGGTATACATCCCGAACCAGAAGATGTCCCGCGTCGCGGGAACCGTCACCTCGGCCTCGATGGCCGCCCACCAGCGGGGCAGCGTCTCGGCGGGCGTCGAGATCCGGCGACGCACGGCCCGGTGGTACCGCCCGCCGCCCGCGAGCCAGAGGTCCACCGGGTTGCGGAGCGTCCCGTGGTCCACGCACGGCCGCCGGTACACGGAGCGCAGCAGCGCGATGACGTGGTTCGCCACCGCCCACCCGTTCCGCTGGGAGACGCGATGGAACCGTGCCTCCACGTCCCGGCGGGTGATCGTGTCCAGCGGCCGGGCGAGCCAGTCGCCGAGGCAGTAGCGCATCTGGCTCTGGTAGAGCGCCTCGGTACTCGTCTTCCGGTTGGGGTTCGCGGTCAGGTACTCCGCGAACGCCTCCCGGAGGGTCGGCATGCCTCGGCTGTCGGCCCGCTCCTGGGCGGGGTCCTCGCCGCGGGCGACGCGGCCGAGCAGCTCCTGGGCGAGGCGGCGGGCCTCCTCGGGGGCCAGGAGGCCACAGCGCCCGATGGCGATGCGGCGGTTCCGCGCCCTCCGGCCGCCGCTGCCGATGCGGTAGTTGATGAGGAACGACTTCGCCCCTGAGGGTTGGACGCGAACCCCGAAGCCGACGAGCCGGTCGTCCCAGGCGATCCAGGGCCTGTCGGCCGGCTGGAGGTTGTCGACCGTGCGTTTGGTGAGGGTGAGCTTGACCTTGGCGGTCCGTTTGCCGTTGGTGGTGTTCGTCATGCGTCGAGTCTTGGCCAGAGCCGGAAGAACGGTTCAACCCCGTGTCAACACATGCCGCGGAATGGCCCCGCGGTCGGGAACACGGGAGAACCGGTGTCCGAAAGAGCCGCCGAAAACCGGCCCTGACCGGCCCTAAGTCGCCGATTCAGCGGCCGATGCCGCACACCGCCGAAATCCGTGTATCACCTCCCGTATCACTCCTGAGGTACACGGTTCGCCGCCTCGAGCACTGACGCGCCCGCCGGCGCCCGTTCCGTCGTTCCCGCACCGTCCCAGGGGTGGACCGTGCGTCCGCGCGCCGCTGTCCGGGCGGCAAATTCGGGGCGCTTGCGGTGGATTACGGCCCGTTTTCACCCGTTTTCGCCCGAGAAGGGGCGGAATTGGCCAGCGGAAAGGGCCGAAAACGGACCTCGCGTCGTCCCCGGCGACCGTGCCGGGGGTAGCGGAACGGCGTCCTTCCCTCCCTCAGATCGCCCGGGATCCGAGAATCAGTTGATCCCGTGTTGATCCCGCGTCTTCCCACGGACTCCCGGAATCTCCGACGAGGACCCCGTACAGAGGAAAACCCCGGGGCCGGATGGCCCCGGGGTTCCCGTTTGATTCAGATCAGACGGAGTTCAGGAGACGCAGATCCTCAAC
>JAJEIY010000044.1 GCA_022828085.1 Acidobacteriota bacterium | reverse complement strand
CACCCTCACCGGCGCCGCACCCGGCGAAGATCAGAACAAGACACACAAACGTAGTGCCAAGCTGCCGGCGCCCGTTCTTCTAACAGGCGACCTGTCAACGGCTTGCAGATCCCGATACGTCCAAAGTGGCGAAGTCGGGTGGAGATTGCCGTGGCCGGCTCGACGAGCGAACCGGACGTCTTCGGGACGGGAACGATCCGCGGCGGCTCCTTCCGCATGGACGGTTTTCCGCACGGGCTGAGCGAGGTCAACGGCTCGGTGACCTTCGACCAGCGGTCGCTGCGGATCGACGAGGTGAAGGGCCGGGTGGCCTCCGGTGAGGTGGTGGTGTCCGGTTCGGTCCTGGCCGACGGCGCGGAGCTGGGCGCGAGCGATCTGCGGGTCCAGGTCGCCGGCGCCCGGCTCCGCTACCCCGCTGACTTCAGCGCCACTCTGGATGCGGACCTGAGGTTCGTGGGAGACCCGGGGGGGCGTCTGCTCGCCGGCGAGGTCCGGATCGACAACGCGCTCTGGAGCCGCGAGTACGAGCTGTCCACGGACGTCCTGTCGGCTTCGGACGCCATCGCCGTTTCCGGGGGGGCGGAGGCCGGCGGGTTCCTGGACGAACTTCTGCTGGATGTGCGGGTCGAGACCGTTTCGCCCTTCGCGGTCCGCAACTCGATCGTCAATCTCGACGCCGACGCCGCGATCGGCCTGCAGGGCACCGCCGCCTCACCCGCGGTGGTGGGACGCGCGGACCTGGTGGAGGGCGACCTGTATGTCGGCGCCCACCGCTTCGACATCGTCTCGGGACGCGCCGAGTTCATCGACCCGACGAGCATCGAACCGGTGTTCGACGTTGCGGCGGAGGCAAATATCAGGAACTACCGCGTGCGCCTGGCCGCGTCGGGAACCATGGAAGAGGTCGAGGCGAACCTGACCTCCGAGCCTCCGCTGCGGCAGACGGACATCCTCCAGCTCCTCTCGGGCGTCCCGGAGCAGAACCTGCTGATGGCCCGTACGGATGATCCGGTGGCCGCGGTTTCCGCGGCGAATCTGCTGAGCCAGCAGTTCAGCGGGATCATCGGGCAACGGGCGGGCCGGGTCTTCGGAATCGACCGGGTGACCGTGGACCCTTTCCTGATCGGCCGCTTCAGCAATCCCACGGCGAGGGTGACCCTCAGCAAACAGCTCACTCCGGACGTCAACGTCCGCTATTCGTCGAGCCTTGCGGACGCCGACGAAGCCATCGTGGTCGTCGAGTACACGCGCGGCCGGGTCACCTGGATCCTGTCGCGGGACGAGTACGGATCCCTGGGTGTGGACTTCCGTTTCCGCCGCACCTACTGACGGCGCCGGACGCGCAGGCCGGCCGCAGCCTCAGAACCGGCGGCGCCGGAACCGGTTGTTCACCACGTTGTTGAAGATGGACCCGAACCGGAACTGGAACCCGACCTCCATCCGGTAGTCGAAGTCGGTCGGGCGCTGCTGGAGCTGCAGCAGCGCCTCCTCGTCGGTCGCCTCCTCGGCGGCGAGGTAGATCTGGTCGTTCACCTGCGAGACGTTGCCCCGGAACTCGAGTTCGAGGCCCCGGAAGACCCGGAACGAGAGGTTCCCCCCCAGGGACACCAGGCGCTGCTTGAAGTCGTGCAGGAAGTGGGAACCCCGCAGGTTGACCGAGGCGTTCCCCCAGGGCTGGCGCTGGCCGAAGCGGACGTTCATCGCCTGTTCCCAGCGCGTCTCCTCGGTCTCCCCGTAGATCGTGGACTCCGCGTAATCGCGGTAGGCGGGGCCGATCGTGTAGTAGAACGTGAGGCTGCGGCGGGTCGCCTCGTCGTAGGGGAAGACGCTGTACTCGAGCGCCGGCGACAGCTCGACCCGGAGGTCCTGGTTGTAGGTCAGGTTGCGGCTGGTGTTCGTGTCCATCCCGACCGACCAGTGTTCGAGCAGCGCGTACACGACCTGGGTGTCGAAGCTCCAGTTGGTGCGGGTGTCCTCGAAGGTTCCCTCGGACAGCTCGATCGAGAGACGGTCGTTCTCGATGTCCCCCGAGAACCGGACGCGCCAGTCGGGGGTGACCCGCGAAGCGGAGAAGCCCCCCTCCAGGCTGGTGCGCCGCTCGGAGGTCTCGCCTTCGATTCCCACCTCGCCGTCGACGCGGAAGACCCACAGGTTCCACGGATCTTCCACCTCGTCCCGGGCGACGACCCCGCGGGCCACCGCCGCCTCCTCCCGGTCGATCGGGCTGATGGCGATGAGACCCCGGTATCCGGCCTCGTCCGAGAACATCGCGAGCCCGAGCTCCATGGTGTGGACGATCCCGTCCAGCGTCTCCCGGTCGGTGTTCGTCGGGAGCGCCCGGTAGCCGTGCTCGTCGTCGTAGCTCGTCTGCTCGCCGGTGCCGATGAAATGGAGGAGGTACTCCCGTCCGCCGGCGCCGGTCGTCTGGCTGGTCATGATGAGGTGGACGTTCGAGTCCTCCTTGTCGTTGACCCAGTTCACCCAGGTGATCTCGGTCCGGTAGTAGCGGGAGTCACACCGCGGCCCGGAACAGTCGAAGAACACGTTCGGCCGCCCGTTCCCGTTCTGCGCGGCGGCGGGGGGTGTCAGGCCGATCAGGGCGGTCAACAGAGCGGCCACGCCGAACAATCCGCCGGGTTTGACCAAACGCCGCCCGGGGCGGCGACGAAGGTCGGGCTCGGTCACACCCTCCCTTGGGAAGCGGCTCGTGCGACTACCCATGGTGTTTCCTGGTCAACTCTCGGAAATCAGCGTTCCACCACAAGTCATCGGACGCGCCGACCATCAACGTCTGGCTCGCGGACTCTCTGCCAGCCGCGCCCCGCTGTGAACTGAGGAATCGGAGTGGTCCGAACCTCCCGACTCCTTCGCTGCCTCCGCCCGGCGTTCGGCGATGAAATCGTCCACTTCGCTCCCAGTCGGGCTCCCGTACTTCCGGGCGAGAGCCTGAACCTTGGCCACGGCCGTTTCCAGATCGGATTCCGTATTCGACATCCGGCTCGCCTTTGGAGGCGGAAGCCTACACGCCGCCCGTCGCGACGCCGGCCTGAAGGCCGGCGGTCCCTCGGTCCGGCCCCTACGCCAGGGGCTCGAAATCCTCGCTGCTCATCGGTTCGTGGTTTTCCCAGCGGCTCCGCATCTCGACGAGCACGCGCTGCGACGACGGATGTGGGACCGGGTTCACGCGGACCACGCGCGCCTGGTAATCCCCGCGCGATTCCACCATCGCCATCATGAGGTCGTGCACGAAGTACCGCGGAGACCAGCCGATCATGGTGTAGTCCAGCGTCTGGATCTGGACAGCGGGCTGGTTCGTGGGATTCGTCAGTTCCAGTGCGACGTGGAGCCGTTCGCCCGATTCGAGTGAGTCCATCCGCTCCCGAGCCGCCGCGTTCGTGTGGCGAAAACCGTGGAGAAAGAAGCGGCAGACGAAACTGCCGTCGTCGCCCTTGACGAGCTTGGGGAAGACCTCGAAGAAATCGGTCACGCGCCGCCCCCCGTCCACCAGGAGGAGGCTCGTCGGATCTGTCGAGGGATCCACTTCAGGATCGAGATCGAGCCCCCTCACGTAGTCCTCGAAGTCCGGCCGGCGTGGCGACATCACCCGATTCTGGAACACCGGAAACAGCACCGGCGACGTGTAGTCGCCGTGCAGATCGCCGAACCCGGGAACCAGGTCGAAACCGCCGGTTTCGCGAGCCCTCACCGCGCCCTTAACGTGCCGGAAGCGAAAGGACGGACCGGTCAGGTCTGCATCCAGCCGGCCGACTGGGAACCAAGCCCGGCTCTGCGCCCGATCCTGCCAACCCAAGTACAGGATCCTCTCACCTACTTCAAGCATTGCTCTAACTGTGTCGCATTGTAGTCCATGAGCGCCATGGCGAAGTCTTTCGCAGTCCGCGACATCCAGTCGTCCGGAACCTGCCGCACGAAGCGCGCAAGGCTATTGCGACGATCCCGCACCTTGACGAGCGGTGGACGAAACAGATCGGGGTATTCCTCCGAGGCTCGGCGCACGAGTTTCAGCGGGCTTGGGCCGTAGCGACCGACGCTTTCCCAGAAGAGCGCGCCCCGACCTTTCTCCGAGTACGAACCCACCGTATTGTCCCGTAGCCTCACCGCTCGTTTCTCGTCGCGCAATTCCCGGCCCAGAGATGAGGCGTGATCAAAGGTCGGACTCAGGAAACCGCGGGGACCCTTCTCGGTTGTCTCCACGAGGAGCCCCCAGTTCTCGTGATGGCGATCCGTGTTGCCGATGACCGCGTCGAGCACCACATATGCGGCGAACTCACGTTTGGCCCTCTCCGCGGCTGCCGGTTCGACAAAAGCCATCTTCAAGGCGCGGAAGACGTTATCCAGGGTGTGGTCGGACTGTCCGAACTGCTTGTTCCGATCGTACGCCATCGTGAGAGCCAAGATCTCGTTGCCGTGGTGGAGTTGGTACTTCCCTTCGGTAAACGATTTCGAGACGGACCCGAGCCGTCCTCCGCAATCGGCTAGTTCTACGATCGCGTGTGCGACTCCGAGGCAGGCCGCCACCTCCGCCGCAATTTTCTCTGCCCAGTGCTGCCCACTACCGGGCTGAGGGAACTTGAAGAGCCACAAGCCTTTCTCGTCGTCCGGTTGGCACCAGAACTTCGGCTTGCTGCCCATGACTTCCTGTTCTTCGAGCCACGACTGATCGATTCGCAAGATGCGGTAGGGCTCGGGGCCACCGCTAGCACGTTCGCTCACCGTCCCACGTACCCCGGGCCCCGGAGCACGTGGCCCGGCAGCTCGCCGGTGGGCTCGCCCTCGGCGATGATCGCGACGCCGTTCACGAAGACCCAGGGGATGCCGGTCGGGTAGCGCTCGGGTTCCTCGAAGGTGGCCTCGTCCTGGACCGTGTCCGGGTCGAAGAGAACCATGTCGGCCTTCATCCCGGGCCGGAGGACCCCGCGGTCCGACAGACCGAGGCGGTTCGCGGGCGCCGAGCTCATCTTGCGGATCGCCTCCTCCAGGGTCAGGAGTCCCTCTTCCCGCACGTATTTCGCCAGGACCCGCGGGTAGGTGCCGAAGGAGCGCGGATGGGGCTTTCCCATCGGCGTGCGCATCCCCGCCGCCAGGGCGCTGCCGTCGGAGCCGATGTGGGTGAAGGGCTGGGCGAGCGCCTGGACCAGGTTCACCTCCTCGTTCCCGAAAGAGATCTGGAACCCCTCGCCTTCCTGCTCGATGAGGAGGTCCAGCAGCCCCTCTTCGGGCGACATCCCCCGGGCTTCCCCGAGGTCCACGATCGAGAGCCCGTCCACCTCGTCCCGGAAGGAACTCACGAACGTGCGCCCCCAGCGGGGCCGCCGGGCCTCGGATTCCCGGAGCTCGCCGAGCAGCCGTTCCCGGTCGGCCGGGTCCGTCAGCCGCGCGAGCATCCGGTCCACGCCGCCTTCCTGCGCCCAGGCCGGAAGCAGGGAGCGCAGGTAGGTCCAGCCCGCGATGTAGGGATAGACGTTCCCGGTCACGTCGACTCCCGACGCCCGCGCCTCGGCGATCATCGCCGCGTATTCCGGGATGCGGGCGCCCGAGGTGGAGTTCAGGTGGTGGATCTCGAGCGCGGTGCCGGCCTCGCGGGCGATGGTGATGCCCTCGGCCAGTCCCTCGAGGCCGCCGCGCAGGTGGCTCACGTAGATGCCGCCGTAGCCGGCGGCCACCCGGGTGAGGCGGATGAGTTCCCCGGTGCTCATGAAGGTGTTCGGGATGTAGGACATGCCGCTCGCCAGCGCGAAGGCGCCCTCCTCCATCGCCTGGGCGACGAGCGCCTCCATGGCCTGGAGTTCCTCTTCCGTCGGTTCGCGGTCCTCGTAACCGACCACGGAGGCGCGCACCTGTCCCGAGCCCACGTAGGAGACGACGTTCGGGCCCACCCCGGCGAACTCCAGGCGGTCGAGATAACCGCCCAGAGTGGTCCAGTCGCGCTCGATGGGCGGGGCGACCATCATCGGGTCGTCCACCGCCGGACCGAGCACCGGCCCCGCCGACAGATGTTCGCCGAGCACCTCCGTCGTCACGCCCTGCGCGGTCTTGCTCAGGGCGCGGGGATCGACCACCAGCCCGTACTCCGAGTGGGCGTGCATGTCGATGAACCCGGGGGCCAGGACCAGGCCCTCGGCGTCGAGCACCTGGACGGCGTCCGGTTCCTCCGGCCCGACGCTCACGATGGTGTCCCCGGCGACGGCGAGGTTCCCCTGGAACCAGGGGCCGCCGGTTCCGTCCACGATGCGCGCGCCGCGGATCAGCAGGTCGGCGGGTTCGGGCGCATCGGTGGGGGGCGCGGTGCAGCCGGCGAGGGCCGCCGCCGTGAGTACTGCCGGAATCCGTGGAGTGCGTCTCATCTTCCTTGCCTCCCGGGCTCTTGCCGCCCCGGTTCGGGGAGGGGACAGGCTAGCAGCCGGGTGGCCGCTCTTTCCGTGTGGGGTTACGACGTGCGCGGTGCGGAGCACAGCGCGTGCCGGTCGGAGACCGGCGTTCCAAGCCGGTGCGACACCACCGCTCGTGAACTCCACGCCACGTTCTGCGGCGCGGACTCCTAAAATCCCCGCCGTGGGTCCGGAGACCGGGGCGACGCGGCCGGAGAATCGAGTGGGATGACGGGACGTCTGCCGGCGCGCCTGGTCCCGTTGGCGCTGGCGCTCGCCTGCCTTCACGCGCCCGATCTCGCCGCCCAGGCCGGCACCACCACCGGCGTCATCCGCGGCGAGGTGAGCGATCCGCTGGGCAACCCGGTTCCGGGCGCCGTCGTCCTCATCCAGCACCGGGACACGGACCTGGTGACCACCGTCGAGAGCTCGGGTTCCGGCGGGTTCGTCCGCAGCCTGCTGCCTCCGGGCACCTATGACCTGACCGTCACCGCCGCCGGCGGGTTCGGCACGGAGCGCATCGAGGGCGCGATCCTGCGGGTGGGGGAGGTGCTGCACTTCCACCTGGACCTCCGGGTCGTGGCCACCGAGACCGTCACGGTCTTCGGCGAGCTGCCGTCCCCGATCGAGACGACCGACTTCACCCGCTCCCAGCGCCTCCGGGAGGAAGTCGTGGACGCGGTGCCGAGCAACGGCCGCAACTTCGTGGACCTGGCCCTCCTCACCCCCGGCGCCTCGGTCTCCCAGGGGCCGGACGGCGACGAGCTGAACATCAACGGCCAGCGGGGCATCTTCAACAACTTCATCGTGGACGGGGCCGACTTCAACAACCCGTTCTTCGGCGAGCAGCGCGGCGGCCAGCGGGCGGCGTTCACCTTCAACCAGGACGCCATCGGCGAGCTGGTAATCGTGAACCAGGGCGCCCCCGCGGAGTTCGGCCGCTCGGCCGGGGGATTCATCAACGTGATCACCAAGTCGGGCACCAACGAACTGGCCGGCTCCGCCCACTACTTCGGCCAGTGGGACGAGATCGCCGCCGAGTACTCTGCCGACCGGGGCGGCGGAAAGCCCGACTTCGGGCGGAACCAGGCCGGGGCCACCTTCGGCGGCCCGCTCGTCCGCGACCGCGCGTTCTTCTTCCTCGCCTACGACCAGCAGGCGGCCGCCGAGACGAAGCAGACCACCCGGCGCGTCGCGAACCCGGCGAACCTGGAACGGCTGGACTCCTTCCTCAACACCCGCTGGCCGGGGCTCTTCGAGGACGAGTTCGGACCCATCCGCCGCACCGACGACGCGCGTTCCCTCCTCGCCAAGCTGGACTTCAACCTGAGCGGCCGCCACCAGGCGTCGCTCAAATACAACTACACCTGGTCGGAACAGGTGAACGGCACCTTCGATGTGGACTCGTGGGGCGCCTCCATGAACGGGATCGAGCGGGGCCACTCCCACGCGGTGAACGGAAGCTTCCGCTCGCTGCTCACCAACGCCCTCTCGAACGAGCTGCGGGTCCAGTGGGCGCGCGAGGACCGGCCCCGCTGGTACGACGGGCCGCTGCTGCCCGGCGCCGCCCTCCCGGGCCAGCCCCAGTTCGAGCGGCTCGGCGGCCGCCCGTTCCCCGACATCGGCATGGACTTCGCGGACGGGTTCCGGATCGGGCTCCCGTTCTTCCTGCCGATCGATCCCGCCTTCGACGACCGCCTCCAAGTCGTGGACAACCTGTCGTACGCCACCGGCGCCCATCTCTTCAAGGCGGGGGTCGAATACAACCGGACCCGGGTGGAGCAGCAGTTCATGGGCTTCGCCAACAGCCGCTACCTCTTCGATTCGGTCGAGGGTTTCGTCGGCTTCGCGACCCACGGGAGCGGCTACGTGCACTGCTCCGACGGCTCGGCGAGCACCACGGGCGCCTGTCCCGGGGGCGCCGCGATCACCGGCCCGGTGCTGCTCTATCTCCAGTCGGCGACCGTGCCCGGCATCCCGCCGGCCGAGCTCGGCCGGCAGCGGGCGTCCATGCACGAGGTCGGCCTCTTCGTGCAGGACACCTGGCATCCCGGCGAGAACGTGACGCTCGATCTCGGCCTCCGCTGGGACGGGACCTGGCATCCCGACGTCTTCGTCGAACCGGAAGACACCTTCTTCGCGCCCTATCTTGACGATCCGGCATTCCCCTCCGACGGGCGGATCCCCCACGACCTCGACAACTTCCAGCCGCGCCTCGGGGTCGCCTGGGACGTCGCCGGCGACGGAAGCACGGTGGCGCGCGCGGCGGCCGGCTCCTACGTCTCGCGCATCCCGCTGCTGGTGTTCGCCCAGCACCGCTCCACGAACGGGGCCTTCCAGCAGATCCTCTTCCGCAGCAGCGCCGACACCTTCCTCGGCCCGGTCCCGGAGATCGACCGGCAGCTCGACCCCTCGACGACGGCGCCGTTCCTGCCGGACATCCAGGTCGCCGGCCGGAACCTCGAGCTGCCGCGCACCTGGTCGTTCAGCGTCGGGCTCGACCGGGACCTCGGGCGCGGGATGGCGGCGAGCGCCAACTTCGTCTACGCCCGCACCGACCAGCTCTTCCGGTTCGTGGACCGCAACGCTCCCGCCTTCGGCTCCCCGTTCGGCGTCGGCACGCACCCGTCGGGCGGCGGCATCAACGCGCTGACCGTCGCCGAGAGCAGCGCGCGGTCGCGCTACCAGGCGCTCACCGTCGGGGTCCGGGGCTGGAGCTCGCTCGGGAACCGTCCGGCCACCTTCGAGACCCATTACACGCTGGCCTTCGACCGCTCCGACGACGACAACGAGCGGGATCCGTTCACCTTCCGCTACGCCGACCCGTCGAACCTCGGCCCCGAGTTCGGCTGGTCGGACCGCGACCGCCGCCACCAGGTGAGCGGCTACCTGCTGGTCACCCTGCCGGGCGACGTGAACTGGAACAACGTGTTCCGCTACCTGTCGGCCTCCCCCGCTTCGGAGCGGTGCGCACGGCCCGGAGGGCGCGCGAACCAGCCCTCGGACCGGATCTGCGCCGACGGCTCCATCCTCACCCGGAACACCCTGCGCCGCGACAACGAGTTCTTCACCTGGGACCTGCGGATCGCACGCAGCTTCGCGCTGCCGAACGGCGCGACCATCGAACCCATCCTCGAGGTCTTCAACCTCACGGGCGCCGACAACTTCCTCGACAGCCACACCGGCTCGCTGCTCTTCAACTTCGACGGCACGCTCCGTAGCGGCCTCGGCGACACCCGGCGAGGGCAGGTGGGCGTCAGCCTGCGCTTCTAGGCGCCGTGATGGCACGCCGGCCTGGAACGCCGGTCTCCGACCGGCACGCGCCGTTCTCCGCACCGCCCACGGAGTTAAGCGCACTTGCCCGATGGGCGTGCAACTCAACAGGCGGGAGTTCCCCGGCCCGCTTCACCCACGGCTTGGAGCGGCACGTCGTCCGCGGGCCTCCGGCCCGCTGTGCCGGTCGGAGACCGGCGTTCCAAGCCGGCGCGCCATCCTGATGAGTGGCCCTACGCGCTCTGCGGCCCTACGGTCCGCGTGCCGGCCTCGAGGCCGGCGTTCCCGGAGTCTGCGGCAGCCGCCCTAAAAGAACCGCAGCGAGTAGCTGATCCGGAAGCCGCGGCCCATCTGGGCGGCCATGTCCTTGATCAGCGAGTTGTGGTGGCGGTACTCGGCGTCGGTGAGGTTGTAGCCCCGGAGCGAGATGTTGTGCGTCATGTGCGGTCCGACGAACACGTAGGAGGCGGTGAAGTCGAACACGGCGTAGCCGTCGGTCGGGGTCTCGTCCCGGTAGAGGCGGTCCATCCGGGCGGCCCAGCGCAGCCGGGGCGCGAGGCGCAGCTTGCCGACCGGGACATCCAGCTTCACCTGTCCGCCGAGCGGAGGGACGCGCGGGACGTACTCACCGGTGGTGAGTTTCGCGTCCACGTAGGCGGCGTTCGCCACCAGCTCGGCGGCGCCGAGGCTCAGGTGTCCCTCCGCTTCGAAGCCCTGGTAGGTCGCGTCCGACTGCTGGAACAGCCAGACGGGCAAGCCGCCGATCATTCCGTCCAGCACCTCTCCGAAGACAAAGTTGGAGATGTCGTAACGGAAGACGCTGAGGCTCCCGGTGAGCGCTTCCGAACTCTGCCGGAGGCTCAGATCCAATCCCAGCGACCGTTCCTGGTCGAGTTCGGGATTGCCGATCTCGAACGCCAGGTTCCCGATGTGGGGGCCGAAGTTGTAGAGCTCCTCGAGCGAGGGGGCGCGGGTCGCGAGGCTCGCCACCCCGACCAGGGCGGTGGAGCCGCCCACCGCGAGCCGGGCGCCGGCGCTCGCCGACGCGGTGAGGAAGTTGCGGGCCACGACTTCCGCCGGCCGGAGCGGGTTCGTGTCTTCCCCGACGTCGTAGGCGTTTCGCTCGGCGCGCGCTCCGAGCAGCAGACCGAGTCCTTCGTTCGCCTCGATCTCGTTGTAGGTGAAGGCTGCGAACGCGGTTTGCTCGGTGCGGGGCGCCAGCGCCTCCTCCCCGTATGCCTCGTACTCCCGCAGGTGTCCCCAGACCCCGACCCGGCTGTTCACCCGGCCGGCCGGCTTCTTGAGTTCACCGCGGAACACGACGGAGCGGTTGTCGAAGTGGGTCGCGACGAATTCCTCACCGCTGTTCTGGAAGGTCTCGACCTCGTCCTGGTCGTAGTCGCTGTACCGGATCGTGAACTCCGCCTCGTCGAACAGGAGTCCGAGTCCGCGGAACCCGAAGTCGGTGCGGGCCTGCCGCCGGTCCATCGTGACGTCCACGGACAGTTTGTCGTCCTCGGCGACCGGTCCGTGGTCATGTCCCGCGTGGCTGGCCCCGTGGAAGTCTCCCGCGAACGGAACGCCGTAGCGGGAGTCGTCCATGCGCACGCTGCCCGAGATCCAGGCGCGCTCGCCGAAGAGACCGACCCCCGCCTCTCCCTGATTCATGGAGCTTTCCGAGTTCTCGACCACCCCGACGGGGGAGTTGTAGTCCTGGGTCCGGTTCGAGTTGCCCCCGCCCCAGGCGAACCAGCCCCCGCCGGACGCCTGCGCGCGAACCCCTCCCCTCATTCCCTCGTCGGCGGTCGAGTAGTCGAGGTTGGCCTGCCCCCGGAATCCGGCCGGCGGCGAGTGCGCCAGGTGGGACGCCATGGAAATGACGTTCACGGCGCCGCCGATGGCGTTCGACCCGTAGAGCAGCGTCGCCGGTCCCCGCACGACCTCGATCCGTTCGGCCTGTAGCGGGTCCACCGGAACCCCGTGGTCGGCGGACTGGCTGCCCAGATCACTGGTCCTCACGCCGTCCTCCATGACGAGCACCCGGTCCCCGTCGAAGCCACGCACGATCGGACGCGCGGAGCCGGGTCCGAAACTGCGCATCGCCACGCCGGTGGTGCCCTCCAGCAGCTCCGCGAGGTTGCGCGCCGACTCGTTCTGAAGGTCAAGCCCCTCCAGAGCGTGCACCGAACCGAAGGTCTCGAACGGCGACGAATCGCTGGCCGAGGCGGTGACCGTGACCCGTTCGTGCATCCGGTGCCGCGACCCGAGGACGATGGGCTCGCTGATTTCCACGTCTTCCTCCTGTTCGACGTCGATCGCCACGGTCCGGACCGCACTGAGGAAGCCGAGATCCACATGGAGCGTGACCGAACCGAGGTGGTCCACGTCCACGAACGCGAAGCGGCCGTTCTCGTCGGTGTGGACCACCTGGTCGGTCTGGATCAACAGGACTTCGGCGTCGTGCGCCGGTTGGCCGGTCTCCGAGAGGACCACCCTTCCCGAGATCGTCGGATGGGTCCAGCCGGAGCTCGCCAGCGCGAGACAGCCGGCGAGCAGGCCGGCCTTCCGGAAACCGCGAGGGAGGGGAGACAAGCGGGGAAAGGAGAGAGTCCGCATCACGGTGGGACCTCCTGGGGGCTCTGGGTGGGGAGGAACCGGACGTTCAGAGGCCGCCGACGGGGCCGAACGGTTCCCGACCTGGAGTGCCGACCGTCAGGAGGGCGGCGCGCGGGGGGCCGCCGCGGTCCGGGCGGGCTCCGGGGCGGGGCAGAAAACCGCCTCCGCGCGAAGCCTCGACTCGTGCCGTGGGAACGGGAGTTCGGGGCCGCCCTCGAGCGCGGGCGCTCCCGTGCCGGCGACCTTGCAGATCCCGCAGGGGCGGTCCGTCTGGCCCGGATGCTCGTGCGCCGGGAGCGCCAGCGGGGTAGCCAGCACCACGGCGGCCACGATCGCCGCCGCCATGAGCCTGGACGAGAGGCTGACGTGTATCACCGCGTGAAGACCTACAACCGACGATGCTAGCACCCGCACGGAGCCGTTCGCGACTGCCGGGGTCGGCCGGGAACACCCCCGTCCCGGCTCGCTAGAAGAACCGGATCGAGTAGCTCAGGCGGATCCCGCGTCCCAACTGCGGGGCGACGTCCTTGATCACCGACGTGTGGTGCCGGTACACGGCGTCGGTGAGGTTGTGCCCGACCAGGGAAACGTAGTGGGTCGCGTTCCCGGTGACGAGCAGCCACGACACCGTCAGATCGACCACCGCGTAGCCGTCCGTGGGGGTTTCCCCGGCGTAGAGGCGGTCCATGCGGGCGGCCCAGCGCAGCCGCGGCGCGATCCGCAGACCCCGGATGGGGATGTCCAACGTCACCTGCCCGTTCAGCGGCGGAATCCGGGGCGCGTGCCGGCCGAGTTCGGGGAACTGCGCGTCCACCCGGGAGGCGCTCGCGGTCAGGTCGGCGCCGCCGAGCCGGACGCGGCCGTCGGCCTCGAATCCGAGGTGGCGGGCGTCGGCCTGCTCCGTCGCGATCACCGTGACCCCGCCCCGGCCTCCGGTGGTGGCCCCGTAGGTGAAGTTGTCGATGCCGTACCAGAAGGCGGAGACGCTGCCGGCGAAAGCGTCGGAATCGCGCCGGAGGCTCAGGTCGAAACCGCGCGACCGCTCCCGTTCGAGGAGCGGGTCGCCGATCTCGAAGGCCTGGATGCCGGCGTCGAGGCCGAAGTTGTAGAGCTCTTCGAGGGCCGGAGCGCGGGTCGAGATCGTTGCCGTCCCCACCAGCGCGCCCAGTTCGCCGAGGTCCAGGCTCAGTCCCGCACTCGCCGAAATCCCCAGGAAGCCGCGATCCACCACGGCGGGCGGTTCGAAGTCTTCCTCCTCCGCTCCCTCGTGGTCCTCGTCGTCGCCGGGTTCCGGGCGCTCGTCCGCGTCATAGGCGTTGTTCTCCAGCCGGGCGCCGACAAGCACGCCGACCCGGTCCGCCGCGTGGATCTCTCCCAGGGCGAAGGCGGCGATCGCGGTGTGCCGGGTGTCCGGGGCCAGCGCCTCCGGTCCCGCGGACGTGAACTCCCGCAGGTTCGCCCACCCTCCCATCCGGCTCCGGAAGCGCCCGCGGGAACTCTCGAGTTCGCCGCGGAAGACGAGCGACCGGTTCTCGTGATGCGTCTCCAGTTCGGGAGGTCCGTCACCCTCCATCTCGATCTCGTCCTGGACGAACTCGCTGTAGCGGACGGTGAAGGCCGCCGCCCGGAAGATGTCTCCCAGGTCCTCGAACCCGAAATCGGTGCGCAACTGGCGTCGCTCCATGGCCACGTCCACGGTCTGCTCCTCCCCTTCTTCCGCGCCGTGGAGCATTCCCGCGAGCGGCACCCCGTAGCGGCTGTCGTCGAGGCGGGCGCTCGCCGAGAGGTAGGCGCGGCCGCCGCGGAGGCCGAGACCGGCCTCGCCCTGGTCCATCGCGGTCCGGGAGCCGTCCACGCTGCCGAGGGGCGACCGGTAGTCGCCCGTCCTCCGGGTATTCCCGCCGCCCCAGGCGAACCACCCGTCCCCTCCGGCGTGAACCCGGGCGCCGGCGTACCGCCCCGCGTCCGCGGTCCCGCCGCCGAGGCTCGCGCGGCCCTCGAATCCGGAGGTCGCGGCGTGCGCCAACCGCGAGCCGGTGGACACCAGGTTCACCACTCCGCCGATCGAGTTCGTCCCGTAGAGCAGCGCCGCCGGCCCCCGCACCACCTCGACCCGCTCCGCCTGCGTGGGATCGGCGAAGGTCCCCTGTTCGGCGGCCCCGCTGCCGATGTCCCCGGTGCGGACGCCGTCCTCCGTGACCAGCACCCGGTCCCCGTCGAATCCGCGGATGATGGGACGGGCCGGTCCGGGGCCGAGGCTGCGGATCGCCATCCCTGGCGCGCCTTCGAGCAGCTCGGCGAGGCTCGGCGTCCCCGCCAGCAACTGCGCGCCGTCGAACGAAGACACGTTCCCGAACTCTCCAAAGCCGGCCGGTTCGCCGGAGGCCGCGGTGACGGTGACGTGTTCGTGCCGAACCCCGAGGAACGCGATGCGAATCGGGTCGGAGAGCACGATCTCGGCCCCTGGCTGGGGGGCCGGCAGGTAGGTGGTCTCCCCGGCCAGGAGACCGAGGTGGACGTGAATCGTGATTCCGGCGCCGGTGTCCACCTGCTCGAGGACGAAGCGCCCGTCCCCGTCGGTGCGGGTGAGCTGGCCCGACTCCACCAACAGCACTTCGGCGCCCGCGGCGGGGGCTCCGCTGGTGGCGATGACCGCCCGGCCCGTCACGCGGGTGTCCGCGTCGGCGCCGGCCGCCACGAGCGCCGCGGCGAGCGCCGCCGTCCAGCGGATCACCAATCAGCGGGGAATCAGCTCGATGACGATATTCCGGAGCGGCGCGTCCCCGATGTTCCTGACGATGTGCACCACCGGGGGATTGAACTTGATGGTGCCGGGAACCTGGGTCTTGAAGACCTCGTCGGCGCCGTCGGGCCACTGCTGCAGCTCGGTGGCGCCCATGACGAGCACCACCCGCTGCGCGTGCGAATGCCGCTCGCGGGTGTCTCCCGGTTCGAGCCGCTCCTCGAACACGAAGTAGTCGTCGGCGTCGTGGAGCCGTTCGTTCTTGCCGGCCGGGATCGCGACCGCGGGCCCCTCCACCGAAGGGGGATCGGGCTTCAGGTTGACCTCCGCGAAGTCTCCCTGGATCTCGTAGGAAGTACCCCCCTTCGCCACGAACACCTCGGCGTAGTCGAGCTCCACGGTGGATCCGCCCGCAACGATCTTGACGTCGCCGAACGCGACCACCACCCGGTCCCCGCAACCGGGACCGGCGTCCGCGCACGGCGCCGCGTTCCGGTGCACGGCGGCGTAGGCGTTGTCGAGGACGAGCGTCTCGTCCTCGCCGGCGGCGAGGCCGGCCATCGCGGCCAGACCGAGGGTAGGCAGGAGGATTCGGAGGCTGCGCATCGCCGCAATCTAACAGGGTTCGCCGCTACCATTCGAGCCGGGATTCGTCGCGGATCGGCTGGAGAGAAAGAGTTGACAGGGCGCGCTGAGACCTCTCGCGCGGTGGCCGCCTCGTTGGTGGCCGGAGCCCTCTGGATGGCTCCGTCCCCCGCCGCCGGCCAGGAAGGCGCGGTCACCGACCGGTCCGGCTGGGGCGCCCCCGGCCTCAACCGCGTCGCCCTCTACCCGACGCCGGACCTCGCTCCCGCCGGCGGCACCGCCTTCCTGCGCTGGGACCCGAGCCCCTTCGGCGTCTCGGTGACCCGCGACGGCAGCCAGCGCTACCGGCTCGACCTGGAGATCGAGGGGCTCCCCGAGCCCGGTTCGCTCGGTGACTTCCGCACCTACGTCGCCTGGGCGACGACCCCCATCATGGACCCGGTGGTGCGGCTGGGTGAGGTGGGCAACGGGACCTTTGCCGATCTGGGCCCCGTCGCCTTCGACAAGTTCGTGATCCTGATCAGCGCCGAGCCCTCGGCGGACGTCGAGCGCCGCACCGGCCGGCTCGCGCTCCGGGGCGCCTCGCCGTCCACCCGGATCCTGCCCGACAACCACCTCATGGTCCCGGTGACCGGCACCGGCGAGAGCGCCGCCCTCCCCATGGACCACGGCGCGATGGACCATGCGGCGATGGGGCACGGACCGGCGTCCGACGAGCCCGCCTGGTCGCACCCGCCGATGCTCCCGGAAACGCCGATGGTCCCCGGACTCGGGCATCTGCGGCCGGAGCCGTTGCCGTTCCTGCCTCGGGTCACGGCGGACGAGACGCTCCCGGACGCCGTTCCCTCGCAGGTCGTGCGGCTCCAGGACGGGCAGACGCTCGACCTGACCGCAGAACGGGTCCGTCGGACCATTCACGGCCGCGACTACGTGATGTACGGCTTCAACGGGCAGTACCCCGGACCCCTGATCCATGTGGACCAGGACTCCACGATCTTCGTCAACTTCGAGAACCACACGTCCTGGCCCACCGCGATCCACTGGCACGGGCTCCGCCTCGACAACGCCTTCGACGGGGTGCCGCACCTCACCCAGGACCCGGTCCCCCCCGGTGGGCGCTTCGAGTACCGGCTCTTCTTCCCGGACGCCGGCCTCTACTGGTACCACCCCCACCACCGCGAGGAGGTCCAGCAGGACCTCGGGCTCTACGGGAACATGCTGGTCGAGGCCCCGCCCGAGACGTGGTACGCGCCGGTGCACCGGGAGGAGATCCTCATGCTCGACGATCTCCTGATCGCCGACGACGGGGGGCTCTTTCCCTTCGGGACCGAGCGCGCCACCCACTCGCTGATGGGCCGCTTCGGCAACCTGATGCTCGTGAACGGGGAGCCGGAGTACGCGCTGGAGCTCGACCGGGGCGAGGTCGTCCGCTTCTTCCTGACGAACGTCTCGAACACCCGCACGTTCAACCTGTCGTTCGGCGAACCGGGCACGCACCGGATCAAGGTCGTGGGCTCCGACCTCTCGAAGTTCGAGCGCGAGACGTGGGTGGATTCGGTGACGCTGGCGCCCGCCGAGCGCTACATCGTGGAGGTCCGCTACGAGACCGCCGGAGAGCACGCCCTCGAGAACCGGGTGCGCCCGCTGGAGCACACCTTCGGCGGCTACTTCTCGCGGGTCACCCGGCTGGGGACCGTTCGGGTCCGCGACCGCGGCGCCGACCCGGCGGCCGCGCCGGGTTACGGCGACCTCCGGGAGAACGCTCCGGTGGTGGAGGACGTGGCGCGCTTCCGGAGCCACTTCGACCGGGCGCCGGACTACGAACTCCTGCTCACGATGGAGGTGACCGGCCTCGATCCCGCGATCATGCAGCGCATGCGGGCCGACCGGGTCTTCTTCCCGGCGGTCGAGTGGGCGGACACCATGCCGATGATGAACTCGGTGGCCACCCCCGAGGAGGTCCGCTGGATCGTGCGCGAACCGGCGACCGGCCGCGAGGACATGGACATCGCCTGGCGCTTTCAGATCGGGGACGTGGCCACCATCCGGATCGAGAACGACGCGGCGGCCCTCCACGCGATGCAGCACCCCTTCCACATCCACGGCCAGCGGTTCCTGGTGCTGCGCCGGAACGGCGCGCCGGTGACGAACCAGGTCTTCAAGGACACCGTGCTCATCGCGGCGGGGGAGACCGTGGACCTCCTGCTCGAGATCACGAATCCCGGCAAGTGGATGGCGCACTGTCACATCGCCGAGCACCTCGAGACCGGCATGCGCTTTGTCTTCGAGGTGGATCCGTAGATTCGGCGACAAGAAACGGATGGACGCGCGGGGGCGGCTGCGCTGGAATGACGTCGGGAGCTGAAACCATGCCGATGCCATCCGAACCCGAACCGGCGCTGACCCGGCTGGCGGACACCGCCCGATTCATCGAGGCCCACGCCGAGGAGCGCCTGACGCTCCGGGAACTCGCGGAGCGGGTGCGTCTTTCGCCGTCGCGCCTGCAGCGCGTCTTCAAGGCGGCGTTCGGCGTCTCGCCCAAGGCGTATCAGGACGCCGTTCGCATGAAGCGCCTCAAGGCGGCGCTCAAGGAAGGGGACGACGTCACCGGCGCGATCTTCTCGGCCGGGTTCGGCTCCCTGAGCCGGGTCTACGGGGAACGCGTCCGCAACATCGGGATGACGCCGCGGGCCTACCGGGCCGGCGGGGCCGGAGAGACGATCGCCTACGCCTCCCGGGATACGGCGCTCGGCGTCCTGTTGATGGCGGCCACCGAGCGCGGCGTCGCCTTCGCACAGTTCGGGGAGGACGCGGACGTCCTTCTCCAGCAGCTACGCGCGGAGTTCCCGAACGCGGCCCTCATCGCGTCGTCCGCGCAGGAGGCTCCCGAACTGGACGCCTGGGTCACGGCGCTGGACGCGCACCTGGCCGATGGCGCCCCCCGCCCCGACCTGCCGCTCGACCTCCGCGGAACGGCCTTCCAGATGAAGGTCTGGCGCTTTCTCCTGAGCGTCCGCGAGGGCGACGTGATCAGCTACGGCGAGCTGGCGGCGGGAATCGACCGGCCGCAGGCGGCCCGCGCCGTAGCCGCCGCCTGCGCGGCAAACCGCCTCGCCGTCCTGGTGCCCTGCCACCGCGTCCTGCGGGGGGACGGCAACCTCGGCGGCTATCGCTGGGGCCTCGACCGAAAACGCGCGCTCCTCGCTGCGGAGCGGAAGTGACGTAACGGCTTGGAACGCCGGTCTCCGACCGGCACGCGGGCCGCAGGCCCGCAGGCGGCGTGTCGCTGTTCGCCCATGCGAGACACCGGGACAAGCGCGTCCGTTGTGCTCCGGTGGGCTCCGAAGGAGTGAACCGTCCCGCAGATTGGCGTCACGCCGTGCGCTGCGCGGTCGCGCAGCGCGTGCCGGTCGGAGACCGGCGTTCCAAGCCGGCGCGCCATCGCGCGGGATGGGGTCCGTCGGTCCGTCCTGCCCTCAGAACTCCAGCGCGGTCCGGACCTCTCTCGGCAGTCGCCTATTCGGCAACCCTGAACACCAGGGATGACGTTGGTCCCCCCGCGGTCCTCCCACGCGTCACATGGAGGTCGCCCTTGGTGATGATGTCCATCCCGATCAGGAAATCGACGTCCGGCCCGAGTTCCTCTTCCAGAACGGGAATCCTCCACATGGCCGCGCCACGGGCGCCGTTCGGAATCCTCAACCAGACCCAGTAGACGGCGGCGTCCCTCTCGTCTCGAATGGAGCGCAGGGGTGAGAAGCCGATGGGAAGCAGCTCGAGCCGCGCGACCATGCGGCTGCTGATCAGCGAATGGGTTGCTCCCGTGTCCCAGATCGCCGTCACCTGGGACAGGGTTCCTGCGGGTGCCGATGCCGCCCCGCCGTCGCCGATCCCGACCCTCGTGCGGAGAGCGAGGCCGCGATGCGATGACCGGTGCTCGAAACCGGCCATTTACCCCACTCTGGAGTGGAATATGGCGGGTTGCAGTTCGCTGCGGAAGATGCACTCGGCGACGAGGAAGTATCCCGGCTGGAGGCTCCGGCGATACGCCTCGTCCACGGCAGCCTCCATGCTCTCGAAGAAGAGCGCTCCCGATCGGAGTTGCTCTATCGGATCGGCGCCGGGCGCAGTTGCATCGCGATAGATCAGCGCGTACTGGCTGTGGTGACGCTCGGCGAAATCGAAGCGGAGGTGCTGCTCGAAAAGGTCATGCAACTCCCGAACCGGGATCGGCTGGGTTGCGGCCATGGGCATGCCTCCTTGACGCAGGATACATTCTGCACCAGAGGCACCGGTCCCCACCACGTCTCTCGGCGGTGCCGGGAGAGGACGTTCCCCAATCCTGAGTCGGGTCGGTCAGGGCCTGGACCGGAAACGCGCGCTCCTCGACGCGGAGCGGAAGTGACATAACGGCTTGGAACGCCGGTCTCCGACCGGCACGCGGGCCGCAGGCCCGCAGGCGGCGTGTTGCTGTTCGCCCATGCGAGACACCGGGACAGGCGCGTCCGTTGTGCTCCGGTGGGCTCCGAAGGAGTGAACCGTCCCGCAGGTTGGCGTCACGCCGTGCGCTGCGCGGTCGCGCTGCGCGTGCGGGTCGGTGACGGGCGTTCCATGCCGGCGCGCCATCCCGGCGAATGAGGTCCGTCCCTCCGCCCGCCGGCGGCGGGCTGTGCCGGCTGAAGCCGGCGTTCCAGGCCGCATGCGTCACCTCCGCTCTTGAGAGCCACGCCGAGGCGGGGGCCGACTTTGCGAGTTGGCGTCACGCCGTGCGCTGCGCGGTCGCGCAGCGCGTGCCGGTCGGAGACCGGCGTTCCAAGCCGGCGCGCCGTTCAGAACTCCAGCGCGGAGACCGCCACGACGGCGGTGCGGACCTTGCCGTCCCGCCAGGCGACCATCAGGCGTTCCTGGACGTCGAATACCTCTTCGATGTCCTCGCCTTCCGCCGCTTCTTCCCCGGCGTCTTCCTCGTCGGCCTCGTCCTCGCCCTCTTCGTCTTCCTCCGGCTCCGGCGGCGGCTCGTTGGCCACCCGGACGAGCTGCAGGACCCCGGCTTCCCGGCCGGCCGGAGCGTCCGCCACCTTGACGGACGGCCCGATCAGCCCGTCCGGGTAGACGCGCCGGACCCGGACCTCGCCCCGGCGTGAACTCGGCACTTCGAGCCAGGCGGCGACCGCGCTCCCGTCGTCGAGCATCGTGACCGCGGTGTAGCCGCGTCCGCTGCCGCCGTCCAGACGGATCGGGGTCCCGAAGCTCTCCCCGCCGTTCTGCGAGAACGCGAACCGGACCTCGGGCTCCCCGCTGGCCATGGTGAACCAGGCGACCGCCACCGCGTTGTCGGTCGCCGCGATCGTGGGACCGTTCACCGGGCAGGCGTTGATGCCCCAACCGTCCGCGTGAACCGGCTTCCCCGGTTCCCAGCGGCCCCTCCGCTTGCGGGTGATGGCGATGTCGCGAACGTCGTCCTCCGGGGCGTTCCGGACCCGGTCCCGATAGACGACGGCCGGATCGCCGTCGATGGTCGCCATCGCGGTGGGGCAGCAACTGCACACGTCGGGATCGAGGCGCTGGTTGCCGAGCTGGTAGCCCTGCTCGTGGAACCGGGCGAGCCGCAGGGTCATGTCCGCGGGGTCCTTCGAACCCGGCGGCGGGGTGAGGTAGGCCGCCGAGAAGCCGCCCTGCTCCGGGGTGAAGGAAACGAACCCGGAGTAGCTCTCGACGTTCTTCAGCCCCTCGGAGAACACCTCGCGCCAGGTGGCGCCCCGGTCCATCGAATACACGATCTTCAGCCCGTACCCGTAGTGCCCCTCGGCCTCCGGGTTGCGGACCAGGTAGTGGGCGGCGAGCCGGTCTTCCCCGACGAGCGCGATGTTCGGGTGGTCCGCCCAGTTGGCGAACCAGCCGGACCCCTCGGCGACCAGCTTCGGCTCGCCCCAGGCGTCCTCGGTCACGTCCTCGCTGCTTCCCGGACGCTGGAGTTCCGAGAACCGGAGGGCATGCCCCTCACCGGCCGTTTCCACCCAACTGAGGAAGGTGGCGCCCTCCGCAGCCGAGTAGAGCGAGTACATCCCGCTCCCGTCGGGGGCGGGGGTCTCGAGCGGCGAGACGCCCTCCTGGGCGCTCGCCCCCGCGGCGAGCAGGCAGCCGCCGAGAAGGCCGGCGAGATGCGAAGAAGTCCGGGCGCGCATCGGAACCGGTGATTCTCGCACGGACGGCGGGATTCGGGATACCGTTCGCCGGTTCCCGCTCCGGCAAGGAGGCGCAGATGTCCGAACTCTTCTCTCACGGTTCCGCGGCCCGGAAGGCCCTCGGGATCCTCGGGGCCATCGCGCTCCTCGCGCTCCCGGCGGCGGCCGCCGCCCAGACCGCCGAGGAACTCACCGAAGACGCCCGGCAGTTCGTGCAGTACGGCGACCCGGTGATCGCGATCACCGGGGTCCAGGTCGTGGACGGCACCGGGGCCGCCCCACGCTCCGGCCAGACCGTGGTCATCGCCGACCGCCGCATCCAGAGCCTGGGCGCGGACGGCGACGTTCAGGTCCCCGACGGCGCGCGCCGGATCGACGGGTCCGGGCACACCGTGATCCCCGGCCTCATCGGCATCCACAACCACACCTTCTACACGACGGCGGCGCGGCACTCGCAGATGAACACCACCTCGCCGCGGCTCTACCTCGCGGCGGGCGTCACCACGATCCGCACCACCGGCAGCTACTCCCCGTACAGCGAGATCAACATGCGGCGCGCCATCGAGGCGGGCGAGATCGTGGGGCCGCGGATGCACATCACCGGCCCCTACATCTCGGGCGCCGGCGCCAGCACCTACATGACCCAGGTGAACAGTCCCGAGGACGCCCGCCGGGTGGTGGCCTACTGGGCCGAGGAAGGAGCGACCTGGTTCAAGGCCTACACGCGGATCTCCCGGGCCGAGCTCGGCGCCGCGATCGAGGAAGCGCACAAGCACGGCCTCAAGTTCACCGCGCACCTCTGCTCGGTGACCTTCCGGGAAGCGGTGGACCTCGGCATCGACTCGCTGGAGCACGGGTTCTTCACGAACACCGAGTACCACGCGGCCAAGGAGCCGGACGAGTGCCCGCCCGATTTCCGGAACACCCTCCGCGACATCGACATCGATTCGGACGAGGTCAACGCCACGATCTCCCACATGGTGGACAACGAGGTCGCGCTGACCTCGACGCTTGCGGTCTACGAGCTTTCGGTGCCGGGCCGGCCCCCGCTCGAGGACCGGAACCTCGAGGCGCTCTCCCCCGGGGCGCGGGACGAGTACCTCGCGCGCCGCGAGGAGATCGCCGGCGCCAGCGACGCCGTCATGCAGGACCTCTTTCCGAAGGCCCAGGCGTTCGAGTACCGCTACTTCCAGGCGGGCGGCCTGCTCGCCGCCGGCGTGGACCCCACCGGGAACGGCGGCGCGCTGCCCGGCTTCGGCGACCAGCGGAACTACGAGCTGCTCCTCGAGGCCGAGTTCACCCCCGCGCAGGCGATGCAGGTGATGAGCCTGAACGGCGCCCGGGTGCTTGGGGTGGACGGCGACCTCGGGAGCATCGAGGAGGGCAAGCTCGCCGACCTGATCCTCATCGACGGCGATCCGGTGGCGGATCCCTTCCAGATCCGCAACGTGGTGACCGTCTTCAAGGACGGCGTCGGCTACGACTCGCTGAAGCTGATCGCGTCGGTGAAGGGTCTGGTGGGGCTGGAGTAGGGCGGGGGGACCGCCGGTCTTCAGACCGGCACCCGCGGCCCGGCAGGGCCGCGGAACCACGTAACGCTGCGCCCCGATGGCGCGCCGGCTCAGGGAAGCCGCTTGATCCTCGGCCGAAACACGCGGTCCAGCAGGTTGAGCTTCCGAACCAGCCATTCGTGCTGCCGCGCCCAATCGTTCGGATCGTTCAGGACCACGTTCTTCAGCAGCACCCCGATCTCCCGCTCGTTCGGCTTCAGATCGTCCCACACCATGGGCGAACCCATAGAGGACTCGATGGCCTCCCGGTCCCGCATCAACCGGTCGAAGGCGGACGCTCGGTGCTTCGACATGTAGAGAGATGCGGAGATCCGTCCCGCCGTGCGGTGCGTCGTCGTGTAGAGGTAGAACCCACTTCTGCCGATCGGAAAACTCATCCAGTTGTCTTTCGCCGGGGTTCTCCGGGCGAACGGCGGGTGCGCACTGTTGCCGGAAACGGGCCCGCCAACGCGATTGAGCTTGTCGAGGACGGCGTCCCAGTACTCCCAGTGGAACTCCGGGGCACTCACGCCGGCCAGCGACGCCTCTCTCATCCAGAGTGGCCCCGTTCGTGACGAAGCTGGGGAGCCGCCGGATGCTGGTGACCCCTCCCGGGAGGGGTCCGCGCCCTGGCCGCCGGCGTACCAGCCGGCGCCGGAGTCCTGAACTTCGGGTGGAGGTCGCGACCCTGCGTCGAGCCATTCTGGACGGGCGTCTGACCCCAGGTCGCCGATCAGCACCAAGCCAGCAGGTTCGAACCGGCGAAAGTCGGTCAGGTTCGCGGTGGCGAGACGCGCCCCGTCATGGATCGCCGCCGCCGCGATGGCGCAGTCCTGCAGGGAGCCGCGTCGCCGTCCGGACTCGTTGAAGAGACGCGCAGCGACGCCCGCGTGCTCGATCGTGAAGTCGCGGTACGAGTCCACGATGCGCGTTGCCATCTCCTGCTCCGCGGGTTTGATCGGCCCGCACTGGAACTCGGCCCAGGCGAGCGCGCTGACGACGATGTCCTCGTCCGGATCCATCGTTTCGAGCAGGCGAGTCTCGGGGGCATCCGGGTCGAGAATGCGGATCAGGAAGCTGGTGTCCAGGTGAATCACTCGGGGTCACCGGGAAGACGCGGGAACGAAGCGCGCCGCATTTCACGTGCTTCTCTTTCCCAAGCCGCCAAATCCACGCCACGGCTTGCCACCGAGTCCTGCAGTTCTCTGAGGGCCCGCATTCTGGTGTCCCGCCTCGAGGGCTGCCGCTCGAGCTCACTGCGGATCGCTCTGCGCAGTGCCTCGGACTTCGAAACACTCCACCGTCGCGCCAGATCTTCCAGAGCACGCACCGTGTCCACGTCGAGCGAGTACGTGGTTTTGATCGTCATTGTTGCCATATTTCGATTATATGGCCATAGTCATTGTCCGTCAACAATCATATGTGATCTCTCGCGTGCCAGCCGCTATTCGGAGCGGGCCGATTCGCTGACTTCGCGCGTTCGAGCCGGGGAAACTGCTAGTTCAGGTCCGCTACCTCGACCGCCTGCTTCAGCTTGTCGGCGAACTCGAGGACCTCGGCGACCGACTTGACCTTGCAGCGCACATCGCCTGGATTGGAATAGACGGTGAAACTTCCATCCTGATTCGGCCTTGCCGTTACCGAGACGCGCGGGGATTGTGTTCGGATCGTGCAGAGCGCCTGGGTCTCCCAATCGGACCACCCGGCGTCGAGTAGAGGCTGCAGCTGTTGCCGAACGAACAGGTTCTCTTTCGCGGCCTCGATCACCTTCGGAATCTGGTCAATGCACACGGTCTTGAATACGTTCACGTCGGGAGTACCTCCTGGAAAGTCTCTCTCGTGTCGGGTCAGAAGAGGGGCCTTGGGATCCAAGCTAGCGCCCACGGCCCGGGGCGACAACAGTATGACTCATCAGGCCCATGCGCGGCGGTTACGCTTGCCTTCGGCGCGCGCGTGCCGGCTGAAGCCGGCGTTCGAAGCCGTACGCGCCTCTGGAGAGTGGTTTTATGGCGAAGCGAGCGAGCATCAGTGTTTCCGTCACCCCCGAACAGGCCGATTTCCTGGCCTCGCTCGTTCGGAGCGGCGAATACCAGTCGATCAGTGAAGTCGTCCGCGCTGCCCTGCGGCCGTTTCAGCACCGTCGCGCGGTGCTGCGGGCCGAGATCGAACGCGCGCGGGGGGCGATCGCGGCGGGCGCGGACGACCTGGACCAGGGCCACATTGTTGAGGGTGAGGTGTTCTTTCGGGAGTGGGACGCGGATCTCGACGAGCGTGAGGAGGCGTCCCGGCTACACACCCCGTGAACCGGGTTGTCTCTTCGGAGGCGGCGCGCCGCCGAGCCCTCCCGGCGAATGAGGTCCGTCCCGCCGCCCGCCTGCGGCCCGCGTGCCGGTCGGAGACCGGCGTTCCAAGCCGTTTCTGCGATCAGGGCCGCGTGCCGGCTGGAGCCCGCGTTCCAAGCCGTTTCTGGTGTCAGCGGTTCTCGCCGGCTCGGTAGAGGCGGCGGATGGCCTCCTCCAGGACGCCCGGGAAGGTGGCGTCGCCGATGGCCTGGAGGGCGGCGAGGGCTTCTTCGCGGTCGCCCCGGGCCTCCGCCACGAGCGCGAGGTTGAAGCGGACCGCGGCCATGTCGAGGGGGGATCCGGGCCCGATGGCTTGGGACGCTCGCGTGAACGCGGCGCCGGCCGCCTCCAGTTCGCCGGCGGCGAATGCGGCTAGGCCTTCGGTCAGCGCGGTCACCTCGGCGGGCTCCGGGCCGCCGTCCACGCGCACCTGGTAGCCGGGCTCGCCGGCGTCGTTGCCGCCGGCGAGCTGGTTTCGGGAAAGGGCGATCGCTCCGTCATGGGAGTCGGCGGTGCAGTCCTCCTCGAAGGGGCCGCCGGTGGGGCCCCAGGCGAGACAGGCCTCCCCGTCCGGCCGCTCGCGAGCGAACACCAGCCCCTCCTCGCGGGCGGTCACGCTGAGCGCGCGTCCGGGAACGATCTCGAGGACCTCGAGCTCGCCCGGATCGCCTGGCCGGACCACGGCCGACAGCACGAGCGCCGCGCCGACCGCTCCCTCGTAGTCGCGCTGGATGACGAAGGACTCCTCGACGGCTGCGGCTCGCAGGCGCCCGTTCGGGACGGCGCGCACCACGTCCGGGTCCAGCGCCTGCGCCGCCTGCAGGAGGCGCTCCCCGAAGCGGGGGACCACCCGCGCCAGCAGCGCGAGCCGGGCCGCGTCCCCGGCCTCGATCCCGGAAGCCGCGCGGAGCAGGGACACCCCGCGCGCCGCCGGGTCGCTCGCTCCCCGCAACCCCGTGCGGACCGCGTTCAGCAGGCGGTCCTCGATGTCCCGCACCGGCTCGGAGCCGGCGGCGAGCCGGCGGAGGACCTCGATCATCCCCGCCGCGTCGTCCGGGACCTCCACCAGCGCCGCGCCGCTGCCCTCGACGGGGGAGTCGTCGAGGAACCGGAACAGCGCGGTCAGGTCGCGGCGGACCGAGCCGCCGCCCAGCGGGAGTCGCCAGACGGAGAGCCCCGCCCGCGCCGCCAGCCAGAGGGTGCCGCCGGTGTTCGCATCGGGACGGAAGCCAACGGTGTCCCGGCGGACGACGTGCCCGATGGGACGCTCCCGAATCCGCGACCGCGTGGAGGCCGACTGCGGCTCCGGCATGAAGAACCCGGCGCCCGTCAACCCGGCGATCCGCGTCAGGATGGCGAGGTCGGCGTCGGACACCGCCGCGATCACGTCCACGGGCTGCCCCCGCAGCGCGCTCTGCAGTTCGTCCAGCACCTCGCCGCAGCGGGGACAGCCGTCCGCAGGGAAGTAAAGGACGAGCGGCCGGCCCTCGCCGAACGAGCGTTCGCTCGACCAGACCCCGCCCTCCACGGCCAGCGACAGGCTCGGGAAGGTCCCCTCGTAGGGGGTCGTCCCCTCCGGCGGACGCCGCCGCGAGGTCTCGGGAGCCCGGAAGCGGAACCGGTCGAGCGCCGCCGCCAGCCCGTTCTCGGTCCGGAAGGCGCCGGTCTCCCGCAACAGCTCCAGCGCTTCCTCGTCCGATCCTCCCGACCGCGCCCACGACCGAAGGAGCGCATCGACCCGCCCGGACAGCGGGATTCCCGGAAGGTCCGCCAGCCGGCGCCAGGTCTCCGGCCTCGGATCCAGCGCGATGGCGCGCCGGTACTCCCGCGCCGCTCCGCCTGCGTCGCCCGTCGCGGCCAGCGCGTCGCCCAGCGTCACCCGGTACGCCGCCCGCCGCAGCCGGTACGCGGCATTCGCGGCGCCGGTGAACTCGTCGAGGACGATCCGCCCCTCCGGGACCTCCTGGCTCCAGTCGGTCGGCTCGAAGTGGTCGGAGCGGGTAATCGCCGCGAAGGCGCTCTCCAGCGCCGCATCCCCATCCCCCGCGTCCAGCAGGCGCCTCGCCTCCGCATGCTCGCCGGAACCCGGCGGCTGCGCCCACCCGGCGGGGGCCGCCGCGGCCGACACCGCGACAAACGCCGCGGCGACCCGGCGGTTCAACGGAGTCGCCGGAGCCGCTCGACCGCCTCCACGAGCGTTTCCCGGTTCTTGCAGAAGGTGAACCGGAGCCGCTGGCTGCCCGCCGCGGGATCGGCGTAGAAGCTCGACCCCGGCACCGCGGCCACCCCCACCGTCTTCACGAGGTGCTCGGCGAAGGCCACGTCGTCCGGGAAACCGAAGTCCGAGATGTCCGTCATCACGTAGTAGGCGCCGCCGGGTTCGAAACAGCGGAAGCCGACCTCGGTCAGACCGGACACCATGAGGTCGCGCCGCTCTTCGTATCCCGTCCGCAGTTCCTCGTAGTAGCTCTCCGGCAGCCGCAGGGCCGCCGCCCCCGCCTCCTGGAGCGGTGCCGCCGCGCCGACCGTCAGGAAGTCGTGCACCTTGCGGATCGCGGCGCTCAGATCCTCGCTGGCCACCGTCCAGCCGACCCGCCAGCCGGTCACCGAGTACGACTTGGACAACCCGCTGATCGTCACCGTCCGGTCCGCCATCCCGGGCAGCGTCGCGATCGGGATGTGCCGGGCGCCGTCGTAGGTGATGAACTCGTAGATCTCGTCGGTGAAGGCGATCAGGTCGTGCTCGGTGCAGAGCGCCGCGATCCGGGACAGTTCCCGCTCGCCGAACACCTTGCCGCTCGGGTTCTGCGGGCTGTTCACGATGACCGCCCGGGTGCGTTCGTTGACAGCGGCCCGCAGCTCGTCCTCGTCGAACGTCCAGTCCGGCTCGTGGAGGCGGACGTAGCGGGGCACCGCTCCGGAGAGGATGGTGTCCGGCCCGTAGTTCTCGTAGAACGGCTCGAAGACGATGACCTCCTCGCCCGGGTCCACCACCGCCAGCATCGTGGCGATCATGGCCTCGGTCGAGCCGCAGGCCACCGTGAAGTTCCGCTCGGGGTCCACGTCCATGCCGTAGAGCGCCCGGTAGCGCTCGGCGAGCGCGTCGCGCAGCGACTTGGCGCCCCAGGTGATCGCGTACTGGTTGATGTCCCGGCGGATGGCCTCGACGGCGGCTTCCTTGATCTCGGCGGGGGCCGGGAAGTCCGGGAATCCCTGGGCGAGGTTCACGCCGCCGTACTGCATCGAGAGCCGGGTCATCTCCCGGATCACCGACTCGGTGAACTGCGCGGCCTTCCGGCTGCCGCGGCGGCGCGCCGCCAGCGTCTCGCTCACTGGCTGCCCGTCTCTTTCGTCTTGCCGAGTTCGGGGTACAGCCGGCGGTAGATCTTCTCGTTCCGCATGATGAGCTTCACGTAGTTGCGCGTCTCGGTGAACGGGATCTCCTCGATGAACACCTCGGCGGGGATCGCCATGTTCATGTCGGTCCAGTCCCGCACCCGGTGCGGTCCGGCGTTGTAGCCGGCGAGCGCCAGCTCCGGCCGCTCCGCGAACCGGTCCAGGAGCTGGCGGAGGTAGCGCGTGCCGAAGCGGATGCTCACCCCCGGGTCGTAGAGCCGCGAGGTGCGGTAGCTGACCCCTTCGAGCCGGGCGAGCGCCCGGCCGGTCGCCGGCATGACCTGCATCAGCCCGCGCGCCCCGACCGGCGAGCGGGTGCGGGGGACGAACACCGACTCCTGCCGGATGAGCGACGCGACCCAGTAGGGGTCGAGCTCCCAGTGATCGGAGCGCTCCTGGATCCGCTCCTCGAAGTTCAGCGGATAGAGGATGCGCCACCAGGCGTCGGGCAGGGCCTCCCCGGCGGCGGAGGTGTGGAACGGCGCGGCGCGCCGGAGCGCCTGGATGGCCTGGACCGCCTTGTTGTCGTCGGCGAGCAGCCAGGCGCGCATCGCCTCGAACGCCGGGTCGTCGGGCAGTCCGCGCCGGGCCGCGGCCAGCGCCGCGTCCCGGGCCCGCTCGCCGTACCCGGCGGCGTAGAGCTCCTCGATCCGCGCCGCCTCCGCCGCGCGCCGGACCCGGAACTTCTCGAGGAGCCGATGGGGCTCGCTCAGCGGGTTGGCGAGGTCCTCCGCCCGGCCCATCGCCTCGAGGCGTTCCGCGGCCATCCTCCCGTAGAACGAGTTCTGGTAGCCGACGAAGACCTCCCGGTAGAGCCCCGCCGCGCCTTCCGGATCCCCCGTCCGCTCCCGCGACCGGCCGGCGAAGTAGAGGAACTGGCCGGCCATGAACTCGCCGGGGTTCTCGCGCGCCGCCCGCTCGAACTCCGCGGCCGTCCCGTCGAGATCATCGTTGCGGTACCGGTCCCAGAGCACGTGCCAGCGGGCGAAGAGTCCGTGCTGGCCGGTCGGATACGCCTCGGCCAGCCGGGCGAGGAACGGCAGCGCGGCCACCCGGTCGTTCTTCGCGAGCTGCGCGCGGGCCATGCTGTAAAGCGCCCGTTCCCCGAACGGGTGTTCCTGCTCCAGCGCCAGCAGTTCCTCGAGAACCCGCTGCTGGGTGGTCCGCCGTTCGAGCCGCCGCAGCGACTCGCCCCGGTAGTAGAGGGCCTCCGGCAGGAGATCCGGCCGCTTGATGCGCGCCAGCGTCCGCAGCGAGGCGCTCAGCCGCCGCCGGTGGTGCTCCGCCACCCCGATGCGCAGCCGCACCAACTCGCTGTCCGCCGCCGAGGCGAAGCGCCGCGCGACTTCCAGGTAGTTCTCGTGGGCCTTCCGGTGGTTCCCGGCCCGAGCGAAACCCGCCGCCCGCCGCATCGCCCGCGGGTACTTCTCGGCGTCCGAAGGCGTCCTGACGTCGCTCCGCTTGTAGAGCTTCGAGAGCTGCCGGCCCGCGGGAAGCGACTCCCCGTGCGTCGGCATGTCGTAGTACAGGACCTCGAGGGCACGGGCCGCCTCCTCCCGCCGCCCCAACCGCTCAAGCGCTGCGGCCTTCGCCGCCAGCGCCTCCCCGCGCAGCGTGAAGCCACCATCGGCGATGGCCGCATCCAGGTGGGTCAGCGCCTCTTCCCGCGACCCCGCGCGCGCCAGCCGGCGTCCCAGATCGAACCGCAGGCGGTCCCGGTCGCCGTAGTCCGGGAACTCGTCCAGCACCCGGCGGAGCAGCACGATCCCGTCGCTGCGGCGGACCCCGGGAAGGCTCCTCCCGAGGATGTGCAGCGCGTCCGCCGTCAACTCGCTGTCCGCCAGCACCGGAGCGGTGAGCCGCTCCTCCGCTTCCGTCCACCGACCCCGCCGCAGCGCGTCCGCGCCAAGCCGGTACGAGGCCGCGGCCCGGCTCCGGGCCGAAACGGCGGTGTCATCGGCGATCGCCGCCAGCGCTTTCTGCCGGTCGGTCCGGGACTGGATGGTGGCCGCACGTCGTACCGCCGCCAATCCATCCGGCAGTTCCTCCAGCGACTCCCAAGGAATCCCCGAGAACTCCTCCGGCGTCTCCCCACCCACCCCAACCGGAACCGCCAGCAGAAAGACAAAGGCGGCAACGATCGGAGCGCGGGCCTCCGGCCGGCATCGCGCGCGCAGCGCGCGAAACGCACCCCGCTCCTCCCCCACATCACACCGCCGGCTTGGAACGCCGGCTTCAGCCGGCACAGCCCGCCCCCGGCGAGCGGAGCGCGCATCGCTACTCCCCCACTTCGCACCCCCGGCTTGGAACGCCGGTCTCCAGACCGGCACCGCGGCGCTCCGCGCCGCGCACGTCGCGACGCCACCCAGAACTTGTGGCTCCTGCCTCGGCGTGATGCTCCGGAGCGGAGCTGGCGCCCCCGCCTCGGAGCGCCGGCCTCCGGCCAGCATCGCGCGGTAGCACGAAACCCGCCCTGATGGCACCGCCGGCTTGGAACGCCGGTCTCCAGACCGGCACGCGCGGCGCTCCGCGCCGCGCACGTCGTAACCCCACCCAGAAACAGGTGGCTCCAGCCCCGGCGCGGAGCCCACCAGCGGAGATGGCGTCCCCCGCTCGGAGCGCCGGCCTCCGGCCGGCATCGCGCGGCAGCGCGAAACCCGCCCTGATGACCCCCCGTTTCTCACCCCCACCACCCCACGCAGCCGACGCCGATCCTGAAAGTTCCCCCCACCAAGGGACCGTTCCAGCCGGGGTAGATCGCCGGTCGTGACGTCATTCACAGGCTGCTACAATCGTAGCCGATTCGCGACGCGGTCCTGGGTGCGGGGCACCTGTCCCCACCGGGATCCGGGGCCGGTTTTCGGCCTCGGAATTACCGCCTGACTCGCGCGAGGAGGGGGCGTACTGGGTTCGACGAAGGTACATGAAGCAACGACTGCATGTCGGGGGTCCATCTCCCGTAAATGGTGGAAAAACCACAAACGCCAACACTGATCTGGCACTGGCTGCTTAAGCCACGTCCTTCCTGACCACGCCTGCCGGGCGGGAAAGGACGTCGACCAGGCGGGCTTGGCCGGCGGTCCTCCCGAGCCGCCGGTGAGACTCAGGGATAGGTCCTACGGCGCGATTCGCCGGGTTGATGCGCCGCGGGGCCGAAACAGGGAAGGGCGCCTCCGGGCGCGGATTCCCGCCACAACCCGGATATGCATGTAGACGTCGTTGTCGAAGGCTTTCGGACGCGGGTTCGATTCCCGCCGCCTCCACCAGCGTGCAGAGCACGGCTGGTTGGGAAGCCCGATCCTCAGGCCGGCACCGCTGCGCGCAGCGCAGCGAAATCGCTCGTTGTCAGTTGCAGGACCCGTTCATTCGGCGCCGAAGTGTGGATCCACATATCGGGTCTTGACATCGGGTCCGCCATGAACTACCATCATCGCAACGTGGCAGTTCGAGGCGGGTCTTACCCCCTGCGCCCAACCGGATGCCTTTATCGAGAAGCAGGGGAGACAAGGAGAAACCAGAAATGAACCAACACACGAAGGACATACCCGTCATCGAGTCACGTCCGCTCCGGAAGGGATCTCGGGTGGTTGTGGGCGTGCTGGACGCAGGCACGCTCATCGCCCGGCATGCGGTCCCGCGGCGTGATACCCGAACGAAGACTGGGTATCAACGAGAGGTGTCGCAGACGCGGGTCAACCGACTGGAGCGAGACCTCCGCATGGGTCGCGTTGACCTTCCAACTGCGGTCTTCCTGAGCATGCGCGATGACACCGGCGCATTGCTGGAAAACGACGAAAACGGCCTCCGACTGAAGCTGGGAAAGCGCAGCCTGAACGTCGTGGACGGGCAACATCGTGTGGAATCCTTGCGTCGCCTGGTTGAAGAGGACTCCCAGAAGTGGTCCGGTTTCAAGGTTCCCTTCGTCTGTGTTCTAGGTACGAGTGAGCATGAGGAGATGGAGCAATTCTATGTCGTGAACTCAACTGCCAAGTCGGTGCGTACGGACCTCGCGTACGACCTGCTCAAGCAGCAAGCGGAGCACGACCCAACACTCTCGATCGCTCTTGAAGAACGCGGTGAGAGGTGGAAGGTTGCAGGGCAGACGATCGTCGAGCGACTCGGGGCGGAATCCTCCGTCTGGAGAGCTCGGATCCGATTCCCCGGCGATCCCGTAGGTACGACAACCGTCAACAACGGTGGGATGGTCAACTCCCTGAAACAGTTGCTCTCGTCACCATTCTTCTCCAACCTCACGACCGACAATCAGATCAAGATCCTCGGAGCGTACTGGCGTGGCATCCAAGCAGCGGTACCCGATTGTTTCGAGAGCCCCGGCGACTACGCGATCCAGAAGCAGACCGGCGTAATAACCATGCATGTACTGCTGTTGTCTGTGATCGAGCACGTGAGGTCTTCCGGCAACTCCGTGATCGAGCCCAGTTCCTACGCGCGCGTTCTCGCGAAACCACTGGGTGAACTCGAGGGAGAAACCCCCGAAGGCGAACTCGCACGCGGTCCTGATTTCTGGCGCGTCGGTTCGCTCGGCGCCGCCGGATCGTTCAGCAGCAACGCAGGACGCCGCGTGCTGTTGGCGAAGATCCGCACCCTGCTGCCGAAAATAGAGATCGAGTGAGCGAGCCTAGGATGCGCCAAGGGCCCTTTTCGCCTCACGTGGGATTGACGTCCCTCCAGAGGCCTTTCTTCGGACGACAAGATCCGTAACGACCCGTACCAAGGGAGGAGTAAAGAACAATGAAGAAAACACTTAGCCAAAAAGGCAATCAACAGCGGACACGCGTCAAGCAGGTCGACGTCCCGAGCGTTGGTCTCGACCAGGCTCTACGCGTTCCGGCCGCGATCGCGGAGCAGTACGCTTCGCAGCCAACCAAGCCCTTGAACGTCGCCACTGCTCTCAACATGCAGCCGACGTCTGGCCCATTCCGGAGCCTCTGCGGGGCATCCATTGCGTATGGCCTGACGAATGGCGGGTACAACGCCGACCACATTGAACTTACAGATTTGGCGAGGCGAATTGTCCGTCCTGTTGAAGAAGGAGGGGAAATCGTGGCCCGACGGGAAGCGCTACTCCGACCACGGGTCCTTGGTCAGTTTCTGACGAAGTACGATGGATCGCCGATGCCCAAACAAGGGATCGCGATCAACGTTTTGGAGGACATGGGCGTACCGCGAGAGCGGACACAGAAGACGCTGGATTTGGTGACCACGAGCGCTAGAGACCTTGGCCTTCTGAGCAACATTAAGGGTCGCGACTATGTGAATCTGACCGGTGTGACCGCGGCAAACGGAGCGTCGACGGAAGATGTACAGAGTGGTGTTTCGTCAAATGGATCGGCGGTCGTCACGGAGTTCGAAGAGCCACCGACGGAGGGTGGGAAGGACCTAGGCGCCAGTGGGCAACGCTCTCCCCTTGAAGGTAGGAAGAAACGAGTCTTCATCGCTCACGGAAAGAACACGTCCGTACTTCCGATCATCAAGAAGTTGTTGAAGTACGGTGAACTAGAACCAGTAGTGTCGGGGGAACAGAGCACAGTCTCTCAACCAATCCCGGACAAGGTTCTCGGAGACATGCGTTCTTCTGGAGCAGCGATCATTCATGTCGACGCGGAGAGAGTGATTCATGATGGCGATGCGGGTGACCATTTCCTGTTGAACGAAAACGTCCTGATCGAGATCGGTGCCTCGATGGCGCTCTATGGCCGGAGGTTCATTCTTCTTGTCAAGGACGGCATTGCGCTACCGTCGAACCTCCAAGGCCTCTACGAGGTCCGGTACGAGGGCATGAACCTTGACGGCGCGGCGACGCTGAAGCTGCTGGATGCAATCAACGACATCAAGACGAAACCGCTGCCGGAGGAAGCGTAGACGAACAGGGAGATGCACCTGGCGTCTAATCCTTGTCGGAGACTCGACTTGAGGAATGCTGAGGCGACTGAGCCGTGCGGCGCGCGTCGCTAGCGGGCGGCCCCGCCATGGAGTGGTGCGTGGCAGGCCGTAAACCCGCTAACGGTCCCGTGCGTGTGGCCCACGGCGCCAGCCGAGTGGGTGCGCTTTGCTCGCTCTCCCGCGTTACCCGCGCGTCCGAGGCGTTCAGCCGGCCCGCCGGACCCTCCAGCAGCGTGCACTAGGTGGAGAGGTTCGCCGACCGGGGCATGTCTCTGTCGTTGGGTTGAGACCCGGCCCCGTCGAGTCCGCTGGGTCTAAGCACGCGGGTCATGCCGTCCTAGGCCGCGCGATGGGGACGTGAGAGCCGCAGTTGGCTCCCTGGGGGTGTGCGATTTCGCCTCGCTGCGCCCGGCGATGCCGACCAGAGGTCGGCCCCAGCGGCATATGTCATTGACATACCATCGTTTTAGGTAGTGCCGTTGTTGGCGGGTATCAGTTTCCGTATCACTGCCGCATCGCGTCGGCGGCACCGAGTCGTAAAGGGGAAAGCCAGAGCAGCTCCGGTAAGCATTCGGTCGTCGGGGTATGGGCCTGAACCCCGGCCTCCCTCGACCTGATCGCGCGAGAGCCTCAGCGCTCTCTGGAGATAACCTCCCCAGTCCTGCCATCCCTCAACGCCACATCCATCGTGGCTAGCTTCTTCGTCTCGATGTAAAAGCTGATGTCTCGTATTCCACCGATGTCAAGACAGACCGGGTGATCTCCCGTCGTTCCGGTGTTGAGGGCGATCCGAAACTCCCTTTCCATGCAGAAGTCCCTTGGCTTCAAGAATGCCGGAGCAAATGACCGCGTGCCTTCCCCATCTGGAGGATAGGAGTCGTAGTAGGAGACGAAGTCCCCCCTAGCCTGCCAGTTTCGGCGTTCAGCGGCCCGTCGGATTCGCGCCAAAAACTCACTGCGGTGCGTGATCACCACCGCGTGCTTCCCAAACTTCCGACAGGAAGGCAGCGACGCCGCAATTTGGTCCATGAGCTGGTCAACGGCAGACCACGAGGGCCACGGATGAGGACCCTCCGGTCGAAATCCCGTCATACAGAACACATTTAGATCGCCAATCCAATCCAGCCGCATCTCAATTGGCGCTGCGAGGTCTTCCGGTTTCACGATAACTGAATCGCCTTCGTCAGTCGTGACCGTGAGCGTCACACCTTCCAGCAGAATGGTCCCCTCTAGGTTGTCACGCCTGGCCGCGTCCTCCGTCTTCCTGAAACACTTCAACCTTCCCGCCCGAATTGTCCCATCCATCATTCCCTCGGCATGTTCTTTCTTGTCGAAGAACTTCACCAGCATCAGGAACTGCTGGGTTGCCGGTACGGGCTTTTCCCCTGGTTCCAAGGGCGGGTCGGTCAAGCCAATCGTGGCTCCGTACTGGTCAACCGTGCCGGGCGGACGAACTAACCTTGCAGTTGTCGGAGGTCCTGCATGAAGACCCGGACAATCTCATCGAGGTCGCGATAGACCGGCGTGTTCCCGTAGTGTCGCTCGATATCGTCAATGATCGTCTGTGTCGGGCGTGCGTCTGGCATGTCGGGATCTCGATGCGCCCACGCACGTCCGGGGTGCAGCGTGTCCCACGGAGAGCGCTGGTTGGCTCGCGTTTTCGGGGCATCCCCGTGCTTACCGAAGCCGTAGCAGATGTCTGTCTCCCTGTTCCAGACCGGACGGAAGAGCCCGATGAGGTATTCCTCGGCTGCTGATTGCCAACCCGTCTGGATCACGAGCGACCGCTGTTCGAAGTCGGCGAGCGACAACGTCCCGCCTCCTTCGGCGGCACGGATCGCTCGAATATGGTCCTTGAGGCGTCGCGACAGTCGGTCGCCTTGGGCTCGTGGCGTCCCGGCGTTTGGGTCTGCCGGGTCCGCCTTTCCGATGTAGATGGGCGTCTCCGAGGCCCGGATGGGGGAGTAGCTGGCGAATGGTCCGTTGTAGTAGAGGGCGTAGATTCCGGAACCGTAAGCGGACACGGAATCGCGGAGGGGGATCCGAGGTTGCGCCAAGAGAACCAAGGCAATCAGCCGTGCAACGACGCTCGGCTTCGCGGGGTCGAGAACCAGTTCAGGATAAACGGTGGGGTCGAGTTGCCTCCTTAGGCACTCGGCACGCGAGATAAGCGCGGCGAGTCCCTTTTCCGCAGACCTACGAGCCCTCTGGCTGGCACCTCGTTGCGTGACCTCGTTCAGATTGGCGAGTTCAAGCTCAAGCCGCGCGAGAACGTGCGACAGCGTGTCTTTGGCGGCGGGTTTTTCAGACACAGGAACGGAACTAGACCGTCAGGAGATCGGAACGGCGGAACGTTAAGGTTTCTTCAATTCCACGACCGCCTCGTACAGCCGATTCTTCCGGCCAGCCGATCCGACGCGAATTTCTGAGTTGATGATGCTATTTCCGACGCGAGTGCTGCGGGGAATATGGATGGCGACGGTCTCCAAGCCAGCCGCTCCTGCGATCTGCGCGAGGAAGCGGTCCGTGGGGACCGGGATCCCCTGGAGAATGCTGTTCCCGACTACCACGAGCGCTGAGGCTCCTGGTCTGAGGCACCAATGGGTCCCGCGCGCGAAACGCAGGCAGTCGTTGAAGTAGGTGGCAGCGTAGTTCGCCCAACCCCGCCCACCGTAAACGCCCTTTTCCGGAGTCTTGGCGCGGAGTTCGTTGAGGGTGTCCATGATCTCTGGTTCGGCGATCTCAGGATCAAGCTCTACGTTGGGTTGCTCCCTGACGGTCTGCCAGAATTTCCCGAAGTTCCGCTGCTCGATTTCCTTCAGCTCCCGGGTGGACTCCACCAGTCCGAGCCAGTAGAGCTGGGGTCTCGTATTGCGGTTGTAGTGGTAGTTGTTCAGGTAGGGTGGCGACGTGACGATCAGGTCCACCGAGTCTCTGGCAACTCTCCGGTAAGCAGTGAAGAAGGAGTCAAGCACGACCCGTCGGCGGGGCCGCCGGTTTCCCTGTTGTTCCCGGAACCAACAGATGTCAGTTGACATGTCCAACAGGCGGGCTGCGATGGACTCCTCGACGGGGAACTCGGTCGCCGCGACTCGACCGACCGCTGCCTTGCGACCAAGGCTGGGCTCGTAGGAGTAGTTCGAATAGGAGACCATCGTCGCCGCGAAGGCGAGGCGGAAGAGGTCGCGCGCCTGTGGGTCCCGGATCTCGTCGATGAAATCCAAGGACAGAAGCACCTTGCGGAGGATCTTGGGGTGGTAGAACGCCTCGCGCGTTCGGAATCCGGGAGGTGGGACCGATCTTGGTTTCCGGGCTCTGTTCCGGGTGTGGAATCCCAAGAACCGGTTTGCCTGGTCCCGCAGGCTTTCCGGGTCGGCGGTGAAGGCGTCGAGCTTGGTCTGGCAGGCGAAGGCAGCGTAGGGATTGATTTCGAAACCCACTGCATCATGGCCCGCCAAGACAGCCTCTAGCAGGGTCGTGCCTACGCCAGCGAACGGATCGAGGACCCGGCCTTTAGACGGTAGGAAGCGGTCGACCGCACCAGCAACGAATTCCTTCGAGAATCCCGCGATCCACGGTACCCAGCGATGTACGGGTTGCGTCTTATTGGCCGCGAACGCCGGATCAAGGAACCCAGATCCGGGTTGGGCCGCGGAAGGAAGGCGGGTCTCGCCAAATAGCGTGCGTTGGCTGAGCTGCCGAGTCCCTGGCGGTCGCGGGATCCCCGGGCTGAGTGCCTTGGCTGGCACCGAGGCACTTACTCCAGTGCCCGGGTCCGAGAGCGCTGAGGTGGGGAGAGTTCCGTGGGGTTCGGACAGGGGGCTACGATCCAGCTGGCGCGATTCGGGGTGGTTGGGCATGGTTCCCGAAGCTTGGCGCATGGACACGACGGAAACGGTCACCGATTCCCAACCTTACTCGATCCGGCCCACAGCACCCGCTAAGTCGTTGTTTGCCGGGGGGTTGAGGCTTCGCCGGCCGAGCGGACGCGCCGCCGGAGGTGCATCAGCGGCTCCGACCATGATCCCGTGTCCGGCCACTTCGGCGGATCACGTCCAGCGACCGCGCAACGTCGCGGCGAGCGTCCTGTGGTCCCGGGCCAAGCCTCTCACCTGCCCGTCGAGCCGCTCGACTGCTTCCGCAAGGTCGCGTCCTCCGCCGGCTGCCGCTCGATTCGCTGCTGCAAGGCCTCGATCTGCTCGCGTCGCCGCCGCTGCTCCCGCTCGTAGTGCGCGCACAGGCTCTCGAAGGCCGCCGTGGAATGCCCCTCTAGCTCGCTCGTAGAGATCCCTCACTCCCTCGAGAGCTTCAATGCAGGCCGCCCGCCCACGGTCAGGGCGGATGGTCCAGCGTCCCGTCCGGCAGCCCCACAAACCACTCCCCGTCGATCTGCCGCGGTGTCACGCCCCACGCCGTGTCCTCGATCTCGGTCATTGTCTCGCGGGTCTGCTCGATTCGCACCGTCAGCCCCGCCATGGTCTCGAGCCCGCTCTGGATGCTCACCGAGAGCCAGTGCGTCAGCGCCCAACTCCCGCCGCTGATCCCGAGGAAGATAGTCAGGCCGACCACTAGGGGCCGCAGCCAGGCGTTCAGGAGCATCCCGCGAATCCGCGCGGCCGGCGCCGCCGTATCTGTTTCGATGGACGCAGCGCGTCGTTCGCGACGGCGCAAGCTCTCGCCAGGCGGGCCTCCTTCAGAGCGGCGACCATGTCGGCGCGGCACCGCACTACACGGTGTCCGACTCGCTGCAGGGGATTGTCGCGGATCAGTTCGCGCGGACCCGCTTCGTGCTCAAGCCGGCTCGCAGCCGCTTGGCCTCGATGTAAACGCGATGGCCGGGCTGGTGCGCGCTAGCCCGCGCGGGGTCGTCGCGACGGCTCCAGCCGTGCTGGTGGTTGAAGGCGTCGCCCAGGGGCCAAAGGTCTTCTCCCATCCGGGGGAGCGATGTTCAGGCTGCGCCCGGTCTCCGGATCGCAGCGTGCAGTGAGGACGTGCACGTGGACCCAGGTGCCGTGCTCGCGGTGCAGGACCGCCGTCCAGCCGTAGAGCTCCGGCTCCAGTCCCCGCCCAGGCCGTCTCTCGAACTCGTCGAGGACGGCTCCGATCTGCGCGTCGGTCGGCCGGTCTTCCGGCGCCCACGCGATCGCTGCGGAGGTGTGCCGGCGGACAAACTCCAGCGAGTCGGCAACGTCGGCCACGTGGTCGGGGTTGGCGCGCAGGATCTCGACGCCGGGGCGTACCCGGCCGGCGGCGTCGCGTTCGCCGACGAGATAGTCGGCGGCCGTCGGGGCCGAGCCCGTTCCGTGACCGAGGAACCCAACGTGCATCGCCGTCCTCTCCGGCAGGCCGGGCCAGGGTTCGCAGGGCCCGTTCGACCGCCTTCCACTGGTTGATCACCCTGACCGCCAGAGCACAGTGTTTAGCACTGTGTATGGCTAAGAGATTATGGAGGAAGGCAGTGTCGACATTGCTACTACGTCGCCCCCCCGTGTCTGAACAACTGCCGCTCCAACAGAAACACCCGACCTCAGCTCCGTTTGCAGAGATTCTGCGCCAGACCCACGATCTAGAGGATCTAGAGAAACTCAACTTTGGTAGGCTACTGGCAGAATGTTCGCTCCCACGACTGGATCGAGCTCACTCCCGAGACAACAAGTCCACGCCTGCGCCAAGTGATCGCGGATGTCGGTCTCAAGAATCCCGAGACGGGCGTCTATGGCGGAAACGGTTGGGCGAACTACGCGGCGCGATACGTCAACGACTGCGCCCGATTTGCTTCCGGAATGCGGTGGTGCCTGCGGCCTAGCGGGACCGCTCTGATTGCAATTGGCAATAGCATCCTGCTGGGCGTTCCGATTGCCACCGACGAGTCCCTAGGCGAAATCGCGGTTGAGAGTGGTCTAGAGCTTGTGGATATTCACGTTCCTCGTGATACGCGCGTAGGCAGCAGCATCGTCAACACAAGCGTTCGGGAGGGCTCGTCCAAAGGTACTCGACTCTACGAGTCCATAGTGGAATTGCGCCAACCATGAAGGTGGGACTCTACGATCCTCTGACGTACGAGAACCTGATGTCGGGACTTGCTTCGCACTTTGAAAGGGTAGAGAAACGGCCCCTCGAGACTCTTCTGGACGGCAGTGGACCACCGCTGGATGGCCCGGGAATCTACGCCTTGTTCTACACGGGCGATATGGACCTGTACGAGCCCATTTCTCGGGGCCGACGGCCGATCTATGTGGGGAAGGCCGACCCGCCCGGAAGAAGAAAGGGTGGGCGCCCCGATACGGAAAGGCCGGCACTGAACACACGGCTCAAGCAGCACGCCAGCTCGATCGAAGCGGCCACGAATCTCGTTGTGACTGACTTCCTCTTCAGATCTCTCGCGGTCGAACCAGTCTGGATCCCCTTAGCCGAGCGATCCTTGATCGACAACTACCGGCCGGTTTGGAACGTATGTCTTGAAGGATTCGGCAAGCACGACTCTGGCAAAGCACGCCGGAGTGGCGAGCGAAGCTGGTGGGACACCCTCCACCCCGGTCGATTGTGGGCTAGCGAGGAGAAAGCCACCAGAGATCCAGAAACAGCGAAGTCAATGGTTCGCGAGTTTTTTCGGTGACGCGGAGCCCCCGCGTTTACTCGGATTGTCCGGAACCTAGGGGCGGTGACGACGAGCCCAATGAGGAGGCCTTACCGCATCTTTCGGACGGATCCACGTCGCTTGCCTCATCGATTCCTACGCCAGCCCCGCTGCCGGGCCGCCGCCCTGCCAGGCGAGCGAGTTGCCGCACTTCGTCAGGATCCTGGGCCGCCTGGTCTACTCTCCATCCCACTCTGGCGGGTTGCGAATAGTCCGCGCAGCGTGCGCATCGGGGCTGGTAGTGGCGGAAGGAGCGTCCCCTACGGCTTCGAGCCCAGCATTCACTGCTGGTGGAGCCCATGACTGATCTGTGGGAGCAGGTCTTCACGTTTCCGGAATCGTTGGTCCTGAAACTCCTGCTTTGGATTGTCCCGCGCGCCATAAAGAAGGCGAAAAGGCCGGAGAACGAGTCCCTTGAGTCCCTCGTTGCTCTCGAAACGAACACCGAGGTTATCTATCGGGTGTTGCACCTAGACCGACCTCTGGAGTTTTGCCGACGACCAGAAGCTGTCCATCTGGAGAAGTCCGGTTGTGCACTCCGTCCGAACTCCCGGCTCATAATCCAGGAGGCGCATTCGTGGCCAGCGCAGCTAACAGTTCGGGTTACTGGCAGAGATCCGGTGTTTGTGCGACGACGATGGCGTTTCAGGCAGAAGCTCTTGACCGGTGAGCAGTTGGTTCTGCAGCCAGGATTCGGCCATGCTGTTTTTTCGGTGGTCTAGCCTGTGAACTTCTGCCTCGCCGCGCAGGATCTTCTAACTGTACGCCGGCAACGACCAGGACCGGTCCGGGCAGTCCCACCGGCGGACATCGTCAACGGAAGGCGGCGCGGCCAACGGACCGCGAAGATTCTCGGATTCGACGCAGCCCCCGATCTCGACGTCCCGCGCGTCGCGTACGGAACGCGGGCACCCATGCGCCTCCGCCGTCATAACACCTCGTGCTATCTCGACCGCACTCCGTAAGAATAGAACGATGCGCACGGTACGCTGGCTGCACATCTCCGACTTGCACATGCGGGAAGCAGAGGATGCGCCGCCAAGAGCTGTCTTATCGGCAATGCTCAGCGAAATCAGCAGGCGATGCGCAGCGGGAGCGACGGTGGACTTTGTAGTCGCAACCGGAGATTTGGCGTTCTCGGGCAAGAGCGCGGAGTACGGGCTCGTGACAGATTTTCTTGGCGACCTAGTTTCGTCGATAGGGCTCCCCCGCAATCGAGTCTTCTGCGTTCCTGGGAATCACGACGTGCAACGAGAGAGGAGCAAGATGTGTTTCCAGGGTGTGCGATCTCACATCCAAAGCCAAGCGGACGTATACAAGTTCCTCGCGGACGATGACGAGAGAAGTGCGCTTCTACGTCGACAGGAGAACTATCGAGAATTCGAGGATTCGTTCCTGCGAAAACGACAGGATAGGGAGTACACAGACGACACACTTGGTTATGTTTCGACATTCGAAATTGACGACTTGCGTATTGGCATTATCGGATTGAACTCCTCGTGGTTGTCGGAGGGCGGTGCGAGCGACGAGGGGCGGCTTCTAGTTGGAGAGAGTCAAGTAAAGAGTGCCATCGACATGGCCGCTCGGAATTCGCCCCACCTCGTCCTGAGTCTTCAACATCATCCTTTCGACCTTCTCCGACGCTTCGACCAGCGTCCGGTGCGTCGCAGACTAGAGGACGCATGTGACTTCATTCACTGCGGCCACATGCATGACCCCGAAGTGACAGAAGCCGTTGCGGAGAGCGGACGATGCATCACCATCACAGCCGGCGCCTCATTCCAATCGCGCATATTTCGGAACACGTACACTAGCGTCGAGTTCGACCCACTGACCGGCGAAATCGAAGTGGCGTTTATCGAATACAACCCACAAACAAGTGAGTACGAGTACGAGTCCAAGCGGAACTTGCGTCACAAGATAGTTGGACCATGTCTTTGTACCGTCGAGGAACTAGCCCAGGCGATTGGAGCATACTGTAGTGATGCGGACGCCATATCCGGTTATCTCTCATCGTTGCTCTTGGGGTGGGCATCTGACGTCCCTATCGTGTCAGACGGCGCCGTGGCGTTTGGCAACTGGGACTCCGCGGACGGCGTTAACGATGCGTCCTTTAGACGCATTGCTAGAGACTTCAGGGGCGTCGGTCGTGTTGTCCGGCTGCTCCACGGGCGCAAGCCTCTCGCCGATGTCCTTGGCACACATGGCGTCCCGGTCCGCTTGTTCGCTCGTTGGCTGAAGGCGCTGTCCGAGAAGGAACCGTTCGTGAAGGAGTACTTGGAGATGCAAAATGGGATAAGCGCGAGGCACCCCGCGCCAGGCGACAGCGAGCCACTACGACATTCCATCAACTTGTTGATGGACTTGATGGAGGCTGATGACTGGGATGGAGCCCGACGGCTGGCAGAGCGCACCATCGACGTCAGCGAAGGGGCTTCGAGGGTCAGAGTGGCGCGGTCCCTAGCGTTCTGCTTGGCGCGATCGACCGAGGAGCGCGACAGACGTCGCGCCATCGAGTTGTATCGCGAGGTGGTGAAGTCCGAACTAGCGGAGCCAGCTGACTGGGCGGCGTTGGCGACGCTCCTAACGGTACTGAACCGCTACGGCGAGGCCGAGGTCGTGATACGGGGCGGCATCAGCCGGTTCCCGACCCAGGCTCAACAGTTCGTCGTGGTTGGTATGCGGTTGGTACAGGAGTGCGGAGACAGGGAGCTGCGCAACTGGCTTCTTGCGAAGGGACGAGGGCAACAAGGTGACTGACGGCGCGTCATCGTTCGAGATTGGGATCGAATTCGATAGCGTTCTTCGAGCGATCTCCAAGCAGATCTATGAAACGCCTCATGCATTCCTGCGGGAGAACGTGCAGAACGCGATCGACGCGGTGCGAATCCAAGCGTGGCGGGATGGTAAGGGCGCCGGTCAGGCGGAGTACCGGATCGACGTTGTTGTCGAGAGCGGCCGGGTGAGTGTGCGCGACAACGGGATAGGGATGTCCAAGAGGGACTTGCAGGGGTACTTCTGGACAATCGGTTCGAGCGGAAAACGGGGTGACGAGGCGAGAGAGGCGGGCTGTGTTGGAATGTTTGGCATTGGTGGATTCGCGAACTTCGGAGTCTGCGATCGACTGATTGTGACGTCGAGGGACATCAACTCACCCACTGGCACGGCTACCTCGTTGTCGGCAGGTGAAATTGCTCGTGCCGGCACGGCAGTTCCGAAGGTGACACTTGAGGAATCGACCGACGCGGATCCACGCGGAACGCTGGTCGTAGGCGAATTGAAGGAGGCACCCAATGTCGAGGAGCTAAGAGCCTATCTGCGGGACTTCGTTCGATACGTGCCGATCGACATTCGTTTTAATGGCGAGTGTATCTCACGTGGTCGATTTGAGGCGTTAGATCAACAGGAGAATCTAGTTTCAATAGGTGAAGGAGTCCGCCGATGGCAGCGCGCTGACATCGTGGTGCTTGGAAGACTGTGGGAAGATCGCGGGCATACGCTTGTGGCCTCGATAGAGGAGCTCATCTGGCAGGGCACTGAGACTTCAATGACGTGACGTCTGCGGCTCGAGGCTGGGCCCATCGATGTCTTTAAACGCGGATTCAAGCTGTGTGCGACGCAGGTTCCGACGACGATTGGCGTTTCGGGCCGTGTGGACTGCGACTTGTTTGTTCCGACCGCGGGTCGAGATTCCCTAGATTCCGGAACAATGGCGCTACTTGGGCAGATAGTGGCTCTCTTGGAAGAAGTGGCTGTGGATGTTGTACTGGAATCGCCAGATCGAATCGCCCAACACACAAGGATCTTCCGGTATATCAGTAGGCGTGGGTTGATCGAGAAGATGAGTAACGTCGCCGTTCGGCTGGCGGATGGGACGGACGCAACACTGGGAACGATCAGGGATCGCGCCCGCGAGGGTGGAATCTCTGTGTTCTTTGGCACGGCGAGAAAACAGGCGCTGAGCCAGGTCATGCACGCGCAGGGGCACATCGTCGTCCAATTGTCCGCGGACCGGTATCGGCAGGCAGCGGAGCGAAGCTATCTCGAGCAGTACTGTGGGGGGAAAGCGTTTGACGGGGTCATAGACTGCGCGGAGATGTACGAGGACCTGACAATATTTGAGCGAGTGTTTCTGTCTGAGGTCGAACAAAACATCGTCAGATCATACGAGGTCAAAGACTTTGAGCTTATCGCGGGAAAACTGACGGAAGACATCCCGGCCTTCGTCAAGGAGCGAAGTGGGCGCGGCCCGATTGACGTAATTGTGGACGTCCGGCATCCGGAGGTTGCGAAGTTAGAGAGACTAGGTCTGAATGCGCTGGTCTATTCGTTGATCTCAGTGTTCTGTGGCGAGTATATTAGACCGGCACTCAAGAAGTGGAGTCCGCGTTTCTTTGGAGACGGTGCGCTGAACCTCGAGTTGTTCGCGAAGCGCCGGTCAGAACTGTGGGTACTGGTCAAGGATGATATTGGGGTCATTCGCAAGGGAGGACAGCGCCAGGTTGTTACAAAGCAGGACGTCGCCGTGATCAATGTGGCTGATCACGCCGCCACCGAAATTGACGAGCAGGAGCCGCACCGTCTGTTGCTCATCGTGGATGAAGACGCTCGGACGAGACTGAGTGGGCACTACATTCGGTTACCAGATTGGGCTTTCGATGCGTATGGAGACCTGGTTCTAGATTGCGATACGCACGGCGTTGTGTGGACCGGAAACCGAGTCACATTCGTTGCGTCCGATGGCGTGAGTGCGCAGTTTCAGTATGACATTCGGCTCGATCAGATAGTGGCCATGGACGTGGGCGGCGTGATGCGTGCCGAAGGGGCTTTGAAGTTGGAACGCCCTCTACAATCGTTGTTCGGTGGAATCTACTTCCCCATTTCTTCCCGATTGGCGCGGTTCCTTGTGCCGTCTGGAAACGAGGAAATCCGGTTGGATCTGCACTGCGAGTGGGTGGACATGCGCACACGGCAGCTGTGGGAAGCCGAAGTCGCTGTTTGATCAGAGGCAGTGATGAGCGACGGCGCCTCACAACTCTGGGCCGGTGGCCGCCACAGTGCGCTCGACCGCGCCGGCCCCTCCTCGTAGGCGAGCTGTAGCGAGCCGAACGGCGGAAGAACCTCAGCACGTAGAGGAGCTCGGCGTCGTACCGCGCCCGGTAGAAGTCCTTGAAGGAAATGTCCTTGTCTACGTAGTAGATCGCCCGCACGAAGTGGATCCAACTGCCGCGCGGGCCTTTGGGCCCGCTGTGCCCGTCTGAAGACCGGCGGTTCCAGTCGCCGACCCCCGACAACGAACGGAGCTTCCGCCACCGACACGCATCCCTCCACGTCTCCAAGACCCGGAAGGGTGACCCGGTTGTCTTTACGTCCGTAATCGACGTCCGTAAGGTACAAATAAGTCACTCATAACAGGGCAGTAAACCGACGAAAAACGGCGGACGGCTCCGGTAAGCTCGCCCCTCGTGGAAGGACTCAATCTCCTCGGCGATCCGGCGCCTGCCGAAGAGCCGCCGCCCGAGGAGCCCCTCGGCCTTGATCTCATCCGCGACTGGCTCGCGAAGCCGCGCCCCCGGCTCCGTCGCCTGTGGCTCTGGGTGCCGCACACCGCGAAAGGCATCCGCAAGGTCTACCGTTGGCTGCGGGCGAACAGCGGGCCGGCGCTCCGCCGCACGGCCGAGACGCTCCGCAAGACGGCAAGGGTTGCCCAAGCACTGCGCGAGGCCGCGGAACGGTTGAGGGCGCGATTGGAAAGGACGTTCCCACCCGGGAGCCGGGGCCGCGCGGTGGCCGCGCATCTGGCCGAGGGCAACCGGCTGCTCCTCCGCTCCGCGCTCTTGCTCGTGGGCATCGGCCGCGAAGCGGACCGCTTCCCCAAGATCTGGGAAAACGAGCCCGGGCACCGCGAACCCCCGCCCGAACGGGACCGGCCGCCCCCCGGACCCGGGTCGGAGCCGGCCACCGAAACTCCGGATGGCTCGGGGACGGACGAAGCGCGTGCATCCACTGGCGCCGGTCCGGCGAGCCGGGACGAGGCCTCCGCTTCCCACGGCCCGGCGGGATCGCCGACAAACGAGGCATCCCGATCTGAACCGCCCCCACCGGCATCATCTCCACCGGGACCGCCCTCAGCGGAACCGTCTCCGCCAGAACCGTCCGAACCGGAACCGTCCCGGGAAGACCCGCCGGCCAGCGGCTCTGCAGAACACGCCCCGGCGGACAACTCGCCCGTCCGCGGCGTGCCCCCGGGGCGACGCGCCGACGCTCTCGCAAAGCTGTCGAAAGACCTGCGCGGACAGATCCTCAGGCTGGGCAAGCGTCCCCGGAAGGCGTGGCTGCGATACACCGTTTGGCGGATCCTGAACGAGTGCGGCGAGCGGACCTCCGAGGACTTGGGGTTGCTGCTCCAGATCGACCCCGCGAATCTCGCCAAGCGTCACCTCAGTCCGCTGGTCGAAGAGGGAGCCCTCGAACGCACGATCCCCGACCAGATCAGGCACCCGGAGCAGGCCTACCGCTCCACGAGCCAGCCGCCGGGGGCTGCCGGTTTGCCGCCCATCGACGACTGACGCATCCTGGTCGCACCGTCCGCGGTGCCCGCCGGCCCTCGATATCGACCGGAGCTTCGCGCTATCGACCGGAGCCTTGATCCCGCCGACCTCGGATATCGACCGGAGCTCGGCGTTATCGACCGGAGCCTGCGCCCGCCGGCCTCGGATATCGACCGGAGCTGGGCGTTATCGACCTAAGGCTCCGCCCGCCGGCTTCGGATATCGACCGGAGCTGGGCGTTATCGACCTAAGGCTCCAGCCTGCCGACCTCGGATATCGACCGGAGCTGGGCGTTATCGACCTAAGGCTCCGCCCGCCGGCTCTGGATACCGACCGGAGCTGGGCGTTATCGACCTAAGGCTCCACCCGCCGGCCCTGGATATCGACCGGAGCTGGGCGTCATCGACCTAAGGCTCCGCCCGCCGGCCCTGGATATCGACCGGAGCTCCGGGTTATCGACCGGAGCCTCGAGATCGCCGACCTCGGATATCGACCGGAGGTGCGTGTTATCGACCGGAGCTAGGAAACCTCCGGCGTCGATGCTGTGACGGTGGGCGAGGTTGCGCCGTGCGCAGCGCGGAGCGCTGCGCGTGCCGGTCTGGACCCGACTTCGCCACTTTCGAAGGAAGAGGCGGTCGTTGGAGCTGAGTAAGGAGCGGAAGGTCGGCGGATTCGTGCCCGAAGTGGGCTGAAGGTGGCGATTTGAGGCCGCGAGAGGCCCCGGAAG